>JAKBCE010000009.1 GCA_021808195.1 Pseudomonadota bacterium
ATCAGCCGATTCTTGCGCTTACGATGCGCTTACCTGAGAGCAGCGTTTCAGAGGCGACGCCGTATCTTTTTGATTTGATTGGTGGAAAGGGAGGGACTCGAACCCTCGACCCCGGCATTATGAGTGCCGTGCTCTAACCAGCTGAGCTACCTTTCCACGGGTCCCATGACGTCGCCCCGGGTGCCGCTGCGACCGTCCTGCTGAAGGGGGGCGCATTGTCGGCGGGGGATGGCGGCAGTGTCAACCGCTAGACATTGAAGCGGAAGTGGACCACGTCCCCTTCATGCATCACGTAATCCTTGCCTTCCAAGCGCAATTTGCCTGCTTCACGGGCTCCGGCCTCTCCCCGGCAAGCAATGAAATCAGCATATCCGATGACCTCAGCTCGTATAAATCCGCGCTCGAAATCCGTGTGGATGACTCCCGCGGCCTGCGGTGCGGTTGCCCCGACCGATACCGTCCAGGCCCGGACCTCTTTCTCGCCCGCCGTAAAGTAGGTCTGTAGTCCGAGCAATCGGTAGCCAGCGCGAATCACCCGATCGAGTCCCGGCTCCTGAAGGCCAAGTTCCGCCAGAAAGCCGGCCCGGTCGGCCGCATCCAGCTGCGCGATCTCCGCTTCGATGGCCGCGCAGACCGCCACCGTAACCGCCCCTTCAGCCTCCGCGCGCTGCTCCACCGCCGTGAGCAAACGGTTGTGTGCGAAGCCCCCTTCAGCTACGTTCGCGACGTACATCACGGGCTTCGCCGTCAGCAACTGCAGTTCGCGCAGATCGCGCGCCTCCTCAGGGGAGAGGGGCATCGCCCGTACCGGCTTAACCTGATCGAGGTGCGCTTTCACCCGCTCGAGCAGCGCCTTCTTGCGTAGCGCTTCCTTGTCGCCGCTCTTGGCCGCTTTTGCAGCCCGATCCAGGCCCTTGTCCACCGTCGCGAGATCTGCAAGCGCCAGCTCGGTATCAATCACCTCGATGTCGCTCAGGGGATCGACCTTGCCGGCAACGTGCACGATGTCCGAACTCTCAAAGCACCGAACCACGTGTGCAATCGCATCGACTTCGCGAATGTGCGAGAGAAACTGATTTCCGAGCCCCTCGCCCTTGGAGGCGCCAGCCACGAGCCCCGCAATATCCACGAATTCGACGGTGGCCGGTACGATACGCTCGGGATGGACGATTTCCGACAATGCAGCGAGGCGCACATCCGGCACCGGCACCATGCCCACATTCGGATCAATAGTGCAGAACGGATAATTGGCCGCCGCAGCGTTCTGCGCCTGGGTAAGCGCATTGAACAGCGTCGACTTGCCAACATTCGGCAATCCCACGATGCCGCAGCGGATAGCCATGTCTCAAACTCCTGAGGTATCGTGGATCAAGCAGGCCGGCCGGCCGATGCCGGAGCGGTCCGTGAATGCAGCTGATTCATCGCCTTCTGTGCGCCCTCGGTCAGCATCACCGGCAACACATCGGCGGCCGCGCTGAGCGCATCCTCGATCAGACCTGACTCGGCTGCCATCGGCCGGCCGAGCACGTAATTCAACACGGCGTCGCGCTCACCCGGGTGCCCAATCCCGATGCGCAGGCGCCAGAATGACTCGCCGATCTTGGCCATGATGTCGCGCAGGCCATTGTGGCCCCCGGCCCCGCCGCCGTGCTTCAGACGGACCAGACCTGGCGGGAAATCGAGTTCATCGTGCGCCACCAACACCGCTTCGGCCGAGATCTTGTAGAACGATGCCAAGCTCTGCACCGCGGTGCCGCTCAGGTTCATGTAGGTCATGGGCTTGAGCAACCACAGTTCCTGCTCGGCGATGCGCGCGCGCGCCAGTTCGCCCTGGTGGCGGGATTCCGCGCGCAGGCTCGCGCCAGCCCGACGGGCCAGTTCGTCGATGAACCCAAAGCCGGCGTTGTGCCGGGTGCGGGCATAGGTGGGGCCCGGATTACCGAGCCCCACCACGAGCCTGATCGGCGTTCCCGACATCGCGGGCGGTTACTTCTTGCCGCCTTCCTTTTTCGCTTCGCCCTTGCCAGCTTCCGCTGCGGCAGGAGCCGCACCGGCGGCACCCGCTGGCGCAGCACCCTCGGCCGGCGTCGCAGCCGCGGCCTCGGCCGTCGGCTCGGGCTCGGCAACGCGTGGGCTGTGGATCGAGACGACCGGCGCATTGCGATGTGCCAGATGCGGGATGGTCACACCGGAGGGCAGGGGAATGTCCGCCAGGAACTTCGTCTCGTTGATGTTCATCTCCGAGAGGTCGAGTTCCAGGAACTCCGGCAGATCCTTCGGCAGGCAGGTGATTTCCACGTCGGCCATCATGTGGGATACCACCCCGCCTTGAGTCTTCACGCCGGGACTCGCGGCCTCGCCCTTGAAGTGGATCGGCAAGTGCAGCCGGATCGGCTCATTTTCCACCACACGCTGCAGATCGAGATGCACCACCTGGTTCTTGGCCGGATGCATCTGCACGTCCTTGACGATCGCCGGTTGCGCGCGATCACCGATCTGCAGCTGCACAATCGAGGAATAGAACCGCTCGTCTTCGATCACGAGAAGCAGTTTGTGATGCTCGACTGCAAGCGATTCGGCCTCGTTATGACCGCCGTACAAAATGGCGGGAACCTTGCCAGTGCGACGCAGGCGGCGGCTCGCACCTTTGCCTTGCATCTCACGCGGCTCCGCGCTGAAGTTGAATCCAATACGCATGATACTCTCCAAGCTACGATGACAACGCGCCCTGACCCGCGACCAGGCCAAGACGCACCGGAAAAAAGCAGCACGTCGCCCGCACGGGCGACGCGTCAATCCACATACAGCGAGCTGACCGACTCCTCGTCGCGAATGCGGCGGATCGTCTCGGCGAGCAGCGCAGCAACCGACAGCTGACGGATGCGCTTGCATGCACGTGCAGCGTCCGACAATGGAATGGTGTCTGTGACGACCAACTCATCAAGTACCGAGGTCGAGATGCGATTCACCGCCTCACCCGAAAGCACGGCGTGGGTGATGTAGGCCACCACTTTGACCGCACCCTCCTCCTTCAGTGCCTTGGCGGCCTGACAAAGGGTGCCAGCCGTGTCGATCATGTCGTCGACCAGCACGCACACCTTGCCGCGGATGTCGCCGATGATGTTCATTACCTTCGACTCGTTCGGGCGAGGCCGGCGCTTGTCGATGATGGCGAGGTCCGCATCGTCGAGACGTTTGGCGAACGCGCGCGCGCGCACGACGCCACCGACGTCAGGAGATACGATCACCACGTTATGGTAGGCCTGCTTCCAGGCGTCACCCAGCAAAACCGGCGAGGCGTACACGTTGTCGACCGGGATGTCAAAGAATCCCTGAATCTGATCCGCGTGCAGATCGATCGTCAGCAGCCGGTTGACCCCCGCGATCGACAACATGTTGGCGACCAGCCGGGCGGTGATCGCCGAACGGGTGGCGCGTGGCCGTCGGTCCTGACGCGCATAGCCGAAATACGGCACCACCGCAGTGATGCGAGCCGCCGAGGCGCGCCGGCAGGCGTCTACCATCACCAACAGCTCCATGAGCATGTCGTTGGTCGGCGGACAGGTCGGCTGCAGGATGAACACGTCGCGGCCGCGCACATTCTCCATCAGCTCGACGTTGATTTCCCCGTCGCTGAATCGGCCGACATAGGCTCGCCCAAGCCGCGTCTGCAAATGGCGCGCGATGTCGGTCGCGAGCCCCGGATTGGCATTGCCGGCAAACAGAGCCAGCACATCGCTCGTGCTCATGAATACGCTACATTAGATACAAGTCACAGCGCCGCGGCTCACTGCCGTCCACAAGGATCTGGCTGGGGTGGAAGGATTCGAACCTCCGAATGGCGGGATCAAAACCCGCTGCCTTACCACTTGGCGACACCCCAGCAAAACAAACACCATCTCACCGCTCGCGCGCACCATTGAGTGCGTGCTGCGCCCTCCGTGCGGCTGACCAGACTGCGATCCGGCCATCCCGCCGGGTATGCCGGCGCCGTCGCGCCACCTCAATTTTGCGCGAGCAGCGCATGCAGCGGGGAGACGTTCACTCCCCGAGCGACGAAACTGCGCCACCTCGACGGAACGCGCGCCGCAATCTGCTCGGCCTCACCACGGCTCGCCACCGAAGCGAACAGACACGAGCCGGTCCCGGTCAGGCGAGCCGGCGCATAGTGCGCCAGCCAGTCGAGCGCCTCGGCCACTTCCGGCCATCTGGCGCGCACCACTGGCTCACAGTCATTGCGTCCACCCGACTCGAAAAAGGCGCGTATTGTGATGACGGGGGAATTTCGTGTCAATTCAGGGCTCTGGAACACGTCCCGAGTCGGCACGCTGACGCCCGGCCGCAGCACGACGAACCAGCGCTCCGGCAACGTGACCGGCTCCAGCCGTTCGCCCACGCCCTCCGCCCACGCCGTAAAACCTCTAACGAATACAGGCACATCCGCGCCGAGCGGCAACCCGAGCTCGGCGAGTGCATCGAGTGGCAGCCCGCAACCCCACAGGCGGTTGAGCGCAAGCAGGGTCGTGGCCGCGTCGGTGCTTCCTCCGCCCAGGCCCCCGCCGATGGGGATACGCTTGACGACCCGGATCGAGGCCCCAAGCCGCACCCCGGTAGCCGACTGCAGCGCCCGCGCGGCGCGTACCGTCAGGTCCTGCTCGGCGGGCACCTCGGGCGGACCGGCCGGTCGATCGATCTGCCCATCCGCGCGCACCGCGATCGCCACCGTATCGCACAAGTCGATGATTTGGAACAGCGTTTGCAGCTCGTGGTAGCCATCGGCCCGCCGGCCGGTCACGTGCAGGAACAGATTGAGCTTCGCGGGGGCCGGCCAGAGGCTCTCTGGCGCACTCATTGCAGATGCCATGCGTCCACCACCATGCGCAGTCGCACTGCCGCCCGCTTCACGGTGAGCAGCCTCGGCAGCCACTCGACCCCGACCGGAGTGTAGGCGCGATACTCAATCGACCACCCCGCCTGCTTGAGCCGCGAGAGACGCTGGCTCGCATCGACCGTGAGGCTCGCCGGCAGTGACGGATCAGGCACTCCAAGGATCCAGTAGCGCAGGCTCGCGAGTGGCGGATCGAACCCGAGCTGTCGCTCGAGCACCGCACGCGCAGCGGTATTGCCAAGGTGCTGACCTCTTGCGGTGAGAACGCTGAGGGCTCCGCCCGCGTCGCTCACCTCGGTCGCACCCGCGCCGAACGGCCCGCTCAGCACCATCCGGGTTCGCGTGCCGCGCTGCGCCCAGCGCAGGTCGGCATTGAATCCCTGCTGACCGACTGCAACGGCTACCCGGCCGCTCAGCTGAAATCGCTGCAGTGCCTGCAGCAGCGGGCGCCTGACGCTCCATGCGGTGATCGGCGCCGGCGGCACCGGAACGCTCTGGCAGGCGCTGAGCGCAAGGGCGGTGAGGACAGCGAGCGCGCCAGGCGCAGCGATATGGCGTACGGCTCGCGCCCTGGAGGCGGCATGGATCGGCATGGGCGGCACTATATCGCAGCTCGGCCTGCCGACTGCGTCGAGGGCGCCTTGTCGGGCAGGCGGCGATCCCGGAGAATGCCGCGCCCCGACAGATCCTGAACCATGAAGGACTCCATCCGCCAACGGCTTGAGAAGCTTCACGACCGCTTCGAGGAAGTCGGACGGCTGCTCGCCTCCCCCGACCTCGACGGCGGCTCGGTGCAATTCCGGGAGCTGTCGGTCGAATATGCCCGACTGCAGCCGCTGGCGCAGCAGCTGGATGCCTACCGCGCGCTCGAGCACGACCTGGCGGCTGCGCGCGAGATGCTCGCGGATGCCGAGGCGGACATGCGTGCCCTCGGCGCGGAGGAGCAGAGCCGCCTGAGCGCGGCACTGACGGCAAGCGAAGCGGGCCTGAACGCACTGCTGCTGCCGGAAGATCCGCGCGACGAGAAGAACATCTTCCTCGAGATCCGCGCCGGCACCGGTGGCGACGAGGCGGCGCTGTTCGCCGGAGACTTGTTCCGGATGTACGCGCGCTATGCAGAGGCCAAGGGCTTTGCGGTCGAGGTGCTCAGCGACAATCCGGGCGAGCACGGGGGCTACAAGGAGATCATCAGTCGCATCGTCGGGCACGGCGCCTTCTCGCGCCTGAAGTTCGAGTCTGGCACGCACCGGGTGCAACGCGTACCGGCCACCGAGGCGCAGGGACGCATTCACACCTCGGCCTGCACGGTGGCCATTCTGCCCGAGCTCGACGCCATCTCGAGCATTGAGATCAATCCGGCGGACCTGCGCATCGACACCTACCGCTCCTCAGGTGCCGGCGGCCAGCACGTGAACAAGACCGACTCGGCGGTACGCATTACGCATCTGCCGAGCGGAATCGTGGTGGAGTGCCAGGATGAGCGCTCGCAGCACAAGAACCGCTCACGCGCGCTCGCCCTGCTGCAGGCGCGACTGCTCGCCGCGGAACAGGAAAAGCAGGCGAGCGCCCAAGCACAATCCCGCCGCCTGCAGGTCGGCAGCGGCGATCGCTCCGAGCGGATCCGCACGTACAACTTTCCGCAAGGCCGGGTCACCGATCACCGCATCAATCTCACGCTGTACAAGCTGGCACAGATCATGAACGGCGAACTCGACGAACTGCTCGATGCACTCGCGCACGAGCACCAGGCCGAACTGCTCGCCGAAATCGAGGCCTGAGCGGAGCACTTAGCGCGGCGGGGTGCGCGCTTTCAGGTACGCCGGCCCGCCGAGGTCCTGCATCTGATGCAGCAGCCAACTCTGCCGCCAGCGCACGAACCGCGAGGGATCGGCCACGTGCCAGTGCACCGGATCGGGCAGCACCGCGGCGAGCAGCGCCGCCTGCGGGGCGCTCAGGCGCACCGCAGGCTCATGAAAATACCGCTCCGAGGCAGCTTGCACGCCGAAAATGCCGTGCCCGAACTGCGCGATGTTGAGGTAGACCTCGAGCACTCGCTGTTTCGGCCACAACACATCGATCAGCACCGTCAAATACGCTTCGATCCCCTTGCGGATCCAGCTCCGTCCGTCCCACAGAAACAAGTTCTTCGCCACCTGCTGCGTGATGGTGCTCGCCCCGCGCAGCCGCCCGCCGCGCTCGGCGGTGCGGATGGCCTGATCGATGGCGCGAAAATCAAAGCCGTGGTTGAACGGGAAGGTCTGATCCTCGGAGGCGACCGCGGCAAGACCCGCCAGCGGTGAGATCCGCCCATAGGCCACCCAGCGGTAGTCGGTCCGGTAGGCCCGCTGTCCGGCGTGCAGCGCGCGCCACTTCGCCTCGAGCATGAAGGCGCTGGTGAGCGGCGGCACCCAGCGCAACGCCAGCACCGGCAGCACGGTGAGCGCGAGCCAGGCCAGCGCCGCCCTGAGCAGCATCCGGCGCAACCAAGATCCCCACCGGCTCTTTGCCATGGTCCGCTATCGATCAGTCCGGGGCGAGGCCGCAGCGCCGCGCGGTGAGCCGCCCTGGCGTGCGCGGGGCGGATCGGCCCGCGCACGCCCGACTGCGCGCAGCGCGGCTGCGCACCGGCTCGGCGCGTCTGCACGGCAAATTGCTCAAGCGCGTCTGACGATCACGGCGCGTGCAAGTACTTTGCCGCGCCGCTCACAGCCGCCGCGCCGAGACGATCACCACGTCCTCCAGGGGCGCATCCTGGTAGCCCTTACGTCGCCCGGTAGCGACCCCAGCAATGGCATCGATCGTCGGCATGCCTTCGCTCACCCGGCCGAATACTGCGTAGCCGAAGTCGCGCGCGCTGTGATCGAGGAAGGCATTATCGGCAAGGTTGACGAAGAACTGCGAGGTGGCGCTGTCGATGACGCTGGTGCGGGCCATCGACAATGTGCCGCGCAAGTTCTTCAGGCCATTCTTCGCCTCGTTGCGAATCGGCTCGCGCGTCTGCCGGTTGCGGAATTCCGCATCGAGCCCGCCGCCTTGAATCACGAACCCCGGCACGATGCGATGGAAGATCGTGCCGTCGAAGAATTCCTCATCCACGTAGGTGAGAAAATTCTCCACGGTCAGCGGCGCCTCCTCAGGATAAAGCTCCACCGTGAAGCCGCCATGAGAGGTCTCGAATCGAATCAGCGATTTGTCGGCCATTGGCCCTCCGTCATGCGCGCACGCCCCGCCAGATCGCGGTGCGTGCGCACTGTAACAAAGCCCCGCTCGGCAAGCTCGCCCGCCACGGCCGGTCCCTGTGTCGCGCCGTGCTCGAGCAGCAGCCAGCCGCCGGGCGCCAGATGTGCGGGCGCGGCGTGAATGATCGTGCGCAGGCAGGCGAGCGCATCGGCGCCGGGCGTCAGTGCCAGGCGAGGCTCATGGCCGAGCGCCTCGAGGGCCGGATCGTTCGCAGCAACGTACGGTGGATTGCTGATCAGCAGGTCGAACGGACCGGCGGGCAGCGCCTCGCACCAGCTGCCAAGCGCAAAAGCGATGCGCCCGCCGGCGAGCGCCGCGGCGTTGGCCCGGGCGACGGCGAGGGCCTCGGCAGACAGATCCGTGGCGACAATCTGCCAGCTCGGGCGTTCGGTGGCGAGCGCGATTGCAATCGCTCCCGAACCGGTACCGAGATCTGCAATCCGCCCCTGCGCAGCGCCGCGCAGCAGCAATGCGCGCTCGATCAGCAGTTCGGTCTCGGGGCGCGGCACGAGCACCGCCGGACTCACCGCCAGCTCGAGTGTCCAGAACCCTTTGCGACCGAGCAGATAGGCAACCGGCTCACCGCTGGCTCGCCGTTCGATCAATTCGAGGAAGCGGCCGGCGCGCTCGGCATCCACGCCATCCTCGGGGTGGGAACGGATGCGCGCGCGCGTCACGCCCAGCGCCTCGGCGAGCAGCACTTCGGCGTCGAGCTGCGGACTGGCGTCACGCAGCGCAGCGGCGCGCAGGCGCTGCGCTGCCGCATCGCACAGTGCACCAAGGGTCTTCGCAGCGGACTGAATGGCGATTCGAGTCATGAGACAGTTATGATTGGCTGATGGCCACGACACTCTATCCGCCCGCACGTCCGCGCACTTTCGCAGAATTGCTCGATGCGAGCTTGAAGATCTTCCGGATCACCCTGCCGAAATGCCTGCCCTACGCCTCCATGGCCATCCTCTTCGGCCAGCTCTCCACCCTCTATGATCTGGCTCGCGGTCAGCTGCCCGCACCCCGCGACCTCAATGACCCGGTATGGGTCACCCTCTACACGGTCGGCTCCCTGCTGTTCGTCGTCCTGTGGATGGCGATGCTCCTGCGCCAAGCGTCCGTGGCCGCCGGCCGACCTCCCGGAGTGAGCGATCTGCTCGAGGCATTGAAGCAGACCCCGGCAATTGCTGCGATCTGCCTGATCGTCGGAGCGCTGCTGCTGGTGCTGATCGCCCCGCCCCTCACCCTGGCCGAACCCTACCGCTCCATCGGCTTGGGCGTGATGCTGTTGCCGACGGTCTATCTGTCCGTCGGACTCTCGCTCGCCCTGCCCGCCCGCATGCTCGCCGGCAAGGGGGTACTGGAGAGTCTCGCGTACAGCCTGCGCCTGATTCGCGGCCACTGGGGACGCACCGCGCTGCTCTACGCAGTCGGCTCCTGCATCATCATCGCCGTTTATCTGTTCACGGCGGTCATGGTGGCAATGATACTGCCCGATGCCGGCCGCGCCCAGGCGGCTGCGCGCGCGGTCATGGCTGCCGTCGTGCTGGCCGACGGCGCGATGGCATTGATTTTCTCCACGGCCATGCTGCTCACCGTGTTCGCCGATCTGGAGTTGCGCCAGCTCGCGCGCGGCGACTGAAGCGCCGCGCCGCCGGCACGCTCAGACGTCGTAGCCGAGACTGGGACCGAGCCAGCGCTCGGTCTGCTCGAGACTGCTGTCCTTGCGCTGCGCGTAGTCCTGCACCTGGTCGCGGTCGATCTTGCCGACGGCGAAGTAGTGGGCTTCGGGGTGCGCGAAATACCAGCCGCTCACTGCGGCTGTGGGATACATCGCGTAGCTCTCAGTGAGCTGAATGCCGGTGTTGCGCTCGACATCGAGCAGCTGCCATAGCTTGACCTTCTCGCTGTGATCTGGACAGGCCGGATAACCCGGCGCAGGACGGATGCCGCGGTATGCCTCGCGGACCAGCTGTTCGTTGGTCATCTCCTCGCCCGCCGCGTACCCCCACAGCTCGCGCCGAACCCGCTCGTGGAAATGTTCCGCCGCTGCTTCGGCCAGCCGATCGGCGAGCGCCTTGAGAATGATGGCCGAGTAATCATCATGGGCACGCTCGAAACGCTCGACGTGCGGCTCGATGCCCACTCCGGCGGTCACTGCGAACGCGCCGATGTAATCGCGCACACCGCTCGACTTCGGTGCAATGAAATCCGCCAGCGACAGGTGCGGCTGCCCCGCCGGCTTGGCTTTCTGCTGACGCAGAAACGACAGCGTCAGGAGCGGCGCGCGCCGCTGCTCATCGGCGTAGATCTCAACGTCATCGCCCTGCGCGTTGGCGGGGAATATGCCCACCACCGCCTGCGCCTTGAGCCAGCGCTCCGCGACGATGCGATCGAGCAGGCGCCGCGCATCGGCATACAGGTTGCTCGCCGCCTCGCCCACCGTCGGATCGGTGAGCAGATCGGGGAATTGGCCTGCGAACTCCCAGGCATTGAAGAACGGCATCCAGTCGATGTAGCCGAGCAGCTCGGCGAGTGGATAGTCGGCGAAGCGGCGCACCCCCGGGAATCGCGGCACGGGTGCGGCATAGCTCGCCCAATCGATGCGCTGTCGGTTGGCGCGCGCCTCGCTCAGCTGCAGCGCCGGAGCCTTCACTTTGCGTCCGGCATGCTGCGCGCGGCGCTGCTCGTGCTCGGCATCGATCTTGCGGAGAAACTGAGGACGTGACTCGGGATTGGCGAGCGTCTGGCACACGTTGACCGACCGCGAGGCGTCCTTGACGTACACCACGGCCGAGCGGTACTCGGGGGCGATCTTGACCGAAGTATGCGCTGGCGAGGTGGTAGCCCCGCCGATCAGCAACGGCACATTGAAGTCCTGGCGTTGCATCTCGCGGGCAACGTGCACCATCTCATCGAGCGAGGGCGTGATCAGTCCGGACAGCCCGATGTAATCGGCGTTCTCGCGCCGCGCAGTCTCGAGAATGCGCTCACAGGGCACCATCACGCCGAGGTCGAGCACTTCGAAGTTATTGCACTGCAGCACCACCCCGACGATGTTCTTGCCGATGTCATGCACATCGCCCTTGACGGTGGCCATGACGATGCGGCCGTTCGTACGACGCGCGCCGGCCGCCTTGGTCTGCTCGATGAACGGCACCAGGTGCGCCACTGCGCGCTTCATGACGCGCGCGCTCTTGACCACCTGCGGCAGGAACATCTTACCGGCGCCGAACAGGTCCCCGACGATGTTCATCCCGTCCATCAGCGGTCCTTCGATGACCTGCAGCGGATGCGCTGCGGCGAGGCGAGCCGCCTCGGTATCCTCGACGATGAAATCATCGATGCCCTTGACCAGCGCATGCTCCAGACGCTTACCCACCGGCAGCTCGCGCCATTGCAGATCCTCCTTGCGCTTCGCGCCGCCACCGGCCTTGTAGCGCTCGGCGATCGCGAGCAGCCGCTCGGTGGCATCCTCTCGTCTGTTGAGTATGACGTCCTCGACGGCATCGCGCAGCTCCGGGGCCAGCTCGGCGTAGATGCCGAGCTGGCCGGCGTTGACGATGCCCATGTCCATGCCGGCCTGGATGGCATGATAGAGAAAGACCGAGTGCATCGCCTCGCGCACCGGATCGTTACCGCGGAAGGAGAAGCTCACGTTGCTCACCCCACCGCTCACCATCACGTGCGGCAACTCCTCCTTCAGCCGGCGAGTTGCCTCGATGAACGCCAGTGCGTAACCGTTGTGCTCCTCGATGCCCGTGGCCACCGCAAAGATGTTCGGGTCAAAGATGATGTCTTCGGGCGGAAAGCCGACTTGCTCGGTGAGCAACCGGTAGGCGCGCAGGCAAATCGCCACGCGCCGCTCGATCGAGTCGGCCTGCCCCTGCTCATCGAACGCCATCACCACGACCGCCGCGCCATAGCGGTGCACCGCGCGGGCATGCTCGAGAAACGGCTGCTCGCCCTCTTTGAGGCTGATGGAGTTCACGATGCCCTTGCCCTGCAGGCACTTCAGTCCCGCCTCGAGCACCGTCCACTTCGAGGAATCGAGCATCACCGGTACTCGTGCAATGTCCGGTTCGGCGGCGACGAGGTTCAAAAAGCGCACCATCGCCGCTTCGGAATCGAGCATCCCTTCGTCCATGTTGACGTCGATCACCTGCGCGCCGCTGAGGACCTGCTGGCGCGCGACTTCGAGCGCGGCGCTGTAGTCCCCCGCCTCGATGAGCTTGCGAAAGCGCGCCGAGCCGGTGACATTGGTACGCTCCCCGACATTGACGAACAGCGATTCGGAGTCAATGGCGAGTGGCTCGAGCCCGGAGAGGCGGCATTTGACCGGCACAGTCGGTATCTTGCGCGGACGCTGCGGGCCGACCGCCGCGCGGATCAGGCGAATGTGCTCAGGCGTCGTGCCGCAGCAGCCGCCGACGATATTGATAAGACCCGCGGCGGCGTATTCACCGATGATCTCGGCGGTTTCGCCAGCCTGCTCGTCGTATTCGCCGAAGGCGTTCGGCAGACCCGCGTTGGGATACGCACAGATGCGCGTGTCGCACAAACGGCTCAGCTCTTCGATGAACGGGCGCAGCTGACGGCCGCCGAGGGCGCAGTTGAAGCCCACCGCGAGCGGCCGCGCATGACGAATCGAATGCCAGAACGCCTCCGGAGTCTGACCGGAGAGAATCCGCCCCGAGGCATCCGTGATGGTGCCGGAAACAATCACCGGCACTTCGACCCGACTGTGCTGAAACAGCTCGAGCGCGGCGAAAATCGCCGCTTTGGCGTTCAGCGTGTCGATCACGGTCTCGATGAGCAGCAGATCGACTCCGCCGGCAAGCAGCGCGCGCGCGGCCTCCCGGTAGGTCGCGACGAGTTCATCGAAGGTGACGCTGCGAAAGCCCGGGTCGTTGACGTCCGGCGACAGCGAACTCATGCGACTGGTCGGGCCGAGTGCACCGGCAACGAATGCCGGCCGGCCGGCCGCGGCGGTGAATTCATCGGCGCTCGCGCGCGCCAGACGGGCCGCCCGGTAGTTCAGCTCCGCAACGAGCGCCTGCGTGCCGTAATCGGCCTGCGACACCGCGTTCGAGTTGAAGGTGTTGGTCTCAATGATGTCGGCGCCGGCCTCCAGATAGGCACGGTGAATATCGGCGATGAGCTGCGGGCGGGTGAGCGTCAGGATGTCGTTGTTGCCCTTGAGATCACGGCCGTGATCCGCGAAGCGCTCGGCACGGAATGCCGACTCCGCCAGCCGTTCCCGCTGCACCATGGTGCCCATGGCCCCATCGAGCAGGACCACGCGTTCCTCGAGCAGCCGCCGCAGCCGGCCGATACGCTCGGCACGCGCAGCCTCATCCGGCGGCTCGACGGCGAACGGGAGAGCCGGCGCACGCTCCGCGCTCGGCCGAGGCGTGCTGGCCGGCGGGTGCTCGTGCAGTCCAACGGGCTGAGCGGCGTGTTGGCAACCCTTCACTGCAACTCCCCAGCCGCATGCGCGCGGTCCGCGCAGGAGCGCACCGGCGCGGCGGGCCGCAGTCCGAGCGTACGGCAAATCGCGTAGGTGAGTTCCGCGCGATTGAGCGTGTAGAAATGAAAGTCGCATACGCCGTGGCGTTCGAGCATTTTGACCTGCTCGATGGCGACGCTCGCGGCGATCAGGCGGCGCGTTTCCGGATCGTCCTCAAGGTCGGCGAAGCGCTCGTGCAGCCATGGCGGGATGCTCGTCCCGCAGCGCGCCGCGAAGCGCCGCACCTGCTCGAAGCGGGTGATCGGCAGGATACCGGGCACGATGGGCACGCCGATTCCGGCCGACGCGCAGCGGTCGCGAAAACGCAAGAAGACCGAGGTGTCGAAGAAGAATTGCGTGATCGCACGGCTCGCGCCCGCATCGACTTTGCGCTTGAGATTGTCCAGATCGAACTGCGGCGATGGCGCCTCGGGATGCGTCTCGGGATAGGCGGCCACGGAGAGCTCGAAATCCCCGACCCGGCGCAGCCCCGCCACCAGATCGGCCGCATAGGGGAAGCCATCGGGGTGCGGCGCGTAGCCTGCCGCACCCTGCGGAGGATCCCCGCGCAGCGCGACGATGTGGCGAATGCCCTGCTGCCAGTATTGCCGAGCGAGATCGAGGATTTCCCCGCGGCTCGCGCCGACGCAGGTCAGATGCGGTGCACCGATGAGGGCGCTATCGCGCCGGATGCGGCTGACCAACTGTTGGGTGAGCGAGCGGGTCGATCCATCCGCCCCATAGGTCACGGACACAAACCGAGGCTGCAGCGGAGCGAGACGCTCGATGGAGCGCCACAGCGTCGCTTCCATGGCCGCTTCGGCCGGCGGGAAGAATTCGAATGAAACGTTGATCACAGTCTGTTCCCTCTGGCGTGCGCGGCAAACCGCCGCAACGGGTATCACCCTCAACCGGTACGGCTCAGGGGCAGGCTGCCGTGGCGCAGCACGGCCGAAGCGGCCAGCACATGCTGGCCATCGGCCTCTATGGGCCGGATGCGCTGGCAGTCAAAGCCCGCCTCGGCCAGACGGCGGCGCAACCGTGCGATCGGATGCTCGACGACGCGCTCGGCTTGACTGGTCTGGTAACGCTCGAGCAGCCACAGCCGCCCGTCAGGATGCAGGGCCTCGCGCACCGTCGCGAGCGCCGTCGGCCCGATCGGGTCTGTCGCCGCGAGATGATCGATGAGCACCGCCTCAAATGGGCCCGCCAGGCGTTGCAGGTCCACCGCAGCCAACCGCTCGCTGCTCGCGGCCTGCACGATCCGGCAGTTCAAGCGGTCCCGCTCGAGCAGCGCGCGAGCCGCCTGTGCGGCGCGCCGCGAATGCGCGATCGCCGTACACGCGATACCGAGCCTAGCCACGCTCCACAGCAGCTCCGGATGCTCGAGACCGACCCACAGCATCGACGCCGGTCGCTTGGCAAGTTCTGCCTCGCACACGGCGCGCAGCTCGCGAACCAGGCGCGAGGCCGTCTGTCCAGCCGCAGCAACGGTGGAGCCGCCAGCACGCTGCAGATCCTGCGTCAACGCCTGATCGGCACGATCAAGCTGCGCGAGCAGTCCTTGTGCGAACTCGGCCGCCGCGGTGGCACGTGTCAGGCGGTAGTGCACCCATTGCCCCTGGCGCAGACGCTCGACCAAGCCAGCCTCGGTCAAGATGCGCAGATGTCGGGAAACCCGTGGCTCGCTCTGGCCCAAGACGTGCGCCAGATCCGAAACGCTCAGGTCCCGCGCTGCGCACAAGGCCAGCAGCCGCAGTCGCGTCGGCTCTGCCGTAGCCCGCAACCAGAGCAGGACATTCGGAAGTGAAGACATCTATTTTTTAAGAATTGCACAAATCTTTAAACATAGGATAGCAGAGCGGCTGCTTCAGTACCAGCCTTGAAGATGGGAAGTCCTTTACCGGACGGTCTGTCGACTGCCGAGCCAGCGCCCCAGTATGGCCGGGAGGGAGGGCTGACGAATCGCTCCGCTCGCGCGGCCTCAGTGAATCAGCGGCGAGACGTCACTCGCGCCGCTGTCGGTGAACAGCGCCTCGACTGCCTCGGCATCGAAACGATAGGGACGACGGCAGAATTCGCAGGTCACCGTGACCGCCCCTTCTTCGGCCAGAATTTCTTTCACCTCGGCGGCGCCCAACGCACGCAGCAGCGATGTGACCCGCCCCTCGCCGCAGCGACATTCGAACGCTACCGGCGCGCCGCGAAACAGGCGCACATCGTATTCGGGAAGCACCGTCCCGACCTGCGCCTCGATGCTCTCACGCAGCAACGCCTCGGGGCTGAGCCGCCCCATCCCGAGCTGCACCGAGCGCCACAATGCATCGGTGTCCGCATGCTGCGCGGTCTGCGGCAATTTCTGCAGGAGCAGGCCGGCGCACCCCTCGGCATCCGCGGCCAGCTGCACGCGGGTGGGCAGCTGCTCCGAGGCATTGAAGTACTCCTCCAGCGACTGCGCCAGCGAGTCGCCGGCAACCGGCACGATGCCCTGATAGCGCAGGTTGCGCTCGTCCGCTTCGATGGTGACCGTGAACCGGCCGCCCTCACCGGCAAGCGCCCGAAACGCCTCGCCCACGCAGGCCTCGCCACCGATCGTCGCCGCCAGGGACTCATCGTAGTGCGCAACCGCCCGGACCCCGAACTCGTGCGTGCACTGGGCCACCAGCAGCTTCACCGCACCGGAGCCCTGAATCTGCAGTGTCAGGCGCCCCCGGAACTTCAATGTCGCAGCGAGCAGCACGGAGGCCGCGACCGCTTCGCCGAGCAGGGCCCGCACTGGCGGCGGGTACTCGCCGTTGGCGCGCAGCTCGCGCCACGCGCTGCCGAGGCGCACCCAGTGCCCTCGCACCGGCTGCGCATCGACCAGAAAGCGACGAACCGTATCGTGTCCGAGATCAGCATCCATGGGCGCAGCATGGGGCATTCGCCCCTGCGACTCAACCGGAGAGCTTGCGCTTCAACAGTTCGTTCAACTGCGCCGGATTCGCCTTGCCCTGAGTCGCCTTCATGACCTGACCGACGAAAAAGCCGAAGAGCTTGTCCTTGCCGGCGCGGTACTCGGCGAGCTGGGCCGGATTCTTGGCCATGACGGCCTCGATCGCCTGCTCGATGGCCGAGGTGTCGGTGATCTGCTTCAGTCCCTTCGCCTCGATGATGGCATCGGCGCTCTCTGCGCTCGCCCACATCGACTCGAACACCTCTTTGGCGAGCTTACCCGAGAGGGTCTGATCGGCAATACGCACCAGCAGGCCAGCGAGGCGATCGGCCGGCATTCTCCCCGAGCCGATTTCGAGCGCTTCCTTGTTGAGCACGGCCGCCAGATCGCCCATGACCCAGTTGGCGGCGAGCTTCGGCTGTTGCGGAGCGGCACGCACCACCGCTTCGTAGTAATCGGCCAGATCGCGGCTCGCCGTCAACACCCCGGCGTCATACGCCGACAAGCCATACTGACTGACGAACCGGCTCGCCTTGGCATCGGGCAATTCCGGTAGTCCCGCCCGGATCGCCTCGATCTCGGCCTCATCGAGCTGAAGTGGCAGCAAGTCCGGATCCGGGAAGTAGCGATAGTCGTTCGCCTCCTCCTTCGAGCGCATCGAGCGCGTCTCGCCCTTCTCGGGGTCGTACAGGCGCGTCTCCTGAATCACCTTGCCCCCGGACTCGATGAGCTCGACCTGGCGGGCCGCCTCGTACTGGATCGCCTTTTCGACGTAGCGGAAGGAGTTGATATTCTTGATCTCGGCACGCGTGCCGAACTGGTCCGATCCCACCGGCCGCACCGAGACGTTCGCATCGCAGCGAAAGGAGCCTTCCTGCATGTTGCCGTCGCAGATCTCCAGGTAGCGCACCAGGGTGTGCACCTTCTTCATGTAGGCGACCGCCTCTTTCGCCGAGCGCATCTCCGGCTCCGAGACGATCTCGATCAGCGGCGTGCCGGCGCGGTTCAGATCGATGCCGGTCAGTGCCCCGAGCCCTTCGTGCAACGACTTGCCCGCATCCTCTTCCAGATGTGCGCGGGTCACACCGATCCGCTTGACCGAGCCGTCCTCGAGCACGATGTCGATCGACCCGGCCGCCACGATCGGCAACTCGTACTGGCTGATCTGATAGCCCTTGGGCAGATCCGGATAAAAGTAGTTTTTGCGTGCGAAGACCGACTGGCGCGCGATGCGCGCGCCGATCGCGAGCCCGAAGCGCACGGCCATGCGCACCGCCTCGGCGTTCAGCACCGGCAGCACCCCCGGATAGCCGAGATCGACGAGACAGGCCTGCGTGTTCGGTGCCGCCCCGTAGGCGGTCGCCGCCCCGGAAAAGATCTTCGAACGCGTGGCGAGTTGGGCGTGGATCTCCAGCCCGATGACCGTTTCCCAAGCGCTCATGCGTACTGCTCCGGGATGCGCAGATGCCAGTCCGTCTCGAGCTGGTAGCGGTGTGCCGCATGCAGCAGCCGCTGTTCGGCAAAGTGCGGCCCGATGATCTGCAACCCGGCCGGCAGCCCGCCGGCGAACCCACAGGGGATGGACATCGCCGGCAGGCCGGCCAGATTCGCGCTGATGGTGTAGATGTCGTTCAGATACATGGTGATCGGATCGGCGGTCTTCGCCCCGAGCGCGAAGGCCACCGTGGGCGTGGTCGGTCCCACCAGCAGATCGACCTCGCCGAAGGCGCGCTCGAAATCGGCGCTGATGAGCCGGCGCACACGCTGCGCCTTGAGGTAGTACGCATCGTAGTAGCCGGCCGACAGCACATAAGTGCCCGTCATGATGCGCCGCTTGACCTCGACGCCAAAGCCCTCGGAGCGCGAGCGCTTGTACAGATCTTGCAGATCACGGGCCTCGGCGCAGCGATGTCCGAAGCGCACCCCGTCGTAGCGGGCGAGATTCGAGGAGCACTCCGCCGGCGCCACGACGTAATAGACGGGGACCGAGAGCGGAATGTTCGGCAAACTGACCTCGCGCAGCGTTGCGCCGAGCCGCTCGTACACCGCCAGCGCCTCACGCACGCACCGCTCATACTCGGGCTCGAGTCCCGTATCGAAGAATTCCTTCAGCAGCCCGATCTTCACGCCCGCGAGCGGCGCGTCGAGCCCGGCCGGGTAGTCGGGCACCGGCGTATCGACGCTGGTCGAGTCACGCGGGTCAAAGCCCGCCATCTCGCGCAGCAGCCGCGCCGCATCTTCGGCACTCGCGGCGAGCACTCCGCCCTGATCGAGACTCGAGGCAAACGCGATCATGCCGTAACGCGAGACCCGGCCGTACGTCGGCTTGATGCCCGTGATGCCGCAAAACGCAGCGGGCTGACGGATCGAGCCACCCGTGTCGGTGGCCGTGGCGGCGGGCACCAGTCGGGCGGCGACCGCCGCGGCCGACCCGCCTGAGGAGCCCCCCGGCACGAGCGCGGCGTTCCAGGGATTGCGCACCGGCCCGAAGTAGCTCGTCTCGTTCGAGGAGCCCATCGCAAACTCGTCCATATTGAGCTTGCCCAGCATCACCGCGCCGGCCGAACGCAGCCGCGCCACCACGGTCGCATCGTAAGGCGAGATGAAATTCTCGAGCATTCGCGAGCCACACGTGGTGCGCACGCCGGCGGTGCAAAAGAGGTCCTTGTGACCGATCGGCACGCCCTCGAGCGGGCCGCCGCGACCGGCCGCGAGCGCCCGGTCGGCGGCCTCGGCCTGCGCGAGCGCCTGCTCGGCGGTGATCGAGACGAAGGCGTTGAGCGCCGGCTGGCTCGCCTCGATGCGCGCCAGAAACGCGCGCACCAGCTCGACACTGGAGACCTTGCGGGCCCGCAGCGCGGCGGCGAGCTGACTCAGGGTTTGGCGGTGAATCACGGGTTCGGGGGCCTCATTCAATGACCTTGGGCACCAGGTAGAGCCCGGAGGCGACCTGCGGCGCATTCCTCTGGTAGAGCTCGTGCTCGTCCCGCTCGGTGACCTCATCGGGACGCAGCCGCTGGGTGAGGCCCGGCAGCGGATGGGCCATGGGCGCCACGCCCGCGGTGTCGGCCCGCTCGAGTTCGCCGATGAAATCGACGATGCGTGAGAGGCTCTGCTGGAACTGCGGGATCTCGCCCGCCTCGAGCTCGAGGCGGGCGAGATGGGCGATGTTTTCGACTTGCTTGCGGGTGAGGGCCATCGGTAGTTCGGGCGCAGCGGGAATACGGCCCGAAATCATACATGTTGCCTTGCTCAATGTGCTATCGGTTGCTAGATTACGCGCCACTTTGTACGAGGTGCCTCCCGCGAGGCTCTTGCATCCACCGCCTCATTCCCATTCGGACGCTTCATGCTCAAACGCTTGCGCGGCTACTTCTCCAGCGATCTGTCGATCGACCTGGGAACGGCCAACACCCTCATCTACGTTCGCGACAAGGGCATTGTGCTCAATGAGCCTTCCGTGGTCGCGGTTCAGGACGAGCCGTCCCGGGGCGGCAAGGTCATCGTCGCGGTCGGCTCTGAGGCCAAGGGCATGCTGGGCCGCACGCCCGGGCACATCACCGCGGTGCGTCCAATGAAGGACGGGGTGATCGCCGACTTCACCTATACGGAGAAGATGCTTCAGTACTTCATCAACAAAGTGCACGGCAATCGCATGCTCAAGCCCTCACCGCGAGTGCTGGTGTGCGTGCCGTTCGGCTCGACGCAGGTCGAGCGCCGCGCGATCCGCGAGTCAGCCGAGGGCGCCGGTGCGCGCAACGTCGGGATCGTCAGCGAGCCGATGGCCGCGGCCGTCGGCGCCGGTCTGCCCGTGCACGAGGCGCGCGGCTCGATGGTGCTCGACATCGGCGGGGGAACCTCGGAAGTGGCCGTGCTGTCGCTGAACGGAGTCGTCTACGCGAACTCCGCGCGCATCGGCGGCGACCGCTTCGATGAGGCCATCATGAGCTACGTGCGGCGCAACTACGGGATCCTGATCGGCGAGGCGACCGCCGAGCGCATCAAGATCGAAATCGGCTCGGCATACCCCGGCCAGCAGGTCCGCGAGATCTCGGTCAAGGGCCGCAACCTCTCCGAAGGCGTGCCGCGGGCGTTCACGCTGAACAGCAACGAGATCCTCGAGGCGCTGCAGGAGCCGCTGCAGAACATCGTCAGCGCGGTCAAGCAGGCGCTCGAGCAGACCCCACCGGAGCTCGGCGCCGACGTGGCCGAGCGCGGCATTGTGCTCACCGGCGGCGGCGCACTGCTGCGGGACATCGACAAACTGCTCACTGAAGAGACCGGCTTGCCCGTGCTTGTGGCCGACGACCCGCTCACGTGCGTCGCTCGCGGCGGTGGGCGCATTCTCGAGCTGATGGACGAGATGGGCCCCGGTCACTTCGGGCTCGAGTAGCCGCGCGCGCCGTGGCCGGTTTCGGCACCCGGAGCGGATCGGCGCACGGCCGCGGGGGAGCCCCGGGGTTCCGGTTCACACTCTACGCGCTGGTCTCCATCGTCATCATGGTGCTCGACCAGCGGACAGATCTGTTGGAGCGGGCACGCTACCTGCTGCAGGCGCTCACCTATCCAGTCGAGGTGACGGTCAACGCCCCGCTTGCCGCCTGGCACTGGCTCGAGCACACCTTCACCTCGCGCACGACGCTCGAGGCGCAGAACCGGCAACTGCGCACCCGCATGCGGGATCTGGAGGTGCGCACGCTGCGCTTCGATGCACTCGCCCGCGAGAATGCCGCGCTGCTCGGCCTGAAGCGCGCCGTGCCACCGGTGGCCAAGCGCTGGCTGCCGGCGGACATCGTCGACATCGAACTGAGCCGGCTGCGCCAGCGGGTGCTCATCGACCGCGGCACTCGCAACGGGGTCTACCGCAACCAGGCGGTCCTCGATGACTACGGAGTGGTCGGACAGACCATGCACGTCGGACCGTGGAGCGCCGTGGTTCTGCTCATCACCGATCCAGAGCATGACCTGCCGGTGCAGATCGCGCGCACGGGGTTTCGTACCCTCGCCGTCGGCACCGGTGATCCGAACGCGCTCGCCCTGCCGTACCTGCCGGCCAACGCAGATGTGCGCGTGGGCGATGTGCTGGTCACCTCCGGACTCGGCGGAGTCTTCCCCTCCGGTTATCCGGTGGCGCGCATCACGCAGATTCACCGGGGCGCAATCCAACCGATGAACCAGGTGCTGGCCAAGCCGTTCGCGCACCTGCAGACCGATCGGGCAGTCATGCTGCTGTGGTTCCGCCCCGACAGTCCCGCAGCACCGGTGCAAACACAGGCGGGGCAGCTGCTCTCGGGCAACCCTGCCGCCCAGCCGCTTGCTCCACCGCCTGCGCCGACGCCGGCTCCGGCGGCGTGCACCCCGGCGAGCGGCGCGGCGGCCGGAGCCGCGCAGCCGGCGGTCCCGGGCACACCGGCGCCGTCTCCCGCCGGTCACGCCGCCCGGACTCCGGCGGCCACGGTGAAGCCTACGTCTGTTGCGCCGCCCCGTGGCACGCCACCACACCACCCATGAGCACCTCGCCCCGCGGAGCCATCTGGACCTCAGCGATCGTCGCGCTGGTGCTGACGCTCGTCCCGCTGCCGACCTGGCTGGCTATCCTGCGTCCCGATTTCCTCGTGCTCGTGGTGTTTTACTGGTCAGTGCAGACCCCGCGCAGCGTCGGCATCGGATTTGGCTGGATCTGCGGCATGCTGCTCGATGCGTTTCAGGGTCCGGTGCTCGGCGAGCACGCACTCGCCGTCGCGCTGGTGGCTTATCTGGGCGTGCGCGAGCATCAGCGCATTCGCACCAAACCGCTGCTACAGCAGGGACTGGTGTTGCTGGCGGTGCTGGTGCTCTACGAATTCGTGTTGTGGGCCATCGACGGTTGGAGCGGCCATCCGCTCACGACGCCGCTGCGCTGGGTGCCGGCCCTCACCGGGGCGCTGCTGTGGCCCTTGGTCGCCGGCGTGCTCGCCCAAAGCTACCGGCCACGCGCCTGATCGCCAGCGCCCGCAGACATGCCCCCCGTCCGCATTAAGGACCATTGGCGCGAACAGCGCATGTTCAACCGACGCGCGTGGTTCGCCGGCGCGCTGATGGTGCTGGCCGCGTGCGCGGTACTCGGCCGGTTGTACTACCTGCAGGTCATCCGCCAGCACTACTATGAAGTGCTGTCCCTCGACAACGGCGTGCGCACGGTGCCGATCCCCGCTGCCCGCGGACTGATCCTCGATCGCAACGGCGAGGTGATTGCCTCGAACCGCCCGACCTTCGACCTCGACCTCACGCGCGACGCAACGCCCGATCTGCACGATGAACTCGAGCATCTGGTCCGGCTCGGACTGCTGCAGCAGAGCGACCTGCCGGAACTGATCCGCACCATACGCTCGCACGAGCCGTTCGATACCGTGCCGATCCGCCTGGATTTATCCGCGCAGGAAGTGGCGCGCTTTGCGGTGCGCCGCTACGAATTCCCGGGCATCGACGTCAGCTCGCGACAGGCCCGCTGGTACCCGTTCGGCAAGCTCGCGGTCGATGCGATCGGCTACGTCGGCACCATCAGCGCCGGGGAGCTCGCGCACCTCAATCAGGCCGCCTACGCCGGCACCGCGGTGATCGGCCAGACCGGCGTTGAAGCGACCTACGAGAAAGACCTCCACGGGACCAACGGCTACCGGCAGACGCTCGTCGATGCGCTCGGCCGCCCGGTACGCCGTCCCGGGGCACTCGGCCACGAACTGCACTTCAAGGCGCCGGTCCCCGGCGATGACATCGTGCTTTCGCTCGACCTGAAGCTGCAGCGGCTCGCCGAGCAGCTGCTGAAGGGCCAGGACGGGGCAGTGGTCGCCATCGACCCCTGGAACGGCGATGTGATCGCCATGGCGAGCTCCCCTTCCTTTGATCCGAACCTGTTCGCCCGCGGCATCACGGAGAAAGAGTACCGGGCGCTCACCGACGACCCGCGCCGCCCGATGTTCAACCGGGCGCTGCGCGCCCAACTGCCCTCCGGCTCGACCATCAAGCCGGCGCTCGCACTCGGCGCGCTCACCGACGGGGTGATCAACGCCGATCACAAGATCTACGCAGCGGAGGCGTACCACCTGCCCGGCAGCGCCCATCTGTACCACAATGCCATGCACGAGACCTGCGGCTGGGTCGGCTTGCGCATGGCGATCATCATGTCCTGCGATGTGTACTTCTACCGCCTCGCGCACGAGATGGGCATCGACCGACTGTCCGCATGGCTGCCGAATTTCGGCTTCGGCCGCCGCACCGGCATCGACATCCCCGGCGAGAATCGCGGTCTGGTGCCCTCGCGAGCCTGGAAGCGGCGCCAATTCAGCAATCCGGCCCAGGGCGAGTGGTTCCCCGGCGATACGGTCATTCTGGGCATCGGCCAGGGTTATTTCCTGGTCACACCCCTGCAAATGGCGCATTACACGGCCATGCTGGCCACGCGTGGCCTGAGCTACGAGCCCCGCCTGGTGACCGGCGTGCGCAACCCGGGCACCGGCAAGCTCCACTGGAAGCGGCCGGTGCTCAACGCCAATCTCACCATGATCAGCCCGGCGTCATGGAAGGTGGTGGTCAAGGCCATGGTCGGGGTCACCACCAATCCGCGCGGTACCGCGTACTGGCAGTTGCACACCAGCTCCTATCCCATCGCGGGCAAGACCGGCACGGCGCAGCTGGTGCGCGAGGGCGCCAAAGGCGCCTCGAACGAAGGGTCGTATCATGCCGACAAGACCCTGAAGCAGCTGCGTGACGACGCCTGGTTCATCGCGTTCGCGCCGGCGAATGCGCCGCGCATCGCAATTGCCGTGCTGGTCGAGCATGCCGGGTGGGGCTCATCAGGCGCAGCCCCCATTGCCCACAAGCTGTTGGATGCGTACCTCCTCGGTCCGGACGGCAAGCTGCTGGCGCACCCCGGACGGGGGCCATACTCCGAGCCGGCGGGCATCCGGACGCGCGTTGCCCCTGGCGTCGACCCACACATGACTGCACTGCAGCAAGCCGCCGCGCCATGATCCACGAAGAGTTCTCGACCGACTCGCGAACCCGCCGCACCTTGAGCGGCGCAGCACGTGTGCTGCTCGCGCTGAAGGTCGACGGACCGCTGGCCGTGGGCCTGGCACTGACGGCCGCGTACGGCCTGGTGGTGCTCTACAGCGCCTCGGCGGAAAACACGCCGATGCTCATGCGCACCGGGCTGCGCCTGGTGCTCGGGACCGTGATCATGCTTGCCGTGGCGCGCATCAGCCCCAATCTGCTTCGCCGGCTCTCCCCCTGGCTCTATGGACTGGGCATCTTCCTGTTGCTCGCCGTCGCCGCGGTCGGCCACGTGCACCTCGGAGCCAAGCGCTGGCTCGATCTGGGCCCCATCCATTTCCAGCCCTCTGAGCTGATGAAGCTCGCGGTGCCGATGATGTGCGCCTGGTACCTCGATGAACGTCCGCTGCCACCGCGCTGGAGCGATCTGGGCATGCTCGCGCTCATTATCCTCGCGCCGGTGGCACTGGTGGCCAAAGAGCCCGATCTGGGCACCGCCGCGCTCATTGCCGCCGGCGGCGCGGTGGTGATCTTCCTCTCCGGCCTGCGCGCCCGCGTGCTGCTCGCGCTGCTGCTGGCGGCGGTGCTTGCCGGCGCGGTGGGGCTGCGCTTTATGCACGGTTATCAGCGCGAGCGGCTGCTCACCTTCCTCAATCCCGAAGCGCACCCGCTCAGCGCCGGCTACCACATCATCCAGTCGCAGATTGCGGTCGGATCGGGGGGAATTTTCGGCAAGGGCTGGATGGCCGGCAGCCAGGCGCAGCTGAACTTCCTGCCCGAGCGCACCACGGATTTCATCTTCGCGGTGATTGGCGAGGAATTCGGATTGCTCGGGCTCGCGGTGCTGCTGCTGCTCTACGCGTTCGTGATCGGACGGTCGATCTATTTGGCCATGCTCTGCCCGGACACGTTCTCGCGCCTGCTGAGCGGCAGCATCGCCCTGACATTCTTCGTGTACGTGTTCATCAATGCCGGCATGGTCACCGGACTGGTCCCGGTGGTCGGGGTGCCGCTGCCGCTGGTGAGCTATGGGGGCAGCTCGGTGGTGACGGTATTGTCAGGTTTCGGTATTCTGATGGCGTTGTTTTCGCATCGGAAGCTGATGGGCTAAGGAGCGCTTGAGTGCTGCGTTCGATCTGCTTCGCCCTGCTCGCCCTCACCGTGATGGTGCGGCCGGCGAGCGCCACCTCTGAGCTCGGCCGGCATTTTCCGCCCCAGCAGCTGCAGCGCTTTGCCGCCCGCCTGGCGCGCCGCGACGGCCTCAACCGCGCCCGGGTGTTGTGGATCCTGCGCCAGGCGAAGCCGCAGCCCGACATCATCGCGATGATGAACCGTCCCGCCGAGCAAGTGCTGAAGTGGTGGCAGTACCGTCGCATCTTCATGACTCCGGCGCGAATCGAGGCCGGGGTCGCCTTCTGGCGGGCCCATCAGCACGCACTCGAGCGCATCGGCCGCGAGCAGGGCGTCGATCCGAGCTACATCGTGGCGATCCTCGGCGTGGAGACTTACTATGGCCGGCTCACCGGCTCGATCCGCGTGCTGGATGCGCTGAGCACCCTGGCTTTCGATTATCCGGCGCGCAGCCGCTTCTTCGCCCACCAGCTCGAGCGCTTCCTCGTGCTCGCCGAGCGCGACCGGCTCGACCCGCTCACTGTCAAGGGCTCGTATGCCGGTGCCATGGGACCGCTGCAATTCATGCCCTCGACGTATCTGCGTTACGCCGTCGGCCATGGCGATGCGCCGCCGAATCTGTTCAGCAACTGGGATGACATCTTCGCCAGCGTCGCGCACTACCTGCGCGCGCATGGTTGGCAACCCGATGCGCCGGTCCTCTCGCGGGTGCGCATCGAGCCGGGCGCGCGCTTTCACGTCGATCCGGACAGTCTCGCCCTCAATCGAACGGTGGAGACCCTCGAGCTGCATGGGGTCGAGATCGAAACGCATGCGCCACCCGACACGCACGTCGTGCTGCTGCTCGCGCACACTCGTCGTGGCCCGATCTATCGCGCCGGGTTCAACAACTTCCACGCGCTGCTGACCTACAATTACAGCAAGCTCTATGCGATGGCTGTCAATGATCTGGCGCACGCGATCGCCCGAGGCATGCACGCCGCGAGCGCCCCAGCCGTCAGCGCCGCTGCGCTGATCCGTCCGCACCGGACGCCGGGCGGAGCGGGCGAGCCGCGGTGAACAGCGCCCGGCGCGCGCACTACGCCCTCGGCGGGGCGTGCCTGCTCTTGATCGCGCTCGCCGGCTGCGCCACGACCGCTCGGCGCACGGCCAACACCGCGCCCGGCCTGCCGGCGCTACCGGCGAACTGGCAGGCCATCCCCAACCCCGTGCCGCACTATCTGCCCCCGGCGCCGCACGGCAATCCACCTTTCTACGACATCAACGGCCACCGGTATTACGTGCTCGCCAGCGCGGCCGGCTACAATCAGATCGGCGTGGCGTCCTGGTACGGCGCGCACTCCCAAGGCAAGCACACCGCCGACGGCGATCGCTACAACATGTATGCCATGACCGCGGCCAACAAGGTGCTGCCGCTGCCGACTTACGTACGCGTCACCGACATCAGCAACGGCCGCAGCGTCATAGTGAAGGTCAACGACCGCGGCCCGTTCGTGGCGCACCGCCTGATCGATCTGTCGTATCTGGCGGCGGCCAAGCTCGGTATGCTCGGTACCGGCACTGCGTTGGTCGACGTGCAGGCCATCACCCCCGGCAGCCCCGCCCGAGTCGCGAGCGTCATGCAGCCGATCGGCGCGTTCCTCTACGTGCAGGTCGGCGCGTTCGCCGTACCGGGCAATGCCGAGCGGGTGCTCGCGCGGCTGCAGGCCGCGGGCATGTCCGATGCCTTCATTCTCTCGCCCGCGGTGACCGGCGGCACGCTCTACCGCGTGCGGGTCGGTCCGATCCACGATGTGGCGCAGTTCGATACGCTCGCAGCGCGCCTGACGGCCCTCGGTTACCCGGGCGCCGTGCTGGTGAAGCCATGAGCGAACCGATGCTTCTGCCCGAAGAACTATCCGGCGCGAACGTGATCTTATCCAGCGCCCCGCCGCAGCACTCACCCGAGGAGGAACTTCCCCCATGTCCCGCACGTCTGCCCTGACCACCCTGCTGGCCGCGGCGCTGCCGGCCCTGGCCGCGCTCGCGCCGGCCGCGACCGCCGCAGTGGCCGCTCCGTCTGCGATCGCACCGGTGCCGGTTCCCCCACCGCCTGCACTGAATGCCCAGGAGTACATCCTGGTCGATTTCAATACCGGTAAGGTGCTGGCGGCGAAGAATGCCGAGGACAAAGTGCCGATGGCGAGTCTCACCAAGTTGATGACCGCCTATATCGTGTTCTCGGCGCTGAAGAGTGGGCAGCTCACGCTCGACACTCCGGTGACCATCAGCAATGCGGCATGGCGCACCGGCGGCTCACGGATGTTTCTCAACCCCGGCACGCAGGTGACCGTGCTGAACCTGCTGAAAGGCATGATCGTGGAATCGGGCAACGATGCCACTGTCGCGCTCGCGCAAAAGGTCGGCGGCACGCAGGCGGGATTCGTCACGCTGATGAACGATTTCGCCCGGCGGCTCGGGCTGAACTCGACACACTACGAAGACGTCGATGGGCTGCCGAAGCCGGATCACTACACGACCGCGCGCGATCTGGCCACGCTCGCCTCGGACATCATCCGGGACTTTCCGCAGTACTACTTCATTTTCAAGATCAAGCAGTTCACCTGGGACCACATCACCCAGCGCAACCGCGTCTCGCTGCTGTGGACCGACCCGTCAGTCGATGGCATGAAGACCGGCTACACCGATGCGGCCGGCTACTGCATGGTCACCTCCGCCGATCGGCACGGCATGCGGCTGGTCTCGGTGGTGCTCGGTGCGCCCAGTTGGAACGGGCGGGTTTCCGACAGTGAGGCGCTGCTCAACTACGGATTCAACTTCTACACGAACGAGGACGTCGAATCGGCACGCGCCGTCGTCGCCCGACCGCGGGTATACAAGTCGGCCTCCGGAGAGGCCGCAGTCGGTCCGGCGCAGCCGGTCGTACTGACCGTGCCTCGCGGTCCCGACGCGACGCTCAGCACGCGGATCGTCTGGAGCCACTGGCCGCTCGTGGCGCCACTCGCCGCCGGCGCACCCGTGGGCACGCTCATCGTCACCAACGGCGCGGGAGAGCAGGTGCAAAGCACGCCTCTGGTCACGCTCGAGTCGGTACCCACCGGCGGCCTGTTCACGCAGCTTGCCGACGACATCCGGCTCTGGTTCTGACCGCCTTGCCGTTTGCGACCGGGGTGATCTCATGGCCGAACCCTTCCCGACCTGCTACCTCAACGGTGTCTTCCTGCCGCTCGATCAGGCGCGTATCTCGCCCCTCGATCGGGGTTTTCTGTTTGGCGATGGCGCCTACGAGGTCATGCCGGTCTACGGCGGCCGTCCCTTTCGGCTCGAGGCGCACTGCGCGCGGCTTACCCACAGCCTCAACGAGCTGCGCATGCACGACCCGCTCTCCCGCGAGCAATGGCGGGCCGTGTTCGCCCGGCTCATCGCGGCGGGCGGCGGGAGCGATCAGTACCTGTACTGGCAGGTGAGCCGCGGGGCGGAGCGGGGGCGCAACCATGCCCCGCTCCCGGACATCCCGCGCACCGTATTCGCGTTCGGTGCGCCATGGCCGACGCCACCGGCGGGCTCACTCGAGCGGGGAGTCGCCTGCATAACCGCCGAGGACACGCGTTGGGCACGCTGCGACATCAAATCCACCGCACTGCTCGCCAACGTTCTGCTGCGCCAGCTGGCGGTCGATGACTCGGCCGCCGAGACGATCCTGCTACGCGAGGGCCGGCTGACCGATGCGTCCGCCTCGGCGGTGCACGTGGTGATCGGCGGGGAATTGCGCACGCCTCCGAACTCGCGCGAGATCCTACCCAGCACCACGCGCACGGTGATCGAGGAGCTCGCCAGCCGGGCGGCAGTTCCCTGGCGATCCGCGCCGGTGAGTGATGCCGAGCTGCGCGCCGCGGAGGAGATCTGGATCTCGGCCGCCACGCGCGAGGTACAGCCGGTGACCCGGCTCGACGGCCGCCCGGTGGGCACTGGCCGGCCCGGGCCGCTCTGGCAGCGGGTGCACGCGGCATTCCAACACTGGAAACGCGAATTGCAGGACCAGCCGTGGTGAGTAAGCCGATCCTTCAATTTCCGACCGACTATCCGATCAAGATCATCGGGCGGCCCTCCGATGAGTTCCGCGCACGAGTGCACGCCGTCGTACTGCGCCACGCTCCCGCACTCGAGGCCGAGCGGGTGAGCGAGCGGCTGAGTGGCAACGGCAACTTTCTCTCCATCTCCTATAACCTGCTCGCCGAGAGCCGCGAGCAGATCGAGGCGCTCACCGCGGAGTTGCGCGAGTGCGACGGGGTCATGATGCTGTTGTGAGCCGATCCGCTGCGGGCGCGCTGCGCATCCGCGGTGCATAGAGGTGCCGCAGCAGATGCGGCAGCACTCCCGCGGCGGCCTCCTCCACCGACTCGAGCGCGCACCAGTCGGCGAGCCGCGTCATCTCGAGATCGGCGTAGCCGCACGGATTGATCCTGCGGAATGGCTCGAGGTCGTTGCACACATTGAGCGCAATGCCGTGATAGCTCGCACCGCGCCGCACGCGGATGCCGACGCTGGCAAGCTTGCGGCCCTGCACATACACCCCGGGGGCGGTCCGCCGCGATTCGGCCGCAATGCCGAGGCTCGCCGCATAATCGATGACCGCGCCCTCGAGCGCGCTCACCAGGTCACGCACGCCGAGTTGCGCGCGGCGCAGGTCCACCAAGGGATACACGACCAGTTGGCCCGGTCCGTGGTAGGTCACCTGTCCGCCGCGGTCGATGCGCACCACCGGAATCTGCCCGGCGGCCAGCACGTGCGACGGGTCGGCATTCATGCCTAGGGTGAATACCGGGGGGTGCTCGAGCAACCAGATCTCATCAGGCGTCTCGGCCGCCCGCGCATCGGTGAAGCGCTGCATGGCCCGCCACGTCGCCTCGTACGGCGCGAGCGCAAGCCGGCGCACCTGCGGGGTGGGCGGGGCCATCGGCGGCGTTTGCGGCACGCCATCGACGGCACTGAGGCTCATTGGGACTGCGCTGCCAGGCGCGCGTTGTCGAGTCCCGCGTTGTTGCGATTCAGCGCCTGCTCGGCCCGATAGCTCGAGCGCACCAGCGGCCCGGAGACGCACTCGAGAAAGCCCAGCTCGAGCGCAGTGCGCCGATAGGCGTCAAACTGCTCCGGGGTGACGAATCGCCTCACCGGCAGATGATTTGCGGTCGGACGCAGGTACTGCCCGAGCGTGACGATGTCGACCCCGGCGTCGCGCAGATCGCGCAGCGTCGCCTCGATCTCCTCGTCCGTCTCGCCGAGACCGAGCATCAGACTGCTCTTGGTGAGCACCGCGGGACAGTGGCGCTTGGCATGCTGCAACACCTCCAACGTCCGCTCGTATCCGGCGCGCGGGTCACGGACCGGATGCGTCAGGCGACGGACCGTCTCGATGTTCTGCGCGAAGACCTGCAACCCCGACTCGACGACCGTCTCGACGTCGCCGAGCACGCCCTGAAAGTCCGGCGTCAGCGCTTCGATGGCGGTGGTGGGGTTGCGCCGCTGGATGGCGCGGATACAGGCGGCGTAATGACCGGCGCCACCGTCCGGCAGATCGTCGCGATCGACCGAGGTCAGCACCACGTACTTGAGTTTCATCAACTCGACGGTCCGCGCACTATTGTCCGGCTCGAGCGGATCGAGCCAACCGTGCGGGTTGCCGGTGTCGACCGAGCAGAAACGGCAGGCGCGCGTGCAGACCGCCCCCATCAGCATGATGGTGGCCGTGCCGGCATTCCAGCACTCCCCGATGTTCGGACACTTGGCCTCTTCGCAGACCGTCGCCAACCGGTGCTCTTTGACGATGCCCTTGACGGCCTGAAAGCCGGTGCCCGCAGGCATGCGGGCGCGCAACCACGCCGGCTTGCGGCCGAGTGCCTGGGGCGCCGCCATGCTCGCCTTAATGCCGTCGCGAATCGCGCTAAAGCCCTGCGGTGTCTGGTATTTCTCGCCGCTGCGCACCGGGGTCGGCTCGGCGACGACCGGAATGTCTTTGAGACTCGCCATGGCGCTATTGTACGGCGAGTGCGCCGCGGCCCCTAATCGGCGCCGAGTGCACGCACATGCGCATCCAGCCAGGCCAGCCGCTCGGGAGTGCCGACGTCGAACCATTCCCCGCAATGCAGCCGGCCCTGCAGGCGTGAGCCAGCAATGGCCCGTTGCAGCAGGGGCAGTAGCGCGAAGCGCCCGGGCGGACAGGCGGCAAAGAATTCGGGCCGGTACAGCCCGATGCCTGTATAGGTCAGGCGCTCACCGGCCTGCCCCACCACCATCCCGTCGCGCAGCGCGAAATCCCCCTCCGGGTGGTGAGCCGGATTAGCAGCGAGCACGATGCGCGCGTCGGCATCGGCCGGTAGCGTCCCGAGCGTGGCGAAATCGAGGTCGGTCCACACATCGGCATTGACGACGAGAAACGGCGCTGGTCCGAGTAGCGGCAACGCGCGCGCGATACCACCGCCCGTTTCGAGTGGTACCGGCCCCTCCTCGCTGTAGTGGATGCGCAGCCCGTAGCGCCCCCCGGCGCCGAGCGCCGTGCGGATCTGCTGGCCGAGCCAGGAGAGGTTGATCACCACCTCGTCGATGCCAGCCCGGGCGAGCTTCTCGAGGTGATAGTCGATCAGCGGCCGCCCGGCGATCTGCACCAACGGCTTCGGCAGCACATCGGTGATCGGCCGTAGCCGCTCGCCGCGTCCGGCCGCGAGCACCATCGCCCTCATGCACCCGCCTCGGCTGCCGCACGTGCGTTGGCGCGCGGCAACTGCGGGGCAATGCGCCGCTCGAGCAGCTCCCCAAGCGGAGCGAGCTCGGCGTAGTCGCGGCAAGTGTCCTGCACGTACTGCAGCGTCAGCGGCAGGTCGCGCAGGTAGCCGCTCTTGCCGTCGCGATGCCACAGGCGCGCGAAGATGCCGAGCACCTTCAGGTGTCGCTGCACCCCGATCAGATCGAACCAGCGCAGAAACTGCGCCGCATCCTCCCCGACCGGCCCGCCACGCTCGGCAAGCATCCGACGATACTCTGCGACCCAGGCGCGCACCCGCTCGCGCGGCCACGCGATATAACAGTCCTTCAACAGCGAGACGAGGTCGTAGCCAAGCGGCCCGCGCAGCGCGTCCTGGAAATCGAGCACCCCGGGATTGCCCGTGGCCGTGACCATCAGATTGCGCGAGTGAAAGTCGCGATGCACGAACACCTGGGGTTGCGCCACTGCCGCCTCGATCAGCCAGTCGAACGCCGCCTCGAGCACGGCGCGCTCTGCGCTGCTCGAGGCGAGACCGAGGTGGCGCTGCATGAACCACTCGGGCATCAGCTGCATCTCGCGCCGCAGCGCCGCGCGGTCGTAGGGCGCGAGCTCGGCGGCGGCCTCGCCACCAAGCAGCTGCATGCGCGCGAGGACCTCGAGCGCATCGGCATAGAGTCGCTCGGCCGCATCGGGCTCGGCCAGGCGGGTCAAATATGGCGTCCGGCCGAGGTCCTCGAGCAGCAGCAAGCCGCGCTGCACATCCGCCTCGTGCACGTGCGGCACGTGAATGCCGAGCGGCTCGAGCAATTTCGTCACGCGCAGGTAGGGCCGGACGTCCTCGCGGCCGGGCGGAGCATCCATGACGATGTAAGTGCGCTCGCCACAGAACGCTCGGAAATAACGTCTGAAGCTCGCATCGCTCGAGGCCGGCTCGATACGCTGCGGCCGCACGTGCAGCTCGCGCGTCAGCCAATCCTGCAGCAGCGCGAGCCGCGCGTCTTGTTCAACCATGGAGTTCTTTGGGCCCACGGACACTCTGGCCTACCATTATAATGCGCTCCCTCATGCCGCGTTGGAGACCACTCTGGACCGCCCTGCTGTCGTTCGGCGGCATGGCATCCCATTGCCTGTGGGCGGCCGAGACGCCGCGCCCGGCGCCGCCGGCCACGCTGCCGAACGCGCACCGCGCAGTGAATCGGCGCATGGCGCGCGCGCGCCTCGCCTCCGGCGGTGAAGTGCATGCCGCCGCCGATCGGGCGGTCCTCGGCAAGAACGGTCAGATGACCCTCGACGGACACGTGGTGCTGCGCCAGGGCGAGCGCGAGATCCACGCCGGCCATCTACAGTACGACAGCCGCAGCGGCGCGATCAGCACCCGCGGCGGCATCGAGTACAGCGATCCGCGTGTGCAAGTCACCGGCAAGGGCGGCAGCTACTCCCCTGCGAGCGGCGCGCTGTTCGACTCAGCGCACTTTGCGCTGCGTGAGCGCTCGGCGCACGGCACGGCCCGGCTGATGCGTCTGACACCTCAGGGCATGCTGTACCTGCACGGGGTGAGCTTCACCACCTGTCCGCAAGTCAAACCGTCCTGGGTGCTGCGTGCCGGTTCGATCACCCTCGATACACGCAAGCGCATCGGCTACGGTAAAAACGCGCGTGTCGATCTGCACGGCATACCCATCATGTACCTGCCGTGGGTGTCGTTCCCGCTCGGCAATGTCCGCAAGAGCGGCTTCCTGTTCCCGACGTTCGGCAACACCTCGCGTGGCGGCCTGCAAATCTCGGCACCGTTTTACTGGAACATCGCACCGAACGCCGACCTCACGCTGGTACCGACCGAATACCAGCACCGCGGCATCGATGCCGGCGGGGAGCTGCGTTGGCTGAGCCGCCACCAGTACACCGACGTGCAGTGGGACTACCTGCCGAGCGACTCGAGCTATCCGGGCGGGCGCAGCCGCAGTCGCATCCAGCTCAACACGGTGATGAGTCTGCCGCGCGGTCTGCGCCTGACGCTGAACGGGGAGAACGTGAGCGACAGCGCGTACTTCGAGGATTTTGCCACCGGCCCTGAGGGCACCAGCACCGCCTTTCTCGACCGGCGCGCCGCGCTGACCTACCGCAGCGTGCACTGGAACATCCGCGGCATGGCGCAGCAGTTCCAGACCGTCGACAGCACGCTGCCGTTCAACCAGCGCCCTTATGCTCGCGTCCCGGACATCACCGTCGCCGCCGATTACGGCTGGGGCCCGGGCGACCTGCTGCGCTACGGGTTCAAATCCGAGCTGGTCGACTTCCAACGCTCGGATCACTCGACGGCGGTGAGCGGCTGGCGACTCGATGCCATGCCGCGGGTGTCGCTCAATTTCGACGGCCCGGGCTATTTCATACGGCCGGGGATTGCCTGGCGCGCAACCCAATACGAGCTGCGCCACACCGGCCCGGGGATACCCGATGCCCCCTCGCGCACCGTGCCCATCGCCAGTCTCGACACGGGCATGACCCTGGAGCGCACGGCCGGCCGCGACGGTCAGCGGCTGATCACGATCGAGCCGCGGGTGATGTACCTGTACGTCCCGTACCGCAATCAGAACGCCCTGCCGATCTTCGATACCGGGTTGCCCGATCTGCAGCCGGTGGAGCTGTTCCGCACCAACCGTTACGTGGGCGCCGATCGCGTCGGGGACGCCAACCAGGTGAGCGCTGCACTCACGACGCGACTGCTCGGCTCGGCGAGCGGCCGGCAGTACCTGTCCGCGACCATCGGCGAGGCGTTCGACTTCCAGACGCCGCGGGTGCTGCTGCCCGGGGAAGTGGTGCGCACCGACCGCCGCTCGGACATCGTCGCCGAGCTGTCGCTGACGGCATTTCGGCACTGGAGTGCCCGGGCCGGCCTGCAGTGGAACCCGCAGGCTTCCCAGGCGCAGCGTGCCCAGGTATCGCTGCAGTACCGGCCCGCGCCGAATCGGGTGATCAATCTCGACTATCGCTACGAGCGCGACACGATCGAGCAGACCGGCGCCAATGCGCTGCTCTGCAGCAGCTCCCCGGGGGTCGCCGCGGGCAGCTCATGCGGCATCGATCAGGCGGAAATCTCCGCCGCCTGGCCGATCGGGCGGCACTGGAGCCTTTTTGCCCGCGGAATCTATTCGCTGCAGGATCACGAAGCACTGGAGAGATTCGTCGGCTTCGAGTACCGTGCGTGCTGCTGGAGCGTGCGCCTCGGCGCGCGGCGCTACGTGGCGGTACGACCGGCGGTGCTGCCCGTGGGCACGGTGGCCCGCACCGGCGCGCAGGACACGGGCATCTACCTGCAGGTGGAACTCACCGGCCTCGCCAGTGTCGGATCAGCGCCGGATGCTTTCCTCTCCGAAGCCATCCCCGGCTACACTCCGGGGGCTCTGAGCACCCCGGCCCACCATCCTTAGAAGAGCGATTGAGGACTGAAGCGCATGCGGCGGCATTTTTACTTCTTCACCCCGAATGATCGGGATGTCCGCCCGGCGGGCCTGCGGGCCATCGGCTGGTTCTGCGCCCTGGGCGCGATGGCTGTGCTGGCGCTAGTGCCCGCACGAGCCTTCGCCCAGACCCGCAATCTGTCCACCCAGGGCCAGCTGCTCGACCGGATCGCCGCGATCGTCAACAACGGCGTAGTGCTGCAGAGCCAGCTCGATGAGCGGGTGCGCCAGGTCGTCGCGCAGCTGAAGGCACAGGGCCTGACGCCGCCACCGCAGAGCGTTCTGCGCAAGCAGGTGCTCAACAGCCTGATCCTCGAGCAGGTGCAGTTGCAGCAGGCGCACCAGGACGGCATCACCATCTCAGACGATACGTTGAACGCTGCACTGCAAAGCGTAGCGGCGCGCAACGGCATCCCGTTCGCGGACCTGCCCACCGCGCTCGCGCAGCAGGGCATCAACTACGCCAACTACCGCGACGAGATGCGCGATCAGCTGATTATCGGCCTGCTGCGCGAGCGCGACGTGCTGCAGCGCATCGTGGTCACGCCGCGGCAGATCGACCAGTTCCTCGCGCGCGAGGCCAAACAGCCCACCGCCGGGGAGGAGTACAACGTCTCGCACATCCTGATCGCCGTCCCGCCCAATGCCACGCCGGCCGAGCTCACGGCGGCGCGCAAGCTGGCCGACAAAGTCGACGCGCTCGCCCGTGAGGGGAAGAACTTCGCCAAGCTCGCGGTCACTTACTCCAATAGCGGCGATGCCCTCAAGGGCGGCAAGCTCGGCTGGCGCAAGGGCGTCGATCTGCCGACGTTCCTCACCAACGTCGTACCGAAACTGCAGCCCGGGCAGGTGAGCGCACCGATCCGCACGCCCTCTGGCTTTCACATCGTCAAGCTGAACCAGGTACGTCGCCAGCAGCACCAAGACATCGTCAATCAGGTACACGTGCGGCACATCCTGCTCATTCCGAACGCGCTGCAGGACAACGCCACCGTACGGCAGCGCCTGGAGAAGATTCGCAAGGAAATCCTCGCCGGCAAGGTGAAATTCTCCGTGATCGCCGCGTCGGTCTCGCAGGACCCGGGCTCGGCCTCGCGCGGCGGCAATCTCGGCTGGCAGAGCCCGAGCGAGTTCACGCACCGCTTTGCCGCGGCGATCACCAAACTCAAGGTCGGCCAGATCAGTCAGCCGTTCCAGACCCGCTATGGCTGGCACATCGTGCAACTGCTCGGCCGGCGCAAATTTGACGAGACCCAGGAGATGAAGCGCCTGCACGCCATGGAGGCGATCCGCGCCAGCCGGGCCGATGAGGATGCCGAGCTGTGGCTGCAGCGGCTGCGCGACGATGCGTACGTGAAGATTCTGAGCGACTGACCGGGCCGCGCCCATGCCGCCGCGGATCGTGCTGACCTCGGGTGAGCCGGCGGGTGTCGGCCCGGAGCTGTGCCTGGCCATTGCGGCACGGCCGCTCGAGTGCGAACTGGTGTGTCTGGCCGACCGGACGCTGCTCGCCGAGCGCGCCGAAGCGCTGGCGCTGCGCGTGCGGCTGCGCGAGTACCGCGCGCAGGGGCCATGCCCGCATGAGCCCGGCTCACTCACCGTCGAGCATCATGCGCTGGCAGTGCCGAGCGTGCCGGGCCGGCTCGATGTGCGCAATGCGCGCTACGTGACCGCCCTGCTCGAGCGCGCCTGTGCGGGCGCGCGGGCCGGAGAGTTCGCCGCCATAGTGACCGCCCCGGTACACAAAGGCGTCATCAACGATGCCGGCATGCCCTTTACCGGTCATACGGAATTCTTTGCCGAGCGCACTGACGCCTCGCCCGTCATGATGCTCACCACCGGCACGCTGCGCGTCGCGCTCGCCACGACCCACCTGCCGCTGGCTCGGGTGAGCGGTGCGATCACGCGCGACTCGCTGTGCCAAACGACAACGATTCTCGATCGGGACCTGAAGCGCTGGTGGGGCATCACGCACCCGCGTATCGCCCTGTGCGGCCTCAACCCCCACGCGGGCGAGGGCGGACATCTCGGCGATGAGGAAATCCGCGTCATCGCACCGGCGATTCAGATGCTGCGCGCGCGCGGCGTTGATGTCACCGGACCGCTGCCGGCCGACACGGTCTTCGTCCCCCGCGTGCTTGCCGGCTTCGATGCGGTGCTCGCGATGTATCACGACCAGGGTCTGCCGGTGGTCAAGCACGCCGGGTTCGATAGCGCGGTCAACGTGACCCTCGGCCTGCCGATTCTGCGCACTTCGGTCGATCACGGCACGGCCCTCGAGCTGGCCGGCACGGGCCGCGCCGAGTCCGGCAGTCTGCTCGCGGCGCTCGAGCTGGCCCTCACCCTCGCCCGCCGCGCGTGAGGGACCGCTCGGGGCAAGCGCACGATCGTGCCACGCCGCTGCCGCGTGCCCGCAAACGGTTCGGACAGCATTTCCTACACGATCCGGCGATCCTCGAGCGGATCCTCGCCGCCCTCGCGCCGCGCCCCGAGGATGCGCTGCTCGAGATCGGTCCAGGGCGCGGGGCACTCAGCGAGTATCTGCTGCAGTCGGCGTGTCGGACGCTCGATGCCGTGGAGATCGACCGCACCCTCGCCGGGTGGCTGCGCGAGCGCTTCGCCGCCGAGCCGCGCTTCACGCTGCACGAGGCAGACGCACTGCGCTTTGACGTTGCGGCATTGGCCGCTGCGCGCGGGCGGCTGCGCGTGATCGGCAATCTGCCCTACAACATCTCCACGCCGCTGCTCTTTCACTTACTCGAGAGCGCCGCCGCCATCATCGACATGCACGTGATGCTGCAGCGCGAGGTGATCGAGCGGATGGCGGCGGCGCCAGGGGAGTCCGCCTACGGACGCTTGACCGTGATGCTCGCCCCGTGGGTTAGCGTCGAGCCGCTGTTCGAGGTCGGGCCCGGGGCATTCCAGCCGCCCCCGCGGGTCTGGTCCGCCGTGGCCCGCCTCACGGTGCTGCCGGTGCCGCGCTTTGCAGTGCATCCGCGCTATGGCGCTGTGGTCAGCGCAGCCTTTTCCCATCGGCGCAAGACCGTCCGCAATGCGCTGCGCGGGCTGGTCACGACAGCGCAGCTGCAGCAGTGCGGTGTCGATCCGGGGGCCCGGCCCGAGACACTGGCCCCACAGACCTTCAATGCTCTCGCCGAGCTGTCGAACGGCGCGGATTGAGCTAGGCTGTGAATATGAACGGCGACGCCTACCAGCGCATCCTTGCGGTGCTTGACCTCAGTGCGGACAGCCTGCAGATCGGACAGCAGGCGGCCAGCCTCGCCCGGCGGCTGGGCGCGGAAATCGAACTGCTGCACGTGGTGGAGTTTCTGCCCGTCGAACCGATGGCCGAGACGCTCATGGCCGCGGTGCGCATCGAGGACGAGCTGCTCGAGCAGGCGCGCACGCGCCTGGCGGAGCTCGCCGGGCGACTCGGACTCGCTGCGGCCCCCTGCTGGGTCGAAACCGGCAACGTCAAGGCCGAAATCGTGCGCATCGCCCGCAAGCGCCAGGCGGATCTGATCGTGCTCGGCAGCCGTGAACGACACGGCATGTCGATTCTGGTGAACCTCACCGAAGATACGGTGCTGCACGCTGCGCCCTGCGACGTACTCGCCGTGCGCGTGCGGCGCGGCAACGCTGCGCCGCAGGACTGAATCTGCGCCGAGGCGCGTCGCCGGGTCGGCCGCGTCCCGGTAAAATGTCCCCATGAGCGTGTCGCACAAAATCCGCATCGAGGTCGAAACCAGCTACCTAGGTGAGCAATCCGAGCCGCGCGAGCAGCGCTACGTATTCGCTTACACGATCACGATTCGCAACGAAGGCGGGCTGCCGGCCACGCTCCTCACCCGGCACTGGATCATCACGGACGCCAATGGCGGCGTGAAGGAGGTCCGCGGCGACGGCGTCGTCGGCGAGCAGCCGCGGCTCGAACCCGGGCAAGGCTTCCGCTACTCGAGCGGCGCGGTGCTCGAAACCCCGGTCGGCACGATGCAGGGCAGCTACCAGATGATCGACGCCGATGGGCAGCGCTTCGATGCGCCCATTGCGCCGTTTCGCCTCGCCATGCCCGGGATCCTGCATTGAGCCGCTTCGCCATCGGCGATGTGCAGGGCTGTTATGAGGAACTGCGCGCGCTGCTGAAGCGCCTGCGGTTCTCGGCCGATCGGGACCGGCTCTGGTTCGTCGGCGATCTGGTCAATCGCGGTCCGCGCTCACTCGAGGTGCTGCGCCTCGTGCGCGACCTCGGAGCGAACGCCGAGACGGTGCTCGGCAACCACGATCTGCACCTGCTCGCGGTGGCGAGCGGTCACCGCGCGGCGCGCCGGTCAGACACGCTGGATGCGGTGCTCGCGGCAAAGGACCGCGAGCGCCTGATCGAGTGGCTGAGCGGACGGCCGCTGGCGCACTTCGAAGCCGGCGATCTGATGGTGCATGCCGGCATCGTGCCGCAGTGGAGTGCCGCTGCGACGCTCGCGCATGCCCGCGAAGTCGAGTCGCAGCTCGCCACCGGCCGAGCCGAGCTGTTCGAGCACATGTACGGCGACCAGCCCGATCGCTGGTCAGAGCAGCTCACCGGCATGGACCGCCTTCGCTTCACGATCAACGTGCTCACTCGCATGCGCCTGTGCACGCGCGACGGACGGATCAACCTCGCGCTCAAGGGCAAGCCGCCGGCCGAGCCGGACTCGCCCTGGCGGCCCTGGTTCGAGGCCGACGAGCGCCTCAGCGCCGAGGTGCGCGTCGTGTTCGGACACTGGTCTGCACTCGGTCTGGTGCTGCGCGAGCGACTCGCCGGACTCGATACCGGTTGTGTCTGGGGCGGGGCATTGAGTGCGCTCGATCTGGATACCGGCCTCATCACCGCGGTGCCCTCGCGCGGCTATCAGTCCCTGGATACCTGAGGAGATCCGCCATGGATGCCCTGCAAGCGCTCAATTTCCAACAGTGGATCGACCGCAACCGACACCTGCTGAAGCCGCCGGTCGGCAACCGACGCGTATTCGCCGACGGCGATTTCATCATCATGGTCGTCGGCGGCCCCAACACCCGCCAGGACTACCACGTCGATCCGGGTCAGGAATTGTTCTATCAACTCGAGGGAGACATCGTGCTGAAGACCATGCAGGACGGCCGCCCGGTCGAGATCCCGATCCGGGCCGGCGAGATGCTGCTGCTGCCGGCGCTGCTGCCGCATTCCCCACAGCGGCCGGCCGAAACGCTCGGACTGGTCATCGAGCGCCAACGCCGTCCCGGCGAGCGTGACGGGTTCCAGTGGTATTGCCCGAGCTGCGCCGCGCTGCTGCACGAGACATTCATCGAACTGACCGACATCGAGGCGCAGTTGCCGCCGGTGTTCGAGCGCTTCTATGCCAACCGCGCGGCGCGCACCTGCAAACGCTGCGGCACGGTGCTCGAGCGCTGAGGGCGCCGAGCGGTCCAACTTCCATCGCCACCGCCAATTCCTTACACTGCGCAACGGGCGGCCGCACCGGCCGCATGCGGCGGAGACTCCGATGGCCCGCGCCTTTGTACTGCGGCTCGTGCTCACCGCACTGGCCTTCGGTTGCGCCGTGTCGTCCGCATTGCAGGTGTCTGGCGTAATCGCCGGCAGCCATTTTCCGCTCCAACTCACCCATCGCCGCACCGAGCTCTATCAGGTCAAGCCGCTGGCGCAACGGCCCCTGCCGGCGCCGCTGCACGCCGGGGACCTCATCGACGTGCGGCAACTGTCGCCCGCCGCCCGTGCGGTACTGTTCAGCGGACATGACGTGCCACCCGGCACGCGGTTGAGCATTCCGGTGCTGCGCGCGGGCCGGCCACTCACGCTGTCGGTCCCAGCCGTGCCGGACAGCGCGAGCACGCTGGCTCGCCTGCAATCGGTGTTCTTTTTGTTGGCCACACTGCTGATCTCGCTGCTGACGCTGTGGCGCGGCCGGGACTGGGCCGCCTGGGGGCTTGCGGCGCTGTTCCTGGCGCTGTTCGTCAAATGGGGCATCCTCGACGTGCCGGCGGCCCCGCCGCAGGTGCTCTGGATGAATCAGCTGAGCGTGCTGCTGCGGATCGTCGTCGATTTTCCGGCGCTCTTCGTGGTCGCAGACGCCCTGGTGGGCGCGAGCCTGCCCGCCCGCTGGCGGCGCCGCTCGCGGCTCACGATGAGTGCCGTGACCCTCGGCATTCTGGTGCTGGTCGAGTTGCAGATCATCCCGCTGTTCAACCTGGGCCGCGATCTGATCGGCAGCGGCGCAACGGTCGTGATCAAAATGCTGTTCGTGTGCGGCATGCTCACCATCCTGTTGATGTTGGGCGCAGGCTATCGCCATGCGCCGCACGAGCAGCGGCTGCGCGTGCGTTGGGTGCTCTGGAGCACCGCGGTTCTGATTGCGAGCAACATCCTGCTGCTGGCGCTGCCGTCGGCTCGCTATCCGTACGTGACGCAGCTCTCCACGGCGCTGCAGACGCTGGCCTTGATAGGCTATCTGTATGCGGTCCTGCGCACTCGGCTGATCGATGTCGGGTTCGTCATCGATCGGGCACTCGTGTTCGGTCTGCTCACGGCTCTGGTGTTCGGTACGTTCTCGATTCTCGAGCAGGCGCTCCACCAGTTTGCGATCAGCGACCGGGTCGGCTGGGCGCTGCAGGCCGTGGCGGCGCTGGTGCTCGCGCTGGTGCTGAGCCCGCTGCACCGCCGCCTGGAAAGCTGGATCGAGCGGGCGTTCTTCCGTGCCCAGCGCCTGGCGCTGCTCGCCCTGGAGCGCTTCGCGCGTGAATGCCCGTATGTCGAGCACGAGACGCACCTGCTCGAGATGGCGATCGAGCAGCTGCATCGCCAATGCGGCGCCGTCTCGCTCTACGAGCGCGTCGGGGACGGCTATCGCCGGCGCGCCGCGAGCGATGAGTCCTGGCCGGCCGGAATCGACGTGGACGATCCGGTATTCGTCGCGCTGCGCGCCACGCATGCGCCGGTGGCGCTCGCGGCACAGGGCAATCGCGTCGGCACCGAAGGGATGGCGTTCCCCATGACCGTGGCGGAGTCATTGCTCGGGGCGCTCATCTGCCGTCCGCGCGACGGCGAGCAGTTCGCGCCGGAGGTGCGCGAGGCGCTCGCCAACGTGGCACACCATCTGGGCATGGCCATCACCGGTTTGCGCCATCGCGAGCACGCACGCCTGGTGGCAGACGTCGCTGCTGGCCGCATTGACCCCGAGGCGGCCCGCAGCCGGGCCATCGCCCTGGTGGGCGGGGAGCCGTCGCCCGTAAGCCTCGGCGCCGCGCGGTGAGGCCCGCCCGAGCGCCGGTCCGGCCAACGAAAACTCGAATCGCTCGCACCGCGCGCCAGCGGCCCGCACCCACGAGACATGACGGGCATCGATCGTGAGAAACCCTGTCTGCCGCTGAGGTAGCCCCCGCCGACAAATGCCCCGCAGTCGAGCGCCGCCACGCAGCCGCAGTGCTCGGGATCGCGCACTGAGGCGTAGCGGATCATCTGCGCGCTGGCCTGCCGCGTGCTACGGGCGAGGCGCTGATACGCACGGTACTCGTCAGGATCACTCCAGAGCACGCGGTCGCGTACGAACGGCGCCAGAGGCAGATCCAGCGCGTCGCCCGCGACCCGAGCCTGAAACACCGTATGGGGCACTGCATCGAGCCGGGTCAGGCCGCAGCTGTCACGCACGAAACGCCAGCGCCCGTAACCGAGCTCTGCACAACGGGTGCGCCTCGAGCGCAGCGCTGGCCGCGTGCAGCCAGGCACGCATCGCTCCGGTGATCGCCGCCAGCAAACGGTGCAAGCGCACGAAGGCCACCGCGAGCTCCCAGGTCCTGCCGCCTTCGGCAAGCGGCCCGCTGCCGCAGGGCCATGGTGCGACGGTCGCGCCACTCACCCCCAGTACCCGCGCCAGCTGGCGCTGGGGCAGATCGAGCTGCTCGGCGGCACGGCGAGTCGCTCGGGGAAGCACTGCCGCGGCGCGCGGATGTCGAATGGCCTGAGCCACAGGGGCGATTTTCCTGGGGAGACTCTATTAGCGCAGTGCATTTCTATTGCAATTCATCTGCGGCAGGCCGCGGCGGTCGGCGCTCAGCGCGCCGGCGCCTCTGCGGCCGGTGTCGTATCGGGGATGCCGATCCGATGCGTCGACTTCACTTCCTCCATGACGAAATAACTGTGCGTCTGTTGCACGCCACGGATGCCGGCAATGGTTTCTCCGAGCAGCGTGCGGTAACGCTCCATGTCCCTGACGCGCACCTTCAGCAGGTAATCGAACCCGCCGGCCACCATGTGGCATTCCATGATCTCGTCGCGGTCGGCCACCATCGCCTTGAAGCGCTCGAACGCCTCCGGCGTCGTCCGGTCGAGCGTCACTTCCACGTAAACCAGCAACCCCAGACCTAGGCGGCGTGCGTTCAGGTGCGCGAAATACCCGTTGATGAACCCCGCGGCCTCGAGGCGTCGAATGCGTTCGAGGGTTGGCGTAACCGTGAGGTTGACCTCGCGCGCGAGCTGGGAGACCGCAATGCGCCCGTCCTGCTGCAGTCGGAACAGCAACTTCCGGTCGATCCGGTCGAGGGATCGCGGCCCCGTGAAAGCGGTTTTTTGTCTCATAGGCAGTTAATTTTACTTCTATTACGCCAAAAATATAAAAATATTCTCTGTATCCGCGGATACGATAAGAACATTCATCTATCTCCGTGTGTATGCACCCATGACCGCAATGCCCGCCCATCGGGCCCCGCCTCCCCGCCCGGACGACCTGCAGCGCCTGCGCGAGCGCATGCGTGAGGACACACTGCGCACGGAAGGAGCGGCGATTGCCGAGCTGCGCGAAGAACTGTCTGCGGTGCAGGCGCCGCTGCACGGCGCACGCGAGCAGGCGATGCACTGGGTGGGTGCGGCGCGCGCGCAGGCGCGTGCCGGCTCGCTGGTCGAGTCGTTGCTCGGTCAGTTCGCGCTCGACAGCGCCGAGGGCAAGGCGCTGATGAGCCTCGCCGAGGCCCTGCTGCGCACGCCGGATGCGCTGAGCGCTGACCGATTGATTGCCGAGCGCCTCGCGGCTCTGCGCAGCGGTGGCGAGACGGCCAACCTGCAGGTGCGGCTCGGTCTGGCGCTGCTGCGCACGGCCGGGCGCGTGCTGCCGGATGCACACACACTGCTCACCCGCACGCCCGCCCCACGCAATCCGCTCGCGCCGGCGACCCGCCGCATCATGCGCCGGGCGATGCGCTTGATGGGGCACGCGTTCATCGTCGGGGAGTCGATCGAAGCGGCGTTGGCACGCGGCGCCCGCCAGCCGCAGCTCGCGCTGTGCTCGTTCGACATGCTCGGGGAAGGGGCGCGCACCGACGCCGATGCCGAGCGCTATTTCGAAGCCTACCGCAGCGCCATTGAGGCGCTCGGTCGCCAATCCGCCGGCGCCGTGCATGCCCGCTCGGGGATCTCGGTGAAACTCTCGGCGCTCGAGCCGCGCTACCAGTTGACCCAACGCACCCGCGTGCTCGAGCGGCTGGTGCCACGCTCGATCGAGCTGGCGCGTGCGGCCTGCCGCGCTGGTATCGGGCTCACCATCGACGCCGAGGAGGCCGATCGGCTCGATCTGTCGCTCGATGTCATCGAAGCGCTGGCCCGGGATCCGCAGACCCGTGCTTGGGACGGTCTCGGACTGGCTGTGCAGGCCTATGGCCGGCGCGCCCCGCTGGTCATCGAGTGGGTCGCGGCTCTGGCGCGCGCGAGCGGGCGGCGCATGAGCATGCGGCTGGTCAAAGGCGCGTACTGGGACGCGGAAATCAAGCGCGCGCAGGAACGCGGGCTCGAGAGCTTTCCGGTCTACACCAGCAAGGCGGTGACCGATGCGAGCTACCTCGTGTGCGTGCGCCGGCTGTTCGCCGCCGCCGATGTCATTTATCCGCAGTTCGCCACGCACAACGCACTGACGGTCGCGGCGGTGGCGGCACTCGCCCCGCCCGAGGCGCGGTACGAGTTCCAGAGGCTGCACGGCATGGGCCAGGCGCTGTACGCAGTGGTGCGCGCCGAGCGGCCGCAGCTGCCGCCCGTGCGGGTGTATGCGCCGGTCGGAACCCACCAGGATCTGCTGCCGTACCTCGTCCGCCGTCTGCTCGAAAACGGCGCCAACACCTCCTTCGTCCACCATTTCCTCAACAAACGCATTCCCGTGGAGCACGTCGTGGGACAGATCCTTCCCGAGGCCACCCAGCACCCCGGCGGCGTGCGCGAGCCACCGCATCTCTACGGTTCGCGTCGTAACTCACGCGGCGCGGATTTCGGCAATCCGCAGGAACTCACCGCCTTGCTCGCGAGCCTGAAGGCGGCACGCAGCCGGCGTTATACCGGCGGACCGATCCTCGCGCGAAGCGAAGGTGAGGCGCCCCAGACTCCCGTGCGCTCGCCAGCTGACGGACAGCTCGTCGGGATCAGTCGCGATGCGAGCGAAGCGGAGATCATCGCCGCCATGGACGCGGCCGCGCAGGCCCAGCCGGCGTGGGACCAAACTCCTGCGTCGCAACGCGCCGAGTGTCTCGAGCGCGCTGCGGATCTGCTCGAGAGCCGTCGCGACGCCTTCCTGCACCTGCTGGTGCGCGAGGCGGGCAGAACGCTGCCGGATGCCCTGGCGGAGATCCGCGAGGCGAGCGATTTCTGCCGCTACTACGCCGAGCAGGGTCGCCAGCACTTTGGCACCGCACAGGTGCTGCCGGGCCCGGTGGGCGAACGCAACGAGCTGTGGCTGCAGGGTCGCGGCGTGTTCGCGTGCATCAGCCCATGGAACTTCCCGCTCGCCATCTTCACCGGACAGGTCAGTGCAGCGCTGATGGCGGGTAACTCGGTACTCGCCAAGCCGGCCCCGAGCACCCCGCTCGTGGCGCACGCCATGGTCAGCCTGCTGCATGAAGCAGGCATTCCGCGCGCGGTGCTGCAGCTGACGCCCTGTGAGGGGCCACCGTTCAGCCGCGCGGCACTCACCCACCCGGCACTCGCCGGCGTGGCATTCACGGGCTCGACTGCCACGGCGGCCGCCATCAACCGCACGCTCGCCGGACGCGACGGACCGATCGTGCCGCTCATCGCCGAGACCGGCGGCGTCAACGCCATGATCGTCGACGCCACGGCGCTGCCCGAGCAGGTCGTCGACGATGTGATCCTCTCTGCGTTCAACAGCGCCGGGCAGCGCTGCTCGGCGCTGCGGGTGCTGTATCTGCAGGAGGAAATTGCCGACCGGGTCATCGAGATGCTCACCGGTGCGATGCGCTGCCTTACGCTCGGGGATCCGGCCGAGCCGGCCACCGACGTCGGTCCGGTGATCAGTCCCGAAGCCCTGGCACGGCTCGAGCGGCACGCCGAGCGCATGCGTCGCGAGGCGAAGCTGCTGTACGCCTGTCCGACCGAACATTGCCCCGCGGGCGGGCACTTCTTCGGACCACACCTGTTCGAGCTGACCGCCTTCGATCAGCTCAAGAGCGAGGAGTTCGGCCCGATTCTGCACGTGGCGCGCTATCGCGCCGCAGAGCTGCCGCAGGTGCTCGCAGCGGTGCGCGCGAGCCGCTTCGGGTTGACGCTCGGAGTGCACAGCCGGCTCGAGTCCATGGCAGCGCACGTATTTCAGTCGCTGCCGGCGGGTAACACCTACGTCAATCGCAACATGATCGGCGCAGTAGTGGGCGTGCAGCCCTTCGGCGGGCAGGGCCTCTCCGGCACCGGTCCGAAGGCCGGCGGACCACATTATCTGCTGCGCTTCGCCACCGAGCGCACCCTCACGATCAACACCGCGGCAATCGGCGGCGCGGTGGAGCTGCTCGCCTGAGCTAACCGCGCAACGCCGCAGCGAGCGCGCCGAATGAGTCGATCGGCTCACCGCAGACGCTGCCGCGGCACAGGTAGGCCGTGGCTGCGCCGCGCGGCGGCTTGGCAGCGAGCGCCGCAGGCAGACCCGACACATCCGCCGGCACGGCGAGCAGCATGCGTCGGGGCGCATACAGCCGATCAAGCTCGCGTCGCCAGGCATCAATTGCCGAGCGCTCCCCGCGCAGAATCACGATTTCGGGCGGATCGAGCAACTCCTCGAGCGCATTGAGCAGCGTGGCGTGCGCGTGCGGATGGCGCTCGAGCGGCGCCCAGCCGGCCCGCACGAGCCGCTCGGCCGCCTGCAGGTAGCGGCCCTCCCCCAGCAGATACCCCAGACGCAGCAACACGCGTGCTGCCACAGCATTGCCGGACGGCAGGGCTTCATCGGCGAAGGTCTTCAGTCGGTGCAGCAGCGGCTCGTGATCATCCGAGGTGAAGAAGAACCCGCCGTCCTCGGCCTCGAAATGGCGCAATACGACCTCCATCAGCTCGCGGGCGAAGGCGAGTTCCGCCGGATTTACCCGCAGCTGCTGCAGCTCGAGGATCCCGTCGGCGAGGAACACGTAATCGTCGAGATACGCGTTCAACCGCGCCCGTCCGCCGCCGTAGGTGGCCGCAAGACGCCCGTCGCGCCACAACGTGTCGCGCGCGAAGGCGAGCGCACGGCTGGCCGACTCCTCGAGTCCGGCGCAGCCGAGTGCGCGCGCCGCACGCGCCATGCCCGCAATGGCCAGACCATTCCACGCAGTGAGGACCTTCTCATCGCGCGCCGGGCGCTCGCGCCGCTCCCGCAGGGCAAGCAGTTTCGCACGCGCCGCCTCGAGCAGCGCGTTCAGCTGAACGCTGCTCAGCGCCAGCTCGGCGGCAACCGATTCGCGCTCGCGCGCCACATACAAGTGCCAGCGACCCTCGAAGTTCGCCGGCTGATCGAGGCCGTAACACGGCGCGAACGCAGCGTATTCGTCCGCGCTCAACGCCGCTCGCACCTCAGCCTGGTCCCACACGTAGAAGCTGCCCTCGTGCCCGGCCGAATCCGCATCCAGACTGGAGTAAAAGCCACCTTCGGTGGATTGCATCTCGCGCCGCATCCAATCGGCCGTGTCACGCGCAACCGCAGCATACTGCTCATCACCGCTCGCCACGTAGGCATCGGCGTACACCGCAAGCAGCCAGGCGTTGTCGTAGAGCATCTTCTCGAAATGCGGAATCCGCCAGCGCTCATCGACCGAATAGCGACAGAAGCCCCCGCCGAGGACGTCGTGAATACCGCCGTCGGCCATGCGCTTCAGCGTCAGCCCCGCCATGTACAGCGCCTGCAGATCGGGCGGATCGCGGTGAGCACTGGCGCGCCAGTGGCGCAGCAGCCGCTCGATCGAGCTCGGATGCGGAAATTTCGGGGCTCCGCCGAAGCCGCCGTTGCGTGCATCGAAGTCGCGCTCGAGCCCGGCTCGGGCACGCTCGAGCGGTGCGGCCTCGAGGAGCAGACCCGCCGGCGGGGGCGGCGGGTCGATGCTCGCGAACGCTGCGCTCAGCGCCTCGCCCTGCGCATCGAGCTCGGCATGATGCGCTGCGTAATAGTGCGCAACGCGTTGCAACAGATCCCGGAAGGCCGGCAGCCCGTGACGCGGTTCGGGCGGGAAATAGGTACCGCCGAAGAACGGTCGACGCTCCGCAGTCAGAAACATCGTCAGCGGCCAGCCGCCCGGGCCATGAGTCAGCATCTGCTGGGCAATCTGATAGATCCGATCGACGTCGGGTCGCTCCTCGCGATCGACTTTGATGTTCACGAACCGCTCGTTGAGCAGCCGCGCGGTCTGCTCGTCCTCAAAGCTCTCCGCGGCGAGCACGTGACACCAATGACAGGCTGCGTAGCCGACGCTTAGGTGCACCGGACGGCCGAGCTCGCGTGCAAGCGCGAACGCCTCCTCGCCCCAGGGGTACCAGTCGACCGGGTTGTGTGCATGCTGACGCAGATAGGGACTCGTCTCCCGGGTGAGCCGATTGGTGTAGCGCGGCGTGCCGTCGGCATTGCGATGTCGGATATCCATGAGACTCCCGCGGGCATGCCCGGCGGATAGCCGGGGCGCTGAGCATAGCGCGCGGCACGGCGCGCCCGCCTGTATACTGCCGCCCCCGCAAGCCACCGCCGAGCGCTCCATTGAGTGTCTCCCCTGCCCCCGCTGATGCCGATCAAAGCCTCGCTCGTACGCTGCGCCTGAAGCGCGGCGAGGAGCGCCGCATCGTGGCGGGGCATCCCTGGGTGTTCAGCAACGAGATCGCTGAGGACACTCCGCTGCGAGCCTTCAGTCCGGGGGCACACGCCCGCATCGAGTCGCACCGCGGGCAGTTTCTCGGCCACGCTTATGTCAACCCGCATGCGCTCATCTGCGCACGCATCGTCAGCCGCGAACTCGAGCGGCCCATCGACCGCGCACTGATCGAGGCGCGACTGAAGGCCGCGCTGCGCCTGCGCACGCGGCTGTACCGGGAGCCGTACTACCGCCTGGTGTTCGGCGAATCCGACGGGCTGCCGGGCCTGGTGCTCGATCGCTACGGGGATCTGCTGGTCGGACAGATCGCCACCGCCGGCATGGAGGCGCTGCGCGAGACGATCGAAGCGGCAGTGCGCGAGCAGCTTGCCCCGGCGGGCCTCTTCTGGAAGAACGACTCCGGCGCACGCACGCTCGAGAGCCTGCCGCAAGTGGCCGAGGTGGCCTTCGGGGAAGTCCCCGAGTCGCTCACGGTGCGCGAGGCCGGGCTGAGCTTCAGCGCGCCGCTCGCGGCGGGACAGAAGACCGGCTGGTTCTACGACCAGTGCGCCAACCGCGCGCGGCTCGCCCGCTATCTCAGCCCGGGCGCCCGCGTGCTCGATGTCTGCAGCTATGTCGGGGCATGGAGTCTCACGGCGCTCGCCGCCGGCGCAGGCGCGGCGCTGAGTGTCGACGCCTCCGAAACCGCGCTCGGGTTCGCCGAGCGCAATGCGCAGGCCAACGGGCTCAGCCTGCAAACGCTGCGCGCCGATGCATTCGAGGCGCTCAGCACGCTGCACGCGCGCGGCGAGCGCTTCGATGTGGTGGTGCTCGACCCGCCCGCATTCATCAAGCGCAAGAAGGACATCCCGCGTGGGCAGGCCGCCTATCGCAAGCTTAATCAGCTGGCGATGGGGCTTATTGCGGAAGACGGGTTGCTGGTGTCGTGCTCGTGCTCGTACCACCTGAGCGCGGAGTCATTGACCGAAATTCTCCAGTCGGCGGCCCGACACAGCAGCCGCGGGGCACAGATCCTCGAGGCCGGCGGCCAGTCGCCGGACCACCCGATCCATCCGGCAGTCCCCGAGACACGCTACCTCAAGGCGTTCTTCTGCCGCATTTCCAGCCAGGTCGGATAAACTGCACCGCCATGATCAGATACCCCGACATCAATCCGATTGCCTTCCGTATCGGCCCGCTGAAGGTCCACTGGTACGGCATCATGTATCTGCTCGGCTTCGCCGGCGCGTGGGGACTCGCTCGCTACCGCGCCTCGCGCCGCGAGTCGACCTGGAAGGCCGTCGACGTCGATGACCTGATTTTCTATTGCATGCTCGGCGTGATCCTCGGCGGGCGTATTGGCTACGTGCTCTTTTACGGCATGACGTTCTGGACCCGCCAGAACCCGTGGTACCCGATCGAGGTATGGGACGGCGGCATGTCCTTCCACGGCGGTCTGCTCGGGGTCGTGCTGGCCATGACGATCTTCGCGCTGCTGCGCAAGCGCAACGTCGCCGATGTGTTCGACTTCACCGTACCGCTGCCGGCACTCGGCCTGTTCTTCGGCCGTATCGGCAATTTCATCAATGGCGAGCTGTGGGGCAAACCGACGACGCTGCCCTGGGGCTTTCTCTATCACGGCGTCGTGCGTCAGCCCTCGCAGCTCTACGAAGCGTTCTTCGAGGGCGTAGTGCTGTTCTCGACCATGTGGCTGTTTACGGCCCGGCCGAAACCGCGGCTCGCTGCATCCGGGCTGTTTCTGCTCATGTACGGCACGTTCCGCTTCCTGGTGGAGTTCGTGCGGTTGCCGGATCCGCAGCTCGGTTATCTCGCCTGGGGCTGGGTCACCATGGGTCAGGTACTGTCATTCCCCATGATCGTGATCGGCGCGGCGCTGCTGATCTACGCGTATCAGACGCGCAGGACCTCCGGCAACTATCTGCCCGCCGCCGCGCGCTGAACGGCAATGCGTCCCTACCTCGATCTGATGCGCCGCATCCTCGAGAGCGGCACGCCGAAGGGGGACCGCACCGGTACCGGCACGCTATCGCGCTTCGGCGAGCAGCTGCGCTTCGATCTGGCAGCGGGATTTCCGCTGGTGACCACCAAGCGTATTCATCTGCGCTCGGTCATCTGCGAGCTACTGTGGTTCCTGCGCGGGGACACCAATGTACGCTGGCTGCACGAGCAGGGTGTGAGCATCTGGGACGAGTGGGCCGATGAGCACGGCGAACTCGGCCCGGTCTACGGCAAACAGTGGCGCGCCTGGAGGACGGCCAACGGCGAGAGTATCGATCAGATCAGCGCGGCGATCGAGCTGATCCGGCGCGATCCGGACTCGCGGCGCATCGTGGTCAGCGCGTGGAATGTCGGGGAGCTCGACCGGATGCGACTGATGCCCTGCCACGCGCTGTTTCAGTTCCACGTCGCCGCCGGCAAACTGTCCTGCCAGCTCTACCAACGCAGCGCAGACGTGTTTCTCGGCGTACCATTCAACATCGCCAGCTATGCTCTGCTCACGCACATGGTCGCCCAGCAGTGCGAACTCGTCCCCGGGGAGTTCATCTGGACCGGCGGGGACTGCCATCTCTATGCCAATCACATCGAGCAGGCACGCACGCAACTGGCGCGCGAGCCATTTCCGCCGCCGCAGCTGCGCATCCGCCGCCGCCCGCCGACTCTGTTTGACTACCGCTTCGAGGACTTCGAATTCGTGAACTACCAACATCACCCGGCCCTGTCCGCGCCGGTCGCCGTCTGAGGGGCCGGCCGTGACAGCCAAGAACTCCGCACGAGGCACGCCGTACTTCAAAGTGCGCAGCTCGCGGGTGCACGGCCGCGGCGCATTCGCGCTGCGACGCATCCGCAAGGGCACGCGCATCGTCGAGTATCTGGGCGACCGGGTTTCGCACGAGGAGGCGGACCGGCGTTACGAGGACCGTGACGAGCGCGACAATCACACGTTCCTGTTCATCGTCGATGCACGCACCGTGATCGATGCTGGTGTCGGCGGCAACGATGCCCGCTACATGAACCATTCGTGCAATCCGAACTGCGAGACGGTGATCGAGGGCAAGCGCGTATTCGTCGAGGCGATCCGCACCATCCAGCCGGGCGAGGAGCTGAATTACGACTATCAGCTCGGACGCTCGCCGGACGATCCGCCCGACGTCGACGAGATCTATGCCTGCCACTGCGGCCAACCCAACTGCCGCGGCACGATGCTCTGGCCGCCGAAGAAGCCCGAGCAGCGCACGACGGTGCGCACCGGCAAGCGGCCCGCGCGCACCAGCGCTGGCGCGGCGCACAAGAGCAAGCGCCGGATCAAAAAGCGCACCCGGAAGACGGCGCGGTGATGTGATGCGCACCACTGCCGGGCATACCCAGGGCTGGTCGCTCGCGGCGGTCATCGGCGCCATCGGTGTCGTGTACGGCGACATCGGCACCAGCCCGCTCTATGCCCTCGAGGCGACGCTCACCGAGGCGGGACGCTTCGATCACGAGGCCGTACTCGGCTCGCTGTCGCTGATCGTCTGGGCGCTAACCATCTCGGTCACCGTCAAATACGTCAGCATCATCATGCGTGCCGACAACGAGGGCGAGGGCGGCATCCTGGCGATGTTCGCCCTTGCGCAGCGCAACAGCGTCGCCGGCAGCCTGTGGGCACGCACGGTGGTGGGACTGGCGCTCGCCGGCACCGCGTTCTTCTTCTGCGACTCGCTGATCACCCCGGCGATCAGCGTGCTCAGTGCCGCAGAAGGCCTCGAGGTGTTGAGTCCGGACTTCACGCACCTGGTAGTGCCGGTCACCGTCGGGGTCATCGTTGGGCTGTTCATCTACCAGCGCCGCGGCACCGCGCGGGTCGGCGCGCTGTTCGGGCCGGTCATGATCGTGTGGTTCCTGGTGCTGGCCGTGACCGGCATCCAGGCAATACGCGCCGATCCAGTGGTGCTCTACGCCATTAATCCGCTCTACGGGGTCGAGCTCCTGGTGCACCGCCCGGGCGTGTCGCTCGCGGTGATCGGCGCGGTCTTCCTGTGCCTCACCGGCGGTGAGGCGTTGTATGCCGACATGGGCCACTTCGGCAAGCGGCCCGTGCGCATCGCCTGGTTCTTCCTCATCTGGCCGGCGCTGATCCTCAATTATTTCGGCCAGGGCGCGCTGCAGCTCGAACACGGGCACTTCATCGCGCAGACGTTGTATCTGATGGTTTCCAGCTCCGCACTGCCATGGATGGTCATCCTCGCCACCGCCGCCACCGTGATCGCCTCCCAGGCGGTGATCTCCGGTGCATTTTCCATGGCACGTCAGGCGGTGCAGCTCGATTTGCTGCCGCGCATCCGGGTGCTGCAGACCTCGGCCACTGCGCTCGGTCAGATCTACGTGCCCGTGGTCAACTGGCTGGTGTGCGCCGCGGTGATCGCATTCGTCGTGGGCTTCCGGTCCTCCAATGCGCTCTCGGCGGCATACGGCTCGGCGGTGGTCGGCACCATGCTGATCACGACCATCCTCGGGGCCTTCGTCGCACTGCAGCAGTGGAACTGGCCGAAGGCTGTGGTGGCGCTGCTGTTCGGTCTACTGTTCATCGTCGATGCCGTATTCTTCGTCGGCAACATGACCAAGGTGCCGAGCGGCGGATGGATTCCGCTCGCGCTCGCCGCGGTATTGTTCACCCTGTTCATCACCTGGCGCAGCGGCCGGCTCGAGCTGCGCGCAGCGCTCGCTCGCCAGGCAATTCCGCTCAGCGAGCTGCCGAATTTGCTCGCCGGCGTGCATCGTGTGCCCGGCACCGCGGTATTTCTCGCCAGCACCCCCGAGCTCGTGCCCTCGGCATTGATCCGCAATCTGGAGCACAACCGGGTTGCGCACGAGCGGCTCATCATCCTGAACCTCGAGATCGTACGCACGCCGCGGCAGGATCCGGCCAACCGGGTCGACATCGATGAGACGCTGCCCGGGGTCTATCTGGTGAGCGCACGCTTCGGATTTATGGAGACACCGGATGTCGGGGAAGCGCTGCGCGGTTGCCGCGCCCGCGGGCTCAAGGTGTTCATGGAAGACAGCTCATTTTTCGTTGGCCAGCACGTGGTGCGTGCTCGGGATTTGCCCGGCTGGCGCGGCTTGCAGCGGCTGCTGTTCGCGCGCATGCAACGGCACAGCACGCAGGCGGCGGAGTTCTTCCGCATGCCCTCGCGCGGCGTCGTATCGCTCAACACCGTGGTGGAAATCTGAGGCCGCGGGTGCGGGGCTGCCGATGAGCATTCTGGAGCAGCCGCAAGTCTCCTTGATCGTCGCCATGGCGGAAAACGGCTGTATTGGCCGCGACAATGCCCTGCCCTGGCGGTTGCCGGAGGATCTGCGGCGCTTCAAATCCCTGACCCTCGGCAAGCCCATTCTCATGGGGCGGCGGACCTATGAGTCGATCGGTCACCCGCTGCCGCAGCGGCGCAATCTGGTGCTCACCCGCGAGCGCACCTGGCAGCGCCCCGGGGTACTCGCCGTGCACTCCCTCGGCCATGCGCTCGGCTGCGCCCGTGATGCCGATGAGCTGATCGGCATCGGCGGCGCCGAGGTGTACCGACTGATGCTGCCCTTCGCGCGCCGCATCTATCTGACTCTGGTGCACGCGGAGATCCCCGGCGACACGTTCTTCCCCGCCATCGACCCGACCCAGTGGGCCGACGTCGAGTGCCATCGCCATGCCGCCGGGGAGCACAATCGCTATGCGTTCACCTTCATGACCCTCGAGCGCAAAGGCACTCCGCAGGCCCCGGGCGCCTACTAAGCGAGCGCCCGGGCCACGGCTTCGGCAAAGTACGGGATGTTCTGCAAACGCAATCCGGCGATGTTGATCCGGCTGTCATCGGTCATGTAGACATGGTGCGCCTCGCGCAGGCGCCGCACCGTATCCTTGTCAACGCCGAGGTAGGAGAACATGCCGCGCTGGCGCAGGATGTGACTGAAGTCCCTGTGCGGGCAGGCCGCGGCGAGCGCTTCGGCCGCCGCAGTGCGCAGTTGCAGAATCCGCTCGCGCATCGCCGTGAGCTCGCCCTGCCACGCAGCGCGCAGCGCTGCGTTGTCGAGAATTTCCGCAACGATGGCCGCACCATGATCCGGCGGCATCGAATACAGGCCACGCGCGATGCGCACCAGCTGAGTCAGGGCCGCCTCGGCCGCCGCACCGTTTTGCCCCACCACCAAAAGACAGCCCACGCGCTCGCGATACAGGCCGAAGTTCTTCGAGCATGACACGGCAATCAGCGCCTCGGGCACCTCGGCGGCAAGCAGCCGCAGCCCGTAGGCATCGGCATCGAGCCCGCGACCGAGCCCCTGGTAGGCCATGTCGATGAACGGCAGCAGCGCGCGGCGCTGCACGAGCGCAGCGATCTGGCGCCACTGCCCCTCCTCGAGATCCGCACCCGTCGGGTTGTGACAGGACGCGTGCAGCAGCACCACCGAGCGCGGCGGCAGCGCCTCGAGCGCATGCATCATCGCGTCGAACGCGACCCCGCCCGAGCGGCTGTCGAAATACGGATAGCGCTCGAGCTTCAGGCCACAGCCGGACAGCAGCGGCACGTGGTTGGCCCAGGTCGGGTCGCTGACGTGCACGATGGCCTCGGGGCGGGCGATGCGGATCAGCTCCGCGCCGAGGCGCAGCGCACCGCAACCGCCGGGCGCCTGAACCGCGCACAGCCGCTCAGAGTCGCCCAGGGGCGAGCCATCGCCCAGGGCGAGCCGGCGCATTGCCGCGTTGAAGCTCGCGTTACCGGCCGGCGCCACGTAGGTCTTGCTTGTCTGTCGCTCGAGTACGGCGCGTTCCGCCTCGCGCACGGCCTTCATGACCGGGGTGTCGCCCCGCTCATCGCGGTACACGCCGACGCCGAGATCGACTTTGCGGGAATCCGCATCAGCGCGAAATGCGGCCATCAGGCCGAGAATGGGATCCGGCGGCAGCCGGTCGAGATGCTCAAGCACGGGGTTCTCCTCACCGCATGTCGCGCGTGGCGACCGGCCCGAAGTTTACACGGTCAGCGTCACAGTTCCGGCCCTCCGTGGTTCAAGATCAGCGCCCGGGCGCCGATACTCGCCACAGTATCGCTGCACAGTGGACCGGATCGCCCGTCGCGGCACGCAGGGCCCTGCGCAGCACCCTTCAAGAACAGGCTTGCGCAGTTCGTGATTCAGATTATCGGTAGCGTCGTTGTTCTCGCCTGCGTCGCCGTGGGCTTCATGGTCGAGGGTGGGAAACTGCTCGCGCTGTGGCATCCGGCGGAGTTCCTGATCATCATCGGGGCCGCCTTCGGCGCGTTTCTCACCAGCAACCCCATCAAGGTCGTCAAGGCGAGCCTTGCCGGAATCGTCGCGCTGCTGAAGCAGGAGCGCTACGAGCACGATGATTACGTCTCGATCCTGAAGCTGCTCTACGACGTGCTGCTGCGCATTCGCAAGGAAGGCCTGATGTCGATCGAGTCGGACATCGAGTCAGCCGACGGCGGGGAGCTGTTCAAGAAGTATCCGCAGATCGCGGCCGACCATCACCTGCGCAATTTCATCACCGACAGTCTGCGCTTGATGGTCGGCGGCAATCTCGATCCGCACGAATTCGAGAGCCTGCTCGATGAGGAGGTCGAGACCTTTCGGCAAGAGGCGCATGAGCCCGGACACGCCGTGCAGCGCATGGCCGATGCGCTGCCCGGCTTCGGCATCGTCGCGGCAGTGCTTGGCATCGTGAACACCATGGCCTCGATCGCCAGCGCCGACACCGCCACCATCGGTGAGCGGGTCGCCTCGGCGCTGGTCGGCACCTTTCTCGGCATCCTGGTCTCCTACGGCTTTGCCGGCCCGCTCGCCGCGGCAATGGATCATGCCGCCAACGATGAGATCAAGGCCTTCGAGCTGGTCAAGATGGCCCTCGTTGCCAGCGTGCGCGGGTACGTGCCCGCCGTGGCGATCGAGTTCGCTCGCAAACTCCTGTTCAGCGACGTCCGTCCGACCTTTGCCGATCTCGAGGCGAAGCTGAAGGACAAACCCGCGAAAGCCTGATGGCTGCGCAGAAGGAAGAACGGCCGCTCATCGTCGTCAAGAAGGCGCGACGCAGCGAAGGCGGACATCACGGCGGGGCCTGGAAGGTCGCTTACGCCGACTTCGTCACCGCCATGATGGCGTTCTTCCTGGTCATGTGGATCGTCACCGCAGTCAACAAGGCCGAGCGCGCGGCGATCTTCAACTACTTCAAGAATCCGAGCATGCAGAACGGGCACAGCACGCGCGCGGCACCCGGACCGCAAGGGCCGGGCGGCGCCAGTACCAGTCCGATCAACCTCGGCGGAGGATTGAACGGACTCAGCACCAGCCCGCATCAGATCGTTGCCATCACCGGCGTTAGGAGCGGCTCTGGCACCCAGGACACGCTGCAGTCTGCCGCACAGATCAGCAAGCGTGCAGCCCGGCAGCGCCTCGCGCGCGCCGACCACAAGCGCCTGGAATCGCTGATGGCACAGCTGCGCAAGGCGGTCAACAAGAGCCAGGCGCTCAAGCCCTTCAAGGACCAGCTGCTGCTCGACATCACCCCGCGCGGGGTGCGCATACAGATCGTCGACGCCAAGAACCGGCCGATGTTCGATCTCGGCAGCGCCAGGCTGCGCGGCTACACACGCCGCATACTGAAGACCCTCGCACCGTACCTGAACTCGGTGCCGAACCAGATCGCCATCATCGGTCACACCGATGCACACCCCTACCCCGGTCACAATCACTACACCAACTGGGAGCTGTCCGCCGACCGCGCCAATGCCGCGCGCCGCGCCCTGGTAGAGGGCGGTCTCGCGCACGGCAAGGTCGCCCGCGTAGTCGGACTCGCCTCCACCGTGCTGTTCGACAAGACCAACCCCTTCGATCCGATCAACCGTCGCATCAGCATCATTGTGATGACCCGGCGGGAAGCCGAGGCCGCGCTGCGCGCAGACACCGGTTCCGGCGGCACGATTGATCCGCCGAGCGTGCCGGCCGCCGGGCACACCGCACCCGCCACGCCACCGCATTGATCCACCGGCGCTTTCTTCACGCGCCGCTCACCGACTCGCGTGTAGCGTTGCAGCATCCGCTCGCGAGCGAATGCTGCACCAGGATGCTCCACGTTGCGCACCAGCGCAGTGCACCGGTACGCCCCGCTGGCGGTGCCGAAGCCCCATTTCCGGCCGAATTCGCCACCGCCGCCGCTGGCACGGGTTGTGCTTGGCACTGCCCGTCCGACACCGGACTGCGATCACGAAAGGCTCAGCATGCGCAAGGCTCTTCCCACATTACCCGTCGTCGCGGCAGTGCTCGCCGTCCTCGCGCCCACCGGCGCCCGCGCCAGCGACTCGCCCGTTGCGACGCTCGGTGAGCTGCTCACCCACTCCGGTATCAGCACATCCGGCTATCTCGCCGCTTCCTTCTACAGCTCATCCGGCGGCAACACCTTCCATCAGTTTGACACCGCACATGACGCCCTGCAGCTCGATCAGGCCGGTCTCACCGTCGCCTATCAGCCCAAGCAGGGCTTCGGAGCGCTGCTCGATGTGATCGGAGGCGACGATGCGAAAATCGTCAACGCCGCCGAGAACGGCTCGGCTTCGAGTAACAATGCCATCGATCTGCTGCAGGGCTATCTGCAGTACGCCGACGGCGGACTCACCCTACAGGCCGGCAAGTTCACGACGCTGGCCGGCGCCGAGGTCATTGCGCCGACCGGCAACACGAACTTCTCCCGCTCCCTGCTCTTCTACGCCGAGCCGATGACGCATACCGGCGTGCGCGCCACGTACGCGTTCAACAGCGTTCTGAGTGTGATCGCCGGCGTCAACAACGGCTGGAACTACACCAGCATCAGCTCAGGATCGAAAACCCTCGAGCTGGGGATCGCGCTGAACCCGAGCAACGCCGTTTCCTTCACCGCGCAGAGCTACATCGGCAACGATCCGATCGATCTCACCCGCCGCACGCTCATCGACACCGTTGCGACCTACAACGTCACGGCGTCGCTGCAGCTGGTGGCGAGCTACGACTGGGGCAAACAGCGCCCGAGCCGCATCACGCCCGGCGGACAATGGAGCGGGGTCGCGCTGTACGTGAACGAGCGGCTGAGCCGCCGCTGGCGCATCTCGCTGCGCGGGGAAGCGTTCGACGATCGCAACGGATTCGTGACCGGGACGGCGCAGCGGCTCAAGGAGGGCACGGTGACCCTAGGCTACGATCCGGCAGCCGATTTCGAGCTGCGCATCGAGGGGCGCTACGACACCTCGAACCGGGCAACCTTCGTCTATAGCTCTGCAGGCCAGTCCGCCGTCCGCCATGCCGGACAGCAGAGCGAATTCGCGCTGCAGGGCGTGTACTCGTTCTAAAGTCGGGCCGGCAGGCCGGCACTTGCCCGGCCGCCGGCCTCGCAAGGTGATTTCACGCATGCCCCCGGCGCGCCGAACGTGCTATGGTAAGTGAGTCTCAATTCATCGCCGCCGAGCGCGCACCGATCATGCCGAATCCATCTGCCACGACCCCGTCCGTCGAGCCCGTGTCCGCACCGCCGATCTGGACCAATATCATATTGTTTTCGTTGACCTTTTTGGCAGCCGCCGTGCTCGTTCCCTGGTATGGAATCGCGCACGGTTACAGCGCCGCGGCCTGGGTGCTGCTCGGGGTGTTCCTGACGGCGAACGAGCTGTCGATCACGGCCGGCTATCACCGGCTCTGGGCACACCGTGCTTATGAGGCGCACTGGAGCGTGCGCCTGGTCTTCATGATCTTCGGCTCCATGGCGCTGCAGAACAGTGCCTGGGCCTGGTGCAGCGGCCATCGCCGACACCACCTGAACGTCGATGACAACGAGCTCGACCCCTACTCGGCCCGGCGCGGTTTCTGGTTCTCGCACATCGGCTGGATGGTGCGCGAGTACCCGAGTGGGCGAGAGGACTTCACCAACATTCCGGACCTGCGCCGCGACCGCATGCTCGCCTTCCAGCACCGCCATTACCTCGCGCTGGTGCTGCTGACCAACTTCGGACTGCCGCTGCTCGCCGGCTGGCTGGTCGGAGACGTGTGGGGCGTGTTCCTGCTCGCCGGGGTGCTGCGCCTGGTGCTGAGTCACCACTTCACGTTCTTCATCAATTCCCTGGCGCACATGTGGGGCTCGCGCCCGTACACCGAGGAGAACACCGCGCGCGACAACCCGGTGCTCGCGGTGCTGACTTTCGGCGAGGGCTACCACAACTTCCACCACATCTTCGCGCATGACTACCGCAACGGCGTGCGCTGGTGGCAGTGGGACCCGACCAAGTGGCTGATCGGCGGTCTGCAATACCTCGGGCTGACGCGCAAGCTCAAGCGCACGCCGCCCTTTCAAATCCAACGGGCGCTGCTCGCCATGCAGTTCGCGCGCGCCCAGCGTTCGCTCGCGCGGGTTGCACCGACCGTCACGCCCTCGCGCATCAGTGAACTGCATCAGCACATCGCGCACGAGTACGACAGCTTCCTCGCGGCAATTGCCGATTGGGCCAAAGTGAAGGAGCAATGGCTCACGGAGAAGAAGCGGGCGGTCGTCGAGCACTGGGAGCACACCAGCTTTCAGCTGCGCTTCAAGGAGCTCGAGCAGCGTCTGCGCCTGCAGCGGCGCCGGTTGCGCGTGCTGCAGTCGCAGCTCGCCTGACTCTGCTGACCGTTCACTCGCCGACACTCGCTCATGGGACGCATTTTCGAAGTCCGCAAGCACACGATGTTTGCGCGCTGGAACCGCATGGCCAAGCAGTTCGCGCGCATCGCCAAGGACATCACCATGGCGGTGAAGGCCGGCGGGCCGGATCCGACCAGCAACCCGAGCCTGCGGCGGGTGATCCAGAATGCCCGCGCGGTCAACATGCCGAAGGACAAGATCGAAGCGGCGATCAAGCGGGCGAGCGGTCGGGACGCGACGCACTACCAGGAAGTGCACTACGAGGCGTATGCGCCGCACGGCGTGGCGCTGCTGATCGAGGCGGCCACGGACAACCCCACGCGCACCGTGGCGGCGGTGCGCAACATCGTCACCAAGGGCGGCGGCAATCTCGCCACCACGGGCAGCGTTGCCTTTCTGTTCAAGCGCATGGGCGCATTCCGCCTCGATCCGGCCGGCATCGATCAGGACGATCTCGAGCTGTACCTGATCGACCACGGACTGGAGGAGATGGGCGAGAGCAGCGGCGAGAACGGCGAGCCGCAGCTGCTGATTCGCTGTGCCTTCGAGGACTTCGGCAAGATGCAGGAGGCGCTCGAGTCACGAGGCGTGACGCCGCTGTCGGCCGAGCACGAGTACATCTGCGCCGCGCCGACCGAACTGCCCGAAGCGCAGGCCCAGGAAGTGCTTGCATTGATCGACAAGCTCGAGCAGGACGAGGACGTCCAGCGGGTGTTTCACACCCTCGCCTGAGCCGCCGAGCGGCGCAGGCTCAATCCGGCATCGGCGTCATGCGGGCGCCGAGCGAATCCTCGAAGCCGAAGTTGCGCAGGTCCGTGACGCGCTGCGGATAGAGTATGCCGTCGAGATGATCCACCTCGTGCTGTACGACCCGCGCATGGAAACCCTCAACCGTGCGGTCGATCGGCTCGCCCTGCAGATCGAATCCGCGGTAGCGCAGGCGCGTGAAGCGCGGCACGAGTCCGCGCAATCCCGGCACTGACAGACACCCTTCCCAGCCCTCGGCCTGCTCGGTGCCGAGCGGGGTCAACTCCGGATTCACCAGCACCGTGTAGGGCACTGGCGAGACCTGCGGATAACGCGGGTTGTTGGCAACCTCGAAGATCACCACCCGCAGGCTGACGCCGATCTGCGGCGCAGCGATGCCGGCACCATTCAACGCGCGCATGGTGTCATCCATGTCGCGCACCAGCGCCTGCAGCTGCTCATCGAAGCGCTCCACGGGAGCGGCGACCTGCCCGAGCAACGCCTCGCCCATCTTCAACACCCGTCGTACGGTCATGGGTGTACAGTACCCCATTTCCTGCCTTCAGGAGTGGCACCAGATGTGGAACAAGACTGACCCGGAAGAGTCCTTCCGCAACAAGGTCATTTGGTGGGCGGCCGGAATCGTCGCGGCCGCGTTGATCGGCGTGGGCGTCTACTACCGGTTCCATGCGCCGCAGTCTGCCCCGACCAGCACTCCCGTGCCGGCGCCGCCGCCGGCCGCCTCGAGTGCTCCGACGCCGCTGCCGAATGCGCCGCAGAGCCCGGCCATACAGCACCCGGTTCCGGCCAGCGGCGCATCATCGGCCAGCAAGCCGCTGCCGCCACTCAATGCCAGCGACGCCACCGTGCTGACCGCGCTCGACACGCTGATCGGACATCCGGCAGTCGTGCGCTTCATCGTGCCTAAGAACGTCATCCGCCGCGTCGTCGTCACGGTCGACAGTCTGCCGCGCGCGAAGGTGGCGGCAGATCTGCGCCCGATCCACCCGACGCCTGGTGCGACGATGGTGGACCGACAGGGCGGCATCACGGTGCTGAGCCAGCGCAACTTCGCACGCTACGCGCCATTCATCGCCGTCGTGAGCCGACTGAACGTCAACGCGCTGGCGCAGCTCTATTTCCGGCTGTATCCGTTGTTCCAACAGGCGTACGAAAGCTTGGGTTATCCCGGCAAGTACTTCAACGACCGGCTGGTGCAAGCCATAGACAGCCTGCTCGCCACACCGACGCCGGAGGGGCCGATCACGCTGGTGCGGCCCAAGGTGTTCTGGCAATTCGCCGACCCGAAACTCGAGGCGCTGCCAGCCGGGCAGAAGCTGCTGATCCGGATGGGGCCGCAGAACGCGGCCATCATCGAGGCGAAGCTGCGCCAGTTCCGCACGCTGATCGCCAGCCCCCCGCAATAGCCGCGGCGGCGCTCAGCGGCCCGTCGGCCGCTCGAGCTGCTGGCGCAGCTGCACCAGCAGCTCCCCGTGCACGGCAGTGCTGAACGGCTCGCCCGCCTGCCAGTCGTACGCCCAAGGATGTGCCGTGCGCAGTACGTCGGGCTCATCGCGGTAGCGTGGGATGAGGTGCGCGTGCAGCGCCGGCTCGAGATTGCCCAGCATGGCATAGTTGATACGCACCGCTCCCGTGACCGCGAGCACCGCATCGCCGAGCCGCGCCAGATCGAGCAGAAAGCTGCTGCGTGCGGCAAGATCCAGCGCGTTCAGGCTGGGAACCACCGGGTCAGGCAGCAGCAATGCGTAGCCACGCAGGAACTGCCGCTCGCCGAGCACAGCCCACCCCGAATGCATCCGGGCGATGAGCCGCGGGTCGGCGCCGGCGCGCAGCACCTCGACCTGCCGGTGGATCGCACTTAGCATGTGACCCCCAGTGCACGCAGCGCGCTCACGGTGCTCGCGTGACTCGTGTGTTCGATCGCCTGCCAACCCCGGCTGCGTGCGGCACGTACGTTCTCCGGCCGATCGTCGATGAACACCGTTGCAGCCGGCTCGAGGTCAAAGCGCCGCTCGGCCTCGGCATAGATCCCCGGCTCGGGTTTCATCACCCCGGCGAGGAACGACGGCAGCGCGCCGTGGCCGATGCGATGCAGACCGTATTCGCGCGACAAATGCGCCCAGTGCAGATCGCCGATGTTCGAGAGCAGATAGACCCGGTAGTGCTCGCTCAGGCGCTGCGCCAACGCCACCATCGACGGCTGCAACTCGAAAATGCCCACCCAGGCGGCGTACGCTGCGGCGGGATCCATCGGCCGCGGCGCAAGCCGCGCAAAGCGCTCGAGCAACTCTCCGCCCGTCAGCCGGCCGCACTCATGCTCCTGCAGCGCGACGCGCGTCAGCACCGAATTCAGATCGAGTGCCTCGACCTCGTGGGCCCGCAGAAACTGCAGAAACGGCTCGCTGTTCAGGTGCACGAACACCCAGCCGATATCAAACACGATATTACGCATCAACCCGATTGCTCCCTTGGCATCGCCGCCGCCGGCTCACAGCGGAAACGGCATCACCATCCCGGTATCCCCGGGAGTCAGATTCACCGCGACTACCGTGGCCTTGGGGAAGAAGTTGAACTCCGAGGCGCTCGCCCAGGTATAAGCGCCCATCGCACGGCCGATGATCAGATCGCCCGCCTCGAGCTTCGGCAGCAGCAGATTCTCGGCGATCACATCGATGCTGTCGCAGGTCGGTCCGGCAAGCACCGAGGGCAACCGCTCGGGGGAGTCTTTCAGAGGCTCCACCGGGTAGCGGGCGTGATCGTAGAGCTGCCCGCTGTAGGAGCCATACAGCCCATCATCGAGGTAATACCACCAGTGCCCTTCCCGGCGCGCCCGCCCCATGACGGAGGCGACGCCGATCGCCGCCGGGCCGACGATGAACCGTCCGGGTTCGGCGATCACCCGCACGCGCTTCGGCAGCGCCTCCAGTGCCACGCGCAGCGGCTCGCAGAACCGCTCGATATCCTGCACCGGCTGCGTGTAATCGATCGGAAATCCGCCACCGATGTCCAGCGTGTCGAGGACGCCGAGCTTGCGCCGACGGCCCGCAGCCATCAGCTGCGCGCAGGCATGGAGCGCCTCGACGTGCTTAGCCGAATCCCCGGCCTGTGAGCCGACATGAAACGACAGCCCGCGCACGGTGATACCGAGTTCGGCGGCGAGTTGTGCCAGGGCGAGGGCATCCTCCGGGTCGCAGCCGAACTTGCGCGACAGGTCGCACACCGCGCCGGGACTGCGGAACGAAACGCGCAGCAGCAGTTCGGCGCGGTCCGCGAAGTGCTCGAATTTGCGCACCTCGTCGGGGTTGTCCGCCACGAACGTGCGGACCCCGAACTCGAGCGCGTTGCGGATGTCCTGCGGACGCTTGATCGGATGGGTGTGAATACAGCGCGTCGGATCAACGCCGAGGCGGCGCACCAGCTGCACTTCGCCGCTCGTGGCCAAGTCGAGAAAGCCGCCTTCGGCAAGCACCGTCTGCACCACCGCGGCGTGCGGCATCGGCTTCAGCGCATAGTGCAGGTCCACCCGTCCGAGCGCTGCGCGCAGCTTGCGGAACTGCACCCGCACGCGCTCGCAATCGAGGATGAGCAGCGGCGAGCCGAACTGGCGCACCAGGCGGCGGATTTCCGCCGGTTGGAATGGATCGACGAAGCGGTGGCGTCTGGCGCTCAAGGCATCTCTCCCTGTGGGCTCTCCGGGGCGGATCCAGCGGCCGCCCGGCGCAATCGGTCACGCACGGCGACCCACGCCTCCCCGCTGGGAACATCCTGCACCAGAATGCACTCGCAGCGGCACTTGTCGAGTGCGCGCAGGTTCGCGTACAAATCGTGCCCGTACTGCTGCGGCTGCGCCGCGGCGCTGACCCAGGTGACCGACGCCTGCGCTGTGAGCGGCTCGCGCCACGCGAGCACGCCCACCCGGCGTCCGCGCGCTGCGAGCGATGTGCTGCGCGCGTCGATTTGCTCCGCGGGCACGATGCTGAGCGGCGTGAGCGGCGCGTAATGCGCCGCGGTGCTGCCGGGCACGCGCGGGGACTGCGGATCAGCGCCAACGCCGAGCCCGCCGATGAGCGCACCAATCTCTCCGGCCGTGATGCGCCCCGGACGCAACACCCGTGCCCCGCCGTCCTGGAATGCGACGATGGTGGATTCCAGTCCGATCGGGCAGTCCCCGCCGTCGAGCACCACCTTGACCGCATCGCCGAGCTCCTCGCGCACGTGCTCGGCACGAGTCGGGGACAATCGTCCGTAACGATTGGCCGAGGGCGCAGCAATGCCGGCCCCGAAGGCCGCGAGCAGGGCCTGAGCGAGCGGATGCGCCGGCACACGCACGGCCACGGTATCTTGTCCGCCGGTCACGCTGTCATCGACCGTCGCGGCCCGAGGCAACACCAGCGTCAGCGGACCGGGCCAGAAATGCTCGGCGAGACGCCGCGCCTCGGGCGGAACGTCGCGGGCCCATTGCGACAGTTGGCCGATATCGTGCAGATGCACGATCACCGGATGACGCGCGGGCCGGCCCTTGACTGCAAAGATGCGCCGTACCGCGGCCGGGTTGCGCGCATCGGCGCCGAGACCGTAGACCGTTTCCGTCGGAAACGCGACGAGCTCGCCCGCGCGCAGCGCACGCACGGCCGCCTCCAGATCCTGCGCAGTGACCCGCCCCATAGATCCACTCATCGGCACCGCTCACTGCAGCGCGCGGCGCACCCAGCCGTCGCGGGTCCGCAGCAGCTCATAGGCCGGCCAGTAATGATCGTCGAGCGTCAAGGTAATCACCTGTGGCGCATTGTTCCAGCCGAGCGTGGTGATGCGCACCGAGGAGTGATCGGGGCGATTCGCCACGGCGTTCAAAAACGCGTTCAGATCAGCCGTCGGTTTACCGTCGACTGCCACGATGCGCATGCCAGAGTACAGCCCGTAGCGAGCCGCCGGTGAGCCATAGTCGAAGTCATCGACATACACCCCGAGTGGCGGTACGCCCCGTTGGGCGAGCATGGAGTGAAAAGGCGCCTGCAGCGTTGCACCGGCCCACTCCACTACGCGATGCAGACGCGTTCCGGACAGCACCACGGTCGGCACGGTCAGTGTCAGGGCCTGCCGACCCCGCCAGATCGTCAGCCGCACCTGTTGACGATCGGCAGTGGCGTGCTCGACCTGCTCAAACCGCGTGACGACGTGCCCGTCGATGGCAAGGAGCAGATCGCCGGGTTCGAGCATGCGCGCCGCGGGCGACCCCCCGGTCGTGCGAATGACGGTCAGCACCACACGCCGGGTCGCGCTGTCCGCGGCGAGACGCTTGGTCCACGCGGGGGCCAGCCCGATCAGGCGGGCGCTCGCGAGCGGCGTCAGGGCGAGTTCCACATCGAGGGAATGCAGCGGCTGGCCGCTGCGCATGCGGCCGATCATATCGCGCACCGGTGCGATCGGCACACCCTGCAGATCCTGTCCGACGCCGTTGGTCGTATCGAAAGCAAAGCTCGACCACAAGCCAAGCACATCGCCCTGGCGGTTGCTCAGCACGCCGTCGAAGTTGCTCGGCGGGTTGACGAGCTGGATGCTCTCGATGTTGGTATCGCGGAAGCGCATCGTGCGCGACAGCGGCAGCTCGAGCGGCTCGATGCTCGAGACCTGGGTATTGCGCAGATGCAGATCGTTGTCCCCGCCAATGCCGACCACGCTGACCGGCTCACCGGACTGCAGCCGTCGCGGCAACAGCGTCGCGGAGCGCACCGGCGTCGAACCGATCAGCCGCGGATCGTACGCCACGACGGCCAGATTATGGAGGGGGCTGACGTACACCACCCGGCCCGGCACCTGCAGCGTACCGGCGAAGGTGATCGTGACGTCCCCGAGCGATACCGGCACGGTGTTGCGGTCCACCACCACCCAGCCGCGCTTGGCATCCACGACGACACCGGTGCCGTGGTAGTAGTGCTCGGTCACGCCGGACACCGAGTACGGCATGCTGAAGGTCACTGACACCAGCGAGCGCGCCAGTCGGGTGAGCAGAGGATTGCGGTAGCGCGGGAAGCGCGTCGAGTTCACCGGCTGCGGACGCTGCGGCGGGCCCGGTGGCAGCGGCTTGCATGGCCAGATGCCGAGTTGGTCATCGCGCACGCAGTACTCGGCCGGGAACCAGCGCCGATCCATGCGGAAATAGGCGAGCTGCGTGCTGTTCGGATCGCTGGCGAGCGTGAAGCGCACCGTGGCGTACTCGCCGTTGGCGAGCCGCGCGAGCGCATGGCGGAAATCCGTGAGGTTGTCGATCGGCCAGGAATCGATGCTGTGGATGACCGCGCCCCGCGGCACGCCGGCCGCCCCGAACACGAAACCGGGATTGGCGATCCAGACCCCGCGCGGCGGCACGTTCAGCTGCAGGGCCATCTCGTACGACAGCGTATTGATCACGGCATTGCCGAACTGCACGTAGGCACTCGGCGTGATGGCGTTCAGGTCGCCCACCGGCAGGCGAACCGAGATGCGCTGACCGCCCCGTTCGAGCTCGAGGTTGATCTGACGGCCCACCGCGCCATCGAGAATGTGCTCGAGCGGCTCGAAGGTGGTCACGTAGTGGCCATCGATGCGGACCAGGATGTCTCCCGGCGAGAGCACCCGGGCGCTTGGTGATCCCGGCAGCACGGTGCTCACCACCAGCATGCCGGTGCGCTGCGGGTACGCCTTGCGCACTGCGGCCTCGACGGGGCGCGGCAGACCGAGCCGCTCGAGCTCATCGAACGGCGTGTAATGGAAGATCGTGTACAGCGTGCCGCGCGTCACGGACCGTCCCTGCTGGATTCGACGCAGGGCCCGCTGCACCGGCGCGAGCGGCAGATAGAAGCTCGAGGCGGCATTGTTGGCGCCGCCGGCATTGAGCGCCACGACGTGGCCGCGGATGTCGATTACCGGCGAGCCGGAGGATCCACCGGAGGTGCCGGAGGCGGCCTGCAGATAAAACGTGTTGAAATCGTTGTAATTGCCGAAGCCGTAATCGGGCGCCCGGCGGTGCAGCCGCGCCAGCGTGCCGGCGAGGATCGACAGCTGCTCCCCGGCGTTGTTGCCGATCACCCGGATCTCCCGGCCGACGCGGGCGCCAGCCGGATCGAGTTGCAGCGCCCTGGGGCGGATGTAGTGCAGTTTCTTCGGGTCGAAGCGATAGAACCCGAAGTCGTGCACGGGATCGCGGTAGATCGGATAGATTGGAATCTGCTCACGGTCGAGAAAGGTCGCCGTGGCCGTCACCGGTCCCGGCGTCACCACGTGACGGTTCGTGAGGATGATGCCGCGTTTGGCATCGACCACGAAGCCGGTCGCCTCGGCCGTCTCGTTGACGTCGGTGTCGAATGCGCGGTCCTGGTTGAAATTGATCGCCACGACACTGCTGGCGATGCGCGCCAGGGTCGCCGCCCAGGTCGGGTTGGACTCCAGCGCCGCAGCCTGGCGCGCTAGGTGCGCCGCGACGGCTGTACCGCCCGGCAGTGCCCGCGGCGGCGCAGCGGCAGCGGCCCCGGCCAGGCCGACCGGCAGAATGAGCACAGAAAGGCACAGCAGTCGTAGCAAGCGCATCGTCCCCCCGATTGACATCAGGCTACCGGCCGAGCAGGACCAGCAGCCACACCGCCCCAAGCAACACGAACGACATCAATACCGCGGCCGAGCCGATGTCCTTGGCCAGCCCGGCGAGCACATGCCGCTCGAGGCCGATACGATCGACCGTCGCCTCGATCGCGCTGTTGATCAGCTCGACCACCAGAATCAGCACCACCGGAGCGACGAGCAGCGCCCGCTGAGTGCCGTCGTGGCCGAGCCACACCGCCAGTGGGATCGCCAGTGCCGCGAACGCCAACTCCTGACGGAATGCGGCTTCCTCGCGAAACGCACCGCACAGCCCCCGCCAGCTCGCGCCGAAGGCACGCAGCACCCGGGTGAGGCCTCTCGGCTTGTATCGGTCGATGGCTATGGGGCCGGTTTCCACGCAAGATCCAGCTGTTTGGCGGCCCGCACGTCATCGAGCCGCCGTACCGGCATGGTATGCGGAGCGCCAGTAACCTGCTCGGGTTCTTGCGCGGCCTCCCCGAGAATACGTGTCATAGCCTCGACGAACGCATCCAGCGCGGCCTTGCTCTCCGTTTCCGTCGGCTCGATCAGCAGACATTCCGGTACCAGCAGCGGAAAATAGGTGGTCGGGGCGTGCTGAGCATGATCGAGCAGCCGTTTGGCGAAGTCCATGGCCGTCACCCCGAACTCGCGCGCCTGACGCTTCAGCGTAATGATGAATTCATGGCTGGCGCGCCGCTGCGGATAGGCGGCATCGAAGCCCGCCTGGGTGAGCCGGGCGAGCAGGTAATTGGCATTGAGCGTGGCGTACTCACCGACCCTTGCCATGCCCTCGCGACCGAGCATGCGCATGTAGATGTACGCCCGCAACAGCACCCCGACATTGCCGGCGAAGGCCGACAGCCGGCCGATCGATTGCGGCCGCTCGCGCTCGCCTAGCCAGACATAGCGCTGCGCACGCCGTCCCACCAGGGGCACCGGCAGAAACGGCTCAAGCCGCGCCGCGACGCCGACCGGGCCGGCGCCCGGCCCGCCGCCGCCGTGGGGCGTCGAGAAGGTCTTGTGCAGATTGACGTGAATCACGTCGAATCCCATGTCGCCCGGCCGCACCTTGCCGAGAATGGCATTGAGGTTGGCGCCGTCGTAATAGAGCAGTCCGCCCGCGGCATGGACGGTGTGCGCCACCGCCTCGATGCGCCGCTCGAACACCCCGAGCGTCGAGGGGTTGGTCAGCATGATGCCGGCCGTCCTCGGTCCGACCGCGGCCTGGAGCGCATCGATGTCGATATCACCGTCGGCATTCACCCCAATCTCGCGCACGACGCAGCCACACAGCGTCGCTGTCGCCGGGTTGGTGCCGTGCGCCGCCTCAGGCACGATGATCTCATTGCGCTGCAGATCGCCGCGCGCGCGATGATAGGCGCGGATCATCGCTACACCGGCGTACTCGCCCTGTGCGCCGGCCATCGGACTTAAGGCCACGGCCTGCATGCCGGTGACCTCCTTCAGCATCTCCTGCAGCTCGAACAGACACTCGAGCACGCCCTGGCCGAGGGCGTCCGGCGCAAGCGGATGACGGGCCAGGAATTCCGGCAACATGGCGTACTGGTTGCACGCCTTGGGGTTGTACTTCATCGTGCACGAACCGAGCGGGTAGAAGTTCGTGTCGATCGAGAAGTTCAGCTGCGAGAGGCGCGTGTAGTGGCGCACCGCTTCGAGCTCGCTCACCTCCGGTAGCGCCGGTGCTGCCGCGCGGAGCTGCTCGGCCGGCAGATCCGAGCAGCTCGATGGGTCGGGCGACGGTGGCCACTGCTCGACGGCGCCACGACCGGGCACCGAATACTCGAAGATCAGTTTTTCCATGCGTTCGACTCCTGCTGTGCTGATCGGCGGTCTGCGCCTCACGCGGCGCGCGCTTCGCGCAGACATTCCTCGAGCGCGCCGCGGTAACGCTCGATGTCCTCGCGGGTCTTGGTCTCGGTGGCACAGACCAGCAGCGCCGGACCGAGCTCCGGGTAATGCTCACCGAGATCCCAGCCGCCGAGTATGCCGCGCGCGGCCAGCTGCTCGAGCAGCGGGGCAACCGGTTGATCGAAGCCGATCACCGCCTCGTGAAACACCGGGTGCGGGAACCGCTGGCGCACACCCGCGAGCCCGCAGAGCGCACCGGTCAGCTCCCGGGTGTGCGCGTGTGCGGCCATCGCCGCGCGCCGCAGACCTTCGGCCCCCAGCAACGACAGATGAATGGTGGCGGCCGTCACCATCAGGCCCTGATTGGTGCAGATGTTGGAGGTGGCTTTGGCGCGCCGGATGTGCTGCTCGCGGGCTTGCAGCGTGAGGGTGAAGCCCTGACGTCCGTCCGCATCGACTGTGCGCCCCACGATGCGCCCGGGCATCTGGCGCACATGCGCCATGCGGGTCGTCATGAACCCGAAATACGGACCGCCCGAAGACAGTGGGATGCCGAGCGGCTGGCCGTCGCCGACCACGATATCCGCTCCTCTGCTGCCCCAATGTCCCGGGGGCTTCAGCAGCGCCAGGGCGATCGGATTGACCACGGCCACCACCAGAGCGTTGCGCGCATGCGCCCAATCGGTGAGCGCATCTACGTCCTCCAGACGCCCGAACACGTTCGGCTGCTGGATGACGAGGGCGGTGATGTCCTCACCCTCATAGCGCTCGAGCGCTGCAGAGGCGGTACAGCCGCTCGCGAGTGACAGCGGCACCTCCTCGAACAGCAACCCCTGATTGCCGGCGATACTGAGCGCAGCGCCTCGGTAGTGCGGATGCACGCTGCGCGGCACGAGAATGCGCTGCGAGTTCGAGCGCCGATTGGCACGCACGGCCATCAGGCTCGCCTCGGCGAGCGCGCTGGCGCCGTCGTACAGCGAGGCGTTGGACACTTCCATGGCGGTCAGGCGCGCCATCATGGTCTGGTATTCGTACAGCACCTGCAGCGTGCCCTGGCTGGCCTCGGCCTGATAGGGCGTGTAGGCGCTGTAGAACTCCCCGCGGGTTGCCACCGCCCAGACCGCCGCCGGAATGTGATGCTCGTAGGCGCCCGCGCCGATGAAACACAGAGGCCGCCCGTCGCGGCGGGCGCGCTCGTTCATCAGCCGCGCCAGCTGCATCTCGTTGAGCGCTTCGGGCACACCGGTGAGCGAGCCGATGCGCAGTTGAGCCGGGATCTCCTCGAACAACCGCTCGATGCTCTCGACGCCAATGGCCGCGAGCATCGCCCCGACCTCCTCGCGCGTGTGCGGGACGAACCCCATCAGTCGCCCTCCTCCGTGGTGAGCTTCTGGTACTCAGCGGCGCTCAACAGCGCCGCAGGCAACCCCTCAGGGCGTACTCGCGCGAGCCAGCCGCCGCCGTAAGGATCGGTGTTGACGGTCTCTGGCGCGTTAGCGAGCGCCGGGTTGCCCTCGAGCACTTCGCCGGCCACCGGCGCGTACACGTCGGAGGCCGCCTTGACCGACTCGATCACTGCGAACGGCTGCCCTGGGCTGACCCTGCGGCCCTTCTCGGGCACTTCGATGAATACGAGGTCCCCGAGTGCGTGCTGTGCGTGATCGGTGATGCCGACCTCGACGGTGCCATCGGGCAGCGTACGCAGCCATTCGTGGGTGCGCGTGTACTGGAGATCTGGAGGAACCTTGCTCATGCGACGCTCCGTGGAGTCGAATCGTGTGTGTCGGTGGATCGATGGCGTAGGATTTCAAAGAGGGGCGGGCGCGCCGATTCAATCCACCCGGGATGTGCCGTGCCGTACAAACGGCGGTTTGACCACCCGTGCGGGGAGGAGTTTGCCGCGCACCTCGACCTGCAGCGACTCCCCCGCCGCAGCCGGAATACGCGCCAGCGCGATCGAGCGCTCGAGCGTCGGGGAGAACGTACCGCTCGTCACCTCACCCTCGCCACCGCCCGCAACGAGCACCCGCTGATGGGCGCGCAGTACCCCGCGCTCGGCGAGCACCAGCCCGGTGAGCTGGCGGGAGCTACCGCGCGCGCGCACCGCCTCGAGCGATTCCCGGCCGATGAATGCGCGTTCCGCGCTCAGTGCGACCGTCCAGCCCAGACCGGACTCGAACGGGTGGGTACTTTCATCCATGTCGCTGCCGTAGAGATTCAGGCCGGCCTCCAGGCGCAGCGTGTCGCGCGCACCGAGGCCGCAGGGCACCACGCCGGCGCGCAGCAGTGCCTGCCAGAGCGGCTCGGCCTCGGCCGCAGGCAGCATGATTTCGAAGCCGTCCTCACCCGTATAGCCGGTGCGGGAGATGAACCAGCGGTCAATCTTGGCGCCGAAGAACACCCCGAGTGCCAGGGCGCGCTCGGCCGCAGCGCCCGCAAGCAGCGCCGCCACACGCGCACGCGCCTGGGGTCCCTGCACCGCGAGCATGGCCAGATCGGCCCGCTCGCGCACCGTGACGCCGAACGGCTCGGCGTGCCGGCGGATCCAGGCAAGATCCTTCTCCCGCGTACCGGCATTGAGCACGGCGCGATAGCACTGCGTACCCAGGTAATAAACGATCAGATCATCGATGATGCCGCCATGCTCATGGAGCAAACAGCTGTAGAGCGCCTTGCCGGGCTCGGTGAGCCGGCTCACGTCGTTGGCGAGGAGCTGCAGCAGAAACGGCCGGACTGCCGCGCCCTCCAGATCGACGACGCACATATGGGACACATCAAACACGCCGGCAAGGCGTCGCACGGCGTGGTGCTCGGCGAGCAGCGAACCGTACTGCAGGGGCATGTCCCAGCCGCCGAAATCCACGATGCGCGCGCCGGCAGCCTGATGTAGGGCGAAAAGAGGAGTTCGTCGAGCCACAGATCCTCCGGAAGGCAACAGAGCGGCAGATTTCAGCCTGCCGCCCCTCTGTCCGGTGACCTGAGAGATCAGGCGCTCGGCGCCTCTCCCCTTCGGTGGGCCGACGCCGCTCGGCGCCCGCCACTCTCCAGAGACCCCGCGCAGACCATCGGCGGTCCGCGCAATCTGCCGTTCGTGTGCCTGAGCGTTTCCGGGCGGGAATTGCGCCTTCGGCGTTCCGGCGGGTCGGCCGGACTCTCTCCGTGCAGATTGTTTTTCAGGGTGCCGACATCATAGCAGCTTTGCCACCCGGTAGCGCCGGCCCCATGCTGCGCTCGCGCTCGCGCCGGTGGTCGCCGCGGGCGGGCCGTCCCGGTAAAATCCCCGCACATTCTCGAAGCCCTCCCCGTTACCCGGCAGGTACCCATGTCCTCAATTGCGCGCCGCTCCTCCGTTCCAGTCCTCATCGGCACCGTGCGAGTCGGCGCCAACGCACCCATCGTCGTGCAGTCGATGACCAATACCGACACGGCAGACATCGAGGGCACGGCGCAGCAAGTGAAGTCCCTCGCGCGCGCCGGCTCGGAGCTGGTGCGCATCACGGTCAATTCGGCGGAAGCCGCCGCAGCGGTACCGCACATCCGCGAGCGGCTAGAGCAGATGGGAGTCACGGTGCCGCTGATCGGTGACTTCCACTTCAACGGCCACAAGCTGCTGCGCGAGCATCCGGCGTGCGCCGAGGCGCTCGCCAAGTACCGCATCAATCCGGGCAACGTCGGCCGCGGCAGCAAACGCGACCCGCAGTTCGCCGAGATGATCGAGACCGCCTGTCGTTACGGCAAGCCGGTGCGCATCGGGGTCAACTGGGGCAGCCTCGATCAGGATTTGCTGATGCGTCTGATGGATGAGAACGCGACGCGCACCGAACCCCTGAGCGCCCAGCAGATCATGCGCAACGCCGTGGTGCTCTCGGCACTGGAGAGTGCCGCGCGCGCCGAGGCGCTCGGCATGGCGCACGAGCGCATCATCCTCTCCGCGAAGGTCAGCGGCGTGCAGGACCTCATCGCGATCTACAGCGATCTCGCCGCGCGCTGCGACTACCCGCTGCACCTGGGACTGACCGAGGCCGGGATGGGCTCGAAGGGCATTGTTGCCTCGACCGCCGGCATGGCCGTGCTGCTGCAGCGCGGCATCGGTGACACGATCCGCGTCTCGCTCACTCCGGAGCCGGGCGGTGATCGCACGCAGGAAGTCATCGTCGCGCAGGAAATCCTGCAAACCATGGGACTGCGCTCGTTCCTGCCACTCGTCACCGCCTGCCCCGGGTGCGGACGCACCACGAGCACCGTCTTCCAGGAACTCGCCCAGCGCATCCAGACGCACATCCGCCATCGCATGCCCGAGTGGCGGCGCGAGTACGAGGGCGTCGAGGACATGTCGGTCGCGGTCATGGGCTGCGTGGTCAATGGCCCCGGGGAGAGCAAGCACGCCAACATCGGCATCAGCCTGCCGGGTACGGGCGAGCGACCGGTCGCACCAGTGTACGAGGACGGTGAGAAGACCGTGACACTCAAGGGTGAGCGTATTGCGGAGGAATTTCAGGAATTGCTCGAACAGTACGTGGCCCGCAAGTTCAGCCGCAAGGCGGCGCACGACACCGCCGCCGCCTGAGAGCGGTGCGAGGAGATCTCATGAGCGATGCGTTGAGCGAGAAGACCTGCAAACCCTGCGAGGGCGGTGTCCCGGCGCTCACCGCCGGGCAGGCACGCGCGCTGGCGGAGCAGCTCGCCGCCGGCTGGATTCTCTCCCCGGAGGGGCCTTATCTGCGACGCGAGTTCCGCTTCAAGGATTTCTACCGGACGATGAGCTTCGTCAATGCCGTGGCGCACGTTGCCAACATCGAGGATCATCATCCAGACCTCGAGATCGGCTACAACTACTGCCGCGTGCAGTACACCACGCACGCCATCCGGGGGCTGTCAGAGAACGATTTCATCTGCGCGGCGAAGATCGACCAGATCCCGCTCAGCTGAGCGTCGCCGCGCCGGCGCGCGCCGCGGCGGGCAGCTCACCGCTCAAGCCGAGTGCCTGCGCGATGAACAGGCGCTTCAGCGCCTCGCTGCGATTCACCCAGGCGAGCCCCTGCTGCGCCAGCTGCCCGAGGGGACCGGCCTCATGGGCGAGAAAGCGGTTAAAGGCGTCGATGGCGAGCGCCATGGGTGCCAACTCGCTTTTGCGCCAGCGCTCGTAACGGCGCAGCGGCACCGCCGCGCCGGGATCCTCGCCACGGCGCTGCGCGTCGAGGACGCACTCGGCGAGCGCCGCCGCATCGAGCAGACCCTGATTGACACCCTGCCCGGCGAGCGGATGCACGACGTGGGCGGCATCGCCGATGAGTGCGCAGCGCGCAGCCGTGAATCGCTCTGCGCGCAACCGGCGCAGCGGCACCGCGAGCCGTTCGGTGCACAATTGCACGGCCCCAAGCACCCCGTCGGACGCGGCCAGCAATTCCGCCTCGAATTGCGCTGCGCTCAAGGCGAGCCGCTCGCGACCGACGGCCTCCTCGACAGACCAGACAATTGAGCTCGTGCCATCAGCGAGCGGCAGGAACGCCAACGTCCCGACGCCGAGGAAGCGCTGCCAGGCCGTCCGCTCGTGCGCACGCTCCGTACGAACGTTGGCCACGATCGCGACCTGCTGATAGCTCGACTCATGCGCCACAAGACCAATCGCCTCGCGCACCCTGGAGCGCGCACCGTCGGCACCCACGAGGAGCCGACACTGCAGCACCTGCGAGTCGGTGCGCACCCGCACGTCCTGCTCACCGATCTCAAGACCGGCGAAGCCTGCGGGCAGGATGGTTCCACCAGCGGCCGCGAACGCTGCGAGCGCGGCGCACTGAACGAGTCGATTCTCGGCAATAGTGCCGAGATTGCTCTCACCCGCATAGGCAGCGTCAAACACCAGAGCATCGGCACTGCGTGCCGGCCGATGCGCCGGCCACACGCACATCCGCTCATAGGGCTCAATCCGCTGTGCGGGCATCCGCTCCCAGGCGCCGGCCGCTGTGAGAATCCGCTCACTTGCGCGCGACCAGGCGGACACGCGCACGTCGAGCGCATCCTGCGCAGCCGGCGGCACGGGACGCGCCGGCTCGAGCAGTCCGATGCGCAGCGGTCTGCGTCCCGTGCCGCCGGCGCGCTGCAGCAACGCCCCGGCGCAGGCGCCGACCGGGCCCCCACCGACGATCAACACGTCCCAAATCGAGTCGCTGCCGCTCATGCGAGCGGCAGTCCGCGCGCCAGACGGGGCGTCGGGCCGCCGAACCCGAGACTCACCCGCGCGAGCGCCCGCTTCGCGGGCGGCGACAGATCAAACACCAGCAGGCCGAGGTTGCGCAGCAGGCTCGCCCCGGGCAGCTGGCTGGCAAACAGTTTGACCAGCGAGTCGGTGAAGTGCACCACACCGCCGCGGTCGGCCGCACGCGCCTGACTGTAGGCCGTGAGCAACTCCGGCGTACCCGGATCGGCGCCACCTGCCGCAATCCGCTCGGCGAGCAGCGCCGCGTCACGCAGACCCAGGTTGAACCCCTGGCCGGCAATCGGATGCAACCCCTGCGCCGCATTGCCCACCAGCACGGTGCGCAGACCCACCGTCGCAGCAGCCCGGGACAGCCGTAGCGGATAGGACGCGCGCCGGCCGATGTGCAGGAAACGCCCGGCACGCCAGCCGAAGCGCTCCTGCAGCGCGCTCAGATAGGCCGCGTCGCTCAGTTCGAGCAGCTCGGCCGCACGTCCCGGCTCGCACGCCCAGACTGTGCCGTAGCCGCCGCCGTGCAGCGGCAGGACAGCGACCGGACCGCTGGGGGTGAAACGCTCGTACGCCGTGCCGTCCTGGGGCCGGTCGCTCATCACCGCCGCGGTGATCGCCACCTGCGCATAGTCCTCGACCTGCGCCTCGATGCCTGCCGCCGCCCGTACGATCGAATTGGCGCCGTCGGCCGCAACCAACAGCCGTGCGCTCGCTGTCTCGACTGCACCTGCTGCATCGAGCACCGTGAGCGCTGCGCCGTCCGTGGCGATCTGTACCGCGCCGACCCGCGCCGGCATGCGCAGCGTGACGCCGCTGGCGCGCTTTAGAGCGCGCCACAGCGCTGCACCGATGAGCCGATTGGGGATGACGTATCCGAACGCCTCGACCCCTTGCTCCGCGGCGCGCAGACGCGCGCTGCCAAAACGACCTGCTTCGGAGACATGGATGGTGCGCACCGGTGCGGCCTCACGCGCCAGTTCGTCCCAGACGCCGAGTGCCTCAAAGATGCGCCGGCTGGCGTTGCCGAGCGCGGTCGTGCGCTCATCGAAGCTCGGCTGCTCACTCGAGCCGGGTTCGACACCTTCGATGAGCAACACCCGCACTGCGCTGCCCTCGAGCGCCAGCGCGAGGCTCGCCCCGACCAGCCCACCGCCGACGATCGCGACATCAAACTGCCGCGGCGTGCCGGCGTGTCCGTCAGGCTCGGACACGCTGATCTCGTCGGGCGCGCCCATGCGCCCCTGGTGGCTGAGCGGCGCTCGGCTGCGGCTCGGCCATCAGCGCCTCGATCAGGTCCGGATCTTTCGGCACCCCGTCGGTGAGCACTTCATGCCCGCTCTTGGTAACCGCCACGTCATCTTCGATGCGCACCCCGATGCCCTGCAGGCGCTTCGGCACGCCGCGCGCGCCACGGGGGATATAGATGCCCGGTTCGATCGTGAGCACCATGCCGGGTTCGAGGACGCGCCAGGCATCCCCCACCTTGTAATCGCCGACATCGTGCACGTCCATCCCCAGCCAATGGCCGGTGCGGTGCATGAAGAAACGCCGATAGGCGCCATCGCGCTCGAGCTTCGCCGGCTTGCCCTTGAGCAACCCCAGCCGCACCAGCCCCTGGGTGATGACGCGCACCGCCGCCTCGTGCGGCTCGTTCCAATGCGCACCCGGACGCACCCGGGCGATCGCCGCGAGGTTCGCCTCGTGCACCACCTCATAGACCGCGCGCTGCTCGGGCGAGAAGCGCCCATTGACTGGGAAAGTCCGGGTGATATCCGAGGCATAGCACTGGTATTCGCACCCGGCATCGATCAGCACCACCTCCCCGTCGCGCAAGGGTTGATCGTTTTCGTTGTAGTGCAGGATGCAGCTGTTCGCCCCGGAGCCGACGATCGGGTGGTAGGACGTGTCGGCACCGTGACGTCCGAACTCGTGCACGATTTCGGCCATGAGCTCGTATTCGATCCGGCCGGGTCGGCAATGGCGCATCGCTCGCACGTGGGCGAGCGCACCGATCCTGGCCGCCTCGCGCATCAGCTCGAGCTCGGCGCGGGACTTAAACAGACGCAGCTCATGCAGGACCTGATCGAGCGCCACGAACTCCTGCGGCGGATGGCGCCCGTTGCGCGCCTGGGTGCGCAGGCCGTTCACCCAGCCAACCACGCGCGCGTCAAACTCGGGATAGATTCCCATCGCGTAGAACACTTTCACCCGGTTTTCCATCAATCCCGGCAGGATCTCGTCGATGTCCGTTATGGGGAAGGCATCGTCGGCGCCATAGCGGCGCCGCGCGCCCACCGGTCCGGCTCGTCGCCCGTCCCAGGTCTCGCGCGCCGGATCGCGATCGCGGACGAACAGGATGTACTCGGCCTGCTCACGGCCCGGAATCAGCACGGCAACCGATTCGGGCTCACCAAAACCGGTGAGGTAGTGAAAATCACTGTCCTGCCGGTACGCGTAAGTCACGTCGTTGTTGCGCGTACGCACCGGAGCGGCCGGCACGATGGCAATGGCGTCACGACCCATCAGTCGCATCAATGCACTGCGGCGGCGGGCAAATTCTTCGGCGGGGCTCACGGGTTTCAATGAAAGGGTGCTCCAGGCGGGTTGGGTGGCGGCTCGCGCAGCGGCGCGAGCTCCTCGAATACCACTTGCACGCTGACGCGGATGAATTCGACGAGTTCAGCGTAGGCCTCCTCGTTCGACTCCTCGCTCTGCGTCGGGTCCACCGCGGCGCTACCGATTTCCCGGATGTCACTGACGATCTCGCTGACCTCGCCGGGCATGTTGGCCGCATCGCGCAGCACACCGAGCCCGAGACCATAGAGAAAGCCCTGACACCACAGCGCGAGCGCCGCGGCGCGTTCGATGATCGGACAGCCATCATCGGGCAGCAGCAGGTCGAATTGCATCTCCGGCTCGCCGAGCGCCCCGGCAGTGTGCCGATACAGCGCCCGCAGCACCTGAGCGCTCGCGGGCTGGGCCTGCCCCTCGGGCAGGATGTCGAGCAGCCAATCCGCGAAGCGGTACCCGGGCGCAGAGCACAGCGAGCCGGTGAGCGTACCGTGCGCCTCGGCCGCCTCGGCGAGGGAGTGCTCGCCGGTGAGCACACTTTGAATCTCGGCATAGTCTGCTTGGATCATCGTGAGCCATTATGCCGCATGTCGACCCCGACGGATCCCCGAGCGCAGCGGCGGGGCGTTGCACTGCGCTCTCATTGACCGCATGGAGAGCCCGGCACTATAGTCGCGCCAGCATGAGCGCCAGCGCATCTTCACCCTTGGATACGGAACTCGACCGCCTGGCTCGACGGGTCGATGAGTTGCTGGCAGCCCTGGAGCAATTGCGTGATGAGAATCGCGCATTGAAGCAGCGGCACGAATCGCTCGCCGGTGAGCGCGCAACGCTGCTGCAGAAGAATGAACAGGTGCGCGCGCGAGTCGAGGCCATGATCGGTCGGCTGAAAACCCTGGAGCACGGCGCGTGAATGAGGACCCGGCACGCGTCAGCGTGCGCATACTCGATCGGGACTACATGGTCGCCTGCCCGCACGAGGAGCGCCCGGCGCTGCTCGACGCCGCGGAGTACCTCAACGCCCGCATGCGCGAGATACGCGACAGCGGCAAGGTCGTTGGACTCGATCGGATCGCCGTCATGGTCGCGCTCAATATGGCCAATGAGCTGCTGCAGCAGCGCGAACGGGGCAGCCGGGGCGCAGTCGAGGCCGGCGACAAAGTGCGCGCCCTACGCGAGCGCGTGGAAACGGCGCTCGGACACAGCCAGCCGCTTGACCTGTGATGCCACGCGTGCGGCAGGCGCGCAACCTGCGCCCGAGCGGGCTTTGGTGTACAGTGCTCAAAGCGTCGCCTGCGGTGTTCGACACGCGGGCCGGGTTACCTCGGACCCTAATTGAAACACCCATGGGACTTCAGGGCTTGCCGGCAGAATTGTGCAAGTCCGCCCTGAGCGGAAAGCCTTACCTGCCGCAGCCCGTCCCACTTGTTGCTCTGGTTCGAGAGCAACGGTTCGCACCGGCACAGGCGGGTGACGCTTCCTGATTCCACACTGCAGCAGGCCCGCATGCGATTGCGGGCCGCGCTCCGGCAGGCCCGCCGGGGCGTTCCGGCTGCCGAGCGCGCGCGCCGCGCGCATCGCGTCGCACTGCTCGCCGACCGCGAGGGGCTGCTGCAAGCGCGCTGGCGCATCGGTCTTTACCTCGCCCTGCCCGAGGAGCTCGACACCGGCGCGTTGATCGCGCTCGCCCGCCGCCGCGGCTGCGGAATCTACCTACCGCGCATCGACTCACAGCCGCAGGCACGCACGATGCAGTTCGTGCGCTTCAGCACGCGCCTGCCACTCAACCGCTTCGGCATTCCTGAACCGATCGGACCGGTGCTGCCGAGCATCCACGCCCTCGACGTCATCTTCGTGCCGCTGGTCGGATTCGACCGACACGGCAGTCGGCTCGGCATGGGCGGCGGATATTACGATCGCGCGCTGGCTTGCACGCGCACGCGTGCCATGGGACGGCCGTTGCTCGTTGGACTCGGCTACGCGTTGCAGCAGCTCGAACGCATCGAGCGTGCCGCACATGATGTGCCACTCGATATGGTGATCACCGAGCGCAGCGTGATCCGCTGTGCAGGAACACGCACCGTTCCCTGAGCAACGCGAACACGCCGCACCGATCGAGTGGCGGAACATCGCGCGTGCGTCGTTAGCACATCCTCTCATGACTTGCTTGTATTTTTGTTTCGCATGTATATACTCGGCCCTCGGACTAACCCGTCAACTGGAGAGCCAACATGGCGAAGGCAAAGAAGAAGGCCGCGAAGAAAAAAGCTGCGAAGAAGAAGTAAGGCCTTTCGCTCGGCGGCCGCTCCGGCGGCCGCCGAGTGAAACAAAGTTCGATGCCCTCGTGCCCGCGACAGCGGGCACATTCGTTTCCAGACCCCGGAAAACAGCCGTGACAGACAGCAGCCGCGCACGTTCGAACGACACCGACAGCCACGCGAAGAAGCGCCGCAGCGCAGAGGCCGCCCTGCGCTTCGTGCAGCCGGACAGCGTACTCGGCGTGGGAACCGGCTCCACCGTCGGCTGCTTCATCGAGGCGCTCGCCGCGCGGCCAGGCCTGGTCCGCACGGCAGTATCGAGCTCCGAAGCAACCAGCCGCCAGCTGCGCGCTGCCGGCATCGAGATCCTCGACCTCAATGAGGTGACCGCGCTGCCGGTGTACATCGACGGCGCCGATGAGGCGACCCGCAACCGGCAGCTGATCAAGGGCGGCGGCGGCGCGCTGACGCGAGAGAAGATCGTGGCAGCGGCGGCAGATCGTTTCATCTGCATCATCGATGAGGCCAAGCTGGTCGAGACCCTGGGCGCCTTTCCACTGCCCATCGAGGTCATCCCTATGGCGCGCGCGCTGGTGACACGCACGATCGAGACACGGGGCGCGCAAGCGGTATGGCGTCGGGGATTCGTGACGGACAACGGCAACCACATCCTCGACGTGCACGGACTGTCGATCGGCGACCCGCTCGCGCTCGAGCGCGAACTCGGTGCAATCACGGGGGTAGTGACCGTGGGATTGTTCGCCGCACGTCCGGCGGATGTGCTGCTGGTCGGTACCGCAACGGGCACCGAAGCGATCTAGCCGCCTCCGCTCACGCGCCGTTGCCCGAGGCGATCACGAGCGTCGGCCGCGGCGGCTCCTGCACCAGCTCGCGCAGCGTCAGATCCCCACAGCGGTGGCGACGCGCCTCGTCGATCGCCCCGAGCAGCCGATCAACCGGAGGAATTGGCAACAGCCGCGGCGTGAAATCCCCCGGGCGGTGGCTGCGCGCGACGTCGAAGATCTCCGTGAGCTTGATGCGCCCCAGGTCACGCGCCGGCAGCAGCTCGTCATCTTCGGTCACGACCAGCATCCCGCCGCGCTCGAGACCTGCAACCATCTGAGCCAGTGCAATGCCCGGCAAGCCGAGCTCGCTGGCGAGCGCCGTCAGGCTCCAGCGCTTCTCTCCCGTGAGGTAAGCGCGCCCCACCAGATACATGATGCGCAGCGCCAGCTGCTCGACCTCCGCGCCGGAGAGCTTCAGCTCCTGCAGCCCGAGGCGCAGATAGGCTGGATTCTGGATATAGAACGCGAGCTGCGCGCCGGCGAGCAGGATCAGCCAGCCCAGATAGGTCCACAGCAGACCCACGACAATGAACGCAAAGCCCGCGTAGACGATGGCAAGGCGTGTCGAGTGCACGACGAACGCGGTAAACACCCGCCCGACCGCGGCCCAGAGCACACCGGCGACCAGCGCGCCGATCAGCGCCGGACGCCATTGCACGCGCGTGTTCGGCACCAGCAGATACAGCCCGGTGAACGCCACAATCACCATTGCATACGGGGCGAGCTTGATCCCCGCGGTCGCGAACACATCGATCCAGGGCAGCCGGCTGAGGTCGCGGAACGGTGCGCTGTCGATCGCCCGGTGCGACATGCCGACGAACATCACCAGGATCGCCGGACCACCCACCACCAACGTGAGGTACTCCGTCATGCGGCGCGCGAAGCTGCGCGGCTGTTGCACGCGCCAGAGGAAATTGAAGCTGTCCTCGACTTTTTTGATGGTGCCGATCAGCGTCCAGGCGAGCAGCGCGAACCCCACCGAGCCGACCACCCCGCCGCTGACGTGATCGGCGAACTGCACGACGCGCGAGGTGACCTGGGCCGCATCCTGTGGCCCGAGCGCACTGAAAAACTGGTAAACGACCGGCTCGAGGTCGCCACGCGCGCCGAACAGCTTCAGGATTGCAAAGCTGAAAGCCGCCAACGGGATCAGGGTCAACAGCGTGGTATAGACAAGGCCCATCGCCCGCAGGTTGATCTGCCCACCCGCCAGATCGCGCAGCACCGCGTACACATAGCTCAGCGCGTTGAAGAGCCGTCCGCGCGTCGGACCGCTGCGCTCGGCGCCGCCGAAGAACCAGTCATCGAGGAATGCCCAGATTCGAGCCCACATAGCGACAGAAGATTAAGCGTGGCGCGCCGATCTGTCATCCACGCCGCACGCACGCCTCAGGTACGCATGCCCCGCCGCTCGCGGATCAGCTCGTAGGCCCCGATGATCTGCTGGGTGCGCTGTTTGGCGTGCTCGATCATGGAATCGGACAGACCATTCGCCTTGAGCTTGTCGGGATGGTGACGGCTCAGCTGCCGTCGGTACGCCTTGACGATCTCCCGGTCGCTGTCGGCAGCGCTCGCGCCGAGCACCCGGTAGGCTCGCTCCAGATCCTCGCTCGGATCGGGCCCGGAACTCGGACCGAAACCGCGCGCATGGATGCGCAGCGCCGCCTCGATCTGCGCAAACTCGAGCGAGGAGATCCCGAGCCGCGCGGCGATCTGGCCGAGCAGTGGCCGAACCGGCCCGTCGAGACCGTTGCCGGCGAGCGCCGCCCGGACTTGCAACTCGAGGAACAGCCGCCGCAGATGAGCGCGGCCATGACAGACGCGGTTCAGCTCGCCGAGCTCACCCTGCAGATCAAATCCCTGCCGCTTGCCTGTGGTGAAGTGCTCGATCGCGGCATGCACCTGCGCCGGGGTGAGCCGCAGCTGCGCCATCACTGCGCGCGCCGCGACAATTTCCTGCTCGGAAACCCGCCCATCGGCCTTGGCGAGAAATCCCATGACGCGGAACGTGGAACGAAAGAACTGCTCGCCAACCGCCGCAGCATGCCCGGTACTTCCCGTCCCGCCGCGCTGCTCGGCATAGGCGTCGAACTGGTGACCGATCAGTGCCCCGAGCACGGCCCCGACCGGCCCGAAGCCGAGCACGAAGCCGAGCAGGCCGCCGGCGAGCTTCCCGGTGTATCTCATGGGGGTATGGGGACGTGCGCAGCGTGCATGCGCTGCTATAGTAGCAAGCATGGCTGTACCGACTGTCTACCGCACGTCACTGCACGGGCTCGAGAAGATCCACGAAGGCAAGGTTCGCGACATTTATGCCGCGGGGCCCGATGCGCTGCTGATCGTGACCACCGATCGGCTGTCCGCCTTCGATGTGATTCTGCCGGACCCGATCCCCGGCAAGGGTCGGGTACTGAACCAGATCTCGCAGTTCTGGTTCGAGCGCACCGCTCACATCGTGCCGAACCAGCTCACCGGGCGAACCGTCGACTCGGTGGTGAGTGATCCGGCCGAGCGCGCCGTGCTCGCCGAGCGCGCCATGGTGGTCAAACGACTGAAGGCACTGCCGATCGAGGCGGTGGTTCGCGGCTATCTGATCGGCTCGGGATGGAAGGAGTATCAGCAAACCGGCAGGGTGTGCGGCATCGAACTGCCGGCCGGACTGACGCTCGCGGCGCGTCTGCCCGCGCCGATCTTCACGCCCGCCACCAAGGCGGCGGCCGGTGAGCACGACCAGAACATCTCCTTCGCCGAGACCGAGCGGTTGATTGGCGCGCCGCTCGCGGCGCAGATGCGCGCTTGCGCCATTGCGCTTTACGAGTTCGCCGCCGCGCATGCGCGCGCGCGCGGCATCATCATCGCCGACACGAAGTTTGAATTCGGGCTCGACGAGCACGGCACGCTCACGCTGATCGATGAGGTGCTGACGCCGGACTCCTCACGCTTCTGGGCGGCGGATCGCTATCGTGCCGGCATCAGTCCGCCGAGCTTCGACAAGCAGTTCGTGCGCGATTACCTCGAGACGCTCGACTGGGACAAGCGCGCGCCGGGACCGAAGCTGCCGGCCGAAATCATCGCGCGCACCAGCGAGAAGTACCACGAGGCGCTGCGGCGCCTGACGGAACCCGCCACGTGAGTGCTCACTGGATCGCCCCGTCCATCCTGTCGGCCGATTTCGCCCGGCTCGGGGAGGAAGTGGACGCGGTCATTGCCGCAGGGGCCGATCTGATCCACTTCGACGTGATGGACAACCATTACGTCCCCAACCTCACCATCGGACCGCCGGTGTGCGAGGCGTTGCACAAGCACGGCGTGACGGTTCCGATCGACGTGCACCTGATGGTCCGTCCGGTCGACCGGATCGTGCCGGACTTCGCCCGCGCCGGCGCCGGATACATCAGCTTCCACCCCGAAGCCAGCGAGCACGTCGATCGGACCATCGAATTGATCCGCGAACACGGCTGCCGACCCGGGCTGGTGCTCAATCCGGCCACAGCCCTCGACTGCCTAGACTACACGCTCGAGAAGCTCGACCTGGTGCTGGTCATGTCGGTCAATCCGGGCTTCGGCGGCCAGCGATTCATCCCCGCCGCTCTGAGGAAACTCGAAGCGGTGCGGCGGCGCATCGAGGCGATCGGCCGCCCGGTGCGTCTCGAGGTCGACGGCGGGGTGAAGGTCGAGAATATCCAGGCATGCGCGCGCGCCGGCGCAGACACCTTCGTGGCCGGTTCGGCCATTTTCGGCAGTACGGATTACGCGGCCACGTTGCGCGCCATGCGCGCGCAGCTCAGCGCTCTGTGAGCCGGCCGCCGCACCCTCGCCGGGTGCGGCGCTCGCTCACTCCTCGTGTCCGGAGCCGGCGGGTCGGGTGCCCTTGGCAGCACCAGGCTGCTTGACCGGCACCACCACCGGACGGGTGCGCATCTTGGGCCGCGCGTTGAACACCACGATGGTCTTGCCCGTCGCTCGCAGCAAGCCCTGATCCTCGAGTACTTTCAACACGCGCCCGGCCATCTCGCGCGAACAACCGACCAGACGCGAGAGTTCCTGCCGGCTGACTTTGATCTGCATGCCCTCCGGATGGGTCATGGCATCGGGCTCGTCGCAAAGATTGTTAATCGCATGTGCGACGCGGCCGGTGACGTCCACGAACGCCAGATCGCCGAGCTTGCGATTGGTGCGATCGAGCCGAGTCGCCAGCTGCGTCGCCAGCTCGAACACGAGCCCCGGGCTCTCGGCGGCGATCTGGCGGAAACGCGGATAGGTCATTTCCGCCAGCTCACAGGCGTTGCGCGTGCGAACCCAGGCGCTGCGGGTGGCCTGATCCTGGAAAAACAAACCCATCTCGCCGAAGAACTGCCCGCGGTTCAGATACGCGAGCACCATCTCGTTGCCTTCCTCGTCCTCGATCATCACCTCGACCGATCCGCTGATGATGTAGTAGAGAACATCCGGCAGATCGCCTGCATGAATCACTACCGTCTTGGAGGGCACGGTGCGAATGCGGCAATAGCTGAGAAAGCGATTGATCGCCGGAATATCACTCAGCGGCTTGATGACGTTTTCTTCCATTACCGGCTCCCCCGTCTCACACGGTCTTGAGGCGAAGATTACTTAATTTATTGCCCTGAGTGGAAGCGTACCGCACGCGCAGCAGTGAGCACCAGCGCGGCATGCCTCTGCCGGACCGAGGCGGGGGTCGGAGGCTCACAGCCAGTATGCCGTACCCGTCATCACCCGAGCCGTCGCGCGCATCAACGCCCGAACCGGCATCGGCAGCTCGACACCTCCTGCCGCCTTCGCCGTCGCGCCGTGCGCCATCTCGTCGGTCCGCATCGCCGCAACGATCGCACGGCTGCGCGCGTCTGCCTCGGGCAGACTGCCCAGGTGCCCGTCGAGGTGGCCCTCGACCTGCCGTTCGGTTTCGACCACGAAGCCGAGGCTGACCCGATCGCCCATCAGGCCGGCCAATGCGCCGATGGCCAATGAACCCGCATACCAGAGCGGATCGAGCCGGCTGGGCTGGGAGTCGAGCTCGGTCAACCGGGTTGCGCACCAGGCGAGGTGGTCCGCTTCTTCCCGTGCGGCGCGCAGCAGCATCTCGCGTGTGGCCGCATCGCGTGCCGCAAGCGCCTGCCCGTGGTAGAGAGCCTGGGCTGCGATCTCCCCGGCATGATTGACGCGCATCAGGCCGGCGGAGCGGCGGCGCTCGTCTAGCGAAAGCTTATCCTTTGCCGTATCCGGCTCACCCGGCACCGGACGCGCCGCGCGCGCGGGCGCACCGAGGGCGCGCAGCGCCCGATCCGCGGCGGCAATCCAAGAATCGAACGAGCGACAGGCTTGCATGCGCCTATTATAGGAGGTCGGCCGGCCTCGTGGCCCCCCTGTGACCCTATCCGGCGCACGGCCTTTTGCAATACGGACGCACCTTCAGTAGACTTGCCGGCCCTTTGGATAGGGTCCTTATTGGATCGAAGCCCCCCCTGCAGAGGCTCTTATGAAGACGGTTTTCGCCAAATCCGGCAGCGTTCGCGGCGACTGGTTCGTGGTCGATGCGAGCGGCAAGACGCTTGGGCGTCTCGCCACGCAGATTGCCCATCGCCTGAAGGGCAAGCACAAGGCTGATTACAGCCCGCACGTCGATATGGGCGACCACATCGTGGTCCTCAATGCCGGCAAAATTCATGTCACCGGCCGCAAGCTGAGCGACAAGATTTATTATCACCACACCGGTCATATCGGTGGCATCAAGTCCATCGCGCTCGACAAGCTCCTCGCCGAGCACCCTGAACGGGCCATCGAGTTCGCGGTCAAGGGCATGCTGCCGAAGAACCCGCTCGGTCGGCGCATGTTCAAGAAGCTGCATGTGTTTGCCGGCGGCGAGCACCCGCATCAGGCGCAGCAGCCGCGGCCGCTCGAGATTTAAAGGAACTTAGCGATGGCACTCCAGCAAGCGAACTACGGTACCGGCCGGCGCAAAACCGCCACGGCGCGGGTGTATCTGCGTCCGGGCAGCGGCAAGATCACGGTCAACGACCGCCCGCTCGATGAGTTCTTTGGCCGCGAAACGGGACGGATGATCGTCCGTCAGCCGCTCGAGGCCCTGGAACTGACCAGCCGCTTCGACGTCAGCGTGACCGTTGACGGCGGGGGCATCACCGGCCAAGCCGGCGCCATCCGCCACGGCATCACCCGCGCACTGATCGACTACGACGAAACCTACCGCAAGACGTTGCGCGCCGCTGGGTTCGTCACCCGCGATGCTCGCGAGGTGGAGCGCAAGAAGGTCGGCCGCCGCAAAGCCCGCCGCGGAACGCAGTACTCCAAGCGTTAACGGGGTCTTGAAGAGCCCGCCGAGGCAGGCTTCAATAGCGGCCTCGTCGTGCTCAACCCGCGATGCTTGCCATGCGATTCTTGGGGGATCGTCTAGTGGTAGGACAACGGACTCTGACTCCGTTTACCTAGGTTCGAATCCTAGTCCCCCAGCCAAAACGCCAGAGGCCCACCGCAAGGTGGGCCTCTTGCTTTGGGACCCCAGGCGTCGCCGGCTCGGGGCGCGCGCTCCGGACCGCGCTCAGGCCGTGTGTTCCCGCCTGGCTTGCGCACCCGCCTGCGAGCCGCGGCACGGCGGAACTTCAGCGCGACGAACGGCCTCCGCCGTGGCCGGTGAGAGGGTCGCGCATCGGCCGCGCACGCCCGCCCGTCCACGGAATCGCCAAGCCATTCCTAACCCGTATCGAGCACGGATCACGGCCGCCAAGCAGGAATGGCATCGAGCGCACCTCCGCGGGGCGTTGCCTCTGGAGCAGGGTGTCGCTGACGGTGATGCGTATGGTCAACTCGGAACCGCCCTCGCGCCGGGAATCAAGATCGCAGGCGCTGCGGCAGATGCACCCGCCCCGGGGGCCGGACTCAATTCGAACACCGGCAATGCCGATACGGGCGGCGTGCGCCACCCCAACCGCCATCGCCCGACTCGACGGCGGCAGCCGCCACCGCAGAGTCTCCGTAGCGCTCCGCAGCCGCCGTCGATGCGCACGGCGTCGACCGTGCGAGAGGCGTTAGCACGGTCGTGTGCGTCGCAATCGGGCGTCACGACAGGACAATTTTTATTTTTTTACGGCCACACGCTCAGCCCCGCAGTAGACTGGCGCCCGCCGCAATCGTCGCATTCGTCATGACGAGCGGTTTGAACGGGGCATTTCCTTAATTCGCCGGTCTCAACCAGAACAGTTCAGCCACACCACGGAACCGTGATGCCGAACGTCATTATCAACGACAAGTCCGCCCGCCTCGGGCCCGACGATGGCCTCATCCGCAAAACCGAACTCATCATCAGCAGCGTGTTGCGCGGCGGCGTACTGCTCAGCGTTGCGGTCATACTCGCCGGTGTCTGCTATTACTACGGGCTGCGTCTGCTCGGCCGAATGCCGCCCACAGCGTTTCCGGATACGCTGGGCGAGGTCAGCGCCGGTCTGAAGGCCGCCAACCCGATAGCCATCGTCACGGCGGGCCTGCTCGTCCTGCTTGCCACGCCCGTGCTGCGAGTTGCCGTGTCGATCGCCGCCTTTGCGATCGAGAAAGATCGCACCTACGTCATCATCACCGCGATCGTGCTGGCGATCCTGTTGTTCAGCATCTTCGGGATCGGCTCCTACATGGGGCGACCGGGCGTGACGGCCATGCCGAACAACTCCTTCGGAGTACTGCTGTTCATCGCGCTCAGCAGTTTGTTCGCCGGCTTCATCGGCGCCCTTGCCGGGCTCGGCGGGGGCGTATTCATCGTTCCGATCCTGACCCTCATCTTTCACGTCTCCTTCGCCACGGCGATCGGCGCGTCCATCGTGTCCGTGATCGCCACCTCATCCGGTGCGGCGGCGGCCTATGTTCGCGACCGAATGACCAATCTGCGGGTCGGCATGTTTCTGGAAATCGCCACCACAGCAGGCGCAGTCTGCGGCGCGCTGGTCTCCTCGATGCTCGACGATACTCTGCTGTTCATCGTGTTCGGCGTCATTTTATTGATCTCCGCGATACCGCTGGTGTTGCGGCTCGGGGAGGAACTGCCGAGCGGTGTGCAGAATCACAAGTGGGCCCCGTGGCTGAAGCTTCCAGGCACCTACTCCGACCGACGCACGCACCAGGACATCCCCTACCATGTTGCGCATGTGCGCATCGGCTTCGGCATGATGTACGTGGCGGGACTGATTTCCGGCCTGCTCGGCATCGGCAGCGGAACCTTCAAGGTGCTTGCGATGGACACCGCGATGCGCCTGCCGATGAAGGTCTCGACCACCACCAGCAATTTCATGATCGGGGTGACGGCGGCGGCGTCGGCCGGAATTTTCTTTCAACGCGGGGACATCGACCCGATGATCGCCGCCCCCGTAGCGATCGGGGTGCTCGGCGGCTCCATGCTCGGCGCGAAGACTCTGAACCGAATGTCCAACGTGCACCTGAAAAAGGTGTTCGTGCCGATGATCGTACTGGTCGCGCTCAGCATGCTGGCCCGCGGCCTGGGCTGGCTATAGGCCCCACCGGAGCGCGCACCGCTGCCTCAGGGATGCATCAGCAGCGGCAAGGCACTTGACTGGATCAGCTGGGTCGAGGTGCCCCGCGCCAGCCAGTTCAAGATCTCGCCGCGGCGGAAGGCCCCCATGACGAGTCCATCCGCACGGTAAGCGGCCGCTGCGTCGAGCAGCGCTTGTGCCGTCCGCCGCCCTTCGGCGCCAACCACCCGGTAGCTGGCCCCGGCGGCAATCGGTGCAAGGGCGGCCCGAGCACCTTCCAGCACACTCTCGTCTTGGCTCACCGAGACTGCCTCGACCTGCTCGGCCGCAGCGAGGAATGGCGCGAACGCGGCGAGGGCGCGGCGCAGCGGCGGCACGTCCCACCAACCGACCATCAGCCGCTGACCAAAGCCTCCCTCCCAGCCGGGCGGCACCATCACCACCGGATGACGCGTGCGCACAAGCGCCGCCCGCAGTGCCTCGCGATGGCCGGGGGGCTGGGTATATGGCGAGGCGAGCACGACCATGCTCGCCGTCTTGCGGTAGTGCCGCATGACCCGCCATTCGTCGCCCTTGTAAAGATCGAATTCGGCGGACATGCCGCTCGTCTGCGTCCATTCGGAAACCAGATCGTGCAGTTTGCTGGTTTCCAGCCGCTCGCGCTCGGCGAGCTGCCCGACGTCGTCTTCCGAAAGCTGTTCTTGCGCAGTAAGCACAATCGAGCGCGGGCCGACCTCGACATGGGCCAGGCGCAACTTCTGACCGAGACGCTCGCTCATTACCGAAGCGACGCGCAGGCATTGCGTCGCGCCGGTCGTGGAGGCAAGCAGCACCAGGATGAATTTCGATTCCATGATCAGCACCTCGGAGAATGGGGCACTATCTCTAGACGGACTGCACCGCCCCATCTTATCGCGAGGTCAGCCACAATGCGCAGCCGTGCCGGCGGCGGCGGCTTCGCTATCGACTCTTCAAACTCCCGAGCGCCAACGCATGATTCCCATAACTTCGCTCTGCGTGCTCGCCTCAGCCGGGACGATCCAATGGAACAACCCGGGCGTCATCACCTTCGCCGACGGTGCACAATTGAACGTCGCGCTGCAGAATAGCGTCGGCATAAGCTTTCTATCGTCCGGTCCGCACACCTTCGGCGTCAATGCGGACTTCACAATGGTTCAAGCCCCGACGACCCCCTCGGTGCCGGAGCCCAGCACGCTGGCGCTGTTTGCCGCTGGACTGATCGCAGCCGCCGTTGCCGCCCATCGGCGCCATGCACGGCAACTCTGAAGACACACCGGCATCCAGGTCACTGAAATCGCCTGCGGCTCGAGCACCCTGCGTACTCGAGCCGCAGGCTTGAGAGCAGCTAGGCTCGAGCGCGTCGCAGCCGCCGCCACAAGAGGCTCAGGCCCAGCCAGCTGCAAAACGCCGCGAACGGCCAGGCGAGCACCTGCGGCGCCCAGAACCCCAGCACCCCGAGAGCCACCAGGCCACCGCCTGCCACCGTCAGCACCCCTCGCTCGGAATCCCCCAACACCCTACGATTGGCAATGGCTGCACCGACCGTGTTGGCCAGCCGCATTGCGCTCGCGGCCGCTCGCGAAGAGCTGCCACTGCGTGAGTTGCGCGCGATGAGGGCCTGCGGCTGCGGCCGGCGCCCCTTCAGCAGCAGCTCGGTCGCGTTATCGAGATCGCGCAGATACTGCTCCTGCATCTGCCCAGCGAAGCCGGTGTCCTCGATGGCCGCGTCGATCTCGCAGTTGGCGAGCCAGCTCGAGAGGTTCAGATTCGAGGAGCCTACCCGCGCCCAGCGGCCGTCGGCCACAGCCGTCTTGGCATGCATCATGCTGCCGTTCCATTCGAACACGCGGATACCCGCTTCGAGCAGCGGCCGGTACCCGGCGCGCGACAATGCGCCCACCGCCGGTAGATTGTTGCTGCCGGGCACCAGCAGCCGCACATCGACGCCATCGGCGGCCGCGGCGGCCAGGCCCCGCACGTAAGTCGGGATGCCGACGAAATACGCATCGCTGATCCACAGACTGTGGTTCGCCATGGCGGCGATCAGCGAGTCAAGCCGGTACATCGCCCCGTGCGCCGGCAATGTCGCGATCACCCGCAGCGCCACCTCACCGCAGACCGCCGGCGTCGGCGCAGCCGCAAACGGCAGCGGCGCGCCCGAACTGCTCCAGCTCTCGCGGAAAGCCGCTTCAATGTCGGCCACGGCCGGCCCCTCGATGAGTACCCCGCTGTCGCGCCAGGGTGCGACTCCGTGCGCCGCATCGCCGAGCCACTTACTCGCAATGCAAACACCGGAGATCGAGCCAAGCTCACCGTCCACCACGAGCAGCTTGCGGTGGTCGCGGCCGATCCAACCGAGAGGACTTTCCACGCGCGGCCGATTGAACGCGCGAACCTCGACCTCTGCCGCACGCAGCGGCGCAAAGAAAGCGTGGCCCGCATTGCCGAACGTGCCGAACCAGTCATGGATCAGCGCAACTTGCACCCCGGCGCGTGCTCGCGCGCAGAGCAGATCACGAAACCGGCGACCCACCGCATCGTCGGCGATGATGTAGTTCTCGAGCAGCACGTACCGGCGCGCCGATTCGATCATCTCCGCCCAGGCGCGAAAATGCGCCTCACCGTCGATCAGCAACTGCACGCGGTTGCCGCTCACCAGGGGCGCGCCGGCGGCGCGGCTGAGCGCTTGGCCGGCCAGGAGCCGCAGCGAGGCGAAAGGCCGGGCGGTCGATGGGGTGTCGAGGAGGCGCATCGCCACAGTGTAGGCTGGCGAGGGTGTGGGCCGCGACAGCAGCCCGCTCAATGCGCGCGGGGTACGGCCACAGGGCACCGACCGAGGCGCATCTCCCAGAGCGACACGGCGAGCAGCATCGCCGTACCCAGCGCCGCCGGCAGCAGCAGCCCGGCGCGCTGCGTCAGGGGCACGCAGAGCATCAGCGCGCACGCGCCGAGCAAATGCGAGCGCGGAACGACCCCGTAGACGATGCGCTTGTAGAGCGCGCTGCCGAGCAGGTACAGACACGGTCCGGCCGCGAGCACGCCGGCCTCCCAGGCTGCTTTGATCGCGAACGGCCGCGCCAACACCAAATCGTTGCCGACCGCCGCAACCACGATCCCGCCGATCAGGATCGCATGCACGTAGTGCAACGAGGCGCCCATGCGCCCCGGATCGTCCGCATGCATGATCGCCTCGGTGGCCGCGCGAGTGGACGTGCCGAAATACAGCCACCACATCGCCAACGTGCCGAGAAAAGCAAGCCCCGCCCCGAGGATCTCCCCTGCAGCGGGCGCTGCCGTACGGCTCAAGGCCGCACCGGTGACGAGCAGCGACTCACCGAGCGCGACGATCACGAACTGCTGGCAGCGCTCGGCCAGATGGCCACCTTCGATGGTCCAATCGCGACTGTGCGAGCGCCCCAAGCCGGGCAGCGCAAAGCCGAACATCGGCGAGACGTACTCGCAGCCCACCGCCGTCAGCCACAGACCCACACGCCACCCCGCCGGCGCCCAGGCGCCGGCCAGCCAGAAACACGCGGCGATGAGCAGCCACGCGAGTATCCGCCGGTAATTGGCCGCGAGTGCATGCTTGGCAGGCAGGCACACGACGATATACGCGGTCCGACCCACCTGCATGAGCGTGTAGGCGAGGGCGAACAGCCGGGCACGCGCGGCAAATGCATCGGGAATGCTCGCGGCCATGACCAGCGCGAGCGCCATGGTGATCAGCAACAGGGAGCGGATCGCCGGGGCCTCGGGGTTGAACCAGTTGGTCACCCAACAGGTGTACTGCCAGCCGAGCCACACCGCGAACCACAGGATCAGCGTCTGCACGATCCCGATCCCGGTGAGGTGATGCCAGAGTTGGTGGCTCAACTGAGTGAGCGCAAACGCATAGACCAGGTCGAAGAACAGCTCTTCGTTGGTCACGTGCGCCGGATGACCATCCCGGTGGCGCAGCCAGCGATGCGCTTGCCGAAGTGGCTCCGATGCACTCACGATGGTTTACCGACTCCCCCCCGGGCGCCCCCGGTTCAATCCCCGGCGATCGTCATCTCCGCGAGCAGCAGCGAACCGCAGCGGATGGTGCCGCGCACATCGACATCGTCGCCGAGTGCGACGATGTTCTGATACATCTGGCGCAGATTGCCCGCGATGGTCACCTCGTGGACCGGATGGGCGATGGCCCCGCCTTCGACCCAGAAGCCGCTGGCACCACGCGAATAGTCCCCCGTGACACCGTTGACGCCCTGCCCCATCAGCTCCGTGACCCACAGACCGGTGCCCATCTCACGCAGCAACGCCTCAGCCGGACGGGCCGTGGCCGAGCCCACCAGCAGGTTGTGGATGCCCCCGGCATTGCCCGTGGTCTTCAGACCCAGCCGACGGGCCGAGTAGCTGCCGAGCACGTAGCCCTGCAGAACGCCCTGCTCGATCAGTTCGCGGTCGCGGGTGGCCGCCCCCTCGGCATCGAACGGGGCGCTGCCGAGTGCCTTGGGGATGTGAGGCCGCTCGCTCATCTGCACGAACGAGGGGAAGACCTGCTCACCGGCCGCATCGAGCAGAAAAGAGGCCTTGCGGTATTGGCTCGAGCCACGGATCGCGCCGAGGAAATGCTGCACGAGCCCCCGGGTCATCTCCGGGGCAAACAGCACCGGCGCGCGCCGCGTGGTCAATTTGCGTGCCCCCAGGCGCGCGCAGGCGCGCCGTCCGGCGGCGATTCCGACCGCTTCGGGCGAATCGAGCTCGAGCGGATCGCGCGCGGCCGTGTACCAGTAATCGCGCTGCATCTGGCTGCCCTGCTGGGCGATGAGCGAACAGCTCACCGAATGGCTGGTCCCGGAAAAGCCGGCGAGAAAGCCGAGCGAATTGCCATATACGCCCGTGTGCCGCTGCGTGCTCACCGAGGCGCCCTCGGAGTTGCTGATCCGTGCATCGACGCCCATCCCGGCGCGCTCGCACCGCTGCGCGATGTCAATCGCCGCTTCGGCCGGCAGCTCCCACGGATGATCGAGGTCCAAATCCGGTATGTCGCGCGCCAACGCCTCCGGCTCGACCAGCCCCGCATAGGGATCCTCGGCCGTGAACCGGGCTATCGCGCAGGCCTTCTCCACGCTCGCACGCACCGCCTCGCGGCTGAGGTCCGCAGTGCTCGCCGACCCCTTGCGCTGTCCGAAGTACACCGTCACCGCCAGACCCCGGTCACGCTGATACTCGATCGTCTCGACCTCCCCGAGCCGCACCGTCACACCGAGCCCCTGCCCGATGCTCGCATCCGCTTCGGCCTGGCTGGCGCCCTGACGGGATGCCTCCTCGAGCGCAAAGCGGACAGCGTCCTCAAGCGTTGCGGTGGAAGCGTGTGGCTTGAGCGCCTGCTGCATGGAAAGTCCTCGTTGGGCAGATCATCGCCGGCCGGCCCGGCCGGCGGCTACCGGCCGCCGCGCTCACGCGAACGGGCGGAATGCGCTAGTGTAGCAGCCATGCACCGCTGCCCACCGCAACCCGTCCATGCGCCCGCTTGAGTCCGAGGCGACCCCAGCCGAACAGGCCCCGCCGAGCAAAAGCGAACGCAAGCGCGCCGCGCACGCCGCACAGGACCTCGGCGAGGCGCTGATTGCGCTGCGCGAGCGCGATCTGCAGGCGCTCGAGCTGCCGGAGGCGTTGCTCGAGGCGGTCCGCGCCGCGCGCGGCATCCGCAGTCGGGCCGCCGCAGCCCGCCAACGCCAGTACATCGGCAAGCTGATGCGCCAGATCGACACCGAGCCGATTCGCCGCGCCCTCGCGACCCGCAGCGAGCGCGACGCCGAGGAAACCCAGCGCTTCAAGCGCGCCGAACACTGGCGCGAGCGGCTGCTCGAGGAGGGCGAGCCGGCGCTCGATGAGCTCGCCGCGGCGCGGCCGGGTTTCGAGCGCGAGCAGTGGGCGCGGCTGGTAAGCGCGGCACGTGCCGAGCGGCCCGCCGGCACGGCCACGCAGGGCGCGGCGGGCCGTGCGCTGTTTCGCGCGCTGCGCGGGCTCCTTGGGTAGAATCCCGCGGATGAAAGCGCTGGTCGGTATCATCATGGGTTCGACGTCGGACTGGGAAACGCTGCGCGCGGCCGCCGACATGTTGGACAAATTCGCAATTGCCCACGAAGTCCGGGTGGTCTCGGCTCATCGCACGCCGGACCTGCTGTTCGAGTATGCGGCCAGCGCCCGCGGGCGCGGCCTTGAGGTGATCATTGCCGGGGCGGGCGGCGCGGCGCACCTGCCGGGGATGACCGCCGCCAAGACCACTTTGCCGGTGCTCGGCGTGCCGGTGCAGTCAAAGACCCTGGGCGGACTTGATTCGCTCCTGTCGATCGTGCAGATGCCCACCGGCGTGCCGGTCGCGACTTTCGCCATCGGCACCGCGGGCGCCGCCAATGCCGCCTTGTGTGCTGCGGCGATCCTTGCCAATAAGCACCCGGCCGTGGCCGAGGCCCTCGAGACGTTCCGGCGCGATCAGACCGCCGCCGTGCTCGCCCAACCCGATCCGCGCTCGGTCCGCACATGACCGTCGGTGTCATCGGCGGCGGGCAGCTCGGCCGCATGCTCGCCCTTGCCGGCTATCCGCTCGGCCTCGATTTCCTCTTCCTCGATCCCTCGCGCGAGGCGCCGGCCGCTCGAGTCGCCCCGGTGCTGCACGGGGCGTTCACCGATCCGCAGCCGCTGAAGTGGCTGTCCCGCGAGTGCGAGGTGCTGACCTTCGACTGGGAGAACATCTCGGTCGAGGCGTTGCGCAAGCATGCCTCCGGTGCGCGCCGCGCACGCATCTGCCCACCGGTGCCGGCGCTCGCGACCGCCCAGGACCGGGTCGCCGAGAAGCGGCTGTTCGAGCGCCTCGGCATTCCCACCACGCGCTGGCGGGCGGTTTCCTCCCGTCCCGCCCTCGAGCGGGCCGTGCGCGAGGTGGGGCTGCCGGCGGTCATCAAGACTCGGCGCATGGGCTACGACGGCAAGGGCCAGATGCGCATCAGCACGCCCGAAGAGGCACAGCAGGCGTGGCAGAGCCTCGGCAGCGTACCGCTGATCTACGAGGAATGGATTCCGTTCGATTGCGAGGTCTCGATCATTGGCGCCCGCAGCACGCGCGGCCAGACCGTGTTCTACCCGCTGAATGGCAACGTGCACGCCGGTGGCATCCTGCGCCTGACTCGAGCGCCATTCGGTCCGGGCCGCTGGCACCGCACGGCCGTGGAGTACCTGACGCGCTGTCTGGAGCATTTTCGCTACGCCGGCATATTGACCATCGAGTTTTTCGTGCGCAACGGGCGCCTGATCGCCAACGAAATGGCACCCCGTGTGCACAACTCCGGTCATTGGACGATCGAGGGCTGCCTCACCAGCCAGTTCGAGAATCATTTGCGGGCCATTCTCGGCCTGCCGCTCGGCTCGACGCGACCGAACGGCCACAGCGCGATGATCAATCTGATCGGGGAGATGCCCGCGCGCGAGCCATTGCTCGAATTCGAGGGTCTGCACCTGCACGATTACGGCAAACAACCTCGGCCGGGGCGCAAGCTCGGGCACTGCACGCTGGTGGAGGCCTCCGCCAGCCGGCGCGACCGCTTGGCCCGGCGAGTGCTCGCCCAGGTAGCCCCGACGATACGCGTGCCGTAGCATAGCCACGCCATGTACATCGAGCCGTTCCATCTGCAAGAACTGCCGTTTCGGCTCAGTCCCGACCCCCAATTCCTGTTCCTGTCCAAGCAGCACGCCCGCGCCAAGGCGTACATGGAGTCGACGATCTGGTTCGCCGACGGCTTCGTCGTCATTACCGGGGAGATCGGCGCAGGCAAGACCACCCTCATCGAGGCGTTCCTGCGGGAGATTCCCCAGGACGTGGTGGTGGCGCAGATCAACCAGACGCAGGTCTCGGCGATCGATTTCCTGCAGTCACTGCTCGCCCAATTCGGCTTCTCGCCGTTCAAGATGAAAAAAGGCGAGCTGCTGGTCACGCTGAACAACTTTCTCATCGAGCAGTATGCGGCCGGCCGGCGCGTGCTGCTCATCGTCGATGAGGCGCAGAATCTCTCGCTGCGCGTGCTCGAGGAAATCCGGATGCTCTCGGGCGTGGAGACCACCAAGGACAAGGTGCTGCGCATCATTCTCGCCGGGCAGCCGGAGCTGAACGCCAAGCTCGATGCTCCGGAACTCGTGCAGCTGAACCAACGCGTGCGACTGCGCTTTCATCTCACGGCGCTCTCGCAGGAGGAGACTGCCGAGTACATCCGCCACCGGCTCGCCGTGGCCGGGGCCGGCGAGCGGGAAATCTTCGAGCCGGATACCTTCGCGGAAATCCACCGCTACGCAGGGGGCGTTCCCCGCCTGATCAACACGCTGTGCGACACCGCGATGATGGCGGCGTTCACGAACGATCGTGACCGGGTCATCGCCGCAGACATCGCCAGTGCGGTGAGCGAGCTGCAATGGGTGGAATTCGCCGCCCGGCCCCAGGGAGTCGGTGCGGCCGCCGCAGCGCGCGTGCGCGCCCGGCGTGAACCGCTCTTGCCGCCACTGGCACGGCTACAGGTGCTCGAGGGCGGCCGCACGCAGCAGGAAGTCGCGCTGCTGCCGGGACGGATCATCCTCGGGCGCACCCCGGACAACGACCTGCAGATCGACAGTCGCTTCATCAGCCGCCATCACTGCCAGATCACCACGACCAATAACGCCAGCATCATCGAGGATCTCAACAGCACGAACGGGCTGTACGTGCGCTCGGTGCGCGTGCACCGGCATTATCTGCGCGACGGCGACGTGGTACTGATCGGCAAGCACGAACTGCTCTACGTCGATGAGCGCGTGTCTGGGGCACGCGGCAATCCGAACGACACCCTGCCCGGCATTCCAACCCTCGGCCACGAGGAAGAAACGCTCGCCGGTGAGGACCTGCCGCTCTCCATTCCGACCGTCTCGCCGCGCTCCCAGAACTGATCGGCCGCGCCGCAGCGGCGCGCCTCAGGCGTGGGTCACCTGCAGGATGCTGTGACGGATCTGCTCGCTCAGGACGAACTGGGCGTCCGCCGCGACCCGCATCAGTACCTCGTCGAACTCCAGCAAGCCGCTGCGGTTGACGCGGATCACGCTGCGTCGGCGCAGCAGATCGATGAAGTTCGCAAACAGCGAACGGTCGAAGAATTCCGGCGAATTCAGTCCGTACAGCAGCGCGATGCGCTGCGCGGCGAGCTGGCATCGCTCCTCGAGGCTCGCCTGCGAGAGCGCACCGGAGCCGGCCTGCAGCAGCAGCGCAATCGCCAGGTAGTACCGCTCGATAGTCTGCAGCGTTGACTGTGCCAGGATCGACAGCTGCATCGCCTCGGCGCTCGAGGGCGGTGGACGGCGCCACTGACCACAGGCAGCGTCGCTCTCGATCAGTCCGTGCCGGGCCAGCTCGGCGAGCACGCGCTCGACCACCGCGGAGAGTTCCGCCTCGCTCCAATGCAGGAACAGTTCTTCGGCAATGTACGGATAGATGCGCGCAGCGAGGCGCAGGATGTCCTCGTGCGCCACCTCGGCGTTGCTCAGGAAGACGCACGCCAGCAGCGAGGGCATGGCAAACAAATGCAGCACGTTGTTGCGAAAGTACGCGGCCAGCACCGCACTCTCATCGCTCATGCGCAGCACATCCCCGGCCGGGTGGCCGTGGCGCTGCAGCACTTTCATCGTCTCGCCATAGGCAAGGACCTCCGCGCCGCTCAGCGCGGTGACCGTGACTCGTGCGCTGTATGGCACGCCCTCGAGCAGCGCGCGGTACAGGTCAATCTGTCGCACCAGATCGCTCTCGGGCAGCGCTTGGCGGGGCATGGCGAGCAGCACCGTCGCCAGCAGATTCACCGGCGTCACCGCCGCGGCCGAGTTGATGTTGCGCATGATGCGCTGGGCGAGCTCGTCGACCGCCGCGCTCACCCAGGCTGCGCGGGTATCGTCGTCGAACGGGCGGACTCGCCAATCCCCCCCGTGCCGGTCGAGCACCTCATCGAGCGCAATCGGCTCGCCGAGATTGACATGTACCCTGCCGAAGCGCTCACGCAGCCGGCCGAGGGAGCGCAGCAGTCCCCGCACGCTCTCCTTCTCCTTCGCCTTGCCGGAGAGTTCCCCGACGTAGGTCGTCCCCTCGATGATGCGCTCATACCCGAAGTACACCGGCACGAACACGACCGGTCGCAGCGGATCGCGCAGAAAACTGCGCACCGTCATCGAGAGCATGCCGGTCTTCGGCTGCAGCAGGCGACCGGTGCGGCTGCGGCCGCCCTCGATGAAGTACTCGATCGAATGGCCGCGCGCCATGATCGCCGCCAGATACTTCATGAACACGACCGTATAGAGCACATTGCCGCCGAAACGCCGGCGGATGAAAAATGCCCCGCCCATACGCAGAAAACGTCCGACGATCGGCAGATTCAGATTGATGCCGGCGGCGATGTGCGGCGGGGCGTACCCGTTGACATAGATCACGTAGGAGAGCAGCAGATAGTCCATGTGGCTGCGGTGGCACGGCACATAGACGATTTCGTTGCCCTGTGCAGCCCGCTCGAGTGTCTCCAGGTGACCGACGCTCACCCCGTCGTACAGGCGATTCCACAGCCAGGTCAGCACCCGCTCGAGAAAGCGCACGAAGGCGTGCGAGTAATTGGCGGCGATCTCATTGGCATAACCCGCAGCCTCGCGCAGCGCCGCGCGGCGGGTCATTTTCTTCTCGCGCATCAGCTGCGCGACGGCGGCACGCACCGCACTGGTGCGCAGCACGCGCGTCACTACCACGCGCCGGTGAGAAAGATCCGGCCCGATGCGTGCGGCACGCCGCTGGATGTACAAGGCGCGCAGCGAACGGGTCACCCGCCGGCCGCGCAGCGCAAGGCCGCTCTCCTCACCCATCAGACTGCGCAGCGAGATCGGCTCCTCGAACTCGAGCAGCACGTTGCGACCGTTGAACAACACCTGCAGGAACTTGCGCACCCGGCTGGTCAGTACCCAGTTCTCCACCAGCAGCAGCCGGATCCACGATTGCTCGCGCTGCGGCGCGCGACCCCAATACACCGCCACCGGCACCAGATCGATGTCCGCCTGCGGATCGGCTTCCAGCGCGCGCAGCATCTGCTCGATCTGTGGGGGCGGACGCCGGTCGAGCCGCTCGTTCCAGAAGCCACGCTGGCGAGTGAGATAGAAATGGGCGCGCAGCTCCCCACGCCGCCGCTGCAGCCGCAGACGCCGGCGCGGCCGGGGCAGGCGCATGCGCTCGCAGACATTCTGCAGCACCGCCAGATCAACGATGCTGCGCCGCTCGAGCACGTAACAGACTGGGCGCGCTCGCTCGCGCAGGCGCGCCGCGGCGTCCTCCGGGAGGATTTTGCAGCGTACCCACAGCGCCAGCACTCGGTGCAATAACCAGTTCATTCCAACGTCCGCCCGCTCACCGCCGTGCCGACACCGGCACGCCGCAGAACCTACTCGCCGGCCGGCGCGGGCAAATCGAGCGCGATAAGGAAATATTCGAAGAGATTTTGGATCACGCGGATCTGATTGTGCAGATTGTGGTCGCTATCGAGCAGATGCAGCGCTGCGCGGTAATGCTCGGCGAAGCGCACACTGTGCGCGAACGGCACCACCTCATCGCGCCAGCCATGCACCACCACCGTTGGGCAATCGACGATCCCGGCACGCAGCTGCGGCAACTCGGGGAAGTAGAGCGCCGGGGCCATCAGAAAGATGCCTCGCGCATGCAGCACCGAAGCGCTGGCCACCGTCACGTAACCGCCGAGGCTGGAGCCGACGAGCACCAGATCACCGGTGAGGTCCTTGCAGTAATCGGCCAGCCGGGCGATGCGCTCGCGCGGGGCGTCGAGTCCGCGATAATCGACCGAGTGCGCCTCGTAGCCCTCGCTGCGCACCACTTCGGCGAGCGCGGTGATTTTGCGTCCCCACGGGCCGCTTGCCAGACCATGTGAGAACACGACATGGCGCTGCGGCGCGGGGTTCGCAGCCGCGCCGGCGCGCTCCTGCGCTGAACTCGCCTCGTCACTCATCGGATAATGATGCCGTCAAACGCCGACCGACGCTATAGCACGGACCAGCGACTCAGCGATGGATGCTCATCTCGAGCGGCCAGTCGCCCGGCCGCTGGGTGGCGAGGCGGTTGACGGAAACCGGGCGTGCGCGACTGGCGCCGGGCTGGTGGCTCACGAGCCACGTGTCGAACTCACCGGCGCGTCGCGCCGCGATACCAAAGAGCAGATTGACCCCGCCGGCCGCGACCGATTGCGGCTGATTGATTCGTTCGTCGCAGACGACGAAATAGCGTTCCTCGCGCGAAAACCCCGCAAAGGCTCCCGAGGCGGACAGCCGCGCCAAATAGGCCTCGACCCGTGAGCGTCCCCGCGCCCAGGTGGCCGGCACGTTCTGCTCAAACAGCATCCAGCGCGTGCCCCGCTCGACGCTGGCGGCAACCCGCAATGCCAAACGCCGTGCTGCGAGGAATCTCCAGTCGGGCGAGCCATTGCCCCCGGCGGCCAGCGTGCGCGCACTCACCGGCGGCATCGCAACGGAGCGAGTCGCAAACAGCGTATTGATGCCGGCGAGCGACAGTCGCGCCCGCTGCGAGAGCGACACCTCGACGGCCGGCTGCAGCCCCGCTCGCAGCAGCGGCTCCTCCTCGCCTGCGCCGAGCGACCCGCTCTGCTCGGCACGCGAGATCAGCCCTGCGGCCGCGCCGCTGCAGGTAAACGTCTCAACCCGACCGCGCAGCTGGTCGTACGCGCGCAGGCGCGGGAAAAACATCACGGCATGATCGCTGCGGAACGGCCACTTGCGCATCGCGTCAATGGCCTCCTGAGGGCCGTCCCATGCGCTGGGCGGATCGACGATGAGCAGCGCATGGCGCTGGCGGCACAGCCGCGCCGCCACGAGCAACGTGCCGAGTCCGACATCCTGCTCACGAGTGAGCGGCGGGATGCAGAGAAAATCGAAGTTCTCCTCGCCGAGCGCAAACAGGCCCGTGCGCTCGGCAGCCGAGCCGATCAGATCGTAATCCGTGACCGGTCCGCCATCATCGCCATCGCAGTTCGACCCCACGTAGCCGACGCCGAAGCCGCCTGCGCTAGGCGCCGATCGCTCCGGACGGCGGGCGGGCAGCGGCGGGACGACCCGCGCGAGCTGCGAATGCGCCAACAGGTCGGTGAGACAGCGGTCCGATTCACTCGCCAGCGAGACGCGGCGGAAGATCTCCTGATCCTCGATGTGCTCGGAACCTGCCGCACGCACGCGCTGCACGACCAGATTGAACGCATCGGAGTCGGCCAGCCCATCGTAGTCGACCGAGGCGCGCAGGTATTCCCGCGAGCCCGGATGCACCCCGATGAGCCGCAGCGCTTGTTCGCCGGCCGGCAACGTCACAGTGGGTGCCCGCGCGCCGTTGGCGACGCGCACCACCAGCGCTCTGCTGCCACCGCTCGCGAAGAACTGCTCGACGGCGTACGAGAGCGTGGAGGGCTGCCACAGTCCGCCGAAGACTTGCTGGAACTGTGCGAAGCTAGTGAGCGGTACCGGACGGTGCAGCGGTCCCTTCAGCGTACGACCGACAAATGCGGTGACCGGCTCCGCCCACGCGATCGCCGGCTCGATGTCATCCTCTTTGAGGGAAAGGCCAGGACCGCCTTCAACCACCAGTTCTTCCCCAGGGCGTTATTCTTGGTTGGTTTCCGCCCAGACTCTACCATAGGGAGCGAATCGTAGGCCGCGGTCGCGCCCTGGTACAGACCCTCAGTGCCAATGCGCGGTCGACTCGGCCGTACCGCTCGCCGCGGAGCTACGGACCCGGCCGACGTGCCCGCGATGGTTTGCAGCGGCCTTGTGCTTCGTGCCGGCGCCTTGTTTGGGCTTTAGCGACGCATCGTAGCGGGCCATGATCTTGTGGAACTCGGCAGTGGTCAGCGGCAGGTGAGTCTTGCCGTTCCACGCCGAGCCCTTCGGCAGCCGATTCTGCACGAGCGTCGCCTGAAGTCCCTCGCCCACCAGGCCGGTACCGGAGACCGGTAGCGGGACCACCTTCGGCTCGGCCACCAGCGCGCTCACGCGGCGCCAGTCGATCCGCTCGCCGGCCTGCGCCAGGTGATGGATCAGACTGCGGGTGAGCATCCGATCGAGCAGCGTCGCATTGCGCTTCCACGGTCGCTTGTCATCCTGCAGCGGGACGTAGGCCTGCATGTACAGCCGCCCCTCCTTCCAGCCGAAGAGAAACGGCTGATTGACGACGCGCACCGGCGTGCCATTGGGCACCTGGCGAAACAGCTGGCGAATATCCTCGGGGTACAAATGGATACAGCCATGGCTCACGCGCCGGCCCACTCCGGCCGGCTTGTCCGTGCCGTGAATGAGGTAGCCGCTCCAGCCGAGCGGCATCGCCCAGTTGCCGAGCGGGTTGGTGGGACCGGCCGGAACCACCCGGGGCAGCGGCACGCCCTCGTGAGCGTGCTCGGCCAGAATCGAGCGCGGCACCACCCAAGCCGGGTGAGCGATGTGCGCCACGACCTGCGTGAGACCGGTGGGCGTCGGCCAGCCGAGCCGGCCGATGCCCACCGGATGGGTGATGACCACCTGCGGCTGGCCCGGCCGGTGCGGCGGGAAGTAGAACAGCCGCATGGCCGCCAGATTGACCACAATGCCCACGTGGGGCGCATCCGGCAGAATGAATTGTGTCGGCACGATGACCCGCGTACCGACGGGCGCGAGCCATGGGTCGACCTTGGGGTTGGCGCGTCTGATCGCGTCATATCCGACGTCGAACAGCCGAGCGATATCCGACAGCACCTGGTGCGGCTGGATCCGCACGATCTGCACGTGCCCGATCACGTCCTGTCCCGGCTTGAGCACGAAGCGCTCGGTTTGCACCGGAGCCGGTAGCTCGGCCTGTACCGTAGCAGATCCTGTGACGCCCGCCGATGCGGCGGGTACGGCAGCACGCGAGCGGGGCGTGGCACAGCCAACGGCGGCCACGAGCAGGCTGAACGCGAACGGTAGGCAGGAATGGGTGCGTCTCATGTCGGTGGATTATGACACCTTGACGGCCGAGAGGGTTCGCAGCGCGAGAAAAATGCCCCGATCCGTCCGGGACCGGGGCGATGGGGCGGACATTTGCGAGGGGGGTCGTCCGCCCAGGGGGACTCAGTGAAGACGTGCCCAATGCAGGATGCGGATGTCCTCAGAGTCGAGATTGAAATTGGTGGCGAGCAGCCGCCGCAGCTCACGAATCTCACGCCGGTCGCGCAGCGGCTCGCGCAATTCCACCACGCCGCTCCATTCGTGGGTCGATGGGGCCTCCTGCGCGACGGCGCCACCAGTCAGGAAGTGCGTGTAATACTTCGCAGCCACAAATCTAGCTTAGCGCCGCTGTTGCGCTCGGGTCCGTGAAGCGGTGCGCAGAACGTCGCACTTCGGCGACCACTTCCTGAAACAGCCGGCGCGAGAGACATCCGGTCACGCACGCATGAGCCGCTATCGCCCCCCATCACCCGCCTCCTCGCAATACATCACACCGCAGGGTGCCGAACAGCTGCGTCAGGAGCTTGAGCAGCTGTGGCGGATCGAACGGCCGGAGGTGACACGGGCCGTGACCGAAGCGGCCGCGCAGGGTGACCGCTCCGAGAACGCCGAGTACACCTATGGCAAGCGCCGGTTGCGAGAAATCGACCGCAGAGTGCGCTACCTGCGCAAGCGGCTCGAAGGCATGGTCATCGTCGATCAGCCGCCCTCGGACCCCCGACGGGTGTACTTCGGCGCGTGGGTTACGCTCGAGACCGAAGCCGGCGCGGCGGTTCGTTACCGCATCGTCGGTCCCGACGAAATCGATCGCGAGCCGGGCTTCATCAGCATGGACTCACCGCTGGCGCGTGCCTTGCTCGGACGGCGGCTCGATGACGAGGTGCATGTGCAGCTGCCCGGCGGCATGCACCACTTCGTGATCGTCGCAGTCGACTACTCCGCGCGTTGAGCCAGCCAGAACGCTACCAGATCACCCGCACGTTCTTGAACTGCCAGGGATCGGAGGCGTCGATGTCCTCCGGAAACAGCCGGCCGCGCTCGTGCAGCGGCGTCCAGTCGGTGTACTGACCGATCACCGGTCCCAGGTACGGGCGGCAGATCTCGAGGCTGCGTTGGAAGTCCATCTCCTCCGGCTCGACGATGCCGCGATTGGGGTTTTCCATCGCCCACACCACCCCCGCGAGCACGGCAATGGTCACTTGCAGACTGGTGGCGTTGTTGCACGGCGCGAGTCTGCGCGCCGCCTCGATCGAGAGCTGCGAGCCGTACCAATACGCGTTCTTCTTGTGCCCTGCGAGCAGCACGCCAAGCTCATCGATGCCGCCGACGATCTCGTCCATCAACAGCCGCTGATGCTCCTGCTGAACATAATTCCGCCCGACCAGCTCGTGCACCGACATCACCGCCTCGTCGCAGGGGTGATAGGCGTAATGCACCGTCGGCCGGTACAGCACCTGCGAGCCCTCGCGCACCGTGAAGTAATCGGCGAGCGAAATCGCCTCGCCGTGCGTGATGCAGAAGCCATGAAAATGACCCGCGAGCGGCGTCCAGGTGCGCACGCGTGTGCCCGCCCCGGGCTGCATCAAGTAAATCGCGGCCTGGCAGCCGCTCTCGTGGCGCTTACCGTCGCGCGGGAAATTACGCTCATGCGTTCCCCAGCCCATCTCAGCCGGCTGCGAGCCTTCGCTCACGAAGCCATCGATCGACCAGGTATTGACGAACTCGCCCGGCAGCTTCGGCTGGTTCGCGCGCTGCGTGTCGCGCTCGGCGATCTGGATGGTCTTCACGCCGACCTGGCGGGCGAGCGCAGCCCATTCGGCGCGCGAGGCCGGCGTGTGCGTCTCGATCCCCGAGTCGGCCGCGATGTTGAGCAAGGCCTGCTTGACCAGATGGGACACCAGGCCCGGATTGGCGCCGTGGGTGAGCACTGCGGTCGGCGCGCGCTCATTGTCCTGGCGCAGTGCAAGGGCCTCCTCGCGCAGCGCATAATTGGTCCGCCGCCCGGCCGACACGGTCGGATCGGTGTAGCCGCCGGGCCAGGGCTCGATGCACGTGTCGAGGTACATCGCCCCCTTCTCCCAGCACAGCTTGATCAGCGCGAGACTGGAGACGTTCACCGAGACATTGACGAGGAAATCCCCGCGCCCGAGCAGCGGTGCGAGCACGCGCCGAAAATTCTCGCGCGTGAGCGGCTCGCGTATGAACCGCACGCCATACTGCGCCGCCTCCTCGCTGCCCTTGTCCTCGGCCGTCACGATGGTGATGCGCTCGGCCGGGATCCCAATGTGACGCAGCAGCAGTGGCAGGACACCCTGACCGATGCTGCCAAAGCCGACCAGGACAATACGACCAGGAAATTCGACGTGGATTGTGTGCTGACTCATCTCACTCACGATCACCGGGGAAAACACGGACCACGGCCGGGCCAGCGAACACGCGGTCCGGCTCCGGCGCCAGCGCGGAGCGTATCAAAGCCCGGCGTGCAACGAAACGTCGCGTTTCAACTGGCGCGCCAGTGCGGTGGATACGTGCGCTCGTAGCCCGGCAGCGCCTCGATGCGCGCAAGCCAGCGGCCGAGCGAAGGGTAGTTGACCTCGACGGGCATGAAGCGGGCGGCGAGCTCACGGGCCACCGGACGCTCCAGGGCGCGCTTCAACAGCTGAATTCCCGGGAAAATCACCATGTCGACCGCCGAGAAGCGCTCGCCGACCACCCAGTCGGATTTCGACAGCCGGCCCTCGATGGTGCGCGCCTCGCTCGCCACCGCGTGCATCGCCTGAGTCAGCTCCTCGCTGCGCAGATCGACGCCGCCGTGGAAAACCGCGCGGGTGATCGTGCGCAGATGCGGCTCGATATAGGCCTGGTACTCGCAGATGACCCGCATAATGGTGCCGGCCTCTTCGGGGCTGGTGCCAAAGATGGGTGGATCGGGATACTTCAGGTCAAGGTAGTACAGGATGGCGAGGGACTCAAAGCACACGTACTCGCCGTCTTTCAGCACCGGCACGCGGCCACGCGGATTCAGCTGCAGCATCTGCGGCGATTTGTGCTCCTGCTTGGAGAACTGCAGCAGATGTGCGGCATACGGCAGACGCTTGTGCTCGAGCGCGAGCAGCACCCGCCATGCGAAGGGACTGCCGCTGCCCCAGTAAACCTCGATCGTCATCCGTCCCCCATTCGGTCTGTGCGCGAATTGTACCGGGTTCACTGCCGATGCGTTCACTCTCGCCCGACGCACGAAGCGTCGCCCGCGCCGGCGCCCCCGCATAGAATAGGCGCAACGGCGCCACCGGGCGCCCTCGCACTCTGCGGTGGCTCATGTCCGACACGCTGATCAGCACGCGCGAGCTGGCGCAACGGCTCGAGGAGCCCGCACTCGCGGTGATCGACTGCCGATTCGACCTGGCGCGGCCCGAGTGGGGCGCCGAGGCCTATGCGGCCGGACGCATTGCGCACGCCCGCTACGCGCATCTGGATCGGGATCTCTCGGCGGCGGTGTCGAGTTCGAGTGGGCGCCACCCGCTGCCCTCGCCTGCACGGCTCGGGGAGCGTTTTGGCCTGTGGGGCATCGACGCAAACACGCAGGTGGTGGCCTACGACCAGGGCCCCGGCGCATTCGCTGCACGCCTGTGGTGGCTGCTGCGCTGGTTGGGACACCGGCGCGTCGCGGTGCTCGATGGCGGGTTGGCGGCCTGGCTGGCCGACGGCCTGCCGCTCGAACAGGGCGCGAGCGCCCCGGTGAGCGAGCGCCGCTTCAGCGGCCGCCCCACTGCGGGCCTGCTCGCCGAGACGGCCGAACTCGAGCAGGCGGTGCGCACCGGCGCGCTCGCGCGTGGCGAGCCGCTGCTGATCGATGCCCGTGGTGCCGATCGCTTCGCAGGACGCAACGAAACGATTGATCCGGTGGCCGGACATATCCCCGGCGCACGCAATCAACCATTCACTGACAATCTCACCGCTGGCCGTTTCCGCGACGCCGCGGCGCTGCGCGCCCGCTACCTCGAGCTGCTCGATGGCCGCCCGCCGCAGAGCGCGGTGTGCATGTGCGGCTCGGGCGTGACCGCCTGCCACAATCTGCTCGCTCTGGAGATCGCCGGACTCGGCGGCGCACGCTTGTACGCAGGCTCGTGGAGCGAGTGGATCCGTGACCCGGCGCGGCCGGTGGCCCGCGCGCCCTGAAGCGCGAGCGTGGGCGGAAAATTTTCCGACAGGACTTTTACTGCGGCGCCATTTTGATATCGTGCGCGGCGAACGCACTCCCGCGCGTCGAACGGAATTCACCGACGTGGCCGTAGATCCCAAGAGCATCGGCACTCAGCAGTACAACCCCGCTGCCCCCTGGCGCATCGAGGACTCCCTCGAGCTGTACCACGTCAACGCGTGGGGCAAGGGCTATTTCGGCATTAACCCGGCCGGGCACGTGGTTGTACGACCCGATACGCGCCCTGGCAGCGACATCGACCTGTACGAGGTCATCGAGGGACTGCAGGCCCGCGAGCTGACCACTCCGGTGGTGGTGCGCTTCTCGGACATCCTGGCGCACCGCCTGAAGCACCTGCATGATGCGTTTGCGCAGGCTATCGCCGAGAACGACTACCAGAACCGCTATGCGGCGGTGTTTCCGATCAAGGTCAATCAGCAGCGTCTGGTGGTCGAGGAGGTGTACCGCTACGGAGCCGAGTTCGGCTTCGGACTGGAGGTCGGCTCCAAGCCCGAGCTGCTCGCCGTCATGGCCATGACGGAGAACGCCCCGGAGCGGCTGATCGTTTGCAACGGATTCAAGGACGACAGTTACATCGAGGCAGTGACGCTCGCGACCAAGCTCGGCCGCACGATCATTCCGGTGGTCGAGAACTTCGAGGAGCTGCCGCTGATCCTGAAGCATGCGGACAAGTACGGCGTGCGACCGCGTATCGGCGTGCGCGTGAAGCTGCTCACCGAAGGCTCAGGCAAGTGGCGCGACTCGACCGGTGAGAAGTCGAAATTCGGCCTGTTCATCACGGAAATCCTCGAGCTGGTGCGCGAGTTGAAGGCTCGCGGCATGCTCGATTGTCTGCAGCTCGTGCACTGCCATCCTGGCAGCCAGCTGCAGGACATCCGTCGCGTCAAGGATGCGATCAACGAGCTCGCGCACGTGTATGCGGAGCTGAAGCTGATGGGCGCGGGGCTGAAGTACATCGACATCGGCGGCGGGCTCGGCGTCGATTACGACGGCAGCGGCACCAACTACTCCTCGTCGATGAACTACACGCTCAACGAGTATGCGAGCGACGTGGTCTATCGCATCGCCAGCGTGTGCAATGCGCGCGAGATTTCCCACCCGATGATCATCAGTGAATCGGGGCGTGCGGTCGCCGCCTATCACAGCGTGCTCATCTTCGATGTGCTCGGCTCCTCGGCGCTCGACAAGTTTCGCGTCACGGGCCGGGAGGAAGAGGACTACGGCGGCAGCGACGAGTTGCCCCAGCCGGTGCACGACCTGTTCGAGGCGTTCCGCTCGGTCAGCCGGCGACGTCTGGTGGAGTGCTATCACGATGCGCTCACCGCGCGTGATCAGGTGTTGCAGATGTTCAATCTGGGACTGCTGTCGCTCGAGTTCCGCGGCCTCGCTGAACGGCTCTTCTGGGCGACCTGCGCCAAGATTCGCGATTGCTGCCGGCGCCTCGAGCGCCAGCCGGAGGAGCTCGAGGGGCTCGAGTCGATTCTCTCCGACACGTACTTCTGCAACGTGTCGGTGTTTCAGTCGCTGCCGGACAGCTGGGCGATCGATCAGTTGTTCCCGATCATGCCCATCCACCGGCTCAACGAGCGGCCGGCGCGAACCGGGGTACTCGCCGACATCACCTGCGATTCCGACGGCAAAATCGATCACTTCGTCTCACTGCGCGACGTCAAACACACGCTTGAACTGCACGAGCTGAAGGGTTCCGAGAAGTACTACCTCGCCGTGTTCCTGGTCGGCGCCTATCAGGAAACACTCGGCGACCTGCACAACCTGTTCGGCGACACCCACGTCGTGCACGTGCGGCGCCACGATGAGGGCGGCTGGTGGATCGAGGAAGTGGTCAAGGGCGACACCGCCAACAAGGTGCTCGAGTACATGGAATACGACGTCGCAGAGCTCTCCCCGGCGCTGATGCGTGATTGCGAGCGGGCGATCCGCGACGGACGGATGAGCGTCGCGGAGAGTCAGGTTTTGAAGCGCTTCTACGAAAACGAGCTCGACGGTTATGCCTACCTCGAGCCGGCAGGTAGCTAGCCTGTTTGTTGCGTCGTTGCCACAGACGGCCCTGATCCGGCGCCCGGCACGCGGGCAAGTGTTTGCGTCCCGCCAACGCCGGGAGTAGCATCAGGCCGTTCACACTCCGCAGTGGATTGATCACGTTTGAGTTGCCGGCTCTTTCGATCCGCTCCTCCCCGCACATCGTCCATGCCTGAACCTGGGGCAGGCGGTTGGGCCGCCGGGGCCGTGTTCCTGTTGAATCCCACCGTGTCCGTCCACTCCCTGTCCTTCCCGACTGATACTGCGACACCTCCGGCCGACACGTGCGGCCGGGGAATCGCACTGCCATAGAGAGACTTCCGGATGACGACGATTTATGTTGGCAATCTGCCTTTCAACGCCACCGAGCAAGATGTGAAGGTGCTCTTCGAACGTCACGGCAAGGTGGACTCGGTCAAGTTGATCAACGACCGCGAAACCGGCAAGCCGCGCGGCTTCGGCTTCGTGGAGATGGCACCGGGTGAGGCTCAGGGGGCGATCCAGGCGCTGAACGGCTTCCAGATGAGCGGCCGGGCGCTACGGGTCAACGAAGCGCAGGAGCGTGCCCCACGGCCGCGCTCCGGCGGCGGTCCGTTCCGCCGCTGAGCGCCGTTTGGGCGAGGCGGTCCCGGCCGAGTGCCGGGCGGTGCATTGCCGCCTGAATTGCGGGCACACCCGAGGGTGTGCCTAGGGGTCTTTTACCCTCTGCCATTGAGCGCTGAGACACCGCCCGCAGACCCAATAGCCCCGCTGGAGCTCGAGCGGGGTTTTTTTTGGCCGCGTACCCGTACACAATGGCACCCCTCATGCGAGCGCTCCCGACAGCGGCATTGGCCGCCGCGGCCGCCCTGGCCGCCCTCGTCCTGCTGGCCGGTTGTGCCACCACCAGCGGGCGGCATGCCACGACTTTGTCGCTGGATGCCATCCTCGCCGGCCCGCGGCCGGCCGCCGATCGGCGTCGCGACCCCGATCGCCATCCGGTGCGGACGTTGCTGTTCTTCGGCTTGCGCCCCGCGAGCCGCGTTCTGCAGGTATGGCCCCGATCCGGCTACTACACACGTATCATTGCGCCGCTGGTTCGACGGCACGGTCGCTTCGTCGCAGCACTGATCGCCCCTGCCCGCAGCCGCTTTCTGGCGACACGCAATGCCCGCTATCGGCAGATGCTCGCCGCGCAGCCACAGGAGTTTGGCCGCGTACACGTGGTGACCTTCCCGCTCGATGGCGGCAATGCCGTACCCCCGGGCTCGGTCAATCTGGTGCTCGCCTGCGGCACGCTGCACCAGTGGATGGCCCGCGGCGAAACCACTCAGGCCCTGCGGACTGTGTATCAGGCGCTCGCACCGGGCGGAGTGCTCGGGATCGTCGACAACCGGGCCGCCGCGAACGCCCCGCTCGACCCGCGCGCCCAGGACGGCTACGTGCACCAGTCCTACGCCATCAAGCTCATCGAGACGGCTGGCTTTACCCTGGTCGCCACGTCCGAGGTCAACGCCAACCCACGCGATACCAAGGCGTATCCGGCGGGAGCGTGGACCCTGCCCCCGGCGTACCGGCTCGGGCGCATCCATCACCGACACTATGCGGCGATCGGCGAGCCGGACCGCTTCACGCTGAAGTTCGTCAAACCCGGCCGGCGCTGACGCGCCCGCGGCCGCGCTACCACATCTCGCGCAGGCGCGCGCCCACATCGAGCACGGGCTCGAGCGCCCCTCGCTCAACGCCCTCCTGTGCAGCGACGGTGGGGACCACGCTCTCGAGGTACGCCAGCACCGGGCCGGTGAGGAACCGGCTGCGCCCCCCATAGAGGTGCGCATCGCCGTGGCGATGCTGTCCGGTCAGATAGAACTTCAGCGGCGCGAACAGCAGCAGATCGTTGCGCGCTCGAGTCAGCGCGACATAGAACAGCCGCCGCTCCTCTTCGAGCAGGGCGGTGCTGCCGGCGGCGAATTCGGACGGGAAACTACCGTCCACGACGTTGAGCAGATACACCGTGTCCCACTCCATTCCCTTGGCGGAGTGCACGGTCGAGAGCACCAGATAGTCCTCGTCAAGCGCCGGCGGTCCGGCCAGATCCGAGGTGGCCGACGGCGGATCGAGCGCCAGCTCGGAGAGAAAACGCTCGCGGGACACATATTGCGTGGCGAGGGACTCGAGCTGCTCGAGATCCGCGCCGCGGGTGTGCACCTGCTCGTAGATGCGCTCCAGATGCGGCTGATACCAGCGGCGCGCCCGCTCGAGCTGCCCGCTCCACGGACAGTGCGGATCGGCGAGTTCGAGCAGCAGCGTCACCAGCCCGGACCAGTGCGCGGCGGCGGCCGGGGGAGCGCTGAAGTCCGCGAGCGCACCGAACGTCTCGCCGGCGCCCTCGAGATGCTCGATCGCCCGGCGGGCGTTGACCGGCCCCATGCCGGGCAGCAGTTGCAGCGTACGAAAGGCGGCAAGCGCGTTGCGCGGATTGTCGGCCCAGCGCAGCACGCCCAGCAGGTCCTTGACGTGCCCAGCCTCAAGAAAGCGCAGTCCGCCGTATTTGACGAACGGAATGCCACGCCGTCCGAGTTCGACCTCGAGCACGTCGCTGTGGCTCGAGGAGCGAAACAACACGCCCTGATGCCGAAGGGCCACGTTGGCCTCACGTCGCCGCAGCACCTCCTCGCAGATGCGCTCGGCCTGCTGACGCTGATCGGCCACAGCGAGCAGCTGCGGACGCGCCCCCGCACCGCGCACGGCACGCAGATCCTTGCGGAACTGGCGCGGCGCCTCGGCCATGACCGCGTTGGCGAGATCGAGAATCGGCTGGGTGGAGCGGTAATTCTGCTCGAGCGTGATGATCTCGGCAGGCGGCGTGAACCGCGCGGGAAACGCCAGGATGTTCTCCACCGAGGCGGCGCGAAACGAGTAGATGGCCTGGGCATCATCACCGACCACTGCCATGCCGGCGCCATTGGGCTTCAGCGCGTGCAGAATCTCGGCCTGCAGCGTGTTGGTATCCTGGTACTCATCGACCAGCACGTGATCGAACTGTCCGCCGATGAGCGCCGCGAGTCGCGCATCGCCCATCATGACGTGCCAGTAGAGCAGCAGATCGTCGTAATCGAGCAGGCTGTCGCGTTGCTTGCGCTCGAGGTAAGCACGAAAGAGCCGTGTCAACTCCGCTTCCCATTGCGCGCACCAGGGAAATTGCTCCTCGAGCGTCGCACGCAGCGGCCGCTGGGTATTGACCCGGTAGGAGTAGATTTGCAGACAGGTATCCTTGCGCGGGAAGCGCTGCTCCTTCTGCGCGAGTCCCAGCTCCTGACGCAGTGCATCGAGCAGATCGGCCGCATCGCCACGGTCGAGCACCGTGAACTGCGGATCGAGCCGCAGTGCGGCGGCGTACTGACGCAACAGCCGGTTGCCGATCGAGTGGAAGGTTCCGCTCCAGCCGAGGCGCTCGAGAACGCCCCCGCCCGAAGCGGCGCGCACGATGTCCGCGGCCCGGCGGCGCATCTCCGCGGCGGCGCGACGGGTGAAGGTGAGCATCAGGATGCGCGACGGATCGACCCCATGCAGGATCAGGTGCGCCACCCGGTGGGCCAGCGTGTTGGTTTTGCCCGTACCCGCCCCGGCCACGATCAGCAGCGGCCCGCAGCGCACGCCACCGTTGGGTTGAGGCTCGCCGAAGGACGCCGCCCGGCGCTGCGGCTCGTTGAGCCGGGCAAGATGAGACACGCTCGACATGGCAGGGGCGGACTATACGAAATCGGCTGCGCCACCGCCATGAATCCGCGCCCCCGATGCACGCATCCAGCTTGGCGGGCAGCCGACTACTGGATGAGCGCGCCCGCCGCGACCGTCGGATCAAGCCGTGCGCCGAATGCGAGCAGCCGGTCGCGGATCTGCGCCTCGATGGCCTCAAAGTCCACGCCCCCCTCCGTGCCGTCGTGATGCGAGGTGCGCGCATCGCTGAAATCCACTGGCAGGCTACTGTCGGCGCGAATCCGCGCGCACGCCGCGGCGCGGTACGCAGAGGATTCGCCCAGCCGGTCGACGTCGAGCAGCAAATCGGCCGCCGGGGCCGCGAGCGCCTGCGACAGCAAATACACGCCGATGAAGACCTGATAGGAGCGCGTATCGTCCCAGGGGCCGAGCATCGCGTACAGGGTCCGCAGCTGACGCTTGATCTGCCCGGACCAGCGCGGCAGGTGCGGCAGGTGCAGGCTGGCGGCGAGGCGGGCGGCAGGGGAGTCCGGCGGCGCATGGGCAAGAATGAGCGCGTGCGACAACTCGAAATACGGCACGGCGCCCGGCACGCGGTAGCTGCGACACGACAGCCATTGCTGAGGCGCATTGCGTCGCAGCACGATGTGATAGCCGCCGAGGCCCGCCTTGAGCGCCGCGGCGCGGGCGAGCGAGCGCGAGAAGCCCAACACCGGCACCGTGCCGCGCCCGCGCGCGTGCTTGATCAGACGCTGCAGATAGGCAATCTCGGGCCGAGCCCCGCCCTGCGGGAAGTAACGCTGCACGGCGAAGGATTCGCGATAGCCGCGCACCCCCCGCCGCAAGCGCCGCAGCACGGGTCGGAATTCCTCGCGATAGGGCAACTCCAGCGGTGGATGGCGCGAGTCCCAACCCTGGGCGGTATCGCGCCCCAGGCGCTTCGGCGAGACGTGCGCGAGGCGCTCGGCGAACGGCTCATAGAAGCACGTCGTGCCCGCAAGCGCGCGGAAGCGGCTCCACACGTAAGTGCTGCCACACCGCCATCCGGCGTGCAGAAAAACGCTCGGCCATGGGTTCTCGGGACTGGACAAGATGCTCGGTCGAATCGCCGTTTCAAGATCGAAGATCGGCTGCAGTGTAATCGCCGGCTCGCCACGCACTCAAGGGCACGCCCCCGTGTCGCGCCCCTTGCGGCGCGGTGCTACGCTGCGCCGATGCAACCGTCGAAACAAACCCTGCACTACCGCGGCCGGATCATCTCGGTCACCACCGATGAGGTGCGACTGCCGAATGGACACGAGGCGACGCTCGAGGTCGTTCACCATCCTGGAGGTGCAGTCGCCGTTGCGCTCGACAGCACGCGGCGCGTGTGCCTGCTGCGCCAGTACCGGTACGTGGCCGGCGGCTGGCTGTGGGAGCTGCCGGCCGGCAAGCTCGAGCCCGGCGAGCCCCCGCTGCTCACCGCGCAGCGGGAACTGACCGAGGAGGCCGGGGTACGCGCCGCGCAGTGGCGCAGTCTCGGCACGTATCTGAGCTCACCGGGCGTATTCAGCGAGGTGCTGCATCTGTTTCTCGCCACCGAGCTCGACGCGGCCGCTGCGGCACCGGAACAGGCCGAAGTCATCGAGGTGCACTGGATCGAGTTCGAGCAGGCGTGCCAGTGGGCCGAGCGCGGTGAAATCCGCGACGGTAAGACCGCCATCGGCCTGCTGCGCGCCCGCTACGTGCTCGCGCCGGGCGAGGCAGCCCGCTAGCACACGGCGCGGCTCAGGCGAGCCGCTCGATATGCGCGCGCTTGCGCGCGTTGGTGTAGCGGTAGAAGCGGCGTAGCTCCGCGAGCACCTCGTCCTCGGCCCCGCAGCGCACCCCGTGCAGCAGCTGTTCGAGCCGCCGGCAGAAGCGCTCGGCATAGCGACTCGCGTGTCTGTACAGATCCTCGCGCCCGTCCGCCAATCGCGACTCGATGCGCGTGCGCTCGAACAGCAGCCGGCGCAGCTCGGCCGGAAAGTGCTCCGGACTCTGCCGACGCATCAGCCAATAGCTCGCCACGTATTTGTCCACCTCCGCCTGCATCTCGAGCTCGAGCAGCGAGACCGGCCGGTCGTAACTGGCATTCCAGGCGAGATAGAGGAAGTGGCTCACCCCCTCGAGCGCGGTCCACCAGTCCGCGACGTTGCCGTCGTGCAGGCGGACCATGGGATCCTCTCGCCCCAACCGCTCGAGCAGCCCCGGATCGAGATACAGCGACATCGCTATTTCCTCGTCCGCCCCGCCCGGTTGCGCGACGATGAGATCCTCAGCGCCACTGCGCGTGCGCACCTCCGCGGGCAGACACGCACGATCCGTCACCAGGAAATCGTAGACATCGTAACCTACAGCCAAGTCGTAAATGCCGCCGATCAACTCCTGCAGGCGAGTCAGAATCATGCGCATCAGTGCAGCGCGCCGAGCGCACTGCCCGGATGCGCGGTCGGCTCGACCCCGAGACGCTTCAGCAGCGCATAGCTGCGTCGGCTGCCGGTCTTCAGCCACAGCTCGTAAAGCCGCAGGATGTCCCGGTCGGAGTGGGCGTAGCCGGCCTCGCTCAGCTCGTTCAGCGCATCGACCATGGGCTGGAATTTCTCGGCCAGCTCTGCGAATACCTGACCGAGCACGCGGCCGCGGCGCGCGCGCTCGGGCGCCGGGGTGCCGGGCGGGGCGAGCCCGCGCGCCAGCGAGCCGTAGGCGCAGCCGCCCATCGCGATGTGATAGTCGATATCGATCAGCTTGCGCGCAAAGCCGCGCGCGAAAAAGCCGGCGATGAATAGCGATACGTCGCCGAGACGCTGCAAGCCACGCTCGCGCTCGACACGGTTGCGCGCCTCGAGCGCCTCGGACAGCATCACCACGAGCGGCTTCAGACGCAGGCCCTCGGCTGTCTGCTCGAACAGTGCCTCGGAGCGGGCGAACAGAGTGAGAAGATTGACCACGTAGTGTTCGGTCTGATCCTCGACCGCCAGATGCTGATTGGCGAGCACGCCATGCAGCGCGTCCTTGAAGTATTCCTTCAGGTTGGCAACTGGTTGAATTCGGCTCAACATGGATGGCATCACCTCATCTGCGGCCTGTCAGCAATGGCAGCGGCAGCCGGCACTCTAAGTTGACCCCACGCGGCAGGAAAAACCGCGAGCCCGTGCTCATTTTAGCGAGCAGCCATGCAGCTTTGCCACGACCGCAGCTGGCAGCGAACCAGCGGGAGTGCTAACAGTGCGCCGGCCGGCGCGCCTCAGCGCCAGAGCGCGCGATAGGCCAGTCCGAGCGACATCAGCCGCTCAAGCAGCTCCGGATATCCGACACCAGCGGCACGCGCCGATTCAGCAAAATCCTCGCCTTCCTCCAGGTTGGGATTGGCGTTGGCCTCGAGCGCATAGACCCGGCCGTCGGCGGTCAGACGAAAATCCATGCGCGCGTAGCCGGACAGGCCGAGCACCCGGTAGATGCGCCGCGAGAGCTTGTCGAGCTGTGCCTCGACGCCGGCCGGCAGATCCGTCGCTTTGCGCGTCGTGATGCCGTAGCGGTCGCGGTAGGCACGGTCCCACTTCACTTTGCGGGTGGCAATGCCCGGCAGCGATTCGGGCATACTGCCGAACACCATCTCCCACACCGGCAGGCGCGTCAGCCGATCGTTGCCGAGCACCCCGACATATAGCTCCCGTCCGGCAATGTACTCCTCGACCAGCGCATCGGAACCGACCTGCTCGTAGATGAATTCCACTCGCTCCTTCAAGCGCGCCGCATCCTCGACCACCGAAGCCTGCGCAATACCGAGCGAGGCATCCTCGGTCGCCGACTTCACGAACAGTGGATAGACGAGCTTGCGCGGCGCGCGCACGCGCGTGCCGCGCCGGAAGACCGCGAAGCGTGGCGTCGGAATGCGGTGATAGGCGAGCAGCTGCTTGCTGATCGGCTTGTCGCGCGACAGCAGCAGACCGCGGGGATTGCAGCCGGTGTACGGCTGGCGCAGCAGCTCCAGATAGGCGACGACGTTCTGATCGTAAGTGACGATGCCGTTGAATTCTTCGAGCAGGTTGAAGACGATGTCGGGTTTCCAATCGGCGATCGCAAGGCGCATCTCGGTCAGACTGTCGAGCACGCCGAGACAGCGAACGTCGTGCCCGCTGCGGCGCAGCGTGGTGGTGACGTCATATTCGGTGCGCCACTCGTCGATCTCCTTCTCTGTGTGTCCCTCGAGCGTCTCGGGGGGCACCAGGCTGGCGTGCATCACGAGGAGCGTGCGCTGTTTTTTCATAGCGGTATGTGCGGCGTCTCGCCCTGAGAATACAACGACACCAGCCGCTCCAGCAGCCAGCGGGAAACATGCACCGCGTCGCGGCGACTGCCGCGGATGTACAGTTGCAATGCCTCGCTTCGATCGATCATCGTGCGCATGATCTCCTGCACACTATAGCGCGGCAGGCCGAGCTCGCGCGATACCGCGATGCACAGCGTCCGCTGATGCGCGCGCAACAGCGTCGCGGCACGCAGGGCGTCTCGGCGCGGACGCTCCAGGCTAAACAGCCATTGCAACAGCGCATCGACCATGTTGCGCCGGTATTGGCGATAGCGGGCCGTTTTGCGCCGGTAATGCTGCGCGAGCGTGTGCGTGTTGGTATCGATTGGCTCGATGCGGGTGCGGCTGCGCACCGGCGCGGGCCGCTCGCGCACCTCGGCCATCAACTCATCGACGACCTGCAGCTTGCGCACCGCCGGCCACTCGGCGTAGCGCTTGCGCCAAGCCGAGTGCGGCGTGAGCCACACCGCGAACGTCTCGGCGAAGTCCTCTGTGGGATGCGCTTGCGCGTACCAGTCGCCGAGGTGGTGGACGTAACGGCGGCTTGCCGGTCGTGCCTTGTAGCGATCCGGATAACGCCGCGATGCCGGACCGAAGGTCTCGCGCCAGCGCTTGCGGCGGCGCAGCCGGTAGGCGTTGTCGAGCGCGTGACCGGCCTCGTGACGCAGGATCCGCATGAACCAACGGGCGTTGCCGCCTTCGACCTGACCCATGATGCTGCGCTCGAGCCGCGCCAGACGCGGGTGCGCGAGGTAAAACGGCACGGCGATTCCTGGCACCCCGTCCGGCGAAAACCACTCCTCCGCGAGCCAGATGTGCGGTCGGAAGCGGATGCCGCGCGCGCTCAGTTCGGCGTACAGGCGGCGCGCGCCACGCTCGATGTGTGAATCACGCAGGCTCAGGCCGAGATCGCAGAAGCGCAGCTGCAGCAATTGCTCGTCGCTGAGGCGTGCCCAAGCCGGGGCCCGCCGCGGGATTCGGGGTGTGCTCATAGACGTGCCCGCCCCCCGGGGGAAGGCACACGGGGGTGCGGCGGTTTCGAGCTTAGCAGCGCGCGCGCGGGCGTTCAGCCCATTTGCACCAGTGCCCGGGCGAGCAGCCGGTCGGCGAAGGACTCGATGAGCGGCGCGCGCAGCAGGGCGTCGCGCCAGGCGGCCGGAATGCCGCTTGCGCCGTAAAAGGCCCCTGCCAGCTGGCCACAGACCGCCGCCGCGACATCCGAGTGACCGCCCAGATTGGCGGCATGCAGCACGGCTTCGCGAAAGCTCCCCGCCACTGCAAAGGACTCGAACGCACCGGCGAGCACCTGGGTAACGCCCTTGCCGCCGCGCGATCCGGTGGCATGAGTATGCTCGGCGAGGACCCGGCTCTTCGATTCACCGCTCAGCGCCGCAAGCAGGGCGCGCGCCAGATCACCACAAGCGGCAAGGACCGCATTGACCTGACAGGTGGTGCGCGCCGCCTCCCGAGCCAGGCGCACCGCCTCCTGCGGATCCGGGAAGCCGAACAGCACGGCCGGCGCGACCCGGGCAAGCGGCTCCGGATCAAGCTGGGTCGGATCATGCGAGCCGGAATACGGCTGCTGACGCCATCCGGCCATGGCGAGCGCGCGCGCGGTGCTCGCGGTAATCCCCAAGCATTGGCCGGTGGCCGACAGATACCCCTCGCGCTGCCAACGCCGGTACCGCTCGACCTGGTCGGCCGGATCGGGCCCGTCGCGCTCGAGCAGGCTGTCGGCCAGACACAGCGCCATCGCCGTATCGTCGCTCCAGCCGCCGCGCGGCAGCCCGAACGGTCCCCCTCCAAGCAGATCGGCCACGGGCGCAAAGGTGCCGGGACGGCGGTACTGGGTCGCCGCGGCCACGGCATCGCCGACCGCCAGACCGAGCAGCGCGCCGAGGAAGCGCTCGCGCAAGGCCCGTGCCGCCGCCAGCGCCGCCGGGTCGAACAACGGGTCGGCGGCCGAGAGATCCGCCGGCAGGACTGGCCCATCGGGCCGCGCGATCGCCCGGGCCGTCCAGGCACGCACGTACTCGCTTTGCGCCTCGGTCTCGGGCACCCGCGCCCAGTCCCGGGACCGCTCCGACTGCTGCCACAGTCGCGCTAGCTCCTCGAGCGCCTGCTCGCCGGTGAGGCCACGCTCGACCAGAAAACACCCGATGACCGTGGCGGTACGGCCGATACCGGCGCGGCAGTGCACGTAACAGGGCTTGCCGGCCGCGAGCGCCTCGTGCAGGCAGTCGAGGATCTCGCACATGTGCTCAGGCCGCTCGGGCAAATCATGGTCAGGAATCGGCTTGCGGTGATAGTCGATGGCGAGCGGCAGCGCGTCATCGTACCCGGCGATCTCCCCAGGCTCGGTCAGATCGATGATCGTCTGAATCCCGGCTTCGCGCAGTCGAGCGAGGCGTCCGAGGGTGGCCTGCGGGCCCGCCCCGGCCGGGTGCTCCCCGGCGAGCACCCGGCCGGGATAGACCCAGTAGGCATTGGCGAGCGGCAGCGCGGGTGCGGCATCCATCCGGCGACAACGGTCCCTTAGGCGACCTGGCAGCGCTCTGCGAGGTCGAGCTCCTCGGCGATACTCATCGCGCCAACGCGTTGGCCCTCGAGGCCTGCGAAATCAAACAGCCGCGTATCGGCAAGCGTGCCGGGCTCCACATGTCGCAGCGCCGAGAAGATGCTCTCGGTACGCCCCGGATAGGCCCGCTCCCACTCGGCGAGCATGCGTTTGACGGCCACGCGCTGCAGATTGTCCTGCGAGCCGCACAGCTTGCATGGAATGATCGGGAAGCGCCGGCCGCGGGCGTAGCGTTCGATGTCCCGCTCGGCGACATAGGCGAGCGGGCGGATCACCACCTGCCGGCCATCCTCGGACAGCAGCTTCGGCGCCATGGCCTTCAATCGCCCGGCGAAGAACAGGTTGAGGAACAGCGTCTCGACAATGTCATCGCGGTGATGGCCGAGGGCGATCTTGGTGATCCCGTGCTCGGCGGCGAAACGGTACAGCGCACCGCGCCGCAGACGCGAGCACAGGCCGCACAGGGTGCGCCCCTCGGGCACGACGCGTTTGACGACGCGATAGGTGTCCTGCTCGATGATGTGAAACGGCACGCCGATACCGCTCAGATACTCAGGCAGCACGTGGGCGGGAAAGCCGGGCTGCTTCTGGTCGAGATTGACTGCCAGCAGCTCGAAGCGCACCGGCGCGCTGCGCTTCAGCGACAGCAGGATGTCGAGCAGGGTGTAGGAGTCCTTGCCGCCCGACAGACACACCATCACTCGGTCGCCCTCGCCGATCATGGCGAAATCCTCGACGGCCTTGCCCACCTGTCCGCGCAATTTCGCCTGCAGGCGCGTCAGCGTCCGCGACATCCTCACCACTGAGCTCATCTATGCCGCCTCGCTCGCCGCTGGCTCGAGGTACTTTGATTCCGCGTAACGGATATAGGCTGCCGCAGAGAGCGGCTTGCGCGTCGCCGCGCGCAGCAGCTCCTGCACCGGCACCTTCGCGGCGAGCCCGTGCACATTGGTGCGCAGCCAGCCGAGCAGTCCGGAGAACTCCCCGCGCGCGAGCTGCTCATCGAGCACCGGCACGTCGTTGCGCAGACTCTCGTATAACTGCGCGGCGATCACGGCACCGAGCGCGTACGAGGGGAAGTAGCCGAACGATCCGACCGCCCAGTGCACGTCCTGCAGGCACCCCTCGGTATCGTTGGCCGGTCGGATACCCAGGCGCTGCTGCATGCCGGCATTCCAGGCCTCCGGCAGATCGCGAATCGAGAGCTCGCCGAACAGCAGCTGTCTCTCGAGCTCATAGCGCAACAGGATGTGCAGCGGATAAGTCAGCTCATCGGCATCGACCCGGATCAGCCCGCGTTTGACACGGGTGAGGTGCGCGTAGATGTTCTCCACATCCCACTCCGGCCCGCTCACGCCGAAGTGCTTCGCCAGCAGCGGCTGCACGTAGCGCACGAACGGGCGGCTGCGGCAGACGATCATCTCCATCAGCAGCGACTGACTCTCCTCGAGCGCCATGCCGCGGTCGCGACCGACCGGCTGATCGCGCCAGTCCTGCGGCAGTCCGAGGTCGTACATCGCGTGGCCAGTTTCGTGCAGCGCCCCGAGCAGGCCGGTAAACGGATCGCCCGCATCGAGGCGGGTGGTGACGCGGATATCGCCCGGCACGCCCTCGGTGAACGGATGCTCGCTCTCATCGAGCCGGCCGCGATCGAACGGAAAGCCGATCTGCTTCATCACCTCGACGATCAGCGCGCGCTGCTTCAGGAGCGGAAACTTGCCCGTGAGCGGCAGCGGCGGGCGGTTCTCCTGCGCCGCAATCGCCTCGCGGATCAGCGCAGGCAGCCGGCGCGAGAGCGCCTTGAACATCAGCTCGATGTCGGCGGTAGTGATGCCGGGACTGAATTCATCGACCAGCGCATCGTACGGGCCGAGGTTCAGCGCCTGGCCGAGCAGGGCCGCCTTGTCGCGCACCAGATGCACGACCTCCTCGAGGTGGGGCGCGAACTGGTCGAATCGTCCCTGCGCGCGCGCGTCGAGCCAGCAGACCTCGGCGCGCGAGACCGCCTTGGTGAGGCGCGAGATCAGCGACACCGGCGTGGCGATGGCATGATCGCGCTCGCGGCGCATCTCGCGCAGGTTGGCGATCTGCCAGTCCTCCAGACCCTGCTCGTTGGCCTGCGCCCGATCGAGCAACCGGCTGATGCGCGGCGCGGTGAGCAGAGCATGGTGCTCGGTCTCGAGCGCCGCGAGCTGCTCGCCGCGGATATCGGCGCTGCCGCGCGGCATCATGACGGCCGCATCCCAGCGCAACAGAGACAGCGCGCCCCGCAGAGCGTGCAGCCGCTTGAATTCCTGCTCGAGCTGTTTGTACGGGGAAGCCGACATTGAATACGTCCCGGGCGCCGGCCGCGAACCGCACGCCGGTCCCGCAGGAACGCGCCCCAAAAGCGCTGATGGACGACCGTAGTCTACCAGCCGGCGTCCGGACCGCCCGGGCCCGTCACATAAAAGTATTATTTTTCAATGAGTTAAGACTGATCTGCCGGCTTGACAGTGCACCGCGCCCGAGCGGCGCCGGACGAGGCGGCACCCTCTTTCGGTACACTCGCCCCTACAGCCAGGGCCAGCGCGCCACGGCGATTCCGATCCCGATCGAGACCGCAAGCAGCAGAGCGAGGACCAGACCGATGAGGAAGCGGCGCATCCGTCGAATGATAAACCGGAGTCGAGTCGAATGAGCCTCGCCATCGCCCTGCTCGCCTCGGAGGCGACGCCACTGTCGAAGACCGGCGGCCTCGCAGACGTCGCCGGCGCGCTCGCGCAGTGCCTGCATGCCGCCGGCCATGATGCGCGCCTGTTCACCCCGGGGTACGCCACCATCGACCGGGATCGCTTTGCGCCACGGCCGCTCGCAGCGTTGCAGAACATCCCGCTCGCGGTGGGAGCGCACCAGTACGTGTTCTCGGTGAGTGAAGTGCGACTGCCCGGCTCCGGCGCGCCGACCTACCTGATCGAGTGCCCGGCGCTCTATGCACGCGCCTCGCTCTATACCACCGACCCGGACGAACATCTGCGCTTCCTCGCCTTCACCCGCGCCGCGCTCATCAGCTGTACGCGGCTCGGCTGGGCACCGCACATCGTGCACTGCAATGACTGGCATACCGCATTCGGTCCGCTCCTGTTGCAGACCCAGTTCGCGCACGAAGCGGCATTCGCGCGCGCCCGGACCGTGCTCACCATTCACAACATCGGTTACCAGGGCGTGTTCGGCGCCGCAGCGATCGGGGACCTGGCGCTCGGCGAGCAGAGCTATCTGCTGCATCAGGATGACCTGCGCGCCGGACACATCAACCCTCTGCGCCACGGGATTCTCTACGCCCATGCGCTCACCACCGTCAGTCCCACTCACGCGCGCGAGATCTGCACCGAGGAATACGGTATGGGCCTGCAGGACTCGCTGCGTCTGCGGGAGCGGGACCTGACAGGCATTCTCAATGGGGTCGACTACTCGGTGTGGGACCCGCGTTGCGATCACCATCTTCCGCGTCACTTCGACGCGCAACATCTGCACGTCAAGGCCGACCTCAAGCGTGAGTTTCTGGCGCGCATGGGATTTACGCCGGACATATCGATACCGCTAGCCGGAATCGTCAGTCGCCTCGCGGTGCAGAAGGGTTTCGACCTGATGTTCGAGGTGCTGCCGCGCGTGCTCGAGACGCGGCCGCTCGCCTTGATGGTGCTCGGCACCGGTGAGGAGCGCTACGAGCGGTTCTTCGACGAACTCGCCGCACGCTTCCCGGGACGGGTGATCTTCCGGCACGGCTACGATGACGCGCTCGCGCACTGGATCGAGGCCGCATCCGATCTGTTCCTGATGCCCTCACGCTACGAGCCGTGCGGCCTGAACCAGATGTACAGCCTGCGCTACGGCACGGTGCCGCTCGTACGCCGCACCGGCGGACTCGCCGATTCGGTCGAGCACTTCGACCCCGCCACGGGCAACGGCACCGGTGTGGTGTTCAACGACTTCGATCCCCCGGCGCTGCACTGGGCGCTGAACACCGCGCTAGACTGGTACGCGCAAGGTACGCTGTGGCGACAGATCGTGAGCAACGGCATGGCCAAGGACTTCTCGTGGACTCGCCAGAGCGGGCAGTACGTGGAGATCTACCGACGGCTCCTCGCGCAGAAGTGATTCGACGAGCGGCGCACCTTGGCACATCAAATGCCGCGCTCGCGCCCCGGTCAACCTCGCAGCGGCTGGTGCGTTGTGTGCGTGATGGGCTCATAGGGACTCGGGCAGCGTGCGCATCGATGCGTCGCAGTACCGGTCGACCGCGAATCATGGACCGCAGGAGAATCGTCATGACCAGTCGTGTTTGTCCGCATCGGAGCTCGTTAGCGGCTCTTGCCGCCGCGCTCATCGGCGTGACCGTCGCCGGCACGCCACAGGCCTGCGCGACCAATCTGTTCAACCTCTATGCAGGTGCCGCGTATTTGCGCACGAACCTGCGCGGCAGGGATAGCAGTCCCATTCCGTTCGCCGGCAGCGGTCCGCTCAACCCGTTCGATCGATCCGATTCGGGCTATCAGTTCACGCTGGGTGCGCGCGGCCTCGAGTTCCTCGGCGCCGAACTTGACTATTTCGATCTCGGCAACGGCAGCGTCTCGAACGCGTACGCCTTCGGCGGCAACACCGGAACCGTTACCGACGCGCATCTGGCGCAAAAGGGCGAGGCGGCCTTCGCGGTGCTCTATCTGCCCGTACCGATCGTTGACGTTTATCTGAAAGCTGGGGTGGGCCGGATCACCTCGGACCTTGGCGCACGGTTCATCCCGCAGGGCGCATGCAGCCTGCCCCTTCCCGGCAGCACCAATCCGTGCGCGAGCGAAACCCTGGCGCTGCACACGACCAGCACGGGACTGGCGCTCGGCGCCGGCGCGCAGTGGCAGCTCGGCAACTGGGGCGTGCGGGCCGAGTACGAGCGGTTCACCGCCCTTGGCCGGCACCCCGATGCAGTCTCCATCGGGGTCATCTGGACGTTCCTTTAAGCGCACATCGCCAGCACGCATGCCACCGAGCCGCCAGCCTCCGCCCGGGCCCCGAACACCGGGGGCCGTGCGTGCCGTGCCACAGATCGGCGCCGAACAGATTGCGAGTTCACCGGCGTGGTTTCCGGTGGACTGCCCGCAGGGCGAGACGGTCCGGCTCGTGCGCCTCGATGAGGCCGATTACCGCTCGGCGAGCTTTCTCGATCAGCGCCTGTTCCAGACGGACAAGCCCCGCGCCCGCTGCGCGGCAGCTGAGCTGACGAGCGCCGCCAGGGGCTGGCCGGCGAGCGCGGCATACATCTTTCACATCGGTCACGTTGGCTCGACGCTCATCTCGCGCTTGATGGGTGAAGCGCCCGGATGGTTCTCTATCCGTGAGCCGGCCCTGCTGCGCCAGGCTGCAACGGGCCAGCTCCCCGCGCACCTGCCGCTGGCGACGCTACTCGGACTGCTCTCGCGCACCTGGCGAGCCGAGCAGCGCGCGCTGATCAAGGCAACGAGTTTTGTGAGCGAGCTCGCCGAAACCCTGCTCGCAAGCACCCCGGATTCGCGCGCGCTGCTCGTGTTCACCTCGGCCGAGACCTACCTGCGCGCAATTTTCGCCGGACCCAATTCGCGGATCGAATCGCAGGCATTCGCACCGACCCGGCTCGAGCGCCTGCGCCGGCGCATCGGTGGGATCGACTTTCGTGCTCCGGCGTGCGAAGGCGAGAGCATCGCGATGAGCTGGCTGTGCGAGGCAAGTGCGCTGTGTCAGGCCGCCGAGAAGTATCCGAACCGGGTCGGTTGGCTCGACTTCGAGCGCTTTCTGCGCGACCCTCTGCCCACTCTCGCCGCCGGATTTGCCACATTGGGTGCCGAAGCGCACGCACCAACCCTGACGACAGCCCTGAGTGGACCGCTGATGCGCCAGTACGCCAAGGCGCCAGAGCATGCCTATGATCCCGAACTGCGCCGCCAGGTGCTCGCTTTTGCCGGGCAGGAGCACGCCCGGGAGATTCAGCGCGGTATGAGCTGGCTCGCGGAGCTTGCCGGACGACACCCGCTGATCGAGCGAACCCTCGCGCTGTAAGTCGATGACTGCCGCCTGCCGAGAGCCCCACGGTGGGAACGGACTGGCCACAGCCGGAGCAGCGGCTCTGCGGCTCAGGATGAGCCCGACAGCGGACCCAGCGCCTCCTTCAGCGCACCGAGCCACGGCTCGTAATGCCGCCAGCGATCGATGCCCGCCCGATTGATCGGTTGACGGACCTGCTCGGAGCTGACGGTGCGCACGCTGCGCTCGGTCTTGTAGAACTCCAGACATGCCGGTTCGAACGGCAGATCGCAGTGCGCGAGGATGCGCCGCACGGTGGCCTCGAAATCATGGACCAGGTCCGCGTGGCGCACGTGCAGCACCTTGCCCGGGAGCACGCGGTCCCAGTGCTCCATCAAGCGCACATAACCTCGGTAATAACGGCCCATTTCGGACAGGTCATAGCTGAAATCCTGTCCGCTGGCGTACAGTTGCTGGTAATTACTGAAACAGCAGGCCATCGCGTCCCGTCGTGCATCGATGATCTTGGCGTTCGGCAGGATCAGATGGATGAATCCGACTTCCTGAAAGTTTGCCGGCAACTTGTCGATGAAGAACGGCGCGCGTTGACGGTAAACACGCGTCTCCTCGAGGTAGATCTCCCCGAGACGGTACAACTCTTGCGGACTCAGCTCCCCGAGTATCGCCGGGTAGCGCGGGGGCTCCTCCGGACGGCGAGCCCTGAACTGTTTGATCAGCCGCGGAATTTCCGGCAGCTCTAGCGTTCCGTCCACTTGCGAGTGCGACGCCAGAATCTGCTCGATGAGCGTCGAGCCGGACCGCGGCAGTCCGACTATGAATATCGGGTCCGCGCTCAGACATCCCGCGCCGCTGCGCTGCGCCAGGAATTGCGCCGTCATCACCTCTTCGCGCAACAGAAGATTGCGCTCCGTTGCCTGCGCGCTATAGCTCAATTCTGCGCGCTTCAGCGAGTTGCCGCGGGCGTAGTATTGAAATGACTCCTCGAACTGCTGGCGGTCTTCCAGCGCCTTGCCCAGGGCAAAGCACACCGGATAGCGATGCGCCGGCATCGCCGCGCTCGACTCGAGTGCGCGCATGGCGAGGATTTCCGCATCGCTGAAGCGGTAGGTCTTCATGTTCGCGAGCGCGGCATAGGCGCCGGCAGCAGCGTCGGCCATGCGCAGGATGTTCTGGAAGCCCGCGATCGCCTCGGCAGATCGACCCTGGTTGCGCAGCACATTGGCGATCGCGAATTCGAGTTCGGCGTCTCCTGGGGTTTCGTTGAGCAGTTCCCGGTAGATGCGCAGCGCCTCATCGAACTGACCCAGCCCATCACAGGTCTTGGCGTAGAGCAGTCGGATGGCTCGACCGCCCGGATGGATCCCGAGCAGGTGCTTGGCATGCAGCTGGGCGGGCCAGTAACGGTGCCGCTGAATCATGACCACCGTCAGTTCATGCCGCGCGTCGTGATACTGCGGATCACGCTCGAGCACCGCCTCGAGCAGCAGCTCGGCATCGTCATACACCGCGCGGTCGATGCAGATCTGCGCCAGCAGTCGCATCCCCTCCAGATGCGGGCCGTGCTGCGTGAGATAGGCTCGGATGGCACTTTCCGCTCCGTCCAGATCCCCTTCGCTGAGCCGTGAGGAGCCCTCGCGCAGCTGCGCGGGCAGGCGCTTCAGCTTGGCGAGCGCCGCAGCGGCGTGCTCCGCCTCGGCTCGCCGGCCCGCCGCTCGCGCCGCACCGAGAACCGCCTGCCAGCTCTCCGAGAGCGTGTCATTGAGTTCCACGGCTCGCCTAAAGGCCGCCAGCGCAGCCGACTCCTGCGCGCGCGCGCGCAGAGCAAGTCCGCGCTCTTGCCAGAGTGATCCTGATTTCGGGTATTCGCGCTCGAGGTGCTGCAGCTGCTCGAGTGCATCTTCGGTGCGCTCCGCAAGCCGCAGCTCGCGCACCCGCGCGAGCGCGCGCTGCAGGCGATCGAAATCGAGGGTGGGCGCAGGAATCTGGGGCATGGCTCGACCTTAATGCCTAGCGAGACGCCGCGAGGATAGCATTCAGGTCCCGAGTCGCCGCGCAGTGCGACAACCGGCACCCGCTGCATCCTTCGCTGACGCCCCGCCCGCAAGTGGCATCTGGTGACTGAATTGGTCGGATATCGATGCAGTGCCTGCCCACAGCGCACGCCTCTACACGTTGCTGGATTGCGCACGCGGCACGTCGCGCATCGCTCGGCAATGCCGGCAGCAATCCGTTGCGGTCCTCAAGCGGCAATCCGCCCACCCCCGCCACGAGGCTCCTGTCTGCGGCCAGCTCGCCGCATCCTCATCATCTGATGCTGGGCCGACGAATCGGCAGAACACTACACAGCCTGAATCGGCATAGGGGGCGGTCCATGAGGACCGCTCCCCTGCCACACCACCCGGCGTGCGGGTCCGCACCGGGCGGTTCGAGAAGTTGAGGTCAGGTGAGGCGAGGCATGCCGAGGCGCTCGAAATAGCCGATGGTCAGAACGCGGTTGAGGGCGTGGCCACTGTTGTTCCACCAGCGACGGCTGTTCGCCGCCACCTTCCGGGCCACCTCGTGCGATGCCCCCAACGCTCGCAGCTCGCGGTAGATCGTGCGGCCACGGCGCCACTGCTTGAGCTGGATCGCGCGCATCCGGTGGCGCATCCACTCGTCGAGCTCTCGCCAGACGCGTGGAGTCTGCGCCAAGCCAAAATAGGCTTTCCATCCCAGTACATAGGGCCGTAGTCGTTCGATTACCTGCGCCATGCTGCGCCCGCTGCTGCGACGTGTCCGCCAGCGCACGCTCTGCTCGAACGTCGCCAGGGCCTTGCCGGATACGGCACGTTTGACTTCGCCTTTCGGGGCCGCCCAAAAGGCGTAGCCCAGAAATTTGCGGCCAAACGCGCTCGTCACTGCGCTTTTCGACTCGTTGATCTGCAAGCGCAGCTTCCCGTACAGGCCCCTCAGCAGCGCCATCACCCGTTCGCCCGCCCGGGGACTGCGCACGTACACGTTGCAGTCATCGGCGTAACGCACGAAGCGATGGCCGCGCCGTTCCAGTTCCCGATCCACCTCATCCAGCAACACGTTGGCCAGCAGCGGCGATAGAGGTCCACCCTGCGGCGTGCCCTGATGCCGCTCCTGCACCACGCCATCCACCATGATCCCGCTGTTCAGATACGCCCGAACCAGCCGGATCACTCCGGCATCTGCGATACGCTTGCGAAGGCGGTCGATGAGGATGTCCTTGTTGACTCGGTCAAAGAACTTGGCCAAGTCCACATCCACCACCACACGGAATCCGGCCTGCACATAGCGCTGTGCCTCCAATACCGCGTCGTGGGCACGGCGTCCAGGACGAAAGCCGTGACTGTGCTCGCTGAATGTCGGATCGAGCAGGGGTTGCAGCACCTGTAACAGCGCCTGCTGGATCAGCCGGTCGGTCACGGTCGGCACGGTGACTTCATACTACACCTCGAGCAGCAAGCTTTAGCATTTTTGGACTCTTACGCATTTTCGTTGAACGACTTACGCGATCTCGGAGCTCCTGCAACTTCGATTCATCGACGGTGACCAAGAC
>JAKBCE010000029.1 GCA_021808195.1 Pseudomonadota bacterium
CTCTGCGTACAGTGCCGCAACGGGTGACGTGACGGTCTGGAAGGGCTTTCAGCGCTCCTTTGCCGTAGGGCTCACGCTGCGCCGAGCGGCAGCTGTGCCGGTGCACTGAATCGTGAACGGATGAGGGTGTCCAGGTAGCGCTAGGAAGGTCGGCATGCGGCGGTGCATGACAGTTTGCGGTGCCTGACTGATGGTGGCTGCCGGTTTGAATACATGAAGGACGGGATTCTCTTCAGAGACGGCGCTGGTGACTATCGATCTCGATACGTCATGGAGCTCAAGGGCTAAGCGATTTGAGTTGAACCTCGCAGCTCCTTTCGTTTAGGCGGTATACGCGGCGCTGCGTGGCCTGGGTGCAGTCTCGACGAGTGATTGGTGCGCACCAAGGTCGCGGGATTCGACCCCGTTCTTGAGCATGCGATCGGCGGGGCTGAGCATGGATGCGACGACAGCGAGGATGGTCTTCTTAGCGCCGCGCCGGCCCTTCAGGCGCAGGCGTGGGGAGCGATGTGGCGGCCAAATCCCCGTCGATTCGCCATTGAGCCGTTCAAGTCATGCGCACCACCCAAATGGGTGATGACCACCGTCCGCGCCTCGAGAACAATCGCTCGCATAAGGAAGATCCGCAGCCGGATGTGCGCCTCGGAACGCGTAGCGTGCAGAAGAGCGCCGTGCGGCAAATGAGGGCGTGCAGAAACCAAGCTATCGCGCGTTGCTGGGGAATCGCACCAACGACTGGGTGGGTACGGCGAGGTCAGTACGAGTTTGCCGATATGGGAGTCCGCTGAGCGGGTACACCAAAGAAGAAGGGGGAAACTTGTCCACCAAGGCGAAGACACTCACCGCCACGCACCGTGGTGTGAGGAGTGCTGCACGGAAGCCGAGAGTGCGGCCCCACTTGATCATCGGGGCAGAGCGTAGGACGGTCGAAGGGGCCGACACGGAGCTGAGCGCGCAGGAGGCGTCCGTCAGTGCAGCGGGGCTTTTGTCCGCGCACGGAGGTGAGCGGGAGACCGCCCGAATTGCCGCGCCAGCTCAATACAGCCCTCATTGGGTTTACGCTGCTCTGAAGCGCCTCACTGATGTCGGGGGCGCTCTCGTACTGAGCCTGGCTTTCTCGCCTTTGCTTCTCATCATTGTGGTGCTCACGGGTCTCGAGTCCGGTGCCATCCTCTTCCGTCACCGGCGCATCGGTCAGGGCGGCCGAACTTTCGATTGCCTGAAATTTCGCACCATGGTCCCGAATGCCGAACAGAGGTTGCTGGACTTGCTCGAGAAGGACCCACAAGCCAGAGCCGAATGGCTGCGCGATCACAAACTGCGCAACGATCCCAGAGTCACCCGGCTCGGGCGCTTTCTGCGCAAGAGCAGCCTGGACGAATTGCCACAGCTCTGGAACGTGCTTCGTGGCGAGATGAGCCTGGTCGGTCCCCGGCCCATCGTCAAAGAAGAGATGCTGCGCTACGGGCGATACCTGCGCGCCTACCTCGCGGCCAAACCCGGTATCACAGGGCTTTGGCAGGTCACCGGACGTAATGACACGGACTACCGCCGGCGCGTAGTCATGGATACCTATTACGTGCGTAAGCAAACTTTCCTGATGGACATGAAGATCCTGCTCAGGACAGTAAAGGTCGTAATCTGGGGGCGTGGGGCGTATTGACGTGAGCGTTCCGGAGCAGAACTGTTCGGCTATCAGCGTGCGATTCTGCGACGCCGCGAACCAGTAATCACGTGCAAGCCCGACGGCGTTGGTCATTGATTAGAGAGTGATGACCTGCCGTACGGCTACGGTGCGCATCCCGTCGGTCCGGCCTGCGCCGAGCCGACCGATCATTGCCGTCTGCAGGGTCTGTGTGCCGGTCTTGCCGGACACAGATCGAACTTCAGCGCACATTCACCAGCGCGATGACCATTGCGACTATGACGGCAGCCAATAGCGCTGCGCGCCAGTACGAAACGAAATATGGGGCTTTCTGAGTGGGCACGCCTGACTTGAAGCCGTGAATCATCGCCGGCACGAGGCGCTCGTGGCGTACAAAGCGATAGAACGAGATGGCACTCAGGTGCACGCCGATCATGATCAGTAACAGATTGAAATTCGCGGCATGCCAGTGAGCGAAGCGGCGGGCGGTCTCGAACGAAACCCATCGGGAAAGTGGTCCGGAGGCGATTCCGTCGACATCCACTGCGAACAAGCCAAAAGTCGTTTGCGTCAGCAGCAGCGCGAGCATGACGAGGATGCTGAGCGCGCCGAGTGGATTGTGGCCGACGGTGACGGACGAAGCGGCTCCGTCAGGTTTAAACAGCTTGCGCACGTAACGCAAGACACCGGCAGGACCCCGCACGAAATGGCTGAACCGCGCCGTCTCTGCGCCGCAGAATCCCCACAGCAGACGAAAGCACACAGCGCATAGCACGCCGTATCCGGCGATCCGGTGCCACTTCATGTGGTCGGTTTCCGCTGTCAGCCAGCAGGTCGCAAACAGAATGACGATCGCCCAATGCGTGAGCCGGGTAGGCAGGTCCCAAACCCGAACCCGCAGGGGTCTTGCAGTTCTGTCGGTCACGGTCAGTTACCACCAGCTCCGGCGCGCACGGAACTGACGGTGGCAGCTGCCGCAAGCTCGTCCGAGTGCTCTTTCGCGCACTCTCAGCGCGCGCACGTCGTGGCTGGCAGCCGCTTGTGCCAGGGTTTGCGCGTCGTTCATGAGGCGCTGCGCGGCTTGCGTAAACGCCTGAGGCTTTGTCCAGATGACAGCGCTCGCCTTCGTCTTGACGCCGTGACCCTGGCCGCTGCCGGCTGGAAACCAGGTGGGCAGTGCTTTGGCAAGACGCTGAATCTCGCTCACGTCGCGTGCGACGAGGTTCCAGTCCGGCTCAACCCGCCACATCTGGTCCCGCAGGGACTTGGCGGTTCTGCCGAGCATTCGGAAGTGATCTTGGCGTGCATGGACGATGGCGGCTGTCGCTGTGGCATTGGCACGACCCGCAGCGCCGATCATCAGCGCAGCGCAGACGACCAGCATTCCCCAGCGGATGGTGCCGCTGCGTACTGAATTGATGCTCATTTTGTTCAACTTTCGATGCGTGACAGAAACGATGAACCTCGTACGCAGGCACAAAGGCGCGCACAAGGGTATGCGATTCTCGGCGATTCGCGCGGCGGGTCGCGTGCCTTCAGCGTCGCTCAGCCGCGGTTGGCCGATTTTCCCGGTCGGCTAAGCCGGATGCAATGCGAACTCCTGTGCGGTGCTGAACCGCAGAACTCCCGAACTGCGTGTGAGCGGGCGGTGAGCAAGAGGTGGCAAGTGAAAAATCTGCTCCCCGGATCGCGCACGATAGCCGATGAGCGGCGGGAGCATAGCGGGGATTTATGACAGGTTTGCGTCATCGGCGCTGCCTGCGCGGCGGTGTGGTTCGTACTCAACGCCCGGTATTGCTCCCTGGCTCGGGACGTCCTTAGGTCACCGGTCGCGGCGCTTGATCGGCTTGCTTCCCGGTGTTCGCAACCTGAGGTTCGGACAGGCATTGCGTGGCGCGCAGGCGGCTTTGAGCCGGTCACGATTTCTGTACTGCCAGCTCCAGGCCGATTGCGACGAATACAGCACCCATGCCCCGCTGCAGCCACCGCGAGATCGACTGATTGCGCCGCAATGCCTCGGTCAGGCGCGCCGAGAAGGCGACCAGCAGCAGATTGATGGCGAGACACACGAGGTTGACGGTGAAGCCGAGCAGCAGCAACTGCAGGGTCGGACGGCCGGCGCCGGCATTGACGAACTGTGGCAGGAACGCAAAGTAGAAAAGGATCACCTTGGGATTGAGAATGTCGGTGACGAAGGCCTGCCAGAAAACCGATGCTCCGGGGCGCTCACGGGCAGCATTGCTCGCGAGCTCCAGACCGCCCTGCCGGCTCGTGAGTGCGCTGATGCCGAGATAGACCAGATACGCCGCGCCCAGCCATTTGATGCCATCGAACGCCGCGGCTGAGGCGGCCAGCACCGCCGAGAGGCCGAGTACGGAGGCGGAGAGGTAGACGTAACTGCTGGCATTGAAGCCGAGCGCGGCGAGTACCCCTGCGCGGCGTCCCTGGGCGATGCAACGTGCGAGCATGAAAGCCATGTCGGGCCCGGGCACCAGTGCAAGCGCGATGCTCGAGAGCACGAAGAGCAGATAACTATGGAGCGTCATGCCCGCAGTGCCTTCGTCCGTGCCGGATGCGTCTTACCCGTGGCGCTCGCGCGCGAGCGCGCGATGGCCGATATCGCGCCGGTAGCGCATCCCTGGCCAATGGATCGCCTCGGCCAGTTGGTAGGCGCTCGTGCGGGCGGCGTTGACCGTTTCGCCCAAACCGACCGCGCACAGCACGCGGCCGCCATCGGTGAGGACCTGTCCGTCCTCGAGTCGGGTACCGGCATGAAATACTTTGCCGCGGTCGGCCGCGAGTGCCTCGGCACGCTCCAGTCCCTCGATGCGATCGCCTTTGCGTACCGTGTCCGGATAGCCGCCTGCGGCGAGCACCACGCCGAGTGCGGCTCGCGGGTCCCATTCGGCGCGCACCGTGTCGAGCCGGCCGGCGAGCGCCGACTCGCATAGCACGGTCAGGTCCGAGCGCAGGCGACTCAGCACCGGTTGAGTCTCCGGATCGCCCAACCGGCAGTTGAATTCGAGGACATTGGGTGTGCCGTCCTCGGCGATCATCAGCCCGGCATAGAGAAAACCCGTGTACGGCATGCCGTCAGCGGCGAGTCCCGCAATCGTCGGATTGATGACCTCGCGCATGATGCGTGCGTGCAGCTCCGGCGTGACACACGGTGCCGGGGAATAGGCGCCCATGCCGCCGGTGTTCGGTCCCCGGTCGCCCTCATCGCGTCGCTTGTGATCCTGCGAGGTTGCCAGCGGTAAGATGTGGCGACCGTCCGCCATGACGATGAAGCTGACTTCCTCGCCGCGCAGGAATTCCTCCACGACCACCTGCTCGCCGGCAGTGCCGAAGCGGCCAGCAAATATCTCCCCAATCGCTGCGCGCGCCTCATCGAGGGTCTCTGCGATGACCACCCCTTTGCCGGCTGCCAGCCCACTCGCCTTAATCACCACGGGCAGCGCATGATGCTCGAGCCACGACGGGTCGTAGCTCTCACGCGTGAAGGTGCGCGAGCGGGCGGTGGGAATGCGGTGCCGCTCGAGGAAATCCTTGGTGAACGCCTTGGACCCCTCCAGGCGCGCCGCGGCGCGGTGCGGACCGAAGCAGGCGAGGCCGGCTGACTGAAAGGCATCCACCACGCCGGCGACCAGCGGTGCTTCCGGGCCAACGATGGTGAGGGCGACCTGCTCGCGCCGGGCCAGTTCGATCAGCGCCTCGGTGTCCTCAGCCCTGACGGCGACGTTGCGACATTTTCCCTCGAGTGCGGTGCCGGCATTGCCGGGCGCTACCAGCACCTCGGCGACGCGCGCCGATGCGGCGCACTTCCAGGCGAGCGCGTGCTCCCGGCCGCCTGCACCGATGATCAGCACTTTCATCATCAGTGCCGGAAGTGGCGCATGCCGGTGAACACCATGGCCATGCCATGTTCGTCCGCGGCGGCGATCACCTCGGCGTCGTTGCGTGATCCGCCCGGCTGAATGACCGCCTTGATGCCGTACTCGGCAGCCACGTCTACGCCGTCGCGGAACGGGAAGAATGCATCCGATGCCATCACCGCGCCGTCGATCGCGAGCTTCTCATCCGCGGCTTTCATGGCGGCGATGCGGCTCGAGTACACGCGACTCATTTGTCCGGCGCCAACGCCCACCGTGCTCCGCTCGTGAGCAAAGACGATGGCATTCGATTTGACGAACTTCGCGACTCGCCACGCGAACAGCAGGTCGTTGAGCTGCGCCGGTGTCGGCTGACGGCGGGTGACCACCTTCAGCTCGGCTGCGCTGACGTGACCGCTGTCGCGCGTCTGGGCAAGCACGCCGCCCGACACACTACGCAGTTCGAGTCCGGTCGAGGCAGGCCCGACCATGTCCGCGAGCACCATCACCCGTACGTTCGGCTTGGCTGCCAGCACTTCCGCGGCTTCGGGCTCGACCTCCGGCACGGCGATCACCTCCACGAACTGGCGGCTCGTGACGGCGTGCGCGGTGGCGGCATCGAGCGGGCGGTTGCAGGCGATGATGCCGCCGAAGGCCGAGGTTGGATCGGTCCGGTAGGCCCGGTCGTAGGCCTCGAGCAGCGTCGTGGCGAGAGCCACGCCGCACGGGTTGGCGTGCTTGACGATCACGCAGGCCGGCTCGTCGAACTGACGAACGCATTCGACGGCGGTGTCAGCGTCAGCAATATTGTTGAACGAAAGATCCTTGCCCTGCAGCAGTCGCGCCCGGGCGAGCCCGCCGTCACCAAGAGAGTCTCGATACAACGCTGCGTGCTGGTGCGGGTTTTCCCCGTAGCGCAGATCCCGCACCTTCTCTAGCACCAACGGTAACGAGGCGGGCAGCGGCTCGCCGCCGGCGTGCTGTCGAGTGAGATAGGCGGCAACCATCGCATCGTAACGGGCGGTGTGCGCGAACACCTTGGTGGCCAGATGCGCACGCGTTGCGGCGCTGAAAGCGCCCTGTGCGTCGAGTTCCGCCAGCAGACGGCCGTAATCCGCCGGATCGACCGCAGCGGCCACCGCATCGTGATTTTTTGCGGCGGCGCGCAACATGGCGGGGCCGCCGATATCGATGTTTTCGATGGCCTCCTCGTAGCTGCAGTTCGTGCGTGCCACCGTTTCGGCGAACGGATACAGATTCACAACCAGCAGATCAATCGGCTCGATGTCGTGCAGCGCCATCACCTGCTCATCGGTCCCGCGCCGGCCGAGCAGTCCACCGTGGATTTTCGGGTGCAATGTCTTGACCCGTCCTCCCATGATTTCCGGAAACCCGGTGTGATCCGACACTTCGCGCACCGTCAGTCCCTGCGCGGCGAGCAACTTCGCAGTTCCGCCGGTGGAGAGCAGCTCGATTCCGTGGCGAGCGAGCCCGCGCGCCAGGTCCACCACGCCGGTCTTGTCGGAAACGGAAAGCAGTGCCCGCCGCACGGGCCGCGCAGTCTGATTCATCACGACGCGTCAGTTGGCCAGACCGAATTGCCTGAGCTTCTTGCGCAGCGTACCGCGGTTGATGCCGAGAATGTCGGCCGCGCGACTCTGATTGCCTTCGGCGTAATCGAGCACAACCCGAAACAGTGGCTCCTCGACCTCGCGCAGTACCAGGCTGTACAGATCTGCCGGATGCGACCCGTTCAGATGGGTGAAATAGTCGCTGAGTGCGCGCTCAGCGTGACTGCGCAGCGGTAATTCGTGGCCGTTGACCCGAATGCCCCCCTCACGCCACTGTCCGCTCTTTTTTTTTGCTGTCATGTGAAATTCTCGAGTGATGTTGCCTGCTCAGGCGGCGCGCACCGAATGCGCTGCGCCCTCCCACCCGGTCTGTCCTGGCCGGGAGTTCGCCGCTGAGTGATCCGCCCACGCGTCGAAATACCGGCGTGCGCGCTCCAGCTGCTCGCGTGCGCTCGAGGCCGCCATCAAATCGAGACGGATCGGCGTCGGGTCGGAAAAACATCGTTCGCAATACCAACCAATGTGCTTGCGAGCGATGCGCACGCCACTCTCCTCGCCGTAAAAATCGTACAGGGAATCGAGGTGAGCGAGGATGATATCACGCACCTCCGCGCCCGACAGCGCCGGGTCGGGGCGGCCCTCGAGCAGCGCGTCGACCGCGCCGAAAAGCCAGGGCTGCCCAAAGCTCGCGCGCCCGATCATGACACCGTCGGCCCCAGTGAAATCAAGCACTTTGCGCGCATCCTGGGGCGTGCGGATGTCGCCGTTTGCGAACACGGGAATGCGCACCGAGGACTTGATTTCGCGCACGGTTTCATATTCAGCCTCGCCTTGGTAAAAATCGGCGCGCGTGCGGCCGTGCACGGCGAGCGCCTGAATGCCGCTGCACTCGGCTATGCGCGCGATCGTGACGCCATTGCGGTGCTCGCGATCCCAGCCGGTGCGGATCTTCAGGGTTACGGGGACATCGACCGCGTGTACCACCGCTTCGAGAATGCGCGCAACGAGCGGTTCGTCGCGCAGCAGCGCTGAGCCGCAGAGCTTGCCGCACACCTTCTTGGCCGGACACCCCATGTTCAGATCAATGATCTGCGCGCCGTGCGCAACACTGAGACGGGCCGCTTCGGCGAGCACGTGCGCCTCGGCGCCCGCGAGCTGCACGACGCGCGGCTCGGGTTCACCGCTGTGATTGAGTCGCCGTCGCGATTTCGGGGTGTCCCACAGTCGCGCATCAGAGGTGAGCATCTCCGATGCAGCGAGGCCTGCGCCGAGACTTCGGCACAGGATGCGAAACGGCCGATCGGTGACGCCTGCCATGGGCGCGAGCACCGCGCGCGACGGTAGCTTGTACGGTCCGATGCGCAGCATCAGCGAGGTCCGTGTGCACACACGACGGCGCCGCCCTCACGCAGGCAGGCGTCGATCTCGAAACCGATTGCCTGCGGGCCGGGGTTCTCGAACGCCACGATCGCATCGATGCGCCCGCCGGCCGGAAGCATCGCGGCAGGCGGAGCAGACGTCGGCAAATAGTCGCGCGGGGAGATGTCGCGCGCGGCTATGGTCCGCCCGTATCGATCCTGCAAGGTCACTCGCAACAGTGGCAGCGGCAGCGGCCAAGGGCCGCGATTGGCTATGCTGGCCCGCACCGTGATCTGGCGAGGGTTGCTGCCGCTCACCGTGGCACCCAGCTGGCGCGCCTGATACGCGCGCACGTTCCAGCGCGGTACGATCGGGATGCCGAGCGCGCCGTAGACCGCGCGCACCGTCGGCCCCACCGACGGCACGGTGGCGAGCATGCCGCGGAAGTGATTGACGAGCTGGCCGGCGAGCACCAGCAGCAGCACGAGACTGGCCGCGAACCAGGCGCCGGTGTGCGACTCAGTCGCGGGTTCGAGCTCGAATTCAGCGGGCGCCGCCTCGTCTGTTGTGATCGACTCCGGTTCCGGTGCCGTCTCGGCGGGACTTTCGGGCAGCGGTGAAGGCGGTTCGGCCGGGGTCAGCACGGGCTGCTCGTGAGGGGGCGCAGACTCCGTCTGTTCCTCGCCCAGTGTCAGCGCCGGTTCGCGCGGCGCTGGAGCCTCTTCCGGCCCGACCCAGACGTCCTCATCCGGTGCGCTCTCGAGGGTGTAGTGCACCGATGAGGGCTCCTCCGCCTTCCCGGTGCCGACCGGCGACGCTGAGGTGGGAGAGAGCTGTGAGGGCTCGGCCGCCGCGCTCGATGGCACGGGTGCCTCCTGTACCGGGGCCGACTCCTGCGGCGAGGTCTCGGAGAGCGAGTCCAGTGCGTTGAAGACGCTGCGGCAGCGCCCGCAGCGCACATGCCCCTGCGCGGCCCGCAGGTCTGCGGCCGTGACCACCAGCATCAATCCGCATTTCGGGCAGACGGTGAACATTCAGGTCGGTGAATCAGTCGTGGAGGTCGAATTGCGCCGGCCGCTGAGGGCGACCCAATCGTCCCGCAGCGCATACGGGCGCAGCTCAAACCAGCGAGCGTACGCCACGGTGAGCTCGTGCGTGTCCGCCTCGAGCACTCCGGAGAGCAGAATCGAGCCGCCCGGCGCGACGAGCGCCGCGAAGCGAGCTGCCAGGGCGACGAGCGGTGCGCACAGGATATTGGCCATCAGCAGTGTCACCGGTGCGCGCAGATCATCGACCGAGGCACAGGTGCGGATCTGCGCCGCCAGACCGTTTGCCGCGGCGTTCTCGTGCGTTGCGAGCAACGCTTGCGGATCGATGTCGAAGCACTGCACGGTGCGCGCGCCGAGCCGGGCTGCCGCCAGCGCCAGGATGCCCGAGCCGCAGCCATAATCGATGGCCTCGCCCTCAATCGGCGGATGGGCGTCGAGCCACTGCAGGCACAGTGCGGTGGTCGGATGGCTGCCGGTGCCGAAGGCGAGGCCCGGGTCGAGTCGCACCACCGCCGCGCCGGGGTCGGGGACCGATTCGTGGTGCGGACAGACCCATAGCCGCGCACCAAAGCGCATGGCGTGAAAGTCCCGCAGCCACTCGCGCTCCCAGGCCCGGTCCGCAAGACGACTCACCTCGAGCTGTGCCGGCGGCACGCCGAGCGCGGCACTCAGAGCCTGCACCGTCTCGCCGGTCGGCGCATCAGGGGCAAACAGTGCCTGCAGCCGCGTCGAGGTCCACAGCCGCAACTCCCCGGGGGCGGGCTCGAGAACCGGCTCGTCGCGGGCATCGGCAAAGGTGACGGCGCTCGCACCGCACTCGAAGCAGGCCTGCTCGGCGCTGTCCGCCGGCAGGGCGCCGAGCTCGAAGCTGATCTGCAGGAACTCGCTCATTGCCGGTGTGCGAGCGCGCCGACCCGTCACGAGCTGGCTTCGCGCGTGCGCGCCAGCCGACTCATTTCAGGCCCAACCGCCGTTCGAGATAATGGATGTCGGTGCCGCCCTTCTGGAAGGTCGCATGATTGCAGATCTCCTGATGCAGCGGAACGTTGGTCTTGATGCCCTCGATCACCATCTCCCCGAGCGCATTGCGCATGCGCGCGATCGCTGTCTCGCGCGACTCGCCGTGCGTGATCAGCTTGGCGATCAGCGAATCGTAGTTCGGCGGTACGTTGTACCCGGAGTACACGTGGCTGTCGACCCGAACGCCGGGGCCGCCGGGGGCGTGCCAGAGCCGGATCGGCCCGGGTGAGGGCATGAAGGTCTTGGCGTCCTCGGCGTTGATCCGGCATTCGATAGCGTGACCGCGGATCTGCACGTCGTTCTGCACGTACGGCAGGCGCTCTCCGGCGGCAATGAGCAGTTGCATCTTGACCAGATCGATCCCGGTGATCAGCTCGGTCACCGGGTGCTCGACCTGGATGCGCGTGTTCATCTCGATGAAGTAAAACTCGCCATCCTGATAGAGGAACTCGAGCGTGCCGGCGCTGCGGTAACCGACCGCCACACACGCCTCTACGCACCGCTCACCCATTACGCGCCGCTGCCGGGGCGTGATGCCGGGGGCCGGAGCCTCTTCGAGCACCTTCTGGTGCCGGCGCTGCATCGAGCAGTCGCGCTCGCCAAGGTGGATCACGTTGCCATGGTGATCCGCGAGCACCTGAAATTCGATGTGCCGTGGCCGCTCCAGGAATTTCTCCATGTAAACCTGGTCGTTGCCGAAGGCGGCTTGCGCCTCGCTGCGGGTGACGCCGATCGAATTGAGCAGCGATGCGTCGCTGTGCACGACGCGCATGCCGCGTCCGCCACCGCCCCCCGAGGCCTTGATCATCACCGGGTAGCCGATGTCGCGGGCAATGCGGAAATTCTCATCGGGGTCGTCGCCGAGCGGACCGTCCGACCCGGGAACACACGGCACGCCGTGCGCCTTCATCACCCGGATTGCCGAGACCTTATCGCCCATGGTGCGGATGGTTTCGGCTTTGGGTCCGACGAACACGAAGCCGCTGTTCTCGACCCGTTCGGCAAAATCGGCATTCTCGGAAAGAAAGCCGTACCCCGGGTGGATCGCCACCGCATCGGTGACCTCGGCTGCGCTGATGATCGCGGGCATGTTCAGGTAGCTGGCCGCAGAGGGCGGCGGGCCGATGCATACCGACTCGTCGGCGAGCAATACGTGCTTGAGGCTGTAATCGGCCGTCGAGTGCACCGCGACGGTCTTGATGCCGAGTTCGCGGCAGGCCCGCAGGATGCGCAGGGCAATTTCCCCGCGGTTGGCGATGAGCACCTTTTCCAGCATGGCGGGACGCGCTTATTCGATGACGAACAGCGGCTGACCATACTCGACCGGGTCGCCGTTGCGCGCCATGATCGAGGTGACGCGGCCGGCCCGGTCTGCTTCGATCTGATTCATCATCTTCATGGCCTCGATGATGCACAGGATCTGTCCCACTTTAATTTCATCGCCGATGTCCACGAACGGCTTGGCCCCGGGGGTTGGCGAGGCATAGTAGGTCCCGACCATCGGCGCGGTGATCACGTGCTCGTTGGCGCGCGGCTTGGCGGCCGCCTCGAGGGCGGGCGCCGGGGCAGTGGCCTCGACCGGCACCGCCGCGGCGATCTGTGGCATGGCATGGATCACGGCATTGCCGGTCGGCATGCGGCTGATGCGCACCGCTTCCTCACCTTCCTTGATTTCAATTTCAGCGATGCCGGATTCCTCCAGCAGCTCGATCAATTTTTTGATTTTGCGAATGTCCATGTGGGAAAGCCCCCTTGCGTCATCGGACGGTGTGCAACGAAATGCCCTTGGGCTCAGCCGCGCTGCGGCGCTCGGGCGAGGTGCTGCGCAGCGGCGCGCACGGCCAGCTCGTAGCCCAGCGCGCCGAAGCCGGCGATGACCCCGAGGGCGATGTCCGAGAAATAGGACCGGTGCCGAAACGGCTCCCGGGTGTGTGGATTGGATAGGTGGATCTCGATCAGCGGCAGCCGTACTGCGAGTATCGCATCGCGCAGCGCGATGCTCGTGTGCGTGAAGGCTCCGGGATTGAAGATGAGGCAACTCACCTTCTCTGCACCCGCCTGATGAATACGCTCGATCAGCGCATGTTCGGCGTTGCTCTGAAAGCACAGCAGCTCGCAGCCGGCCTCGCGTGCGCGTTCGCCGGCGCGCTGTTCGATGGTCTGCAGGGTGTCGGCCCCGTAGATCCCTGGCTCGCGGGTTCCGAGCAGGTTGAGGTTTGGGCCGTTCAGCAGCAACAGACGGGTCATGCAGGATGCGAGAGACGTGCGCACACGGTGGGCGCAATTTACCCTAATTCCACAAAAAATGAATGGATTTTGTCGACATCGGCGGGGATCAGGCCGTAATGCGTCAGCCTGAGGCAGGCTGCGCGCGGCGCAGGGCCAGCTGCGCCATGCCGGCGTCGATCTGGCGCCTGGCGGCGGCCAGATCGATTTGGCCGCGGTCGAGGGCACCGATCTGCTCCAGGATCAGACGGGCCTCGGCAGGCTGCAAGCGGCCGACCTTTACCGTCACAATGCGTCCGTGCGCATCCACGAAGATTGACAACGGAAACGCCGCAACCATCCCCAGTGCACGGATGGCGCGCATTCCCGGACGTAGCCCGATGAGCAAAGGATAGCGGATTCCGGCATGCCGTGCGTAGCGCAGCACCGGAGCGCGTCCGTCCACCGCCACCCCGATCACCTCGATGCCCTGCGGCCGCGAACGGCTGAGCTGCTCGAGCAGCGGGATTTCGGCCCGGCAGGGCGAGCACCAGGGCGCCCAGAAATTCACCAGCAGCGGTCGGCCCCGCCAATGCGAAAAATGGCGAATTTTGCCGCGCCGGTCCCGGAAGGGGACCGCAGGTAGGGAGTCGGGCAAGGGCTGGCGACCCGTCCGGCTCGGCGCCGGGACATCGCTCCGTGAGACGCCCGCGGCCGCGTGCATTGGGGCGGTCAGTATCGTGCCTCCGTGCTGTCCCTGCATGGCGCGTAGCGCGAACCCCGCTGCGGCCGCGGCGAGGATCAGCCCGGCGGCCAGCACGCCCCGGGCGAGCGTGCGGGCGGGGCTCATGCGGCGGGCTGTCCGGCCAGGGCGGCCCGCAGGCGGTGCAGGAAGGCCGTGGCATCCAGGTAACCGACCACGCGGTAACGGCGCCGCTCATGGCCGGTGCGAGTGTAAAACGCGACGGTTGGAGGGCCGTAGATGCCGAAGTATTTGAGCAGCGCTTGATCCTGTGCGTTGTTGGCCGTGACATCGGCTCGCAGCAGCACCGTGTGGGCGAGTGCGCGCCGGACGGCCGGGTCGGTGAAGGTCGTGGCCTCCATCTCCTTACAAGAGGTGCACCAGTCCGCGTAGAAGTCGAGCATGACCGTCTCGTGCTGCGCCGCGGCTCGGCGCACGTCGCGCTGCAGGCCCGCAACCGAACGCACGGGTGTAAAGCGCAGGGTGGGGGGCGTTGCGGCGAAGGAGAGCGGGGCCAGCGGATCGGTGGCGCCCAGGGCTGCGCCGGCGAGCAGTACCAGCGCATACGTGCTGCACAGGCCGGCCGCGGACCGCAGCGCGCCGCGCGCCGTGGGCCGCTGTGTGCGCTGTGAGGCGAGTGCCCACGCCGCGGCGAGTGCCGGTACCGACCACAGAGCGAGCGTGAGGCGGGCGGGGGCCAGGCGCGCGAGCATCCATACGGCCACGGCGAGCATCAGGGCCCCAAAGAGCTGCTTGACCAGGTTCATCCAGGGTCCGACTTTGGGCAGCACTCGTCCGGCGGAGGCGCCGAGGGCGAGCAGCGGAGTGCCCATCCCGATGCTGAGGGCGAACAGCGCTGCGCCGCCGCGCACCACTTGGCCGGATTGGCCAATGACTGCCAGCGCCCCGACCAGCGCCGGGGCGACGCAGGTCGTGACGATGAGTGCCGAGAGGGCGCCCATGGCCGCCACGCCGCCGAGGGTGCCGGCGGTGCGCCGGTTGCTCAGGTTTGCCAGACGGCTCTGCAGCGCGGAGGGCATCTGCACGGTGAATAGCCCGAGCATGGCCAGACCCATGGCGGCGAGCAGTGCGGCGAAGGTACCGAGGATCCAGGGCTGCTGGAAGGCGGCCTGAATCTCCCCGCCCGCCGCTGCGGCGGCGATGCCGGCGAGAGTATAGGTAAAGGCCATGCCGAGCACGTAGGCGCTCGAGAGCAGCAGTGAGCGGGCCGTTCCGAGGGAGCGTCCACCGGCGATCAGCGCCGAGAGGATCGGGATCATCGGCAGGCAACATGGGGTGAAGGCGAGGGCGAGGCCGGCCAGGTAGAACGCCCCGAGCATCACCAGCAGGTTGCCCGAGCGCACCAGGCCTGCAAAGCGCGCCTGGCCAGTGTGCGCTGCGCCGTGCCCCGGCGTGAGTCCGGCGCTGCTGCCGGGCGTGGTGGCGGCCGGGCGCGCCCGCCCGGCGAGCGTGACGGTGAGCGTCTGAGTGATCGGCGGGTAGCACAGGCCCGCATCGGCGCAGCCCTGATACGTCACCGCCAGGGCGGCGTCCCCGGGGGCTGCGGTCGTGCCCCGGATGACCGGCAGCTCACCGGTGACGGTCAAGCGGTAGATCTGCTCGCGGCCGAAATACGGATCAATCTTGATAATGCCGGGCGGCAGCGCGAGCGTTCCGATGCGGGTGCCGGAAACGGCCCGGACATGGATGCGAGCCCGATACAGATAAAAGCCCGGGCGGATACGCCAGGTGAGGCGGATGTGGTGTGCGCCGGCGCGGGCCTTGAGGTGAAAGACCTCGCTCGGCGGCGGGAACCGTGTGCCGCCGACGGCCGCACCACGCACCGCATTGAGCACCGCCGGGGAGAACGCCGGACTCTGTGCAGCGAGGGCCGAGCCTGCCGCGCACCCCAGCAGCGTCACGGCGGCCCAGGCGAGCCACCGGCAGCGACTCGTTCCGACGCGCAGTCTCCTCACGAGGCCACCTCCGCGCCCAGCCAGGCTAGATAGGCGGCCGAGCCGGCCGCGATCGGCAGAGCGATGATTTCAGGCACATCGTAAGGATGCAGGGATTTGAGGCGCATTTCGAGATCCGCGAAGCGGCGACTGTGGGTTTTGATGAGCAGCAGCACCTCCGGTTCCTCCTCGATACGACCCTGCCAGCGGTACAGCGAATGCACCGCCTGATGGGTGATGCAGGCCGCCAGGCCGGATTCGAGCAATGCCCGGGCGATACGCGTGGCGGTGGTCGCGTCCGGGCAGGTCGTCAGCACCACGAGATATTCGGTCATCGCGCCACTCATCGCACTAAATCATGAGTTTACAGCCAATGGCGCGTGCGGACCTCCGGGCTGTCCGCAGGCGCCGTGCGCCGGTCCGTAAAAAAAATGTCCGCCCCCGGGTTGAAAATCGGCGTCGCCTACCTATGATTAGCAGCCACGCGGGTAGAGTGCTAATAGCTCTCCCGTGGCTTTAACTTAACCCAATCGTGTTCTTAAGGAGCGTTCACCATGAAGATTCGTCCTCTTCATGATCGCGTCATCGTCAAGCGCCTGGAAGAGGAGCGTACCTCTCCGGGTGGCATCGTCATTCCCGATACCGCGGCTGAGAAGCCGATTCAGGGAAAGATCGTCGCGGTCGGAAACGGCAAGATTCTTGAAAACGGCCAAGTTCGCGGCCTCGATGTGAAGGTCGGCGACAAGGTCCTTTTCGGCAAGTACAGCGGAACGGAAGTGAAGGTCGAGGGAGAGGAACTCCTCGTGATGAGGGAAGAAGACCTCATGGCCGTGATCGAGAGCAAGTAAGCGAGGAGCACTCACAATGGCAGCCAAAGAAGTCCGTTTCAGCGATGACGCCCGCCAACGCATGTTCAAGGGCGTCAATATTCTGGCGAACGCCGTCAAGGCGACGCTCGGCCCGAAGGGCCGCAATGCCGTGCTCGAGAAGAGCTTCGGCGCACCCACCGTCACCAAGGACGGTGTGTCGGTCGCCAAAGAGATCGAACTGAAGGACAAGTTCGAGAACATGGGCGCGCAGATGGTGAAGGAAGTCGCCTCCAACACCTCAGATGAGGCCGGCGATGGCACCACTACTGCGACGGTGCTCGCCCAGGCGATCATCCGCGAGGGCCTGAAGGCCGTCTCCTCGGGCCGCAACCCGATGGACGTCAAGCGCGGCATCGACAAAGGCGTGGCCGCGGCGGTCGAGGAGCTGAAGAAACTCGCCAAGCCCTGCAAGGATTCCAAGGCGATCGCGCAGGTCGGCACGATTTCCGCCAACTCCGATGAGTCGATCGGCAAGACGATTGCCGATGCGATGGAGAAGGTGGGCAAGGAAGGGGTGATCACGGTTGAGGAAGGCTCGGGTCTCGACAACGAGCTCGAGGTGGTCGAGGGCATGCAGTTCGACCGCGGCTATCTTTCGCCGTACTTCATCAACAGCCAGCAGAACCAGACGGCCGAGCTCGACAAGCCGTACATCCTGCTGGTCGACAAGAAGATCTCCAATATCCGCGAGCTGCTGCCGCTGCTCGAGGGTATTGCCAAGGCCGGCCGGCCGCTGCTGGTCGTTGCCGAGGACGTCGAGGGCGAGGCGCTTGCCACCCTGGTCGTGAACAACATCCGCGGTATCCTCAAAGTAGCTGCCGTCAAGGCTCCCGGCTTCGGTGATCGTCGCAAGGCCATGCTGCAGGACATCGCCATTCTCACCGGCGGCACGGTCATCTCCGACGAGGTCGGTCTGTCGCTCGAGAAGGCGACACTGAATGACCTCGGCGAGGCCAAGAAGATCGTCGTGGAGAAGGAAAACACCACGATCATCGACGGCGCCGGCAAGCAGGCCGACATCAAGGCCCGCGTCGAGTCGATCCGTCAGCAGATCGAGGAAGCGACTTCTGACTACGACAAGGAGAAGCTGCAGGAGCGTGTCGCGAAGCTCTCCGGCGGCGTCGCCGTCATCAAAGTCGGCGCGGCCACCGAGATGGAGATGAAGGAGAAGAAGGCGCGCGTAGAGGATGCGCTGCACGCGACCCGAGCGGCCGTCGAGGAAGGCGTTGTGCCGGGCGGCGGTGTTGCCCTGGTGCGCGTGCAGAAGGCCGTCGAGAAGGTCGTGGGCACCAACGAAGACCAGCAGGTCGGCGTGCGCATTCTCGCCCGCTCGATCGAGGAGCCGCTGCGTCAGATCGTCGACAACGCGGGCGAGGACGCCGCTGTTGTGTTGAATCGCGTCAAGGAAGGCAAGGGCGCGTTTGGTTACAACGCCGCCACGGGCGATTATGGCGATATGATCGACCTCGGCATTCTCGACCCGGCCAAGGTGACGCGCCTGGCGCTGCAGAACTCCGCTTCGGTGGCGGGTCTGCTGCTGACCACGGAGGTCATGGTGGCCGAGGCCCCGAAGGAAGAGGAGCACAGCCACGCCATGCCGCCGGGCGGCATGGGCGGAATGGATATGTAAGCACCCCTCTAAAGAGGTATCGATTCCAGCGGATGGAATCGATACCATCTCAACATCGGTTAGGGATTGTGCCCGACCCCAAAGCGGGGACAGTCCTGAAAGACGCGGATCAAGACCCCCCTATTCCGCGCAATCCTCGAAGCCCCGCAACTTGCGGGGCTTTTTTTATCTCCAGCGCAACAGTGTCGCGCGCAGTCCGCGCATGCTGACAGTCGGCCGCTGTTGTCTCCATCCAACGCCATCGGCGGTGCTCATCTTGCAATTCCGGTTGGCTTCGGGCTGTATTGCGCCCCATGAGTGTCGAGCTTGATGCACGCGTACAACGCGCTCTGACGGCGCTGGACGGGGCGGCGCCGGGCCTGCGTGCAGCGTTGGCGCCACAGGTTGCGGCGAGCCTGCCGCAGGTATTTGCTGCGAGTGATTTCGTCGCGGATGCCTGCATCAGCGATCCGGGACTGCTGGCGGATCTGCTCGGGCGCTTTGCCCTCGAGCGTCCGCTCGAGCCCGGGGAACTCGCCGGCCGTGCGCCGCCGGCGACAGGCGCGGAAGCGCAGATGCTCGCGGCGCTGCGTCGCTGGCGCAGACGTGAACTCGTCCGTATCGCCTGGCGGGCATTGGCTGGCTGGGCCGACATCGAGGAGAGTCTGCGTGATTCGTCCGATTTCGCCGACGCGGCGATCGGCGTGTGCGTCGAGTACGCGCGTGCGCAATTGACGGCACGTTTCGGCGAACCGCGCGGGCCGGAGGGCGTGGTGCAACCGCTCGTCGTGCTCGCGATGGGCAAGCTCGGTGGTCGTGAGCTGAATTTTTCGTCCGACGTCGACTTGGTGTTGCTGTTTTCCGAGCAGGGCGAGACGGATGGTGCGCGTCCGATCAGCAACGAGGAGTTCTTCACGCGGCTCGGGCAGGGGATGATCCGTTTGCTGGAATCCCCGACCCACGAGGGTATCGTGCTGCGCGTCGATATGCGCCTGCGGCCGTTTGGCGACAGCGGTCCGCTCGTGTGGAGCTTCGCGGCCCTGGAGGATTACCTGCCCCTGCATGGGCGCGACTGGGAGCGCTACGCGTACGTGAAGGCACGTGCAGTGGTCGGCGCGGCGCCTTTCGGGCAGATCCTGAGCACAGCGTTGCGTCCGTTTGTGTATCGACGTTATCTCGATTACGGCGTGTTCGAGAGCCTGCGCGAGATGAAGTCGCTGATCGAGCGGGAAGTCGTGCGGCGCGAGCTTGCCGATAACATCAAACTTGGCCCGGGCGGCATCCGCGAGATCGAATTCACCGCCCAGACCTTCCAACTGATTCGCGGCGGGCGCGACCCGCGCCTGCAGACGCCCTCGCTTCTGGCGGCGCTGAGGCTGCTCGGCGAGGAGCGGGTCCTGCCGGCGGATGCGGTCGCTGAATTGATTGCGGCCTACCGGTATCTGCGCCGCCTCGAGAATGCCCTGCAGATGCTCGATGACCGGCAGACGCACCAGCTGCCATCGGATGCACTGGCGCGTGAGCGCCTGGCTCTGGCCGTGGGCGAGGCGGACTGGCCGGCGCTCGAGCGGGCCCTCGGCAGCCATCGGGCGCGGGTCGCGGCGCATTTCCACCGTCTGGTGTTGGGCGGCGCCGAGCGCGCTGGTGCGGAGGTACGCATCGATCTGGGTCGCGCCTGGGATGACCCGGCCGAGACGGCCTCGCTCACCGAATCGCTCGACGAGGCCGGGTTCGCCGCCCCGGCGCCCGCCGCTCGTCAGCTGCTCGAGCTGCGCGCCTCGGCGCTGGTGCGCAAACTCGATGAGGCGGGCCGGCGGCGCCTGCAGGCGTTGCTCGGGCCGCTGCTCGCCGATATCGCCGCGGCGATACCGGGCGGTGACGAGCAGCTCACCGTGCTGCGGCGCATTCTGGCGATCCTCGAGGCCATGGGTAAGCGCTCGGCCTACTTTGCGCTGCTCAGCGAAAGTCCGGCGGTGCGGGTACGGCTGGTGCAGATCTGCCGGCGCGGGGAGTTCCTGGCGCGCCAGATCGCGGCCCATCCGTTGCTGCTCGATGAATTTATTGATGAGCGTTCGTTCGAAACGCTGCCGCAGCGTGCCGAACTCGAACGGGAACTGGATACCGCGCTCGAGCGTGTCGAGGCGGACGATCCGGAGCGCCAGGTCGAGGCGCTCTGCCATTTCCAGCGTGCCGCGGTGTTTCGCGTGGCGGTCGCAGACCTCTCCGGCCGACTGCCGGTGATGCGGGTGAGCGACCGGCTGACCGAAATCGCCGAGATCATCCTCGATCGGGCCATCGCCATTGGCTGGCACCAGATCACGGCGCAATTCGGTGTGCCGAGCTGCGGTGAGCCGCGCCGTGCGGTGCAGGTCTGCGCCATCGGATACGGCAAGCTCGGTGGCATGGAGCTCGGCTACGGCTCGGATCTCGATCTGGTGTTCCTGCACGATTCGCGCGGCGAGCGCCAGGAGACGTACGGCGAGCATCCGATCGACAATCAGATTTTCTTCGTCCGCCTGGTGCAGCGCGTGGTTCACCTGCTCACCATGCACTCGGCGGCCGGCCGCCTGTACGAGGTCGATGTGCGGCTGCGACCGAGCGGTAAGGGCGGGTTGCTGGTGACGCAGATCGATGCCTTCGCCGAATATCAGCGCCAGGAGGCGTGGACCTGGGAGCATCAGGCGCTGCTGCACGCGCGTGCGGTGGCCGGCTCGCGTGCGCTGTGCGCTGAGTTCGAGCGAGTCCGGCTCGAGGTGCTGCGCATGAGCGTGCGCCGTGAGCAACTGCGCGAGGACGTGCGGGCCATGCGCGAGCGGATGCGTCGTGAACGCGTCGGGGGCGAGCCGGGCTGGATGGACCTGAAGAATGACGCCGGCGGCATCGCGGACATCGAGTTCCTGGCCCAATACTGGGCCCTGAGGTGGGCACAGGATTTTCCGCCGGTGGCCCTGTTCGCCGACACCATCCGCCAGCTCGAATCGGTGGCCTCGGCGAATTTGGTGCCGCAGTCGAAGGTGGATACCCTGACCGGTGCCTACCGGGCCTACCGGGAGCGTCGTCACCACTTGGCGCTTGCCGGCGGGGGCGACGAGCGCGTACCGGCCGCCGAGTTCGCCACCGAGCGTGCCGCGGTGAGCGCGATCTGGGCGGAAACGTTCGGCTCGACCGGATAGGGGCGAAGCGGCGCGCCTGGCCGTTATAATGCGCCACTGACCGATCCCGCCCGCAAGGAATTGACATGGCCGCAGCCGCGCAGCCCCTGATTCAGCCAAATGCCCAGCAGCAGTACGAGGTGGGCCCCGAGGACCTACCTTTGGCCTGTCCCATGCCGCAGATGCAGCTGTGGAACTCGCACCCGCGGGTATACCTGCCGGTCGAGCAGAGCGGCTGGGCCAAATGCCCCTACTGTGGGGCAGAGTTCACGCTCAAGCGCTGAGCGCACTCAGCCCTCGCGGCTCCTGAGCAGCGGGGTGATCAGTGCCAGAATCCGTTCGAGGGCACCGCGGTTCTCCGCGACGACCGCCTCGCCGAGCGCGCCGACCCGGGCGCGTTGCGCCGGGTCGTGCAGCCACGTGATCAGCGTGTCGGCGAGTTCAGCCGCGTTGTGAACCAGCCGTACCGCACCACGTGTCACCAGCAGCTGCGCAATGTCTGCGCCATTGAACTGATGGGGTCCGGTGGCAATCGGTCGGCCGAGCGCTGCCGGCTCGAGCAGGTTGTGCCCTCCGACTGGCACCAGGCTCCCGCCCACGAATGCCGCATCGGCGGCGGCATAGAAATCGATCAGCTCCCCGAGCGTATCGAGCAGCAGCACCTGCGCCCGCGCCGCCTGTGCCGGTTGCACGGAGTGCGAGTGGCGCACGTGCGCCATGCCCTGCTGATCAAGCAGCGCGGCAACGGCCTCGAAGCGCTGTGGATGACGCGGCGCGAGTACCAGGAGAGCCTCCGGCTGCACCGCGAGCACCTGCCGGTGGGCGGTGAGCATCATCGACTCCTCGCCCTCATGCGTGCTGCCCGCAACCCATAGCGGCCGGGCCGGAGCGTAGCGCGCGCGCAGCCGCCTACCGCGCAGGCCGATATCCGGTGCCAGGGCGCAATCGAACTTCAGATTGCCACTCACGTGCGTCCGCTGTGGGTCAGCACCGAGGGCGCGGAAGCGGGCGGCATCCTGTTCACTCTGCGCGGCAATCACCACGCCGCGCAGCGTTTCGCTGAGCAGTGCGCCGAAGCGGTGGTAGCGGCGCTGCGAGCGCTCGGAGAGCCGGGCGCTGGCGATGATCAGGGGGACGCCGCGTCGGCGGCACTGCCGGAACAGCGTCGGCCACAGCTCGGTCTCGAGAATGACCGCCAGTCGTGGCTGGACGCGGTCGAGGAAGCGGCGCACCGAGCCCGGCAGGTCATAGGGCAGATATCGCACCGTGATGTCCGCGCCGAGCGCGGTGGCGCGCGCCGCGCCGGTCGGCGTGAACGCGGTGAGCAGAATCGGCAGGTCCGGGTGGCGTGCGCGCAGGGCTTTAACCAGCGTGCCGGCAGCCTGCATTTCCCCGACGGATGCGGCATGGATCCACACCGGTCGGCCGGCGAGTGGCGCGCCGAAACCAAAGCGCCCGGCGAGCCGCGCGCTGTGCGGGTCGCGCGCGGTCCGCGCACGCACTGCCAGCAGCGCCGCATGCAGTGGCGCGGCGAGGTACACGGCAATCAGATAGAGCCACCGCATTAAGGTGCCCGTGACCCATCCACGGGCGAGTGCGATTGGTAACCGTCAAGCAGAGCATGCCAGTCCGAATCCGTGAAGCGCTCGGCCGCCAGTCCGTAGGTCACCTTCTCGAGCGAACGGCGCAGCCGCACCAGATTGCCGTCGCGCCACAGGCCATCGGCGCGCAACTGGCAGCGGTCGAAATCCACCCAATACACCGCCGAACCGCCGAGCAGCACGTTGTGGGCGTTGAGATCGGCATGACATACGCCGAGGTCGTGAAAGCGCCGGATGCACCGCCCGATCGCGATCCACGTGAGCAGCGGCAGTGCCGCCTCTTGCAGCGCCGCCGCGAGTGGTGTCGTGCCGATCAGGCGCTCGGTGATGATGTCACCGCGGTACACATTGCCCTCGCGCTGATAGCGCGCGGCAACAGGCGCCGGCACCGGTAACCCGGCGCGGTGCAGTCGATGCGTGAGCAGCCATTCGGCAAACGGCCTGCTGCGCTGCTCGTCGTGCCACAGGTAGCGGTCCCCGAACACTCGCGCGATCACCCCGCCCCGATGGTAGTGACGCAAAACCAGCTCGCGATCATCGCCGCGTATGAAATGAGTAGTGCCGCGACCGCGTGCGGTGCCGAGCAGCCGGCCACGGGTGTGCCAGAATTGCGGCTCGAACCACTCCGGTTGGCAATTGCGGGCGAGCGCCGCGTTGTATAGCATGGCGCCGCCCGCGATGGTCACATGCTTGACCAGCGGCCCAGGCGGCCAGTTCGCGCTCACCGGTTCGCGCTCCTCATTCCAACAGCCCTGATGTTGCCCCTAGATCGACCGCCGCGCTCAATCTGCCTGCTCAGGCTCTCGGCGCTTGGCGACGCATGCCACGTTGTTCCAATCGTGCGCACGCTGCAGCGGGCGTGGCCCGAGACGCAATTGACCTGGATCATCGGTAAGGCAGAGGCACGGTTGCTCGGGCTGATCGAGGGAGTGGAGTTTATCACCGTCGACAAGCGCACCGGGTTCGCCGCGGGTCGTGACCTGCGCGCGCGGCTCGCCGGTCGCCGGTTCGACGTATTGATGCACATGCAGCTCGCGCTGCGCGCCAGCCTCATCTCGCGGCTGGTCCCGGCGGCGCTGCGGCTGGGCTTCGACCGTGCTCGGGCGCGCGAACTGCAGTGGCTCTTCACCAATGCGCGGATCGCCGCCCGGACCCGTGAACACGTGCTCGACAGTTTCTTCGGCTTCACCGCCGCGCTCGGTATCGCCGAGCGCACGCTGCGCTGGGACGTGCCTTTGCCTGCGCAGGCGCGCCAGTACGCCGAGCAGCTCATCCCCGACGCACGCCCGACGTTGCTCATCAGCCCGTGTTCGAGCCACGAGCTGCGCAACTGGCGGCCGGAACGGTATGCGGCACTGGCCGATTACGCGGTGCGCCGCCACGGTATGCGCGTCATCTTGGTCGGCGGTCCGGCACCTGCCGAGCGGGCGATGGGGATGCAGATCGAGCGAGCCGTGGGCGTACCGCTCATCAATCAGGTTGGCCGCGATACGCTGCCACAGCTGCTGGCGTTGCTCGCACGCGCCACTGTCCTGGTGAGCCCGGATTCAGGGCCGGTGCACATGGCGAGCATGGTCGCAACGCCCGTGATCGGCCTGTACGCCGCCACCAACCCCGAGCGCAGCGGACCGTATCTCTCGCGCCGCTGGTGCGTCAACGCCTACGCCGAGGCCGCGCGACGCTTCCGGGGCTGTGCACCGGAGCAGTTGCCCTGGAGCAGCAAGATCGAGGTGCCGGGGGTGATGGACCTGATCGAGGTCGAACGGGTGACCGCCAAGCTCGATGAATTGTTAGGATATCGCGCATGAAAGACATTCTCGTGCCGATATCCCCCGGTGAGCTGCTCGATAAGATCACCATCCTCAGGATCAAGTCCGAGCGCATCCGGGATGCGGTCAAACTCGACAACGTGCGCCTGGAACTCGAGCTGCTCGAGCGCACCTGGCGCGACGCGTGCGGTGAGGCGGACCTCACCGCAGAGGAGCAGGCGCTGCAATCGGTCAACGAGCGGCTGTGGGACATCGAGGATCGGATCCGCGAGCAAGAGGCGCAGCAGCGCTTCGATGCGCAGTTCATCGAGCTTGCCCGCTCGGTCTACATTGCGAACGATGAGCGCGCAGCGGTGAAAAAACGCATCAATGTCGCGCTCGGCTCGCGGTTGATCGAAGAAAAATCCTACCAGCCTTATCGCTGAGACGCTCTGCCGCCGCGCGCCTCTAGGGCGCCGGCGGAGGAGTCATGCTCTCTGGGGTCATCTGGCCCGGGGTGACCCGGATCAGGGTGGTGAGCCAGCTGTTGATGGTCGCGACCTGAGCCGGATCGAGCGTGCCGGCGGCGTAGCGCAGCTGGATAAGGCTGTTGATGTAGTTGTAGCGGCTGGTGGCGTAGTTCGTCTGAGCGGCGACCAGGGTGCTCAGTGCGTTCAGCACGTCGACTTCGGTCTGGGTGCCGACCTTGTAACCGGCCTCGGTGGCCTTGAAGGCCGTCTGGCTGGAGGTGAGCGCCTGGCGCAGGGCGCGCACATTGGCGATGCCTGTGATGACCCCGAGGTAGGCGTCGCGAGCCTGCTGGACGGTGATCCGCGAGGCCTGCTCGACGGCATCCTCGGCGGCCATGGCTTGGTATTGGGTCTGATGGATGCGGGCCTCGTCGCCGCCACCGCTGAACAACGGCAGGGAGAATTCGATGCCGATCTGGCGATCGTTGCTGGTGCTGCCGAGGCCACGGAACTCCTGTCCGAAGAGCGTCTCATTGGTGCCGGTGCTGCTGTAGGAGCGGCTGGCGACGAGGCTGACCGAGGGGATGTCGGCGCCGAAGGCGGCGCGCACGTTCTGCCGAGCGACATCAGCACCGAGACGGCTGGCGATGAGGGTGAGATTCTGGCGCAGGGAGGTCTGTACCCAGGCGTTCTGGTTGGCCGGATTGGGCATGGTCAGGGGCAGGTTCGCGCCGGGCTCTGCGAACGAGTCGTACTGGCGGCCGGTGATGACCTCGAGCTGGTCTTCGGCATTGGCGAGGGTCTGCTTGGCGCTGATCACCGCCGCGGCGGCGGTGTCACGCGCGGCGCGGGCCTGCTCGACACCGGTAATGGCGATGAGGCCGACTCTGAAGCTCTCTTTGGCCTGGGTGAGCCCCAGGGTGAGGGCCTTGAGGGAGGACTCCTGAGCCTGCAGGGTGTCGACGGCGGCGAGCACATTGAAGTAGGCGGTGGCGGTGCGCAGGATGAGGTTCTGCGTGGCGGCCTCGTAGGTTGCCTGGGCTTGGGCGACCTGGCTGTTGGCGGCCTTGAGGTTCATCCAGGCAGTCCAGGAGAAGAGGTTTTCAGAGAGGTTCAAACTCCACTGTTCGCCGTTGCTGTTGGAGCTGCTGAGGACGCTATAGGTGTAGAAATTCCCGCCCGCGGTGGAGCCGATCTGGCCACCGTCGCCGGCCGAGTGGCTCCAGGTCTTCCCGGCGGTGGCGGTGAGCTGCGGCAGCAGCGCCGCCCAGGCCTCTGGGCGCACCTCGCGCGCGGCCATGTAGTTCGCGTACGCCTGCTGGTAGGTCGGGTCGTGCTTCAGCGCCTGCTGATAGACCTCGAGGAAGTTCGTCGCCGAGGCGCTCCCCGCCAGTCCGAGGGCCAGGCTGGCGCCAAGCAGCGCCAGGATGAGATGACGTGGGGTGGTTCGCATGATCTTCCCTAAAACACCGCCGGGGGCGCAAAGTTGCACACTGGCCGCCGCGGCTCGTACTGCGGCCGCTCGACCAGCGGTCTGCGCCGCAGGCGTCCGGCCGGCGTGAATCAGAAAACGAATGCCACGGACCGCTGCGCGTGCACCAGCGGGTCGATGACCGTTTCGAACAGGCTCTCCTCGGTCCAGGCATCTTCAGCAACCCGGCGCACGAGCTTCGCCTCCATGACCGGCGCGGTGCCGACCACGACGAACAGTCGGCCGCCAACGGCCAGCGCGGACTGCCAGCGCTGCTCGTACGCGGGTAGGGAGGCTGTGACGGCAATCGCATCGAAACGGCCCGTCGGCTCGAAGGTCATGGCGTCCGCGGTGACCACGTCGATGTCGCGAATGCTGCGCGTCGCGAGCGTGCGGCGCGCCATGTCGGCGAGTTCGGGCACGATCTCGAGCGACTGGACCGTCTTGCTCAGTGTGCGCAGGCAGGCAGTGATGAATCCCGTGCCGGTGCCGATCTCGAGCACCCGCTCGCGGCCGGTGAGTTCTAGCGCCGTGAGCAGCCTGCCGACCACGCTGGGACGCAGCATGTGCTGGCCGCCCGGCAGTGGCACCTCGGCATCGGCGTACGCCAGGAACCGATACTGTGGCGGTGTGAACGCCTCGCGCGGCACCGTGCGGAAGGCATCGAGGATGCGCTCATCGAGCACGTCCCAGGCTCGCACCTGCTGTTCGATCATCTGTTCGCGGGCATCGGCCGACATCGTGACGGGACTCCAGTCGTATCAAAGGCTTCCCCGCATCCGGGGCAAGCGAAAATTACGGGTTTTCGGCGCTCCTGCCAAGCCAATTTGCGACGAGATATGGTGAAATAGCGCTAGAACGCCCTGGCCCGTGCGCTATGCTGCTCCCGTTCGCGTTCCGTGGGTAAGGATATAATTAATAAATCGGGAAGCAGCCGGGACGCAGCCGCCCGAGGGAAGTTGAGCTGAATGTCGATTGTCTGGGCCTTCTTCCTCCTGCTGGCGCTACTCGCGGCCGTATCGCTGCTGCTGCGCTCTGAGCGAGCCCGTCGGCGGGAGCGCGAGGGGCTCGCGGCGCTGACCCGCCAGATTGAGCAACTTCCCCCTGAGCGCCCGACGCCTGTGCCGCTGGCCGCCGGCGAGGCCGGGAGCGAAGTTGGCACACTGGTGAGCGCGCTCAATCATCTGCTGGTTTCCCCCCTGGCACAGCGCCGTGCCGTGGCCGACGCCCATCGGCAGTTCGCTGCCCTCGGCGCGCGGGTGCAGCAGGCGGTGCTGGTGCATCGGGACACCATCGTGTACGCCAATGCGCGGCTCGCGCATCTGTTGGGCGCCGACCCTCAGGAACTGCTCGGCCGCTCGCTCGGCGAGCTGGTGACGCCGGAATACACCGAACTCGTGGCCGAGAACCTGCGCCGCCACCTGGCGGGCGAGCTCGCCGCCGAGCGGTACGAAGTCGAGCTGCCTGGGGCCGATGGCCTGGTGCGATTGGAGCTGGCGGTCGCGCCGATCGAGTTCGACGGCCGTGCGCTGCTCGTGACTGCAACCGAAGTGCTGCCCGAGCAGTTCGCGGCGGCGCCGGGCAGGGAGGTGCCGAGCGAAGCGGCCCATCTGTCCGCGCTCGATCTGCTCTCCGAGGCGGTCATGGCGACCGACAGTGCCGGACGCATCACCTACGTCAACTCCGCCGCGGCACGCTTGACGACGATGGCGCCCGAGCAGGCATTTGGTAGGACCCTCGAGGATGTGCTGAATCTGGTCGAGGAGGCCGACCGACGGTTGCTTGCCGAGCCGGTGCGCCAGACGCTCAGCAGTGGGATCGCGGTCAATCTCGGGCGCCGCGCGCTGCTCGTGGCGCGCAACGACGGCAGTGAGCGCTCGATCGAGCTGTCGGCCTCGCCGATTCGCAGCGCTGGCGGTCGGATGAGCGGGGCGCTGGTTCTGCTGCATGACGTCTCGGAGCTGCGCGGCATCGCCCGGCAGATGTCCTATCAGGCGACCCACGATGCGCTCACCGGACTGGTGAACCGCCACGAGTTCGAGCGTCGTCTGCAGGAGTCAACCGAGAGTGTCCATCGGGGCGACGGTCAGCATGTGTTGTGCTGTCTTGATCTGGATCGCTTCAAAGTGGTCAACGACACCAGCGGGCACGTCGCCGGCGACAGCGTGTTGCGCGAGGTGGCCAAGGTGCTCAGGGACGCCGTGCGCGACAGCGACACCGTGGCACGTCTCGGCGGTGATGAGTTCGGCATGCTGCTGATCGGCTGTCCTTTGGAAAAGGCCCGGCAGATTGCCGATGATGTCTGCCGGGCCGTCGGCGATCACCGTTTCGTCTGGCGGGACAAGATTTTCAATCTTGGCGTATCGGTCGGGCTGGTGGAAATCTCGCGCGTGAGCGGCGCGCCCGAGGAACTGCTGGTCGCGGCCGACTCGGCATGTTACGTCGCGAAGAAGCGCGGCTCGGGCCGAGTGGCGGTGTATTCGGCGCATGACGAGGCTCTCGCCCGCCACAGCGGTGAGATCCAGTGGCTGCAGCGGCTGCAGACGTCGCTGCGGGACGGGAGCTTCCAGCTGTACCAGCAGCCTATCGTGCCGGCTTACGGGGACGACAACGGCGGGCCGGCGATGGAGGTGTTCGTAAGGCTCGGCGACGAGGACGGGCAGGGGATCCCGCCGTCGGAATTCGTGCGCGCTGCCGAGCGTTACCGGCTGATGGGCCTGGTCGACCGCTGGGTCGTGCAGACCACCCTCGCAGCGCTCGGCCGCGGCGCATTGCCGGTGCCGCCACGGCGCTGCGTGGCCATCAATATCTCGGGGCAGACCCTCGCCGATCCGGACTTTCTCGAGTTCGTGGTCGAGTGCCTCGACAGCACGGGTGTGGCGCCTGCGCAGGTGTGCTTCGAGCTCAGCGAGTCGGCGGTGGTGGCCAACCTCGAGCACGCGCGGCGCTTCGTCGGGGTGCTGCACGGCATGGGCTGTCGCTTTGCACTCGATGATTTCGGCTCGGGCGTCGGCTCGTTCTCCAACCTGCGCAGCCTGCCGATGGATTACCTGAAGATCGACGGCTCGTTCATGCGCAATCTGGCGCGCGACTCGGTCAATCAGGCGATGGTGACCGCCATGATCGATCTGGCGCGCAAGCTCAACTTCAAGGTCATCGCCGAACAAGTCGAGGACAGCGCGGCGCTCGAGATGGCGCGGCGCATGGGTATCGACTACATGCAGGGCTATGCGATTGCGCACCCAAAGCCGCTGCCGCTTGCAGCGTAGCGGCCGGCCCTGTTAACGCGGCGCGAAGCGCAGCGCCACGCCGTTGATGCAGAATCGCTGACCGGTCGGCGGCGGGCCGTCCGGGAATACGTGCCCGAGGTGTCCGCCGCAGCGCCCGCAGTGCACTTCGGTGCGCCGCATCAGCAGACTGCGGTCCTCGCGAGTGCCGATGGCTGCGGGCAACGGCGCGAAGAAGCTCGGCCAGCCGGTGCCACTTTCAAATTTAGCTGCCGAGGAAAACAACTCCTGTGCGCAGCCAGCGCAGACAAATACACCGCTGCGGTGCTCGGAGTTCAGGTCGCTCGTGCCGGCACGTTCCGTGCCGTGCCTGCGCAACACACGGTATTGCTCGGGCGTGAGCGATTGCCGCCACTCCTCGTCGGTCTTATTTACGGGGAATTGTTCCGCTGATCGCACGGGTTAGCCTCCGGCGCGGTCGGCGCCGCACGGCCTAACAGTAACAGTCTGTTACTGCCGAGTCGAGCCGTCCCTGCCGCATCAGGCCCGGGTTGACGCAAATGCAACGCCGCGGGGGCGGAAATTGTCTCTTGTGCATCAACCGCTTATGGCTCCGGGCGCAGTCCTGGTGTCCATTCTGTTGGCGTCAGCCAACATCGCGGCCGGCGCATAATCATGAATTCACCGGTGCAACTTGCAGGTGGCCATGGTATGAAGGGCGCCCGTTTCCATACGAATACGAGCGGCAGGGACGCCAGAAGCCTATGCAGCTTGCCCGTCTCTGGTGTGAACATCTGGCCGCAGGTTGTCCGAGCGAGCTCACCGGTGTCGAGATCGCGGGCAGCGATGCGCGCGCTCTGGATGCGGAGATTTCGGCCTGTGTCAGTGCACTCATCTGCCGTTCGATGACGGTCGATGAACGTATCGAACGGCGCCTGGCCGATATCCGCGAGGCGTTGATCGGCAAGCAGGCTGAAGCCGATGCACCGGTCGCGGCGTATTGTGAGCGGCTGAATCGTCTGGTCAGCGCGGTACTGACGCAGTCACGCGCCGGTCGCGCCTAGGGACACGCACCGCCGGGCTCGGTCTGCGACCGCAGGCCGCGGCCGCAGACCGAGCTGTGAGGCCTCAGAGCAGCGGAATCATCAGCAGCGCGACAATGTTGATGATCTTGATGAGCGGGTTGATTGCCGGCCCCGCCGTGTCCTTGTACGGATCCCCGACGGTGTCGCCGGTAACCGCGGCCTTGTGCGCCTCGGAGCCTTTGCCGCCGAAATTGCCTTCCTCGATGTACTTCTTGGCGTTGTCCCAGGCACCGCCGCCGGTCGTCATCGATACCGCGACGAACAGACCGGTGACGATGGTGCCGATCAACAGGCCGCCGAGCGCCTTGATCCCGGCGCCGGGGCCCATCAGGTAGTTCATGACTACCACCAGTACCACCGGCACGAGGATCGGCAGCAGCGAGGGGATGATCATCTCGCGGATTGCCGCGCGGGTCAGCATGTCGACGGCGCGCGAATAATCCGGCTTGGCGGTGCCTTCCATGATGCCCTTGATCTCGCGGAACTGCCGCCGCACCTCGTTCACCACTGCGCCGGCGGCGCGTCCGACCGCCTCCATCGCCAGTGCGCCGAACAGGTAGGGCACCAGACCGCCGATGAACAGGCCAATGATCACCGCAGGATCGGACAGCGAGAAGGCGACCAGCTTGCCCGCCGCCTGCAGGTTGTGGGTGTAGTCGGCAAACAGCACCAGGGCGGCCAGTGCGGCCGAACCGATCGCGTAGCCCTTGGTCACCGCCTTGGTCGTGTTGCCGACCGCATCCAGCGGATCGGTGATGTCGCGCACCTGCTTCGGCAGTCCGGCCATCTCGGCGATGCCGCCGGCGTTGTCGGTGATCGGCCCGTAGGCATCGAGCGCCACGATCATGCCGGTCATCGAGAGCATCGCGGTGGCCGCAACGGCGATGCCGTAGAGTCCGACCCCGTGGATCGCACCGAGCCGGTACGAGCCCCAGATCGCCAGACAGACCGCGATCACCGGCAGGGCAGTTGATTTCATCGACACGCCGAGGCCGGCGATGATGTTGGTGGCGTGTCCGGTCTGCGAGGCCGCCGCCACTTTGCGCACCGGACTGAATTCGGTGGCCGTGTAGTACTCCGTGATCACGATCAGCGCGGTGGTGAGCGCCAGGCCGATCAGCGTGCAGCCGAACAGTGCCATGGCCTCCTGCGGCATCAGCGAGCGGGTGATGTAGTAAAAGCCCACCGCCGAGACTAAGCCGGCCACGACGACGCCCTTGTAGAGCGCGTTCATGATCTTGCCGCCCTCACGGGTGGAGACGAAGAACGTGCCGATGATCGATGACACGATGGACATCGCGCCGAGGGCAAGCGGGAAGACCGCCGCTTTGAATCCCGATCCCGGTGTCTGGTGGCTGAACAACAGACCGCCGAGCAGCATCGTCGCGACCACGGTGACTGCGTAGGTCTCGAACAGATCCGCCGCCATGCCCGCGCAGTCCCCGACATTGTCACCGACGTTGTCGGCGATGACCGCGGGGTTGCGCGGATCGTCCTCGGGAATGCCTGCTTCGACCTTGCCGACCAGATCCGCACCGACGTCCGCGCCCTTGGTGAAGATACCGCCACCGAGGCGGGCGAAGATCGAGATCAGCGAGCCGCCGAAGGCGAGACCGACGAGTGCATGCAGTGCCGCGTCCTGACCAATCAGATGGCGCAGCACGGTGAAATAGCCGGCGACGCCGAGGAGGCCGAGGCCAACGACTAGCATGCCGGTGATCGAACCGCCGCGAAAGGCCACGGCAAGCGCCGCATTCAGGCCCTGCGTGGCCGCTTGCGCAGTGCGTACGTTGGCGCGCACGGCGATGCTCATGCCGATGTAGCCGGTCGCGCCGGACAGCAGCGCGCCGATCGCAAATCCGCCGGCGGTCGGCCAGCCGAGGAAATACCCGAGAATCACGCACACCACGATCCCGACCAGCAGGATGGTGGTGTACTGGCGATTGAGGTAAGCCTTGGCTCCGGCCTGCACGGCCGCAGCGATTTCCTGCATGCGGGCATTGCCTGCCGGCAGGCGCAGGATCGCCGTCGTCGAAATCACGCCGTAGAGCACGGCGAGCACACCGGCGGCGATGGCCGCCCAAAGCCACATATTGGCACTCATCAGATTGTCTCCCCCTGAAAGCAACTCCGAACGGGACCGCGAACTACGAGAACTCGACCGCCCGGCTCGCGGCAGCCGCGCGGACGCTGCATGGGTGAACGGTCAGATCTTGAACGTCGTCTTCAGCTTGCGTCGCACCGGCGCACCCTTGATGCGCACGTAATCGGGCAGGCCGTCACGGTAGGCCGGATAGGCCTCCCCGGCAATGAGCGGCTCGAGATAGCGCCGGCAAGCCGGCGTGATGCCGAACCCGTCCGCCGTGATGAATTCGCGTGGGACTTTTTTCTCGCGATTGGCCACTTCACTGAGCGGCACGTGGCCGATGGTCCACTGGTAGGGCTTGGCACGCTTGCGCACGATCGTCGGCATGACGGCGTTGACGCCTTTGACGGCAAGTTCCACCGCCGCCTTGCCGACCGCGTAAGCCTGCTCGACGTCCACTTTCGAGGCAATGTGGCGCGCGGCGCGTTGCAGGTAATCGGCCACGGCCCAGTGGTGCTTGTAACCGTGTCGCTGGCGGATCATATCGGCCAGCACCGGCGCGACGCCGCCGAGCTGGGCGTGCCCGAAGGCGTCCCGGGTGCCGGCTTCGGCGAGGAACCGGCCATCGGCGTAGGCAGTACCCTCGGAGACCACCACCACGCAGTACCCGTAGTCCTGAACGCATTGCTGAACGCGCTCGAGAAAGCGCTCGGCATCGAACGGGATCTCGGGGAACAGAATGATGTGCGGTGGTTCGCCGCGCTTGCGGCCGGCGAGCCCCGCCGCTGCCGCGATCCAGCCGGCGTGACGGCCCATGACCTCGAATACGAACACTTTGGTCGAGGTGCGCGCCATGGAGGCGACATCGAGCGCCGCCTCGCGCGTCGAGACGGCAATGTACTTCGCCACCGAGCCGAAGCCTGGGCAGCAGTCGGTGTGCGGCAGGTCGTTATCGACGGTCTTCGGCACACCGACGCAGGTGACGGGGTAGCCGAGCGATTCACCAATCTGGGACACCTTCAGCGCGGTGTCCATCGAGTCGTTGCCGCCGTTGTAGAAGAAGTAGCCGATGTCGTGCGCGCGAAACACTTCGATCAGCCGCTCGTACTCGGCGCGGTTGTGCTCGATGCTCTTGAGCTTGAAGCGTGCCGAACCGAACGCTCCGCCCGGGGTGTGCCGCAGGGCGCGGATGGTCGCCGCGCTTTCGCGCCCGACGTCGATCAGGTCCTCAGTGAGCGCGCCGATGATGCCGTCGCGGCCCACGTAAATCTTGCCGATGTGTTTGCGCTGGCGCAAAGCGGTCTCGATGACCCCGCACGCCGAGGCATTGATGACGGCCGAGACACCGCCCGATTGGGCGTAGAACGCATTTTTCTTAACGGTCTGTTTCATGGCTCAGGAGCGCTTCGGGCGCAGGTCGCCGCGTCACCGGCAAGGATAGCGCAGCGCCGCGCGCCTCGCCCGGGAGAGGCGGGGGATGGGGTGAGTTTGACCGCCCGGGCCTGCCCCGGTATGGTGCAAGACCTTTCGCACCAAATTAGTCATACTCATGCGCATCGTCCTGTTGGGGGCTCCAGGCTCGGGTAAGGGTACGCAGTCGCAGAGGCTGGTCGAGCGGTTTCACATCCCGCAGATCTCCACCGGCGACCTGTTGCGCGCCGCCGTTGCGCACGGTACGCCGCTCGGCCTGCAGGCCAAAGAGGCGATGTCCGCCGGCCGCCTGGTCGCCGATGAGATCGTGCTCGGCATGATTCGCGAGCGCCTCGGGGAGCCCGATACCCGCGACGGATTCATTCTCGATGGTTTCCCGCGCAATATCGCCCAGGCGCGCGCGCTGGACGACATGCTCGCTCAGGTTGACCAACCGCTCGATACGGTCGTGCAGATGAACGTGGATTACGGCGAGCTCTCGCGGCGCATCGCCGGGCGGCGCACCTGTACGGACTGCGGAAAGGTCCTCAATCTGCTGACTTCCCCCCCCGCGACGCTCGAGCACGAGCGCTGCCCGAAGACTGGGCAGCCGCACCGGCTGTTTCAGCGTCCGGATGACAACGAGTCGACCGTCGCGGAGCGGCTGCGGGTTTACGAGGCGCAGACCCGCCCGCTCATCGATTACTACCGTGACCAGGGGTTGCTGCGCAGTATCGAGGCGGAAGGCGAGATCGCCGACGTGTCCGCCCGCCTCGAGCAGGCGCTGACGGGCGAATCGCGCGCCTAGAGCGCCGCGAGTAGCCGCTCGCCGAGCACCGCGCGGCGCCAGCCAGTGAGTACCTGTGCGGCCTCTCGCCCGGCAGCAAGCTGCTCCAGATCGCGCCGTGTCGCCAGCACCTCGGGGCTCAAGCCGAGCTCCGCAGCCGTCGCTCGCTGGATCGCGGCGAGCTTCTTCAGCAGCGCGTTCAGGTTCGGATCGGGCGGCGGGCGCGTCACCGGCGGGGCCGGCTCGGGAATGTCGGCCGCGCGCACGCACTCGAGCAGCTCATCGCCAGATCGCTCGAGCAGTGCTGGCGGCATGCCCTCGAGCGCACCGAGAGCCTGCAGCGTGCGCGGTACGCGTAGCACGATCTCGCGCAGCAGCACGTCATCGAGGATCCAGCCGCGCGGCCGGTTGCGCGCCAGCGCCCGGCGCTCGCGCCAAGCGGCCAGCGCCCGCAGCAGCCGCTGCCGACCTGGATCGAGCCCGCCGGGGCCGCGCAGACGCCGCCAGGCCTGCTCCGGGTCGACGCTGAGGGTGGCTGGATTCTCGAGCGCGGCCAGCTCCTCGGCGAGCCACGGCAGGCGGCCGAGCCGATCGAGTCGCTCCTCAAGCGCATTCTTCAGCGGCAACAGATAGCGCACATCATCGAGTGCGTATTCGATCTGTTCGGACGAAAGCGGCCGGCGCGACCAGTCGGTGCGGGTGTGCGCTTTGGCCAGTGCCTGTCCGAGCAGCCGACGTACGAGCTCCGCGTAGCCGATCTGCGCTGGCTCTCCGGCGAGCGCCGCGGCGAGCTGAGTGTCAAACAGCGGTCGCACAGGTCCCACGGCTGCCAGAAGCACCTCGAGGTCCTGGCGCGAGGCATGCAGCACCTTCACGGTCGCGGATGTGCACAGCGGCGTCTGCAGCGCCGACAGATCGCTCACCGCGAGTGGATCGATGCACGCGGCGCCGCTCGCCCAGGCGATCTGCAGCAGGCACAGCTGGGCGTAATAAGTGCGCTCGCGCAGAAATTCGGTATCGAGTCCGATGGCCGGCTCGCCCGCCAGGCGCGCGGCAAGATCGGCGACGGCGGCAGGTGTGGTGGCTGGGTGCAAGGGCGTTCTGATCGGTACAATCCCCGACCATTATGCACGTTCACGTTCTGGGTGTTTGCGGTACGTTCATGGGCGGAGTCGCAGCGCTGGCGCGCGCCGCCGGGCATCGGGTGACGGGCTCCGATCACAACGTCTATCCACCGATGAGCACGCAGCTCGCGGCGCTCGGCATCGAGCTGATCGAGGGCTACGGCCCGGCGCAGCTCGAGCCGCGCCCGGACGTGGTCGTCGTCGGTAATGTGATGCGCCGCGGACTGCCGGTGATCGAGGCGCTGCTCGACAGCGGTATACCCTATGTTTCCGGACCGGAATGGCTGGCGCGCGAGCTGCTGAGGGAGCGTTGGGTGCTCGCCGTCGCCGGCACGCACGGCAAAACCACGACCAGCTCGATGCTGGCGTGGATTCTTGCCCATGCGCGGCTTGCGCCGGGATTTCTGATCGGCGGCGTGCCGGGCAATTTCGACGTCAGTGCCGAGCTCGGCGGCGGCGCGTTCTTCGTCATCGAGGCCGATGAGTACGACACGGCGTTTTTCGACAAACGCGCGAAATTCGTCCATTACCGGCCGCGTACGGTGGTGCTGAACAACCTGGAATACGACCACGCGGACATCTATCCCGACGTCGCTTCGATCCAGCGGCAGTTTCATCATCTGGTGCGCACCGTGCCGGGCAGCGGCCGCATCGTCTGGAATGCCAGCGACAAGCACCTACGCGAGGTGCTCGCAATGGGATGCTGGACGCCGCTCGAGGGATTTTCCCGCGATGGCACGGTGCAAGCGCACTGGAGTGCCCGCCCCGTGGGGGCGACGGCGGATTACTCCGCCTTTGAGGTGCTCGAACATGGTGAGCCGTGCGGTACGGTCCATTGGGACCTCATGGGAGTGCACAACATGGAGAATGCCTTGGCGGCGATCGCGGCGGCACGACATGCCGGTGTGCCGGTGCGTGAGTCGATCGAGGCGCTCGCTTCCTTCCGCGGCGTGGCGCGGCGCATGCAACTGCGCGGTGAAGTCAACGGCATTCGGGTTTACGATGACTTCGCACATCATCCCACCGCCATCGCCACGACTCTCGATGGCCTGCGCCGCCGCGTCGGGACAGCAAGAATCATCGCCGTGCTCGAACCGCGCTCTAACACGATGCGCATGGGTGTGCACCGTGATGTGCTTGCCGGCGCGCTCGCTGGCGCGGATGAGGTGTGGTTGTATATTCCGGCTGACCTCGATTGGGACGCCACGCCGGTGCTGACCGCGTTGCAGGGTCGTGCGCACGGTCGCGGCGACGTCACTTTGTTGGCAAAGGATCTCGCCGCCTCGCTGCGCCCGGGCGATCAAGTGCTCATTATGAGCAATGGCGGATTCGGCGGACTACACGAGAAGCTCTTGGCTCAGCTCGCGCACGCCGCGCCGACCGCCTGACTAGCGGGCGGCGGTGCTGAGTTTCCCGCGCCTGCGCGCCCGATAAAATGCGCTCAGTCCTACGCCGAGCGGCACGGTCCACAGCAGTACCAGCCAGCCGGTGAAGCCATCGTGCCGGCTGAGCAGGAATTGCAGCGGCGCAGCGCGGTTGGGTTGCGAGAGGCCGTGCACTACGAGCATCACCCAGACCCAGCCGGCGTGCAGGCCCATGCTGGCGGCGGTGTTGCCGGTGATCGAGCGGACCAGGGCGAGGACGACGCCGACCGCTGTGAGGCACAGAAAGGCATCGGCGATGGCGAGCGGATGGTCGAATTCACGCAGCGTGCCGCCGAGCAACGCCAGGCCGCTCCAGGGATTGACGGCAGCCGGTGGGATGTGAAAAACGCCAAGAAAATGGGTGAATGCGAACACGATCGAGGTGAGCGCAACGGCCAGGACGACGCCGGATTGGCGTTCGATGCCGGTGAACATGGCCCCGCGCAGCGCGGTCTCCTCGATCAGCCCGACCGCCAGCCCGCTCAGCAGCCGCTTGGCAATCAACGCCGCGAGCGCGCCGGCGCTGTAACGGGAGGCCTGCTGCCAGTCGAGCAGCCCGAGCGCGGCCATGCTGCCGACCACCGCGCACATCGTGAGCGCACCCAGTACGAGCGCAAGCGTGAGCTCGCGCAGATAGGTCCGCCGCGGCAAGGCAAAGCCGAGACTCGCCCGATCGGCGAGCCCGAGCCGCCGGGCGATGAGCACGAAGCCGAGCAGGAAGCCCAGCATGCCGATGCGCTCACCGATGCGGTGGAAGGGAAAATTGAAGTGCGGATGCAGCAGCAGCCAGGCCGGATAGGTGAAAGCGGCCATGCAGGCGAGACTGAACGCGATCAGCAGGATAAACCAGGCAAAGGCGCGCATCGGGTCGGCATCCTCGGTAACGGGCCGGGCACTGTACGGTCGCCGTGCTATGCGAGGCAAATCTACCGCAACACGCACGCTTTTGCCGTGGCGTGCCGCGCGGAGTGCCCCGACACTGGCGAGCAGCCCGCACGTGCGGGCAGTGCCGCGGAGCATCCGCATGCCACCCCCGCAACCCATTGATATCCTCAAGGCCCTGATTCAGGGGCTCGATCCGTCGAGCGGCGCGTCGCTGCCCGCCGAATCGGTGCTTCACCGGGCCGAAGTGCTGCGTGCATTGCTCGCCGCGGTGAGTGCGCTTGAAGAGTCGGTCGTGCGTGCGCAGCGGCGCGCCCAGTTGCCCGAAAATGTCGGACGCTCGTGGAGCGAGGCCGAGCAGGCCGCGCTCGTGGCGGGCTTCGAGGCCGGCGAATCGCCTGCTGCGCTCGCCGCCAAGCATGCGCGTACCTTGCGAGCGATCGAGGCACGGCTCGAGCGTCTGGGCCTGTTGCGTCCGGAGCAACGCACAACGCGTGGCGGCTTTTCTGGGGTGTCGGATGCGCCGAATGGCACGCGCGCGCGCCGCAGGCGATCGCCTTCCAAGGCGCGGTCTGCGCGAGCTGCCCGGCACTGAGCGACCGACATCGTTTGCTCGCACGGCTTGACGGGGGTGGCTGGGCGAACTGTAAGCTTCGCGCCAAGTGCCGCGCGGGACTGCCCGGGTACAGCATCCGCAGCAACCACGGCAAACCGATTAGACGGAGATGACGACGCTGAGCAGTGAGGCGCAGAGCGCGGTAGGCCGGACCGCAGCGAGAGTCTTCGGCGCAGACCCAGCGCTGCACTCGACCGTGGATTTCCGCAGCCGCCAGGGCAGCTCCGTCGGGCTGCTGCGCAAGCTATTCCCCGCGGCTCCTGCGCCCGAGGCGCCGCAGACGGCGCGCGCATTCACGGTCGCTTCGGACCCCTCGACTTTTGCAACCACTGCGTGCATCAGCGCGAGGTCTCTCTTGGTGCGCGAACGGCGCAGGCACGTGCGGTGCGCCGTCCAGCACCGCTCCGGCGGGCGCGACGATATAGCAGCCTTCGCCGCACTCGCCAGCCAGCCGCACGCGCAGGGTCCGAGATCGCCCGCTGGGCTCCACCTGGCCGGCGCACTCGAAGCGGACCGGCAGGCCGCCGCACCGCAGCAATGAGCACCGTGTTATTTTACGATCCGGTATGTATCCGGCCGTATGACACCGAAACGCTTCGGCGGGAGGCACTCGGCGGCACGGAGGCAACTGTGGTGCGCATCGCCGATGCGCTCGGTGCCGAGGTGGCGCAGCACAATCGCACAGTCGCGAGCGGTCGCTATGTGGTGCCCGAGCGCAACCCCGGTGTCGGCTGCGTGATCGTCAATCGCGATTCACGCGCATTGCCGAGCGTGCAGCGGCTGTATCCGAATGCCCGCGTCTTCCTCTGGCTGCACGACCGCATGCGTCCCGGATCAAGGCGCGCCCGCTGGCTCGCCGCCAGCGCGGAGCTCCTGCGCGATCTCGATGTGCGCATCATCTGCGTCTCGGACACGCATCGAGCGGAGGTGGAGGCATCGTTGCGCTGGATGCGCGCGGACGGAAGCATACGTGCGCGTACCATCTACAACCCGATCGACGATGCGCTGCAGCCGGACGGCTCGCCGATTGACGTGCGCAAACTGGTGTTTCTCTCCTCGCCCAACAAGGGTCTGAAGTTTACGCTGGATGCGCTGCGCGCCCTGCGCCGACGCATGCCCGATCTGCAGCTGGTGGTCGGCAATCCCGGCTACAAGCAGGGCGCATGGGCGGCGATCGAGGGAGTGCGTTACCTCGGACCGCAGCCGCAGGCGCGAGTGCATGCCGAGGTGCGCACTGCGCTGTGCACGTTCTTTCCGAATTTCGTGATACCCGAGACGTTCGGTCTCGTGTTTGCCGAATCAAACGCGCTCGGCACACCGGTTCTGACGCACGATTGCGGGGCAGCCCGCGAGATCATCGGCGACTCACGGCAGATCCTGCCGGTGACGCGCGGACTGCGGGTTTATGAGCATTTGCTCGGCCCCCTGGGGCCGCGCTGGCGCGCGTGGCCAGCGCGCGTGGCCGACGGCTGCGGATTGTTTGATGCGTATGTCGAGCGTATCCGCGCGTGGCGCGCCGGCGAGCGGCCCGTCACGGGGCCCGATCCACGCTTTCGTCTCGCGAGCGTTGCTGCACGCTGGCGAGAGGAACTCGCGAGCTGAGCAGGCGGGTGCAGCAACCGTGCCGCTCGCGCGCTTCGCAATTCCTTACACACGTCGGGCGCTACGCGGGCACAATATCGGATCGGATTTGGGCTGCACGGCAGCGATGAGCGTACGACCTCTCTATCCATTTGTGTTCCGTCATGGCCGCGTGGGCGACATGATCATGCAGACCGCGCTGCTTGAGATGCTGCATCGCCGCTATGGCGCACCCTGCCATGTGGTGGGGGCCGGACCCTGGAATCCGAGCATCTTCCGCGCTCATCCGGATGTCGAGCACTGTTGGACGCTGCCTCGTCATGCGCCATTTCCGCTCACCCCGCAGTGGCCGCAGCTGGTGCGCGCGCTGCGCCAGAGCGATCCCAGTCCGATCTACGTCTCTGAATACCAGTATCGCCAGCTGCCGCGCGTGAAGCGGCTGCTCGCCACCAGCGGCATCGATCCGCGCCGCTGCGTGTTCATTGACGAGGAGCCAGGCGAGAACGGTCATTGGGTCGACGCTCTGCTGCGCCTCGGCGCGCGCACGCCGCCGGCGCTGCAAGGCGCCGATTATCCGCTGCCGACGGATTACCGACACTGTGCGCCGAGCCTGGTGGTGCTCGAGTCTGAGCGGCGCGAGTGCGAGGCGTGGCTGCGGGCACGTGGCTGGTTCGGTCGGCCGATCATCCTCGTGCAGCCGGGCAATCACCGCAGCATGAGTCCGCGCCGCCGCCGCCGGTGGGAAAACCGGGACGACAAGGCCTGGCCGGTCGAGCGTTGGCGCGAGCTGCTGTACGCCATACGACAGCGCTTGCCGACTGCGGTGCTGGTGTTGCGCGGGGCGGTGGCGGAAGTGCCGGTACTCGAGGCGATGCGTGCGGCGATTGGGCTCGAGGGGCTCGAGGTGAGCGGGCTCGAGCTGCGGCCGCTATTTGCGCTGACCGAGGCGGCGCATAGCATGATTTCGGTGGATACCGGCCCGGCGCATGCGGCGGCCGCGTTGGGGTTGCCGGTGGTGGTGCTCTACGGAGCCGGACCGCAGGCGGTGTGGCTGCCGCGTAGCCCATCGGGTTCGCCCGTGATCGGTCTTGGCGGACCGCCGCAGTGGAACCGTGCGGACCGTATCCCAGTGCACACGGTGCTCGACGCGTGGTATTCGCTGCTCGCGTACCGCGAGGGCACTCGCGCGGCGGTGCGCGCGCCGGTGCCGCTTATCACTCATTCCTGACCATGGCATGTTGACCGGAGCATGCAATCGCATTGCGCTGCCGAAGCGGCGCTGGTGGCGGCGATGAAGCTGTTGTTTGCCGACTCCACCACACGCGGTTACGGTACCGAGCAGCACGCTGCGGCGCTTGCGATCGCCACGATGCAACGTGGTCATGCGGTGCGCTGCATCGTCCGCGGCGGCAGCGCGATGGAGGCCATCCTGCGCCAGGCTGGGGTGCCCTGTGTGGCGGTGCCGCCGGGACGGGCGAGTGGCGTGCGAGTGGTCCTGCGGCTGATCCGGCTGGCACAGCGCGAGCGGCCCGATTGGCTGGTGACCGGGGATGGCCGCTTCCACTGGGTGTTCATGGGGTTGCGCCGACTGCTCGGCGCGCGGGTCGCATTCTTCCGGCATTGGCCCGTTGTGCCGAAGAGCGCCCGGACGCGCAGGATGCTCTCAAGCCGGGCCGACCGCTTCATTCTGGTGTCGCGCTTCCACCGTGACGAGTACCGGCGCCAGGGCATGGACGTCGCGCGGGCCGCGGTGCTCTACAACCCGATCGATACCGAGCGGTTTCGTCCCTCGCAAGAGTGGCGGGCGAAGACGCGCGCGCAGTTCGGTATCGACAGCTCGAGCATTGTCGTCGGCTACGCCGGACGCATGGTGCGGGACAAGGGCATCTTCACTCTGCTCGAGGCGCTGGAGTCGGTGCTGGCCGATGCCCCGCAGGCGCACGCGATCTGGGTCGGCGACGGTGCTGATGCGGCCGCATTGCGTGAGCGCGCCAAACTCTCCTCCGGCGCTGCGCGCCATCACTTTCTTGATTGGCAGTCTGATCTGGCGCAGCTTTATCCGGCCTGTGATCTGATCGTCGTACCGTCGATCATTGCCGAGACGTTCGGCCGGGTGTCGGTCGAGGCGCAGTCCGCGGGCGTGCCGGTCGTGGTGAGCGATGCTGGCGGATTGCGCGAGACGCTGATCCCGGGCGAGACCGGTCTGGTCAGCGCAGCCGCTGACAGTGCCTCGCTCGCCGCGCTCATCAATGAGCTGATCCGCGACGGCGAGCGGCGCGCGCACATGGGCGCTGCGGGGCGCGCCTGGGTGTGTGCGCATTTCTCGTTCGGGCAGATCGCCCGCGAGTTCGAGTCCTTGCTGCGCGAGGAGCCGCCGCCGGCGAACGGGTGAGCCGGCGGCGGGCGCTCAGAACCGCCGCGACACGTACAGCGTGTAGCTGTACGTGCTGGTGAACGAATAAGGACCGGCGCCGCCTTGCGGATCGCTGCGCAAATCACGTTGACGGTTCGCCTTGACCACGTTGCGAAAATCCAGGCCCAGGTCCCAGCCGGGCATGAACTGACGCCACTGCACGCCGGCGCCCAGGTACAGCCCGTAGGCGGGCGTGGCGAGAGAGTAACGGGCCGCGCCCACGAACGCGTGGACGGCGATCGGCCAGTCAAAGCGATAGCGATAGTCGAGCATGCGCAGGCCGAGCAGCAGCCGCCCACTGATTGCGTCCGCATCGAGCGCCACGCCGAGGTCCTGATGCTTCGAGACCCGGCGCAGCGCACCGATCGTCAGATCGGGGCTGCCGGCCCAGTGCGTGTAGAAGCGCAGCGTGCTGACTGGATTGACCAGCATGCGGTAGTAGTTCACACCAGTCTGCACGAACAGCCAGTCGCCCTTGGGCCGTGCTCCGGCAAAGGCGGCCGCACCCGAGGAGTCCCCGCCGAACAGCGCCTCGCCGTCGCGCAGCGTGCCTTCGAGGCGGATGAAGTGGCCGCCGAATACGTCTCGTCCCGCCTGAATTTCCGCGCCGACGGCGTAGCCGTGCCAGGGACGGGTGTAGCTCAGCGAACCGAGGTACTCGTTTTTGTATGGGTAAGTGGCATAGGTGGTCTGGTCGTAGTTCGACAGCGAACGCAGGCGCAGCTGCAGATAGCCGCCGAACGAGGGCGTCCAGCCGATGCGCAGCATGTTGCTCTGCCCGCCGACCGCATCGGCGATCGAGTTGGGCGTGGCGAGCTGGCGCTGGTCGCCGAACCAATTGCCGATGCTCGCGCCATAGTTGGTGATGCCGTCGAGGTAGCCGGTCTGCAGCGAAGTGGCGGTGTGCACGTACCAGGTCGGAGAGAAGGAGTCGATCTCGTAGGTGAGATCGAACGGACCGATGTGCGGGAACTGGATGCCCACGGACAGATCCGGCTTGCCGAGCAGATAGTTCTTGCCGTCGGCGGTGTCATTGCCCGCATACTCGGTGTACACCGCAAATGGCACGCGCCCCGGGAAGATGAACTCGCTGCTGAGGGAGGCTTCCTGCTTGCCCACGACGTGCGTGCCGGCGTTGAATCCGCTGCTCTGCGCCTTGCTGGGATTGAAGAACGCCTGCATCACGTCGCTTACCGACTCGCCGCCGGCCGCGCCGCCGCCCCAGACCAACAGTCGCTGAAACGACAGTCCCCAGCCGCTCACCGGCTCGATGCCGAGCCGCACGCCGCCCATCTTCGGATGGCCGCGGGTCAAGGTGCCGTTGGTCAGCTGAATGCGGCTCGACTGTGACATCTGCGCCACGAAGATTTCATACTGCAGGCCGAGACGCGTCAGCGGCAGTACGTTCGAGAGCGTCACCGAAGGCATCGTGGGCGCCTCGGTGCTGATCAGCATCGAGCTGTCTGTGAGCGGTGACCACCAATGATCCCGGTAGCCGATATCGAGCTGCGCCCAGTCGAACCCGAGGCTGAGCATGGTGCCGGTCGGGGTCACGCGTCCCTGGTAGGCCACGCCGCCGAGATTGAACAGGATGTGCGAGTTGGGTTGGATGTAGCCCGCGCCGGCGACCTGGAAGGGGCTCTGGGCCTTCATGCCGTGCTGGTTCGGCAGGGTGATATTCGATTGGCCCAGGGTTGCCCCGAGGGTGACACTGGTAAATTCGACCCCGTTGGAATGCATGTAGCGACCGAGATAATGGCGCACCCGTTGGCACAACGGGCGATCGACGCGGCAGGCCTTCGGCAGCGCCCGCAGCACCAGGGCGGCGGGAATCGGCCGGGACAACACCGGCTCGTCGCCGAGGATCAGTACCCGTTCGATGGCGTTCTCGACGGCCGGATCGAGGTTCAGAGGCAGATAGGGGCTGACGCCGCTCGCGAAGGCCGTTTGCGACAGCGTCAGGACGGTGAGGAGCAACAGTCCCAGGGAAAGGGGGCGGCGGGTCATTCCATTCTCGCGTGGCTCTTTGCCGTGCAAAGTAGCCAGCCGCGCAGCAAAGATCAATGCCCGCTTGCGCGCTCGCTCAGGCGGCGCTCACCGAGCCACAGGCAGCAGGCTTGTCGAGCCACACCACTTCGGTGCTGATCGTCCCGTCGGCATGCAGGTCGAGCGTGCGGTATGCGCCGGGACGCGCATCGAGTTCGAACTGCTCGGCGCGCGGTCGGAACTGTACGCAGGTCGCCGGCGTGCCGAGCAGCCGCACGCCGTTACGCAGCGCATCGAAGCCCTGATGCACGTGCCCCCACACGATGCCGCGCACATTAGGGTGTTGGTCTATCACGCGAAAGAAGGCCGCCGCATTGGCGAGTCCGACCGCATCGAGCCAGCGGCTCTCCATCGGCACCGGATGGTGGTGCAGGCACACCAGTGCCGGGCGTTCGTCGGCCTGTGCGAGCGCCGCGTCCAGCGCTGCGAGGCTGGTGTCACTCAGTGCCCCGCCGGCGCTGCCGGGCACGACGCTATCGAGCAGAATGATGCGCCAGCGGCCGAGCTCAAGGTGACCGCCCGCGACGAACGGTGGCGCAGCCAGCGCCTGACGCATCAGGAGAGGATCATCGTGGTTGCCGGGCAGGCACAGCACCGGCTGCTCGATCGTGCCGAACAGCCGGCGGAAATGCGTATAGCCATCCGGATCATCGTTGACGATGTCTCCGGTGACGAGCAGCGCATCGGGCGGCCAGATTCCCCGCTGCGCATGCGCCAGCGCCGCACTGGCGGCCGGTAGGGTCGGCACACCGCGCAGCGCAGCACTTGCGGCACCGCTCAGGTGCAGATCGGTGAACTGGACGACGCGGACGACGTTCATCGCGGCGAGGGTAACAAAGTCTGCTTAACCCGCAGTGAACTGGGTCGCGCGGTGCCTCGCTCGGGCCCAGCGGGGTCGGTAGGACGTGATGCCGGTCGCGCATATTGTGAAAACCGGCAGGTATGAGCCCGCGACCGGCGCGGCGCGCGGACATTGAGCATTGCGCGCCACTGGGGGACAATGCGACCCCCTTTTTTCCTCGTGTCGCGCGGCCGCGGCGCTGCAACGGCCGGGTGGGATGCGGTGCCGAAGCCGCATGAAAGGATCTTGATGAGCACACGCCGAGAGCTAGCCAACGCCATTCGCGCCCTGTCGATGGACGCGGTACAGCAGGCCAATTCGGGCCATCCGGGCATGCCGCTGGGGATGGCGGACATTGCGCAGGTTCTGTGGGGGGAGGTACTGAAGCACAACC
>JAKBCE010000075.1 GCA_021808195.1 Pseudomonadota bacterium
GCCGTCAAGACGCCGCATAATTACCTCTTACGTTCGGACGGAGCGCCAGACCTCACGTCGGCCGATCACGGGACGCAGGTCGACGGGCACATGGACACGGACTGTCCAAATACCGCCTCGTCGTAGCACGTAAATGAGCCCCCGCCGTGGCATTGCCAACGCAAGCACCGGATCGGGAGAAAATCGCTGAGAAATCCGCAACTTGGGATGAATGGTGGAGCGGCGGGGGATCAAATAATTAGATAAGTGTCTGTTTTAATAGCCGATTCTCAAGACAAATCTCCCCGATACCCCTTGAGGTACCCCACCCGAGCACATTGCTGCCATTGGACGGCCTTGGACTGCCAGAAGATTTGCTGTTGGACGTGTTCCCCATTCTCCACCTTCTCAACAAACGGAGCCTCCGGGAAACCTGGGGCGGTTCAGATCATGGAAAAGTCGGGGGCCTGGTACTCGTACGAAGGCAACCGGGTCGGCCAGGGCAAAGAGAATGGTGAGCGCCGTCTTCGTCATCGGCGTGGGGCTGTATGCCATCACCACCTTCAATCTGGTCACCCAACTGGTGGGCATCGGCGGGCTGGCGGTCGGGATTCTGTTCTTCCGCCCGAGACGCTACCTGACCCCCTCACCCGCAACGGCCGCGACCGAGTGAGCGCAGCGCAGGCGCCGGTCCGCTGGCGCTCAGCGCGCACCGGCCGCGCTCGCCGGTAACCTCACGACCGCGACCGCGCCGCACGCACCCTGACGATTCACGAGGCGCAGGCTGCCGCCGTGCGCCTCGATGATCTGCCGCGCCAGCAACAGACCGATGCCGCTGCCGCCGGGCTTGGTGGTGAAGAACGGCACGAACAGATTCTCCGTGTGGGCGATGCCGGGACCGTCGTCCTCCACTTCGATCTGCAGGGTCCTTCCATCGGTGCGCCAGCGGATATGCACGCCGCCGCCGGTCTCCAACGCCGCCTCAGCCGCGTTGCGCACCAGGTTAATCAGCGCCTGCTCGAACTGCGCCCTGTCGAGGAAGACATCCGCGGACGCGTCGGAATCGACGGTGACCGCGACCCGCTCCTCCAGCGCCGCGATGTGCCGGATCAGTCCGTCCAGCTCGACCCGGCCGGGCGTGGGTGGCGGGAGCCGCGCCAGATCCGCATAACGTCGGATGAAGCCGCCGAGCGAGCGGCTGCGCCGCTCAATCAGCTCCAGCCCCTCGTCAAGCGTGGGGTCGGGGTGCGGTGTACGCTCCCGCAGCAGGCTCGCGGTGGTCTGGATCGAGCCCAGTGAGTTGTTGATCTCGTGCCCGAGCACCCGGATGAGCCGCCGCCACGCGTGCCGCTCCTCCTCGCGCAGAGCACGGCTGACGTCGGTGACCACGAGCAGCAGATGCGGCCTGCCGTGGCGGCGGAACATGACGCGGCGCACCTCCCACGGCCCCTCCCCCGCCGGGAAATCTCGCCGATCGATGAGCGGAACCGGGCTGTGCAGCCACTCGGCGAGGCCGAGCTGACTTGCCGGACGGCCCACCAGCGTGGATGCGGTCGCGCCGAGCAGCGCTTCGGCGGCGGGATTGAGCTCGACGAGTCGATCCTGCTCGTCAACCACGAGCACGCCGAGCTCCAGACTCGCCAGCAGCTGCGAGAGCAGCGCGTCGGTCTCGCGGCCGTGGCGCTGCTCGCCGCCGAGGTGCGCCGCCAGGGCGTTGAATTCCCGCGCAACCTCGCCCATCGGGCCACCGCCGCCGCGGATTCTCAAGCCGTAATCGCCGGCGCGCAGCCCCTGCAGGAGACTCGCCAGCAGCTGCAGGGGACGGGCGCGGCGCCGGGCCGCCAGCGCGAGCCCGCCCGCAAACCACAGCAGGGCGAGTCCCACTGCCCACCAGAGCGCCGTCGCTGCAATCCGAACACCCGCGGCGGGCAGCATCGCCGGCGTCAACATCGGCAGCACCGCCAGCGTCGCAAGACCCGCGTCGCGCAAGCGCCCCGAGTCGCCGAGTCTCATTCGCGCAGCTTCTCAAGGCGCCGGTACAACGCACTGCGGCTCACGCCGAGCTTCACGGCTGCGGCGGCGACATCGCCGCCGCAGCTCTCGATTGCGCGCCGCACCACGTACCGCTCGGCCTGCTCGAGGGTGAGGTTATCGAGCCGCTCGGCGCTCTCTGCGCCCGAGAGACGCAGGTCCGCAACCTCAATCTGCTCGCCCTTGGCGAGCAGCACGGCTCTTTGCATGACGTGCGCCAGTTCGCGCACGTTGCCGGGCCAGTCGTAGCCCTCGAGCGCGCGGTCCGCGCTGGCACTGAGTGAGAGCGTCCGGCCGTCGGAATGGACGAAACGCGCAAGAAAATGCCGCGCAAGCAGCGGCACATCGTCTCGCCGCTCACGCAGCGGCGGCAGCACGATCTCCACCGCATTCAGGCGGAAGAACAGATCCTCGCGGAAGCGGCCGGCACCGATCAATTGCCGAATGTCGGCATTGGTCGCCGCCACGATCCGTGCGTCGGTCGGCCGCGAGACGGTCTCTCCGACACGCTCGAACACGCCCTCCTCCAGCACGTGCAGCAGCCGCGCCTGCTGGGCCGGCGTGATATTGGCGATTTCATCGAGAAAAAGCGTGCCGCCCCGGGCCCGCTCGATCCGCCCTGCTCGATCGGTGCGGGCATCCGTGAACGCACCTCTGACGTGTCCGAACAGCTCGCTCTCGAACAACGTCTCGGCCAAGCCGCCGAGGTTCACGCTGACAAACGCTCCCTCGCGCCGCGCAGAGTGCCGGTGGACCCAGCGCGCGATCAGACCCTTGCCGGTCCCGCTCTCGCCGGTGAGAAGCAACGGTACGTCTGACGCCGCGACGCGTTCGGCGACTTCGAGCACCTCACGCATGGCGCGAGAGCGGAACACCGGATCATCATCTTCGAGATCGCCGGCCGGTGCGGCCTCCTCGAGGCTGCGCACCCGGCTGCGGGCATCCGCCAGCGCCAGGTGGGTGTTGACGAGGGAGCGCACCCGGGCGTTCTCCCAGGGTTTCTCCAGAAAATCCTGCGCGCCCAGCTGCAGGGCTTGCACCGCGAGCTGAACCGTGGCCCAGCCTGTGAGCATCACCACCGGCAGCACGCTGTCGAACGCCTTGATCTGCCGCAGCAGCGCCAGACCCTCGGCGCCCGAGGTGGTATCGCGCTGGTAATTCATGTCGAGCAGGACCAGATCAGGGCGCATGTGACGCAGCGAGCTCAGCGCCTCCGCCGGGCTTGCCGCCGTCGCGACCTCGCAGCCGCAGTCGCGCAGCAGGAGCGACAGCGCCTGGCGCACGTCGGCATCATCATCCGCAACGAGGATCAGCGGGTTTGCCATGACCCGATTATGCCTGCGGGGCTAGCGATCCCGTAATGCTTCCATGGGCGGGACCCGACTGGCCCGCAGGGCCGGCAGCCAACCCGCAAGAAGCGTGATCACGCCGAGGACCACCACGACGAGCAGCAGCGAGAGCGGATCGGCGCCCTGCATGTCGTAGAGTGACGCCGAGAACAACCGTCCCAGCACCACAACGCCGCACACTCCAAGGACGGAGCCCAGCAGCAGCAGCCACCCCGCCTCGCGCAGTACCAGCCCACGCAGCTGGGCGCGATCCGCGCCGAGGGCGGCGCGCAGTCCGAATTCCGGCGTGCGCTGCCCGACGAGGTAACTCTGCACGGAGTAGAGACCGACCGCGGCCACGGACAACGCCCCAAGCGCAAACATCAGCACCAGCACCGTCACGGCTCGCCGCGGCGCCAGCTTCGCCGATAGCCGCTGGCGCATGCTGCGCACACCGTAGATCGGCACGCCGGGCATGATCGAGGCCACGGTCCTGCTCAATGCCGGCAGAATCGCCGCGGTGCTGAGCGGCGTGCGGACGACTACGTACCAGGTGGGGATGGCCCACGAGAACACCGTCCCCTTCATCTGCAGAACCTGGTCCCGGTCGATGTAGACGATCCCGGCCGGCTGGCGCGAGCCGAGGTGGGCCTGCCTGGAGTCTTCGACAACGCCGATGACCCGAAACAGCAGACCCGCCTTGGAATCATTTGGGGCGTTGAAGTTGAACTGACGTCCGACGACCTCCAGATTGCCGAACAGCTCGCGTGCGGCCGTTGCGTCAATGACCGCCTCGCCCGCATCCGAAGCCGCATCCTGCGCAGTGAACATGCGCCCGGAGAGCAAATGGACTCCGAGGGTCCGCAGGTAACCGGGACCCGTGACAATGGGAAAGACATTGGGCCTGTGCTTGCCGTCGTATGGATTCGGGTAGGCCGCGTTGCGCATGCTCTGGCCATCGAATGGCACGTCACTCGCAATCGTGTCAGCCTGAACGCCCGGTACTCGCGACAGGGCTCGCCGCAATTGCGTCAGCTGCGCACGCAAGCGGGTCCGCTGGCCGGATTCGTTCCCCAGCGGCACATGGATCTGGAAGGTCATATTGTGGCGCGGCTGAAAGCCGAGGCTCACGGCATCCAGCTTCACCAGGCCGTGGACCAGCATCACACCGAGTCCGCTCAACATGCAGGCGAGCGCGAGCTGAGTCACGACGAGAGCGCCTCGTAATCGATGTTCGCCGCGACCACCCGTGCTGCGGGCGTCGGCGTCCCGGAGCCCTTGGGAGAGATCCTGGCGGCGTATGAAGTGCAGCCCAGCCAGCGAGAACACCAGCGCGGACAGCACGGCGAGCGCCACCGCAATGGCTGCGACGACGGCCCAATCGCGCAGCGGGAAGGCGACTGCGGTGTTCGCGAAACCCGTGCGCAACAGCACTCTGAGCAGAAGCTCTCCCAGCACCAACCCGGCAAGGCTCCCCGCCAGGGACAGCGTCAGACTCTCTGCAAAGAGCTGGCGGAACAGGATCTGGGTATCGGCACCGATCACGCGCCGCACGATCAGCTCACCGCGCCGGGCAAGCGCTCGGGCGATGAACAGGTTCGCCAGGTTGAACCAGACCAGCACCAGCAACAGGCCGGTTGCGATCTGCGCCAGAATCAGGCGCTCGTGAAGCTTCCCGAGCAGCGCCGAGCGCAAAGAAGTGACGGCAATGCGCATTCCCATGGTCTTGAAGAGCGGAATGGCAGATGGGTCGGGGAAATGCGCGATCTCGCGATCCAATGCCGCCTCGCTCTGGATCGCCAGCTGACGGGCGCTCACGCCCGGGGCAAGACGAGCGATCATCGCGTCGTGCCAGGCGGTCAGATTGTCCGGCTGGTGATCGAAGGGGCCAATCACCTTCGGCAGCCAAAGCGCAGTCTGTGCATCGGGAAAATGGAAGCTTCCCGGCATGACACCGACCACCGTGTACGCGCGGCCGTTGAGGCGAACCGTCCGCCCGAGGGCCTTGGGGCTGCGGTCAAAGAGCCGTGACCAGAGGCGCTCGCTCAGCACAACCTCCGGAGCGGCCCCCGGCTCATCGGCACCGGCCCCGAATACGCGACCGAGCGCTGCGCGCACCCCAAGCGTCGTAAACAGGGATGCCGAGATTGCCGCGCCGCGAACGTGCACCAGGCTGGCGCCCGAGACTAGGTTGAGGTTCCTGGTCTTGTACATGCCGGCATCCGTCATCCCGGTCGTTTCTGTGCGTAGATCGAAGTACGTCGGGTACGACATCTGCAGATTGCCAGGCATCTGCTTGGCCGTGAAATAGACGTTTACCAGCCGGCCGGCCTGCGGATAAGGCAGGGGTGCCAGTAGGTAGCCGTAGAGGAGATTCAGGGTCGCGGTATTCGCACCGATGCCGAGGGCGAGGATGAGGATCACCGCAAGGGCGAATCCAGGCTTGCGCAACGGTCGCAGCAGTCTCGCGCCGTGATGTTCGGCAAATTGCATAGCCATTGTCTCTATTCCGGTCGAATCTGGGCAATGATGTCGAGCTTGCGCGCGCCGCGCGCCGGGAGCCAGCAGGCGAGCATCACCGCCACCCCGACCACGACTGCCGGCAGCAGGTACGCCCCGGGCGAGAAGATGCTCACGCGGTACAACTCCCGAGCAAGCTCCTTTGCGAAAACCAGCGCGCAGCCAACGCCTGCCAGCGAGCCCAACACCCACAGCACAAAGCCCTGACCCAGCACGAGCGACTCGATGTGCGCGGGCTCGGCTCCAACAGCCTGGCGGACTGCGAACTCCCGACGGCGCAGCCCGGTCACATACGCCACGACGCCGTAGGTTCCGATGACGGCGAGTGTGAAGGCGAGTAGTCCGAAGGAAATCAGCAGGCTCGCGAGCGCCGCGGCGCCCTGTGCGGAATCGCCGATCAGCTCGTGCATCGAGGCAAAGCGCAGCAGGCTCTGCTCGGGGAGCAGCCGATGGATGATCTGCCTGACTTGCCGGTCAAGGATGGCCGGCGGCTCGCTCGAGCGGATCAGTATCGTGGTGGCACCGCCCCAGTTGTGGAAACTGTCCTCGTCTTCAGGCACGAACACCGTGCCGCTGAAGGAGGCATAGTGCCGTGCGAAGTGGTCGCGAATGGTATCGACCACGCCGACGATGCGACAAATGCCTTTTCCGATGCTGCACTCGAGGGTCTTACCGACGACGTCCGGGCTGCCGAAAAGGGCATCCGCGAAACGCTCATCGATCACCACGTTTGGCGCGTTGGTCGCCACGTCGTTCGCATCGAGCAGTCGTCCGGCGAGCAGCTGAACCCCGAGTGTTCTCAAGACGCCCGGACCCGCCTGGGTGATGCTCCCACCGTGCGGCACGGCATTGCCCGCGCGCGGGTGTGCGGGCCGGAAGGAGGCAAAGGAACCGCTGCCGGCGAAGGGGACCGCCTCGCCGATGGCGCTGCGCGCGACACCCGGCAACTCAGCCACGGCGGCAGCGAGCCGCCGGTGCGCCTCGAGCCAGCCACCCCACTGATCGTACTGGGAGCCCTGCAGGCGCAGCATCGCGGCATAGAGATGCCGGCTGTCGAAACCCGGATTGGCGTCGAGCATGTTGCGCAGGGACCGTCCGAGCAGGAGTGCGCCGGCGAGCAGTGCGATGGCCAATCCGATCTGACCGATGCTCAAGGCGAGCCGTAGCGGGCGTATGCGGTGACCGCCCCCGCCCTTGCCTGCGCCGTGGAGGAGTGCTGCGGGTCGGGCGACCCGCACAAACAACTGAGGCAATGCGAGCGCAGCGGTACTGAGAGCGAGGGCGAGCACGAGGGCGAGCAGCCAGATTCCGGCATGCATCTGCAGGTTGAATGTCGTGCTCGCCGAAGCGATGCGATAGTGTGCGAGAGTCCGCATGCCGAACTCGGTGAGCGGCCATGCAATCAGAGTGGCCGCGGTGCCGAGCGGTAGCGCCTCGATGCCGGCCTGCGTCAGAAGGGCACCGCGTCCGGCGCCGAGCACCACCCTCAGCGCAGCCTCGTCCCGACGCCGCAGGGCCCGCGCCAGCGCGAGGTTGACCAGACTCGCGACCGCGAGCAGCAGAAGGACGCCCGCACTCAGCTGCATCATGAGCAGACGCGCGCGCGTTGCACCGCCCAGCAATCGACGCAAGGACATGGAACCGATGTAAAAGCCCATCCGCGCCGAGACCCTGCGCTCTGCGGGAGGCATGAGCATGTTGATGCGCGCAAGCAGACCGCCGAGCTCCGCGTCAAGCTCCGTGCGCGATATCCGCCTCTTCAGGCGCGCGATCATCACCCAGTTGAATGTTGTCAGCTGCTCGGGCCCGAGTGCTCCCGGCGCAATGTCGGTCGAAACCCACAGCTGAGTGCGCCGGGCCGGAAAGTCGAAATGGGGCGGCATGACACCAACAACCGTGTAGGCCTTGCCGCCAATGCGAAGCGTCCGGCCGAGGACATGCGATGCGGCGTGAAACGCGCTTTGCCAGAATCGATAGCTGATATCCACCTCGGCCGGACCGCCTGCAAGATCCGCGGCGGCACTGATCCAGCGCCCAAGCAGAGGCCGTACGTTCAGCGTTTTCATGGTGGAGGCGCTGACCGCGGCCACGTGGTGACTCTCGGCGAGCTCACCTCGAACGCTGACAGTGAGATTGCCCCAGTCGCTCACCAGGCCGCTCGAGGAGAGCGCCGGGGCTGAGCGCAGCCGTTCATAGGCGGCGGCGGACATGGCTGAGCCCGCCGGGAGTGGATACTTCGCGGAGTCGAAATAGATATCGACCAGCCGTCCGCCAGCCGGATAAGGCAATGGACGCAGGAAATACGCATCCAGGGCCGTGAACACCGCGGCATTGGCAGCGATGCCGAGCGCCAGAGTCAGCACAAATGCGCCCGTGAAGGCCCAGTCGCGACGCAGGCGACGCAGAGCCTGCGAAAGCGTTTCCCAAATGTCAGTGCTCGAGACAGCCATGAAACGTCCCTCTGGTGTACCTATGGAGACCGCAACTCGTCACGAAGTCGACTCGGTGACCTGCCCGGCCTCTTCCTCAAGCCTCCCCCCCGGTCAGGCGCCTTTCCTGCTCCGCCACGATCTGGCCGTCGAAAAGGCGCACCAGGCGTTTGGCGTGCGCCGCGTACCGTGGGTCGTGAGTCACCATGACGAGCGTCGCGCCGCAAGCGTTGAGGGCCGCCAGCAGATCCATGACCTTCTCGCCGTTGGCGGAATCCAGGTTTCCGGTCGGCTCATCCGCCAGTAGGATCGCCGGATCCCCGACCAGGGCGCGCGCAATGGCGACACGCTGCTGCTGGCCGCCGGAAAGTTGTGCCGGATAGTGCCTCATGCGGTGCACCATGCCGACGCTCTCCAGAGCCGCCGCGACCTTTCCACGCCGCTCGGCGCGGCTCAGACCACCCCGATAGACCAGCGGCAGCTCCACGTTCTCGTAGACGTTGAGATCACCAATCAGATTGAAGGACTGGAACACGAAGCCGATGTTGCGGTTGCGAAAATGCGCACGCTGGCGGGCATCGAGGTTGGCGACCGGGGTGCCGGCCAGATCGTACGTTCCGGCGGTGGGCGCATCGAGGAGGCCGAGGATCGACATGAACGTCGTCTTGCCGCAGCCCGACGGACCCATGATCGCGACGTATTCTCCGGCGTCGACCCGCAGATTGACGCCGGTGAGCGCATGGGTCTCCACTTCGTCGGTGACGTAGACCTTGGTGAGGTCCGCCACATTGATTACCGCGTTGCTGGTCATATGACACGTTCTCCTTGGAGGGTCGGATCAGGCGGCTCACCTGAGAGTAATGCGCGGATCGCCCGCAAAGCCGCTGGCATCGGACACGATGACACGGGATCCCGCCTTCAGCCCGCTGGCAATTTGAATGTACTGATCAGAGGCGGCGCCGAAGCGCACGCGCACCGGAACAGCCGCTCGTCCGCCATCGACCAATCGGAACAACGTCATGACGCTGTCGGGATTGGCGTAGGCGGGACGCTGGACGTAGATCGCCCGGGCCATGTCGGCAATGTGGATATTGCCGGTGACCGCTAGATTAGGTCGGACGTCGGTCGGTAATCTCTCGGTCGGCATGACGTCCACTTCCACGCTGCCGTTTGTCACCGATGGCGAAACGCGGGAAACGCGCCCCTGCACGTCCTGAGTGACGTCGGTGGCCAACTCCAGTGTGACGGACTGGCCGGTAGTCACTTCCTCCGCCTCGCTGGCGGGCACCTGCAGAGTGGCCTTGAGCGATTTGAGGCTGGCCACCCGCGCAATGCCGCCGCCGACCTTCAGCGTCTGGCCGGCGTGCACTGCGACGTTCTGCACCACCCCCTCGATTCCGGCCGTGACTGACAGCGCGGCTACCTGTTGCCGACTGTTGTCGAGCACTGCCCGCAGCGCCGTGACTTGTGCGCTCGCGGCGCGATTCTGAGCCGCGACGCTCTGGCGGAAGGCAGCGATGCGCTCCTCGGCGAGCTTTGCGAGCTGCGCGTACTCGACGGCCTGCACGCGGATCGCGGTGTATTCGAGCATCGAGATGATGTGCCTGCGCATCAGCGGCCGCTCCGCCCGCTCTTTCACCGACATGGTCTTGGCCGTAGCCTGCTCGGCGGCCAGATCGCCCTGCAGCGTCAGCAGTTGGCTCGTCAGCTGCGCATGCAGGGAGGCACGCTGGGCCTCGGCGCTTGCGAGCTTCGCCCTGGCCTGCGCGAGGGCGGAGTCAACGGCGGGGTTCGCGAGCACCGCGAGCACGGTGCCCGGTTTGACCTCATCGCCCGGCTGCACATTCACCGCTTCCACCACGCCCGGCGTGGCAGCCGTAATCCAGCGCTCGTTGATCGGCCGAAAGACTCCGGCCGCGCTCACCACGATGGGCAGAGAGCCGCTTTTCACCGTGGCGATCCAGATGTTGGCGCGCCGAACGCTGGGGCCGGCGCTCGTGCGGCTCAGAGCCCAAGCCAGCAGCGCGATGAGCGCGGCCACACCCAGTCCGGCCACGGCTGCTCGCTTGTGGCGCTTGCGGCGCGTGACGGCAGGGTCAATCGTGATATCGGGCATGGAGCATTGCCGGATGAGTTTGCATGCCGAGCCTGAGCAGCTTCCGTGCCACGCTGATCGCATGCGTAATGGACTGATTTATCTGGAGTTTTGTCAATAGCGCGTTGTCGCCCAGCGCTTCCTCAATCCCGTTTGCGGGATTGGGGCACGGAGATTTCCCGCTTCCGGGACTGCGCCATTGCGCTTCGAAGCAGGCAGGCGCCGCGAGCTCAGATGCCCGCACCGACGAGTTCCGAAGCTTCTCAGGCACTGGGGCCGAAGACAGACGCATCCAGGGCACCGCGCCGTACGGAAGAGCCGGTCCAGCTGCCGACGCACGACCCACCGTGCGCGCGGCCGACGATATGTGCCTCCCAAGGCGTCCGGAAAACCATCCTCGTGAAAACATGACTTCGGCACCGAAGTGGAACGCCTGAGACGGTGCGCGTGCGGCAGGGCGCACACAAACCGTTGTGCCACCGACTCCACTTTGTGCTCATGCAGTCATAACAGTGCAGAACTCCTGGACAACTGCGGTCGGAAGGCACTCGAGATTGCACTGCCGAGTCAAGGCGTGGCACGCTGCGCCTCACCAGTGCTGTGTGGGTGAAATCGAGGGAACACCAATGCAGCGATCAACGGCGGCTGCCTGTGCGGCAAGATACGCTACAGCGCGGAGGCGGAGCCCAACTTCGTCGGATTGTGCCATTGTCATGATTGCCAGAAATTCACCGGCTGTGCCTTCTCCACTGTGATCGGACTGCCGAAGGCGTCAGTGACGGTGACGTGCACTCTCAAGGGGTTCACCAAGCTCGGCGAGAGCGGCAAGCCCATCGAGCGGCGGTTCTGTCCGGAATGCGGCGCCTCGATCCTGGATGAATGCGAGGTCATGCCGGGGTTCGGGATGATCGCTGCGGGCACCCTCGATGACCGTATCCGTCCGGAAATCTGCGTCTATCGGCAGTAGGCGGCCTGGGTCTGGCCCGATTTACATTGGGCCGCGAGGTGTTCGGCCCACCAGGCTCGAATGTCTTCCCGGCACCGGGGAGGTGAAAGTCGATTTCTCGCCACCGGCACACTTCTGCGTCAACGTGTGACGCAGAGTGTCGCAGGAGTCCGTGTCA
>JAKBCE010000076.1 GCA_021808195.1 Pseudomonadota bacterium
AGAACCACGACCTGCACCGTCACGCCAGGGGGTGTCTGTTGAGCTATGGCACCCTGGGCGCTAGTCAGCCCGCAGCCGAGCACGAGGACCGTCATCAATTTCCGTGTTCGGTTCAAGATTTGGTCTTGTTGGAGGGCGAATCGGAGCAAACTCGATCACAGTCCACAGCCGGATCGGATGAACTCCCCATGCGTGGGCATGGTGTCCACACTCTCGTGGACCGAAGCACGCAGTTGCTCTAGGCGCGCCTGGATCTTGCTCGAATCGACACCGTCGACCAACGGGTCGGAGCGGCGTGGCAGGACCTGTTGCCCGACCAGGACGGCCAGCCAGCTGAGCACCGGAAAGATATCGTTCTCTTCGCGCAGCAGTCGTCCGTGACCCCGGAACAGCTCGATCTTCTCGCGCAGACTTGCGGTGAGCGGCAGGTCGCGACAGTGCTGCCAGAACGCCCCATCGCGCTCGGTCTGACTGTAATGCAGGAGCAGAAAATCACGCACCCCGCTGAAGTCCGCTTCCAGCGTACGGTTGTATCGAGCGACGTCGGCGGGGGAAAAATCCCGGTCTGGAAAGAACTTCAGCAGCATGGCGATGCCGCGCTGGATCAGGTGGATCGAGGTCGCCTCGAGCGGCTCGAGAAACCCGGCGGCGAGGCCGAGGGCGAGTACGTTCCTATTCCACGCCGCCGTGCGCCGTCCGGGCCGAAAGCGCAGCATCGCCGGCTCGCTGAGGGCGCGTCCGGCCAGTGAGCCGAGCAGCAGTGCACGCGCCGCGTCATCGGCGCAGTACTCGCCGCTGTAGATGTAACCGTTTCCGTCACGGTGCTGCAGCGGGATCTGCCACTGCCAGCCGGCATCCCGCGCGGTGACCAGGGTATAAGGGTTTGGCGGCGCGCGGCGTTCGCTGTGCACCAGCACGGCCCGGTCGCAGGGCAGCCACGCGCTCCAGTCCTCGTAACCAGTGCGCAGTGCCTCCTCGATCAGTACCCCCCGGAATCCGCTGCAATCGATGAACAGATCCCCGTGCACCTGCTCGCCGGACTCGAGGGTGAGGGAGTCGACGAAGCCGTCCTCGCCGCGCAGCGCGACGTGCCGGACATAGCCTTCGGTGCGCAGGACACCGTGCTTCTGCGCGAAGCCGCACAGGTACTGCGCGAAGCGGCCCGCATCGAAATGCAATGCATAGGTCAGCTTGTTCAGGGGCGTATTGGGGGCATGCACCGGTCGGGAAAATCTGCCCCGCAGCGCCGCGGCCGCTTGAATCGAGTATTCCTCCAGGCGCTGCGCCTTGCCCTCGAGACGCATCTTCAGCCAGTACGCCTGGAACGGGAGGTGGCCGATCCCCGGCCCGGCCGGGCCGAAGGGATGAAAGTAAAAGTCCCCGGGGTGAGTCCAGTCGCGAAAGCCGATGCCGAGCTTGAAGGTCGCCTTGATCTGCCGGACCAGGTCGTTCTCGTCGATACCGAGCGTGCGGATGAAGTCCATGATCGGCGGGATCGTCGCCTCGCCCACCCCGATCGGCTCGATGTGGGCGGCCTCGATCAGCCGGATCTGCACGTTCATGCCGACCAAGGCCTTGGCGAGCGCGGCTGCGGCCATCCAGCCCGCCGTGCCGCCCCCGACGATCACCAGGCTGCGGATTCGTCTGTCGTTCACGCTCTTGCCTGTAGCCCCCTGCCCCCTTCATACTCATACTACCGCACGCGCTCGCGGGCCGTGCCGGAAACCCAAATTTCCTGTTTTTCAGGCGCCTGAGCGCGCGTCCTCGCGGGCGCGGCTTGCCAGTGCGCTGGGGATCCGCACGCATGCATTCAGCCGTTGATCAGACGGAACATCTGCTCTCCAGTGTCCTAGTGCAACTGATCGTCATGATCGCCGTGGCGCGCATCGGCAATCAGGCACTGCGTCGCCTCGGGCAGCCCGGCGTGATTGGGGAGATCATTGCCGGGCTACTGCTCGGCCCCTCCTTGTTCGGTCACTTCTTTTCGGCCACGTCGATGGCGCTGTTCGGGGCCGGCACCTCCGTGCCCATCACCATCATCAGCCAGATTGGCCTGGTGCTGCTGATGTTCCAGATCGGCGCGGACTTCGAGTTCGGGCACCTCACACAGGCGCGCAATCGAAATGCCGCACTCGCGATTGCCGCAGCGTCGATCTGCGTCCCGTTCGGGTTGGGATTCGGGATCGGTGAACTGTCGGCGCACCACTTCGCCCCCTCGATCGATCCGCTCACCTACAGCCTGTTCATCGGTGTGGGACTGGCGATCACTGCCGTGCCGATTCTCGGCCGGATCCTGCGTGAATTCGACCTGACGCACACCGAGGTCGGTGTCGTGGCCATTGCGGCCGCGGCCGCCAACGACGTGACCGGCTGGGTCCTGCTGGCGGGGATCTCCGCGTACGCATCGGCGCGCTTCTCTGCTACCGGCCTTGCCGTGCAGATCGGCGGCATCGTCCTGCTCGGAGCCGTCGCCTGGCTGGGCTTGAGCCGCCTCTGCCGCTGGCTGCTCGTGCGTATGCCCGTCAAAGACGGTCACGTGCCGCCCAACCTGATGACGGTGGTCATCTGTCTGATCTTCGCCGTGGGGCTGTGCACCTCGACGCTAGGGATTTTCACTATCTTCGGTGGCTTCCTCGCGGGGCTGCTGTTTCACCGCGACCGGAGTTTTGTCGATGCATGGCGGGCTCAGGTCGGGAAGTTCGTGCTCGTATTCTTTCTGCCGGTGTTCTTCACCTACACGGGGCTGCGCACCAATGTGCTCGGCCTGACCAGCGCATCGGATTGGACGTGGCTCACGCTCATCCTGGCCGCGTCGATTTTCGGCAAGATGATCCCGGTCTACCTGGCCGCGCGTGCCGGCCGCTTCAATCCGCTGGAAGCGACGATCTTCGGCACGCTGATGAATACGCGGGCACTGATGGAGCTGATCGTGCTGAACATCGGCTTCGATCTCGGATTCATTCCGCAGAAAGTCTTCACCATGCTGGTCGTCATGGCGGTGGTGACGACGGTGATGACCGGACCGCTGCTGCGCGTGCTGCTGCCCCGGGCCGGCTATCCGGTGCCGTCCGGCATCGAGGCCTGATCGCTCAGGAGCCTCCCGGGGACCCGTCTTTCCGGCCGGCGCCAGGCCGGCCGTGAAGCCTGCGAGTGAGATGCGCCCGCACCGGGCGCGCGAGTTAGAGCCGAGCGCTCGCGGTGGCCGATATCCGGGGAGTGAATTGCCCCACCGCGCGTACGAGTTCCGGATCGTCGCAGTCCAACGAATTGATGCGTGGACTGACCGCGTGGCTGGCGAGCAGTGCCTCCGGGGCCGTTCTGAGCAGCGTGCGCGCCTCGACCGGGGTGCCGCGCAACCAGGTCTCGACGTCCTCGGCCGCGATGATCGCAGGCATCTCGCGCGTGGCGCTCTGGATCGATTCGATGGGCGCGCACGAGGGCACCGTGAGGATCGTGCAGCCCTCGATCACGTCTCCGTCTTCCGTCTCGGTGCGATCCCAGATGCCCGCCACCGCAAACACGGCGCGATCATTGGCGTGAACGAAATATGGCTGGCGGTACCCGGCCGGGGTCAAGCGCCAGGTGTAGAACCCGGCGAACGGCAGAATGCAGCGCTGGCTGTTGAGCCAGGGACCGCGAAAGAGCGGACTGTCTTCGAGCGATCCGACCGCGAGGCGCAGCCAGAGACCGGCCGACGCGTCGCCCTTGGCCCACGCCGGAGTCAGTCCCCAGCGCATCATCACGGCTTCAGACTGGTCGGCATAGAGACGCACCGCCGGGACGTATCGGGTCGGCGCCACGTTGAAACTCGCCGAGAAGCGCCACCACCTGCACTGGGGTGCAAGTTCACGCTCGACCAGATCCTGCTCCGGCAACACATATCGCTCGCACATGCATGAACCATAGTCCATGCGGACCGCATCGCCTGTGACGCACTGCACGAGTTGGGACACGAGCGCTTGCAGTACGCGGTGTCTGCGTCAGGCAACGCTGCGCACCAAACCGATTCAGATTCAGCGACTTACGCATCGGCTGCCCCGTTCAGTGACGCCAGAGCTGTCCTGGAGGCGCAGCCGAGCGGACCTGCGGCCCGACCGACGCCGAGCATCGGAACGCCACGCGACCACGAACATCACCCCCACCATGAGCGCAACGATCAGGACCTGATCCAGCGCGCTCGGTCCATGGGCCCGCGGGGGCCCGATTAGCGCATCGGCGAGTACGCACACCGGAATGTGCGCGGCGAAGACCTGCAAGGAGTTGCGGCCCAGCAATTCGAGCACCTTCACGCGTGCCCGGCGCAGCAGCGGCAACAGCGTCGGGGTGAGCACGAGGCCGAGCGCCACGGCATCGAGGATTCGCAGCGGGCCGAGTTTCCACTTGTCGACCAGCGCCGAGCGATCCGTGACCTGCACGGAGAGCACCGCGGCATGATGGCGCCAGATGAGAAATACGACGACGATTGCCGCGGCGCTCGCCAGAACGAGCGGCGCGCGAGTCCAGCGCAGGTCCGCGCTCGCCCACCGGTGCTGGCCCGCGCCGATCCACACGCCGGACACCCAGACCAGCTGCCAGCCGAACCAGTTGAATGCGCCGAATGCATCGAGCGGCAGAGGCACACCGGCGCCCGACACCCAACCATACAGCAGGCGTGCGCCGTGCAGTTGCGCGAACAGCCACACCACCACCGAACCACTGAGGATGGTCCACCAGCCGATGCGCTCGCCAGCGCTCAGGATCGCCGGCGTCAACACCAGAAACACGATGTACATCGGCAGGATGTCGAGCAGTGGCGGCTTGTAGATGAGCAACGGGCTGCTCGCGAGCGCCCAGATGGGATGATGGAAGAACACTTCCAGATAATCGTAGAGCGATGCGCTGGAGAACCAACGGACCGCGGCCACCGCCGCACTGAAAATCAACGCGAGCAGCAGCAGGTGGTAACCATAGAGCGTGCGGGCACGATGCAAGAGCCGGCCGCGCACGTACTCGAGGCCGCGCTGAACCATCAGCGGCGTGTAGATGGATCCGACCAGAAATCCCGACAGAAATACGAAGCCCGTAGCAGCCGAGGCATAGCCGAACGGCTCGTTTGCATACGGGCTCAGCGCGGTGGGCAGATGCACCGCCGCCATCAACAGCAAAAATGTACCCCGCAGGGCGTCCAGGTCGTTGCGACGCGCCATCCATCTCCTGCATGCGGTCGGTGGCAAACGCGGCCCGGCGGCGCGCTGTTGCCGTGCACTCGTGCACGCCAATGTCGCAGCACGAGCGGCACGGTGATTCGGCACAGCCGCCGCAGAGCACCCCTACATCGGTTCGACGGCGAGATCACGGCCAGGTTCCATCGCATCGTCACGCATCTTCTGCACGCATCACACCCCACCGACACGCGTCCACATACGGCGACACTCCTGTGGTGCATATCGACACACGCACCGATGCGACGTACGGCATCCCGAGCTCGGCCGCGGTGCCCCCCTCCGATGCGCGAAGCCCATGCCCGGCGTCTGTGGGTGCTCGAGCGATTTCCTGAGCGCAGCGCCAGCGCGAACTCTATAATTCCACGCGCATCGTTGCGCCATTGCGAGGATCGCTCAGCGCCGCGAGCAATGCCGAGCGACATCCGTCGGGCGTTCAGCACGCCCCTGGGGACTTTGCCATGCCACACCTTTCGCATGCGCCGGCCGACCATTACAGTCCCGAGCGCTCCGCCGTCACGGATCTGAACATCCGCTTAGTCGCGCTGCGTCGAACCACGCCATTTGTGCGGCGCGTCGCCGCAGGTGCGCATCTGGGCATCCTCTCGGCGTGCGCCGCGCTCATGGCCTATCTTCCGGCCCGGGCCGTAGGGCTCAGCGAGAGCTTCTGGAGCGCCATCACGGCCATTGCCGTCGTTCAAACGGAGTTTCGAGCCACCCAGTCCACCGGGCGCGATCAGTTCGTTGGAGCCGCCATCGGGGGGCTCTCTGGAATCTGCGCACTGTTGGCCTTCGGACACGATCTGGTGGCGTACTCGATCGCCGTCGTGCTCTCGGTCGTCGTGTGTTGGGCGCTCAATATGGGCTCAGCGAGCCGCCTGGCGGGCATCACGGCGACGATCATTCTCCTGGTGCCGCACGCCGGCAGCGCCGAGCAGATGCTCATCGCGCGCGTCAGCGAGGTCGGCTGGGGCGTCTGTGCCGGGGTCGCCACGGTCTGGCTCGCCGCTCGATTTCCGGCCGAGCGGCTGCTGCGGCTGCGCGAGAGCCGCTCGTGACGGCGCCTGCGGTTGCGATCCGTACGTCGCACGAGCGTCTCCATGCATACCCCTGACGCAACCCGCCGCCTGCTCGATCTGCTCCAGATCGACTGGCCGATCTTCCAGGCGCCGATGGCCGGCGTCTCGACGCCGCAGATGGCCGCGGCCGTCTCCAATGCCGGTGGGCTGGGGGCCCTCGGTGTCGGCGCCATGAGTGCCGCTGCCGCGGCGCAGGCCATCGAGACCTTCCAGGCGCTCTCGCAGCGTTCGCTCAACGTCAACGTCTTCTGCCACGCGCCCGCCCGGCCGGATCCGGCCCGTGAGGCGGCGTGGATCGACCGTCTGCGGCCGCAGTTCTCGGCGCTGCACGCGCACCCCCCGACCACGCTCCGCGAGATCTACACCAGCTTCATCGTCGACGAGGCGATGTTCACCACCCTCCTCGACGCCCGCCCCGCCGTGGTGAGCTTTCATTTCGGGCTGCCGCGGCCGGAGTGGATCCGGGCGCTGCGCGAGGCCGGTGTGGTGGTGTTCGCAACGGCGACCAGCCTCGCGGAGGCGAGGCGCTGCGTCGAGGCGGGCGTGCAGGTCATCGTGGCCCAGGGTTATGAGGCCGGTGGCCATCGGGGTATCTTCGACCCGGAGGGTCGCGACGATCGGCTCGGTATCGTCGCATTGACTCGGATCCTGACCCGCGCATTGAGCGTTCCGGTCATTGCCGCCGGCGGCATCATGGATGGCCAGGGTATTGCCGCGGCACTGCAGCTGGGTGCCGCCGCGGCGCAGTTGGGGACCGCGTTCGTGGCAACGGACGAGTCGGCAGCAGATGCCGGATATCGCGGCGCCCTCGAGAGCGATGCCGCCTACCATACGGTCATGACGAACGTGATTTCCGGACGTCCGGCGCGCTGTCTCGCCAACCGCTTCACGGCCCTGGCGGCGCAGATCCACGCCGACGAGGTACCGGCCTATCCCATCGCCTACGATGCGGGAAAGGCACTGCACGGGGCTGCCAAGGCCGCAGGCGAATCCGGCTTCGGTGCGCAGTGGGCCGGTCAGGGCGCCCCGCTCGCCCGACGGCTCGGCGCCGGGGCGCTCGTGGCCGCACTGGTGCAGGAGCTGACGCTGAGCTGAGCGCGCTCGGGTGCCGCCACGCTGGCGCCGGTCACTGCAGATGGAACGGCATGCACCACTGCGAGAGCACGCGCGCGATGCAATCGGCCTGCGACTGGCTCGCCCAGGACGGCACGTCACCACTCGGGATCGGCAAAATCAATTGCAACAGCACGTCGCCGGTCTTCCTCAGCGCCGGCAGGACTCGCGCCGAGAGCTCAGGGGGAGCAGCCCGGGCCTTCGTGCGCGCCGCAGCGTGTGGTGCCGGTGGCCCTTGCGCCAGGGTCTGACGGTCCTCCGACCGGGGGTTCGCCGTGTTCGGCAGCGTTGCACATCCGCTCAGGCAGCCGATCACGACGCCGGCTGCGAGCAGTGCGATCAGGCCACGGCCCGCCGCTTCTCGCCCGTTGTTGCGCATCCGTTCACCTCCGGCAGCGATCCGCCCGCCGAGCGCGGCGGTTGCGTCCCGCCGCATGAACCTCAAGCTCCAGCGCCAGCCCCACTGTGCCGCGACCAGCGCGCCTCGACCCGATAGTACACCCGACGTCACACGTCGAAACACCACGGTTCGGTTCGGCGTGGGCTTTCCGGCGCGTCTGCGTTCATGCATCATCGTCCAGCCCGACCCGCTTCAGGGTCGACGCGGAGGATCCCGTCATGACCTCGATGACCACGGAACTCACTCCCGCGGCACGGTTGGCAGGTGCCCAGCCCCTGCAGTTTCCCAACGAGAGCGCCGAATACCGAGCGCAGCGCACCGCCCTGCTCGCCGAGGAGATCGAATTGCGCCGGCACATCGAGCGGGTCGCCGCGCTGCGCCGCGCGCTGCCCCCCGGCGGAGTGGTTCGCGGGGACTACCGCTTCGAGGGCGAGGACGGCGTGACGGATTTCGCGGGTCTGTTCCGCGGTCATCCAACCCTGGTGGCCTACAGTTACATGTTCGGTCCGCAGCGCGAGCGACCCTGCCCCATGTGCACGAACCTGCTCGGTGCCTGGGAAGGCAATGCCGCGGACATCGCTCAGCACGCCTCGCTCGTCGTGATCGCCCGTTCACCGATCGAACGGCTGCTCGCCTGGAAGCAGACCCGCGGGTGGCGCAATCTGCGTCTGTACTCGGACCTCAACGGCGCCTACTCGCGCGATTACTTCGCGGTCTCTTCCGAGGGCGAGGATATTCCGGCCCTGAACGTGTTCACGCGGCGCGACGGCACGCCGCGTCACTTCTGGTCAGGTGAAATGACCTTCGCCACCGCCGATCCGGGCCAAGACCCCCGCGGGGCACCGGATCCGGCGCCGATGTGGATGGTGCTCGACTGCACCCCGGAGGGCCGCCCGGCCCACTGGTACCCCCGGCTCGAATACCCCTGATCGCTCGGCGCAGACCCCGGCGCCGCCGATCGGGACGCGTCGGCCCTGCGCGGCCGCACGCGTCCCGCCTCACCTAACGTCGCAGCGCCGCCAGATCGTTCTTCGGCAGCGGCGCGACTTCCCAGCCGCCGCCGAGGGCTTGGTACACCGCCACCAGGCTGGTGGCCGTCGCCGTCCGATCGGCTGCGAGCGCATCCTCGGCCTGCAGTTGCGTCCGCTCAGCATCGAGCACCGCCAGGAACCCGACCATGCCGCCACGGTAGCGGACCGTGGCCAGATGCGCCGCGAGCGCGCTCGCCCGGGCCGCATCCGCGGCATTACGCTGCTGAGCGAGGTCACGCGCATGGGTCACCAGCGCATCCTCGGTCTGCTCGAGCGCATGCAGCACGGTGCGCCGATACTCATCGAGGGCCACGACTTCCCCGGCGCGCGCGCTCGCGATCTCCTCGTGGACGCGCCCGAGATCGAACGCCGCCCAGGAGATCCCTGGTCCGATCGAGTAGGCCCGTGCGCCCGAAGTGCCCAGGCCCGAGAGCGACACCGCGCTGTAGCCGATGTTCCCGGTGAAGGTGACTTTCGGAAACAAGTCGGCGATCGCCACTCCGACGAGGTCCGTCGATTGCGCGAGATTCATCTCCGCGGCCCGGATGTCCGGACGCCGGCGCAGCATCTGCGCCGGGCTGCCCACCGGGACGATGCGCGGCAGATGCGGCAGCGGATGCGGTTTGCGCAGCAGCGCATCCAGCGCATCGGGCTGACGGCCGAGCAGCACACCGAGGCGGTGCATCGAGCGGCTCACGGCGGCCTGCAGCGGCGAGATGCTCGCCAGCGTCGTACTGAGCTGCGCCTGGGCGCGTGCCACGTCGAGTTCGGTGCCGCTGCCCGCGTTCAGCTGCGCCCGCGTCAGTTCGAGTGCCTGCTGTTCGATGCGCACGTTGGCGCGTGCCACCGCGAGTTCGCTCTGCTCGCCCCGGAGTTCGAAGTAATTGCGCGCCACCGCGGCAATCACCGACACCTGCGCATCGTGCAGGTTCGCAATCCGGCGCTCCAGTGCCGCGTTGCGCGCCTCGATGCCGCGGCGGACGCCGCCGAAGAAGTCGAGCTCCCAGACGGCATCGAAACCGGCGTCGTACGCGCTGGTGGAATACGCGGTGCCGAAGGGATTCGAGGCGGCGGCCACACGCTGCTTCGTATAGCCGCCCGCCGCGGTCACGGTCGGAACGAGCTGAAAGCGCGACTCGTCCCGCAGCGCCCGCGACTGCATCAGCCGGCCGAGCGCGATGCGCAGACTGTAGTTGGCGCGCAGCGAGGTGCTCACCAGGTGGTCGAGGGTCGGGTCCTGGAACTGCTTCCAGAACGCCACCTCGACGTTCCGGCTCGAGTACGGTGCGGCCGTGGCCGCGGTGAACCGTGCCCCGAGCGGTGTCTTCGGACGCACGTAATTCGGACCCACCATGCACCCGGACAGCACCGTCAGGGCGAGACCTAGCGGCAGCAGCATCCTCATGCTGCGCGCCAGCGAAGTGGACGGATGATGATCACGCATGATGGGGCTCCTGGGTGAGCAGCTTCTCCTCTGCCCTCTTCCGGTCGGTGATTCTTCGCACCAGCACGTAGAACACCGGCGTCAGCAGCAACCCGAAGAAGGTCACTCCGAGCATGCCGGCGAACACCACGGTGCCGAGCGCATGGCGTATTTCGGCGCCGGCGCCGCTCGCCAGCACCAGCGGGACGACGCCCATGATGAAGGCGAACGAGGTCATGAGGATCGGGCGCAGCCGCAGGTGCGCCGCCTCCAGTACCGCCGTGACGGTATCGCGGCCATGCTCCTCCTGCAGGTGTTTGGCGAACTCCACGATCAGGATCGCGTTCTTGCACGCCAGTCCCACCAGCACGACCAGCCCGACCTGCGTGAAGATGTTGTTCGTGCCGTGATCGAGCCACACGCCCGTGATCGCCGCGAGCAGACACATCGGCACGATCAGGATGATCGCCAGCGGCAAGCTCAGACTCTCGTACTGTGCGGCGAGCACCAGGAACACGAACAACGCGCACAACGGGAAGACGATCTCACTGGTGTGGCCGGAGATCAGCTGCTGGTACGACAAACCGGTCCACTCGAAGTGCATGCCCCGCGGCAGCGTCCGATCGAGAATCGCGGTCATGGCCGCCTGCGCCTGTCCGGAGCTGTATCCGGGCGCCGGTCCGCCGTTGATGTCGGCTGACCGGTAGCCGTTGTAGCGTTGCACGATGTCCGGGCCGAACGTGCGATGGACGGAGAGGATCGACCCGAGCGGGACCATCTGACCCGCATCATTGCGCGTCTGCAGCGTCGCGATGTCGCTGATGTGCGAACGATACGGTGCATCGGCTTGCGCCAGCACCTCATAAGTGCGCCCGAAGCGGTTGAAATCGTTGATGTAATCCGAGCCCAGATAGACCTGCAGCGTGCGGAAGACATCCTCGAGGTTCACATGCTCCTGCATCACCTTGGTGCGGTTGACGTTCACCTTCAGCTGCGGCACGTTGATCTGGTACGTGCTGAACAGCCCGGCGAGCGCCGGGTTGCGGTAGCCCTGCGCCAGCGCCTTCTGCACCGCGTCGTAGAGCGCCGTGGACCCCAGATCGCCGCGGTCCTCGACGTTCAGCTGGAAGCCGCCGAGCGTGCCGAGGCCGAGGATCGGCGGCGGCGGGAACACCACCACCATGCCGCCCTGGATCGCCGCGAGCTTGCGGTTCAGCGCCGCGGCGATCGCCGGGGCGGA
>JAKBCE010000077.1 GCA_021808195.1 Pseudomonadota bacterium
AACGCCGCCGGGCTCGGCAAGCTGTTTGCCCAACTCGGCTCGCTCGTCGACCGCACCGCGCAGCAGAGCAATCAGCAGATCGACGCTGAACTGGCGCTACTGCGTCACCTGACCGAGCAGGCGCGCGAGCGGCTGTTCTGGCAGGCTGCGCTGCTCCTGCCATTGACGCTGCTCGCCATCTACATGCTGACGCTCGCCGTCGGGCGGCCGCTGCACCACATCGACCGGGCGATCAGCGATCTCGGCCACGGCCGGCTGCACGAGGGCATCACCGTCACCGGGCCGCACGACCTCGAGCGCCTCGGCGGTCAGCTCGAATGGCTGCGGCTGCGACTGATCGAGCTCGCCGAGGAGCGCAACCGCTTCCTGCGCCACATGTCCCACGAGCTGAAGACCCCGCTCGCCAACATCCGCGAAGGCACCGAACTGCTGATGGACGGGGCGGTCGGGGAACTCGACCCGAATCAGCGTGAGGTGACCGCGATCCTGCGCGACAACGGCATCCAGCTGCAGCGCATGATCGAGAACCTGCTCTCCTTCAGCGCCTGGCAGACCTCGAGCGTCGGGTTGGAAACGAGCGAGTTCCGGCTGCGCCCCGTGGTGAAGCAGGTGCTCGAGAACCAGCAGCTGACGCTGCTCTCCCAGCGCATGCGCCTCGATGTGCAGGTCGATGACGTGATGCTGTTTGCCGATCGGGGCAAGGTGCGCCTGATCCTCGAGAACCTGGTCTCGAACGCCATCAAATACTCCCCGAAGGGCGGCACCATCCACATCCACGGCCATGGCGCCGGTCCCAACCTGATTCTCGATGTCGCCGACACCGGCGCCGGCATTCCGAAGGAAGACCGGGAACACGTCTTTCGCGCCTTCTACACCGGCCGGGCCGCCAACGGCATCTCGGTCAAAGGCACCGGCATCGGTCTGTCCGTGGTGCTCGAGTTCGTCACCGCCCACGGCGGCACCGTCCAGATCATCGATGGCCAGTATCCCGGCGCGCACTTCCGCATCCGGATGCCGCGCGTCGTTCGCAACAAACCACCCGAACGGGGAAAGCAAGCTCATGCCGCCTGACTCGACACCACTTCGCAAGCTCTCTCGGGCCGCGCTCACGCTGAGCGCGCTCGCACTCGGGGCGTGCGCCAACATGCCGCCATTGTTGATGCCCTATTCCGGCCAGGCCCGTCACGCCGCGCCGGCCCCGCACACCCCGCCGCCACCCAACCCGCAGCGCCTGACCGAGGACATGAGTCTGCTGCATCAATGGTTCGAAGCGCCGAGCAGCGCGCAGAGCGCGCAGCTCGCCACGGCCGAGGCCGCGTATCAGCGCACGCACGCCCCGCGCGAGCAGCTGCGCCTGGCGCTGCTGCTCGGCGTTCCCGGCACGCCGAGCACCAATTTGCCGCGCGCCCAGCGGCTGCTGAAAGGCCTGGTGCAGGATCCGGGCGATGCGCTGTTGCCCACCGAGCGCACCCTGGCGCAATTCGCGCTCACTTTGGTGGCAAACCAGTTGACCCAGACCGCGGAAAGCCGCACGCTACAAACAGGCACAGCGGCGAAGGTCGCGCAGTTGAAAGCGCAACTCGATGCTGTCACCGATCAAGATGTCGCTCTCCGGCGACAACTCGAGCAGGCCCGCGCCAAACTCGCCGCGATTGCCAACATCGAGAAGTCGTTGAATGAGGGCAAACTAGGTACGACGGGGCCCCCGAAGTGAACATGCTCTCCCAACTCATGACGACCGAAACCCGCAAAGCACCGCCCCCGACAACACGGCACAAGCCGCGCATTCTCGTGGTCGATGACGACCCGGGACTGTTGAGGTTGCTGACGATCCGGCTGCGCGCGGAGAACTACGAGGTCGAGGCCGTCGAGGGCGGCCCGCAGGCGCTCGCCGCCGCGGGCCGCTTCCGCCCCGATCTGGTCATCACGGATCTGCGCATGGAGCCGATGGACGGCATCAGCCTGTTGAAGGAGCTGCAGGTGCGCTGGCCGGGCCTTAAGGTCATCATGCTCACCGCACACGGCACCATCCCCGATGCGGTGCAGGCGACGCAGATGGGCGCGTTCGGCTTTCTGACCAAGCCGGTCGAGAAGCAGGAGCTGCTCGATCAGGTGCACAAGGCGCTGCGCATCTCGGGGTTCAGCGCTTCGGATGAGAACTGGCGCGCCGGCATCATCACCCGCAGCGCGGTCATGGAGGAGAAGCTCGCCCAGGCCCACATGGTGGCAGGCACCGATGCGCGCGTGCTCATCACGGGCGAGAGCGGCACCGGCAAGGAGTTGCTCGCCAAAGCCATTCACCTCGCAAGCCCGCGACGCAACAAGCCGTTCGTCGCCATCAACTGCGGAGCGATGGCGGAGAATCTGCTCGAGTCGGAACTGTTCGGTCACGAAAAAGGTGCCTTCACCGGCGCCACCGCGCAGCACCGCGGCCTGTTCATGGCCGCCGACGGCGGCACGCTGATGCTCGATGAAATCGGCGACATGCCGCTCAGGCTGCAGGTCAAGCTGCTGCGGGTGCTGCAGGAGGGCCTCATCCGCCCGGTGGGCGGCACGCAGGCCGTCCCCGTCAACGTGCGGGTGATTTCGGCCACGCACCGCGATCTGCAGCAACTGCTCGCCCAGGGCCAGTTCCGCGAGGATCTGTATTACCGGCTGAACGTGGTGCACATCGAGATGCCCGCCCTCAGCCGCCGCCGCGAGGACATCCCGCTGCTGGTGGCGCATTTCCTGGCGCAGATCGCCACCGAAACCGGCCAGCGCAAGATCTACGCCCCGGAGGCGGTCGAGCTCCTCGCCACGGCCGACTGGCCGGGCAACATCCGCCAGCTGCAGAACGTGGTGCGTCAGAACGTGGCGCTCTCCCAGACCCCGATCATTCCGGTGGAGCTGGTGCAGCAGTCCCTCGGCGGCGCCCCGGGCCACCTGCCCTCGTTCGATGAGGCGCGGGACGAGTTCACCCGCAGCTACCTCTCCCAGATCCTGCAGATCACCGGCGGCAACGTCACCCAGGCCGCACGCCTCGCCAAACGCAACCGCACGGATTTCTACAAGCTGCTCGGCCGGCACCAGCTCACCGCCGAAGAATTCAAGCAGCGCTGAGCCCCTTCCCCAGGGGCGTCGCCAAAGTGTGACGCCCCTCACGGATTCCAGCATCGACCCCGCCATCCGGGCCCAATCCGGCCCGGTGGGGCCTCCATTCGGCTTAAGCTGTCATCAAGTGGACACTGGGGTCTTGTAGAGTGTCCCCATTAGGCTACACTTGGCGGCCCGGTCAGCGCGGAAAACGAAGTCCGCGACGGTCAAGGACGGGTCTGGATGCAGCCCACGAGAAGAATTGAGGTAGTGAGACCGACATGAAAGCTGAACGCACTCTGCCTGAGGTGCCGACCCTGAGCGCCTCGGAGCCCGCTGACGAGTCCCCGACGGCCAAGGTGCGCCGCCTGCGCGCCGTTAAGACTCCTCCCTCGACGTGGGATCCGTACGAAGTGTGGCGGACGCGCGTGAAGCGGAAGAATGCCGACGCGGCGGGCCAAAGCGAATAACACCCCCCGCGGCGCTCAGCGCCCCTTGCCGAGAAACACGACCTCCGCGGTTTGCAGCAGAATCGCCAGATCAAACAGCAGCGTGTTGTTCTTGACATAATAGAGGTCGTACTGCAGCTTCTCGAGCGAGTCCTGCTCGGAGGACCCGTACGGATAGCACAGCTGCGCCCAGCCGGTGATCCCCGGCTTCACCGAGTGGCGCTCGTGGTAGTACGGAAGCCGCTCGGCGAGATCTGCCACGAACTCCGGCCGCTCAGGCCGGGGCCCGACGATGCTCATCTGGCCGCGCAGCACATTCAACAGCTGGGGCAGCTCATCGATGCGCACCTTGCGGATGAAGGCGCCCACCCGCGTCACGCGCGGGTCGTTCTTGCTCGCCCACTGCGCCTGACCGTTCTTCTCCGCATCGACCCGCATGCTGCGGAACTTCAGCAGCTCGAAGGTCCGCCCCAGGAGGCCCACGCGGCGCTGGCGATAGAACACCGGCGCGCGCCAGCCCTCCTCGAGCTTGATCGCGAGCGCGGTGGCCAGCATGAAGGGTGAGGCCAGCACCAGCACCACCAGTCCCGCACTGAGATCGAGCAGCCGACCGGTGAGGCGGCGCAGGGGATCGCGGCGGAACCCTTCGCCGAAGATCATCCAGGCCGGATTGAGGATGTCGATGCGCACCCGGCCGGTCTCGCGCTCGAGGAAACTCAGCTGCTCGGTGACATCCACCCCGGCCAGTCGGCACTGCAGCAGCTCGGCGATCGGGAAGCCCCGCCGCCGATCATCCATGGCCACCACGACCTCGCTGACTTCCAGGCGCGCGCACAGGCGCACGAGCCCCTCTGAGGCCTCGAGGAGCCCATCCGTCACCTCTCGCAGCTCGCCAGGCGCCGGCACATAGCCCACGACGAAGAACCCACGCCGGTCTGCGCGTCGGCGGATCCCGGCAATTGCGGATGCGGATTTGCCGGCGCCGTAGACGAGCACGCGGCGCTTGAGCAGATTCTCGTCCACCATCCGGGAAAAGAGGGTGCGGGACACCACCACGCCGAGCAGCGCCCCGACCGCCGCCAGCCCCACCACGCCGCGCCCGATCCACAGGGAGGGAATCATGTAAAAGAGCGCCGAGGCCACCGCAAAGGCCGTCAGTACCGCCAGAATCAGCCGCAGTGCAATGCCGAGCAGCCGCGCGCGCTGGCGGGCGCTGTACATGCCAAACGCCAGCAACGACACCACCATGACTGCACTGAACAGCAGCGCGCGCGGCCACAGCGGCCCCGCGGGGTTCGTGGCCTCGGGCATGTCCCAGAACCCACCCCGAAAGCGCATCAGCGCCGCGCCATAGACAGACGCAAAGAAGACCACCGCTTCGGCTACCGCCAGCAGCGCAATCGAAACGTAAACGTAATGCCCAAAAACCCGGATGCGCAAAGCGTCCCCTATCCTCGATTTCTGGTGAAGGGCGCGGCAAAGAATACCGCCGGCCTCATGAACCGCCGAATCGTCCCCGATTCCACGGACCGCAAGTCTACCGGCAAATGTAAAATAAATCCGGAAGGGCACCGTGCGGGACGTCACAGTTGCCGAATCGCGACGGAGTCATGAGGCGCATCGCGAATGAAAGACACGGGACCACCCGTCTTACTCCTCAATGTACAGGCGTCCAAGCAACGCGATGTGTGACTCCGTTGACGAAGCCGCAATGCAAAGCAAGTACAACAGCGTGTCTGTATGATAATCAGCGTCTTGCGCGGCTTGCCACCGCTCGCGAACGTAACCAAAGAAACGGGAGACCCCTGGGTGATCAAGCTACGGAAATGCCGAATCGGAATCGTCGGTCTGGGATACGTCGGGCTTCCGCTGGCGGTGGAATTCGGCAAGCACTTCGATACCGTGGGGTTTGACGTCAAGGCGGCCCGCATTGCCGAACTGCGCGCCGGCCGGGACAGCACCCTCGAGGTGGGCTCTGAAGAACTCACCGAGGCGAAGCGCCTGAGCTTCACGACGGATCTGAAGGACCTCAAGCCCTGCCGGGCCTACATCGTCACCGTCCCGACGCCCATCGACGAGTACAAGCGACCGGACCTCTCTCCCCTCGTCGGCGCCAGCACCAGCGTCGGCAAGGTACTGAAGAAAGGCGATGTGGTCATTTACGAATCCACCGTCTACCCCGGCTGCACCGAAGAGGTGTGCGTCCCGATCCTCGAGCGCGAATCGGGCTTGAAGTTCAACAAGCAGTTCTTCATCGGCTACAGCCCCGAGCGCATCAACCCCGGCGACAAGCAGCATCGCCTGACGACCATCAAGAAGGTTACCTCCGGATCGACCCCGGAGGCGGCGGAGTTCGTCGACGCGCTCTACCGCTGCATCATCACCGCCGGCACGCATCGGGCCTCGAGCGTCAAGGTCGCCGAAGCGGCCAAGGTCATCGAGAACACCCAGCGCGACGTCAACATCGCGCTCATCAACGAGCTGGCGCTGATCTTCGCCCGTCTCGGCATCAACACCGAAGAAGTGCTGCAGGCAGCCGGCTCAAAATGGAACTTCCTGCCCTTCCGACCCGGTCTCGTCGGCGGGCATTGCATCGGCGTCGACCCCTATTACCTGACGCACAAGGCCCAGGAAATCGGCTACCACCCCGAGATGATCCTCGCCGGCCGCCGCTTGAACGACAACATGCCGATTTATGTCGCCGGCGAGATCATCAAGCTCATGACGCGCAAGCGCATCCACGTCAACGGCGCTCGCATCCTCATGCTCGGCATCACCTTCAAGGAGAACTGCCCCGACATCCGCAACTCCAAGGTGGTCGACGTGATCCGCGAACTCGAGAAGTATGGTGCCAAGATCGACATTCACGATCCCTGGGCGGACAGCGAGGAATGCCGTCACGAGTACGGTCTGCGCCTCACCCGTTCACTGAAGAACAGTAGCTATGACGCGGCGGTCGTCGCAGTGGCGCACAGCCAATTCAGAGAGTCTGGCGTCGCTGCCATCCGCAAGCTCTGCCGTAAAAATCACGTGCTGTACGACATTAAACACCTGTTCGCCTCTACGGACGTTGACGGCAGCCTGTAAGGGATTCGTCGTTCGGTGTCCCAGTCTGCGCAAATCCCAGTGGTGGTGGTGGGAGGCTCCCTCAACGGCCTTGGGGTCGTGCGCAGCCTCGCCAGCGCAGGGATCTGCGTTCATCTCATCGAAGCCACTCGACGGTGTCCGGCCGCTTGGTCCCGCCACTGCTCACTCGTACTGACAACTCGCCTGGAAGGCGAACCGCTCGTTGAATGCCTGGAACAACTCAGCGCGAAACTCGGCATCCGAGCCGTTCTTCTGCTCACAGACGATCCGGCCGTGAGGACAGTGGCCGCGCAACGCGAGCGACTCGATCCCCTTTACTGCATCGACCTGCCCGACAAACATTGGGTCGAGATGCTGGGTGACAAGATCGCGTTTCAGAGCTGGGCAGAACAGCAGGGCCTTGCTGTCCCGCGCAGCCGGGCGTTGCACGATGCAGCCGATCTTGATCAATTGGATGAATTGGCGCCCCCACTGGTGATCAAACCCTCGGACAAGCGCTTGGTGCTCGCCGGGCTCGTCGAACGCGCGGTGCGCGTCGAGAGCATTGATGAGGCCCGCAAGGTTGCGAGCTCGCTTTTGCAGCGCGCCCCCGCACTCATCGCTCAGGAATGGATTGAGGGAGCCGACTCCGACATCTACTTCACGCTATTCTGTGCCGATGCTCAGGGCGGCGCTGCAGCCATCTTCCCGGGACGCAAGCTCGTCTGTGCACCACCGGCCGTCGGATCGACTGCAGTGTGCGCGGCAGCCCCCGAACTTGCAGAGGAACTCTCTACTCTGACGCACGAGTTCCTCGGACGGGTCGTCTACCGGGGATTGGGCAGCCTGGAATTCAAGCGAGACAGCCGCACGGGTCGGCTGATTGTCGTCGAGCCGACGGTTGGGCGGACCGACTGGCAGGAGGAAATCGCCACACTCTGCGGATTGAATTTGCCCGCTCTGGCCTACCAGATCGCGCTCGGTCACGCGCCCCGGCTTCCTGCCATGCTATCTGACACTCGGCCCACCTGGCGCTCCGAGTGGCACTTTCCGCTTCCAGCCGAAATCGCTGCTCGGGCGTCCGTCTTCGACGGTTACCTGCGCCGTAATGATCCCTTGCCGGCACTCTATTACTACGGTTACGAGCGCTTCGCCCGACGCGTCGCACGCCGAGTGTTGCGCGACGCGCGTCGATTTCTCGCAGAAATTTCCGGAGTACTCTGAATGGATTTGCACACGACAATCGTCGGCGCGGGACCCTATGCACTGTCCATCGCGGCTCATCTGCGTGCGGCCGATCAGCCCTATCACATGATCGGCACCACCATGGAGAGCTGGCGTGCATTCATGCCAGAGGGCATGATTTTGAAGTCGGAACCCTTCGCTTCGAATCTGTGGGATCCCGCGCGTCGCTTCACGTTTGAGAACTACTGCCGCGAGCAGGGCGTGGACTATCAGCCCATCGGCCGCCCGCTCAGTCTGGCTCGATTTCTCGAGTACGCCGAGTGGTTTCGGCAAAGTAATCGAATCGAACCCGAAAACGTCCAACTCTCGAAGCTCGAACGCGTATCGGGGGGATTTTCACTCCAGCTCAATGATGGGCGTCGCATGACCAGCCGCCACGTGGTGCTCGCGACCGGACACATGGCTTATGCCACGGTACCAGCGGAAATCTCCGGGCTCCCAGAGCCGTTCGCGGTTCACGGTTCCCGCATGGCAGCGGTTTCCGCTTATCAGGGTCTAGACGTATCGATTATCGGCGCAGGGCAAGCGGCACTGGAGACGGCTGCTCTGCTGCACGAGGCCGGGGCGAATGTGCGCCTCCTCGTCCGTGAGAATCACATCCGCTGGAATGCGCGCTCACAGAGCCGATCGTTGCTCTCCCGGATGCGCGCCCCGGATTCCGGTCTCGCGCCCGGCTGGGAGCCGTGGGCGATTTCGGAGCTGCCGCGCGTCTTCCGTCGCGTCTTTGCGCCCGAGAAGCGGCATCGGTACGTCGCCGGCTCTTTTGGTCCCGGGGGTTCGTGGTGGCTGCGCGATCGCGTGGACGGACGCATCGATTGCGCCCTGAATTCGCGCATCGTGCATGCTGCGACGCAGAACAATCGGGTGCAACTGCGGATCGAAACGCCGCAGGGAACCTCGGAATTGGTCACCGACCGTGTCATCGCCGCAACGGGTTACCGGGTGGACATTGATCGGTTGGATTACCTGCCGGCCGAACTGAAGCAGGGCATTCGACGCGAGGCCGGCGGTATCCCGGAACTGAGCGCCAAGTTTGAGACTTCGATTCCTGGCCTTTACTTCGTAGGCATCACCAGTGCGCCGATTTTCGGACCCGTGATGCGCTTCATGTTCGGCGCGAAACACGCCGCACCGATTGTGCAACGCGCCCTGCGCACCCGTTGATTGAAGGGACTGTATCAGCTCAGTCTGCCCCCCCGCCTACCCCATGGACCTCGCCGAGGAGGATGGGGCTTAAATGCAGTGGCGCGGTAGTGCGCCGTTTGGCGCGGATATCGGCGTAAATGTGCCGTGCATTCTGCTCGGAGATCCCGAGCGCGCGGGCAAGATCGTCCGCCGGCACATCGTGATCGAGGGCCCAGAGCGCCAGATCCATCTGTTGATACGGTAACGCGAAGTAAAATTCGTCCTGACTCTGTGGCAGGCTGTAGGTATCGGTGGTCGGCGGCGCAGTGGCTATATCGCTCGGCAGCCGAAAGTGCTCAGCGAGCGCATACACTTGAGACTTGTACAGATGGGCGATGGGCTTGACGTCCGCTGACCCATCGCCGTTCTTGACAAAGAAGCCCTGATCATACTCCAGGCGATTGGGAGTGCCGATGACGGCGTAGTTCATGCGGTCGGCATGGAAATACTCTAGCGTCTTGCGCACCCGCTGCTTGAAGCTGGTCGCCGCCACGATCTGGAGGTATTCACCGAGTCCGAGCCGAGCCTCGTGCCGCGCGCCGTCGGGCGACTGGGCCACGATCCTGAAATAATTGATGCGGCCATCGATCCCGCCCGCCAAAACGAGCTTCATTCGCCAGCCATCACCGTAGGCCGGCAATACCCGTCGGACGGCTTCGTCTCGCCAGCGATAGCATCCGAGCGCTTCGAGCGAGGGAGCAATATCCTGTTCGATCGGCTCGACGCCCAGGTGCGCGGCCAGGGCGTGGGCGCGCACCGAACTGTCACTCGCCGAATCCCGCTCCGGCAGGATGAGCGTCAGAACCCGCTGCGGGCCGAACGCTCGTACCGCAAGCGCCGCGCACACCGCACTGTCCACACCGCCGGAGATCGCAACGACCGCTCCACGGCGGCGCAATCGTGCTGTGAGCACCTCCCGCAGCCCCACGCAGATCCGCTCGGCCTCTGCAGCCGGATCGATCCGCAATACGCTGGCATCGAGTTTCATACGCTTGCGGGCGCCAAACGCATCCCGCCTCCGAGGAAATGCTCGTGCAGCAGAAGGGTCGAGACCACTGCGACGAACGCCATATTATCGCCAGCCCCCAGAGCGCGCCCCGCGCGGCACTTCTCGAGCAAACGATGCACCGCCTCGGGCCGAAAGTAGCCACTGCGGCGCAGGCTCGCGCTGCTCAGCAGCTCGGCAACGTACGGCAACGGCTTTCCCTCCTCGAAGAAGCACCGGCTGTCCGGTGCACGGTAGGGTTGCTTGACCCGATTGAGGATCGCATCGGGAATCGATCGCTGCAATGCGCGACGCAGCACGGTCTTCTCGCGCAGACCGCGCAGCTTGTATTGCGCTGGCAGTCCGTTGGCGAATTCGACGATCCGGTGGTCCAGGTACGGCAGCCGGCCTTCCACCGAATGGGCAAGCGAAACGCGATCCCCCTGAGATGAGAGCAGATATCCCTCGAGCAGCGTCTTCACCTCGATGTACTGGTCGCGTGCCAGATTCCCCCAGCGGCGGAAGTCGGCCGGCAGCTGCTGCTGCAACACCGACTCCGGCTGCGCTGCCGCCATTTGCGCCTGCAAGTCGGGCGAGAGCAACCTGAAGATCCCTCGCGTCGTCGCCCAGCGAGCCAAGTGGGCGTAGAACGGACTCTCAGTCTCGCCGAGACGCTGACCGAAAAACAGACGTGCAAAGTGCCGATTGGCGACCGGCGAGTGGGCGAGATAGGGATAGAGCCGCGAGAATAGCGCCGGTCGCCATGTCGATTCCGGTTGCCTCGACCAGAATCGGCGGATCTTGCCTTCCTTGAACAGCTCATAGCCGCCGAACACCTCATCGGCCCCTTCACCCGTCAACACCACTTTAAATCCCTGCTCATGTACCTGACGCGCCAGCAGCATCAGCGGCGCCGGCGCCGTGCGCAACAGCGGACTTTCCGTGTGCCAGATCAGATCTGGAAAGACCAAGCCGATATCGCGAGCCGTGCAGCGAATGGCCGCATGGCGTACGCCAAGGAATTCCGCCATCCTGCGCTGGTAGACACTCTCGTCGAATTCCGCCTCCTCGAACGTGACCGAGAAGGTCTGCAGCATGCCCACGCTCTCGCGGGCCAGAGCGGCGATTCCGGAGGAGTCGAGCCCGCCACTCAGATAGGCCCCCACGGGCACATCGGAGCGCAGCTGATGAGCGACCGCATCGGCCAGCATCCCGTGCAGCGCCTCGGCGGCATCTCCTAAGGAGAGCGCCGTCCGTTCTCCTCCCTTCGGAAACCTCCAATCCCAGTACCGTTCGAGCCGCTCGACGCCACGCTCCATGACCAAGACAGTGCCGGCCGGCAGGCTGCGTACGTCCCGGAAGACCGTCTGCT
>JAKBCE010000030.1 GCA_021808195.1 Pseudomonadota bacterium
GCCGCCGATGCCGAGCAGGCCGCTCAGAAAGCCGGCCGATGCGCCGGCCGCGAGGAGCACAACGAAGGACAACAGCATCAGCCGAGGCACCCGTGCAACCACCGAGTGCAGAGCATAGCGAACCGCCACAGTGCGAGTCGCACAACTCCGTGCGGCGCTCAGCCGGGCGGTCCCGCTCGCAAGCGAATCGAGGTCGCGCGGGGCTCAGCGGGCGCGCCGACCGCGCAGGTAGGTCGCCCGACCGGCCAGAATGTGGGCATGCATGACGCTGTGCGCCCACGGCCCGTCATGGGCTTCGATGGCCTGCACCAGTTCCAGGTGTTGATCGGCGCTGCGCTGCAGTTCGCCTGCGGCGTACTGGGCGAAGGTCCGCAGGATCAGCGGCGCCTCGATCAGGCCCGCCAGTGTCTTGGCGAGACGCGGGCTGTCGGCGGCGCGCTGAATGAGCCGGTGGAACTGATCGTTCAGCTCCCCGATCCGCCCCAGATAACCCGACGCACGCCGCGAGGACTCCTGGATCTGCCGCTCGGACAACGCACGCAGCTCGGCGATCACCGCCGGTGTGGCCCGCTCGGCGGCACGGCGGGCGCAGACCGGCTCGAGCAGGGCACGCAGCTCGAAGATTTCCTCGGCATCTTCGAGCTCGAACGCCGCGACCACCGCGCCGTGGTTCGGCTCGAAGTTGAGCAGCCCTTCGGCATGCAGCCGGCGCAACGCTTCACGCACCGGCGTGCGGCTCACCCCCGCGGTCTGCGCGACCTCGATCTCTGTCAGGCGGGAGCCGGCCGCATAGATGCCGTTGAGAATGCCGTCGCGTACCGTCGCGTAGGCACGGTCGGCTGCGCGCATTACGCGCCGTTGCTCGAGATCGTCTTGCGTGTCCATCGGCTGAATGTCGGTTGTATTGGCGGGGGCAGTTCAGTCTCCTCGAGGCAGCGCGCCTTGAGCTCCTCAATCGAGCGGAAGCCACGGTCGAACAACGCGACCGGTCCGCGCTGTTTCGCCATCTGTGCGCGCAGCTTGCCGGTGGCCGCGAGGTCGACTGCGCCATCGGCGCCGATCACCACCCCGTAGCGGCGCGCGCCCTCGCGGCTGACCAAGCCCGCCTCGACGTCGAATCTTACCTTGTCTGGATCGCGTTCGAGCGGATCGCCGCAGCCGCCGCCTCCCCAGGTATCGGCAATCAGCAGGTCCCCGGCCTCGACCCGGATGCGATCGACCTTGGCGGGCAGCGGGGTGCGGCTGCCGTCCTGGCGCAGCAGGGTCTTGCGACTGCGCGCGCCGGGCAGACCCCCGTTGACGCCCCAGGGATAAGTGAGCCAGCGATCGTCGTGGATGGAGATCTCCCCCGGCTCGAGGAAGCGGTAACCGATGCGCAGACCGTTGCCCCCGCGGTGCTTGCCGGGGCCGCCCGAGTCGGGAATCGTCTCGTAGGTCTCGATGCGCAGCGGAAAATTGCTCTCCAGGAACTCATTGGGCACGTTGGTGAAGGAGGGCCACAGTGAGTGCCCGTCGGGGCCGTCGCCGAAGGGCTTGCCGGGGATGCCGCCGAAGGTGATTTGATACAGCTGGTACCACTCGCCGTTTTTGTCGTAACCGGAGTACATCAGGTGCGGCGAGTCGGAGAAGCCCGCCGCGCACATGAACTGTGGATTGCCCTGGCCGAGCAGTCCGCCCAGGATGTCGAAGATGCGTCCGAGCGCGTGCGTGCGGCAGGAGAGCGCGGCGGGCTTCACGGGCTTCAGCAGCGTGCCTTGCGGGATGCGCACCTCCATCAGGTCGTAGAACCCGTCGTTGAACAGGATCTGCGGGTCGAACACCATGATCATGTACACGCCGGCGAACATCTTGAACATCTCCTCATTCAGCAGGAAGTTGATCGAGGAGATCGACTGCGGGTCGGTGCCCGCGAAATCAAAGATGCACTTCTCGCCCTCCCGCCACATCGCGCAGGCGATCTTGTACGGCCCCATATTCATGCCGTCATCGCAGATGTAGTCCTCGAAGTGCTGCTTGCGCTCCGGTACGGTGCGCTGGATCAGCTCGCGCATGGCGCGGCGGTTGCGCGCCAGCATCTCGGCCATCGCCGAGTGGAAGACGTCATCGCCGAAGCGCTCGCTGATCTCAACGCAGCGTGCCGCCGCCGTGCGCAGCGCCGCGGTGATCGCATTGAAATCGGAGAGATTCCAGTGCGGCAGGCGGCAGTTGTGCAGCATGATCTTCAGCACGTCCTCGTTGAGCACGCCGCGTTTGTAGATCTTCACCGGCGGGACCGTGACGCCTTCCTCGTATATGGTGCGTGCGTCGGTCGGCAGCGAGCCGGCCACCTTGCCGCCGACGTCCGTCATGTGGCCGAACATCGCGGCCCAGGCGATCAGGCGGCCTGCGCGGTAGATCGGCATCAGCATCAGCCAGTCGTTGGCATGGCTGATGGCCCCGCGCACCGAGTACGGATCGTTGGTGAGGAACACGTCGCCTTCCTCGACCGTTCCCTCGTAACCCTGCATGAACCCGTGGATGAACGAGCCGAACTGGCCGACGACCATCTTGCCCTCGACATTGGCGATCATCGGAAACTCATCGTGCTGCTCGCGGATGCCGGGGGACATCGCGGTGCGAAACAGCACGGTATCCATCTCGAAGCGGGCATTGCGCAGCGCGCTCTCGATGATGTCGATGGTGACGGTGTCGACCTTGACCTTCTTCAGGCGCCGGGTCTGGCTTTGCACGATTTTCGCGGGCATCGCTGAGTCTCCTCAATGTCGCTTCGCCGCGCGCGCGGCCGGGGTCCGGGCTTTCTTCGACGGGGTGGCGCGGTGCGCATCCGGATAGATCAGGATGTTGCCGAAGCGGTCGACCTTGCCATGATGCTGCGGCAGGATCACCGTCGTGGAGTCCATTTCCATCACGATGGCTGGTCCCTTGATCAGGTTGCCGGCCGTGAGTCGAGCGCGCTCATACACCGGCGCGAGGTGCTTGCGCCCGTCCATGTAACAGGCCTGTCGGCCGACGACCGCGGCCTTCGGGTCGGCGCGACCGCTCTTCAGCGCAGCGCGCTTCAGACGGATGCCCCGGCCCTGCACGGCGGCCCGCAGGGTCACGATTTCGTGCTCGAGCGCCAGGGCGAAGGTAAAGAGGCGCTTGTGCTCGGCGTCGAACTTCGCGGCGATGGCCTCGAGGCCATCGCGTTCGATCTCCTCCAGGGAGATGTCCACGGTGAGCCGCAGCCCCTGACCGTGGTAGCGCAGATCGACCTGGTAAGCGGTGCTGATCTCGCGCTTGGGTACCCCGTCGCGCTCGAGCGAGTGCGCCGCCTGGCGGGCCAGATCGCGCAGGATCGAGCGCACCTGCTTCGCGTTGGTCTGGGAGAAGCGGCGCACGTAGGTGCGCGCGCGCTCGTCTCTCACCGCGGTGGTGGCGTCCCCGAGTGCGCACAGCACGCCGGGGCCCGGCGGGATGATTGCCGGCCACGAGCCGAGCAGCCGGGCGAGGGCGTTCGCGTGCAGCGGTCCGGCGCCACCGAAGGCGATGAGCGCGTAGTCGCGCGGATCGTAGCCCTGCTCGACCGACACCAGGCGCAGCGCACCGACCATGTTCTCGTTGACGATCTGGTAGATGCCGTGTGCCGCCTCGAGTAGCGACAACTGCAACGCGTCGGCGACTTTCTGCACCGCACCGGCGGCGAGCTGCCGGTCGAGCTGCATCTCCCCGCCGAGGCGCTGCAGCTCCGGCAGATACCCCAGGACGACGTTTGCGTCCGTCACGGTCGGCTCGCTGCCGCCGCGGCCGTAGGCGGCAGGACCCGGATCGGCGCCCGCCGATTGCGGGCCGACGCGCAGTGCCTTGGTGAGTTCCGGCACGTGTGCAATCGAGCCGCCGCCGGCCCCGACGGTGCGGATGTCGACCGAGGAGGCGCGCACCGTGACGTCCCCGACGGTGGTCTCGTGCCGCAGTCGCGGCAAGCCATTCTGGATCAGGGCCACGTCCGTCGAGGTGCCCCCGACGTCAACGGTCAGCAGATTCGGGAAGCCGGCCTGAACGGCCACCCACAATGCTCCGGTGACGCCGCCGGCCGGGCCGGACATCAACAGGTTGACCGGGTACTCCTCAGCCGCCTGCGTGCCGGCGAGCCCGCCGTCCGAGCGCAGGATGTGCAGCTTCACGTCCTGCGCCAGCTCTTCGATTTTGCCCTTCAGGTTCGCCACGTATTTGGCGACTCGCGGCCGGACGTAGGAATTGGCAACCGTGGTCACCGTGCGCTCGTACTCCTGCATCTCCGGGACCACCTCGCAGGACAGTGACACGGGCACCCCGGGCAGGATCTCGGCGGCGAGCTCGCGCACGCGCCGCTCGTGTGCGGCGTTCGCAAACGAATTGATCAGGCAGACCGTGAGTGCCTCGATGCCCATGCGCCCAAGCCTCGCGAGCTCCTCGCGCAGGCGTCCTTCCTCGAGTGCCTCGATGATCTGTCCGTCTGCCGCGACCCGCTCGTGCGCCTCGATCGTGCAGCGCAGCGGGGCCATCGGCAGCGATTTGTTGTAGATAACCCAGCCGCCGAGTCCGCCCGGCACGAACGAGCGGGCGATCTGCAGCACCTGCCGGTAGCCGCGCGTGGTGACCAACCCGCACAGCGCACCGGTCCCGGTCAGCACGGTGTTGGTCGCGACCGTTGTGCCGTGCATCACGTGATCGATCTGCTCCGGTCGCACGGCGGCCTTCTCGCACACCCGCGCTATGCCGTGCAGCACGCCGATCGATTGGTCGGCGGGCGTGCTCGGTACCTTTGCGGTGAACACTTCGCCAGACCTCTCGTTGACGAGAAACAGGTCGGTGAAAGTGCCCCCGACGTCGACTCCTAGGCGATATGACATCAGCGTCCCCCTACGCTTGAGCTGGCCCGCCCGCCTCCGGGCGGTGTTGCGGGAAATTTCCGGCCTTCATCAGCATGCCGGGCACCGTTTTGCCGAGCTGCTGTTCGATCCACTGCGCGGTCTCGATCAGCCGTTCGATCGAGACGCCGGTTTCGATTCCCATGCGATTTAACATGTACAGCACGTCTTCGGTCGGCACGTTACCGGTTGCTGCCGGCGCAAACGGGCAGCCGCCGATGCCGCCGACGCTGGCGTCGATCGTGCGCACGCCGCTGCGGATCGCGGCATATACGTTTGCCAGTCCGGTGTTGCGGGTGTTGTGAAAATGGGCCCGCAGGGGCATCGTCGGCAGCCGCTCGCGCAGGCTGCAGAAGAGGTCCTCGACCTGGCTCGGCACGGCGACACCGATGGTGTCGGCCAGAGCAATCTCGAGCGGCTCGCTCTCGGCGCAGCGTAGCGCGAGCTCGAGCACGCGCCGAGGGTCGACGTCGCCCTCGAACGGGCAGCCGAAGGCGGCCGAGATGGTCACATGGGCAGCGATGCCTGCGGCGCGCGCCTCGCGCGCGATCTGATGCCACGCAGCGAGCGACTCCTCAGTGCCGACACCTTGATTGCGACGGTTGAATGTCTCGCTGGCCACGACCGCCATGCCCACCTCATCACACCCAGCGGCGCGGGCGCGCTCGAGTCCCTTCAGGTTCAGCACCAGTCCGATGTAGGCAATATCGGCGCGGCGCGGCAGGCCGGCGAGCACCGCCTCTGCGTCAGCCATTTGCGGCACGCGCTTGGGGTTGACGAAGCTCGTCACTTCGATGCGGCGCAGGCCGGCTGCGATGAGTCGCTCGATCAGCGCGATTTTCGCCGCCGTCGGCAGCGCCACGGGCTCGCTTTGCAGGCCGTCGCGCGGACTGACCTCGACCAGTTCAATGTTCATCGTTGCCGCCGTGTTCTGCCGTTCGGCCTCGCGGAGGGTGATTCCCATTTAGCCTGATGTTGTATACAATTTGCAAGTCGAGGTGATCGGGCTGCGATGACGGCTCCGGGCCGACAAGTCGACGATTGCAGTTGCTTATAGATGAGATCGGTCCCGCTGTGGCGAGGGCCGGAAGCGCCCGAGTGGCCTTTGGTTGTATACAAAACCTGATCTGGAACATGAGCCGAGGAGCGAACTGATGCCGCAGCCGATCGAATTCCAGCACGGCGCTCTGTCGGACCTGCGGGTGCTCGAGCTCGGGACATTACTCGCCGGCCCGTTCTGCGGACAACTGCTCGGGGACATGGGCGCAGAGGTCATCAAGATCGAGCCCCCGAATCAGGGCGACCCGATGCGGGTGTGGGGTCGACAGAAGCACGGGGAGCCCTCGCTGTGGTGGCCGGTAGTGGCGCGCAACAAGAAATCGATCACCCTCGATCTGCGCCAGCCCGCCGGCCAAGACGTGTTGCGCGAGCTGGTCGGCAAGGCCGATTTCCTGCTCGAGAATTTTCGCCCGGGCACGATGGAAAAATGGGGCCTCGATTACGCGACGCTCGCGAACATCAACCCGCGGCTGATCATGATCCGGGTGTCCGGCTATGGCCAGAGCGGGCCGTACGCGCACCGCGCCGGCTTCGGCGCGGTCGGTGAGGCGATGGGCGGCCTGCGCTATGTGGTGGGCGACCCCTCGACGCCGCCATCGCGCGTGGGGATCAGCATCGGAGACTCCCTTGCGGCCACCTTCGCCTGTCTCGGGGCACTCTCGGCGTTGCACTACCGGGATCGCACCGGCAAAGGCCAGGTGGTCGATTCGGCCATCTACGAGGCGGTGCTCGCGATGATGGAATCGCTGATCACCGAATACGACAAGACCGGCTACATCCGCGAGCGTACCGGGGCGATCCTGCCGAATGTTGCGCCCTCGAACGTGTACCCGACGCAAGAGGGCTGGGTGCTGATTGCGGCGAACCAGGATACGGTGTTCAAGCGGCTGTGCGAAGCGATGGGTCAGCCCGAGCTGGCGCAGCGTGCCGAGTATGCCAACCATCAGGCCCGAGGCGCCCATCAGCAGCAACTCGACGAGTACATCGCACGCTGGAGCTCGGCACTGTCGACCGAGGAGGTGCTCGATCTGATGGACCGGCATGGTGTGCCGGCCGGTCTGATCTACCGTCCGCCGGAGATGCTGAAGGATCCGCACTTTGCGGCTCGTCATGCCATCGTCTCGGTCAAACATCCGCGCTTCGGCGATCTGAAGATGCAGAACGTGGCACCGAAGCTCTCCGCGACGCCGGGTGGCATTCGTTCGAGCGCCCCGGAGCTCGGGCAGCACAACCAGGAAATCTACGCCGACCTGATGCACTTCCCGCCCGAGCGCCTGGCGGCGCTCGCCGCCGCGGGTGTGATCTGATCAGTGCGTACCGCTTAAGCGCAGAGCCGGGGTGAGGTCGCGGGTTGAGCGCACCGGCTGAGCGGCGCTTAAGCGCCGCTCAGCCGGTGCCGGTGAACCGGCGGTTCGCGCTCTCAATCCCGGTAGCTGACCTGTACCCCGTAGGCGCGTCCGTTGCCCTGGAAGATGAACGAGCCGCCGAACTCCGGGGCGGGGATGACTTCGGCCAGAAAGCGCTTGTCCCCGAGATTGCGGCCCCAGAGCGTCACGGTCCAATGGTCCGACTGCATGCCGACCCGCGCATTGAACAGTTGGTATGGATCGCGGTAGGTCTTGGAGAAATCCCCCGGCACGCCGAACAGTGTCTGCACCTGATTGTTCTGCACCGGGCCGAACCAGGTCTTGCCGAGGGCTGACATGTCTGCATGGGCGAGGAATGCCCAGCCGTCGCTCACCGGGATCTTGAAATCCCCGCCCACATCGGCGGTGTACTTCGGGGCATACGGGATCGAGTTGCCGACGGTGTATGGTCGTCCCGAGTACCGATCGATGCGGCTGTCAACCGTGCCGAAGCCGCCGAACAGTGACAGGTAGCGCGTCGCCTGCCAGCGCACCGCGCCCTCGACGCCCTTGAGGGTCGAGCGATCGATGTTCGAGACCACGCGCAGCAGGCCGAACGGACCGGCGAAGAAATTGAAGATCTGCATGTTGTCCACCTTGGTCAGGTACGCATCGCCGCTGACGTACAGGTGGTGGTGGAGCAACTCCGCCTTGAAGCCGATCTCGCCCGCCTTGGAGACTTCCTTCTTGAAGGTATCGCTGACTCCGTTCGGATACGTCGGGGTGCCGCCGCAGGTCGGGGTGCCCACCCCCTGGGCGTTGTAGACGACGGCATCATTCTGGCCGTTGGCACAGGTGCCGATCGAGGCGACCGGCAGGGAGGGCGTGGATGCGACCGGCTGACCGTTTTGCACGTAGCGCAGTGCGCCGAAGCCGTTGAGCACGGTGGCGGCATCTCCGGACGAGTTGAACCCGCCGCTGCGAAAGCCGATGCCGTAGGAGCCATAGACGGACAGCTCCGGACGGATCTTCCAGTTCAGGGTGAACTTCGGTTCGAGCTGGCTGAAGGTCTTGGAGCGGTTCGGGATCCCGGTGGTGGCGAGCGCCGGGTCGATGGTATAGGCCGGGTTGATGTAGGGCTGCTGGGCGGTCGCGATGCTGCAGCCGGCGCCCTGGGCGTAGCAGGGCGTCTGCGCGAAGGCCTGCGCACCCGTGCCCACCCGGTTAGATACTTCCTGCTGTTCGCGATCGTAGCGCAGCGCGAGGCTGGCCTCGACGTTGTGCAGGACAGGATAGGCGGCATTGCCGAAGATCGCCCACACCTTGTTGCGGAATCGATCGTTGTACTCGACGTCGGTGGGATTCGGGCCGCCGGTCGGCACGAACGCCTGGGCGAGGAAGCCGTTGCCGTTGTCAGAGCCCTGCGACACATCGACGTGGCGGCGGATGTTGGCGTAGTACAGCCCGCCCTGCCATTGCAGGCGTTCAGCGCTCGGGGAGGTCAGGCGCACCTCGACGGAGTTGTCGATCTCATCGCGCTGCTGATACTGGTAGCCGTCGCAGGTCGTCGGACTGTACGGCGGCAGCAGGTTGAAGCCCGGATTGCCTGGGCCGAACTGATTGGCATAGAAGGCAGGCGAGGGCAGGGGAGCGCCCGGCTCGGCTGCGAGGGAAACCGAGCAGACGTCCGGCCCGACGCTGGTCGGCACATTGGCGTACAGGTTGAACGCTGCGCTCGTACCGTCCGTGAGGAAGTACTCGCTCTGATCGGCGTAGGAATAAAACGCGGTCAGGGTGCCGAAGTTGAGCCGCCATTTGCCGCGCACGGAGAACTGCTTGTTCACCTGCACGTTGCGCGGCACGACGTTGTTGATGTACTTGAAATTGTGGTCGTTGACGTTCTGGAAGAAATTGGGACTGTTGAAGGCGGCGGCAAATGCCGGCAGCGCGAAGGCGGCATTGTAGTTGAGCGCACCGGCGCGGATGTGCGAGTACTTGGCCATGATATCGAGCATCGCGCGGTGACTGAAGCGGATGATCACGCGGGGCGCGACCCCCTTCTCGTCGTAATAATCGGCGCAGTCGCTGCAGTGCAGGTAGCTGTTGTAGAAAAAGCCGTTGGTCTTGCGGTAAAAGCCGCTGATGCCCGCGAAGATGTGCTGCGTCACCGGGCCGGAGACCCAGAAATGCGCGACCTGGGTATTGTGGTTGCCATAGCCGAGCGTCGCGTCGGCATCGAAGCGCCGACCGGGCTTCTTGGTCTTCACGATGATGGCGCCAGCGACGCCGTTGAGTCCGTAGATCGCACCCTGCGGTCCTTTCAGGATTTCGATCTGCGTCAGGTTGGCCAGCTCCTGGTTCAAGTCGAACGGATTGACCTGCAGCACGCCGTTGATCACCAGCGCATAGTTCGGCTCGGTGTCGCGACCGGTATTGATGCCGCGGATGCTCAGCTCCAGATCGCCGATCTCGGAGGTCTGGATCGCGGACACCCCGGGGGTGAGCGCGATGAAGTTGGTGGGCCGCTCGATGCCGTCGGCGCGGATGTCGTGCGACGTGAACACAGTGAGCGCAGCCGGCACGTCGATGAGCTTCTGCCTGCGCTGCTGTGCGGTCACGATGACTTCGGCGAGATTCTCACCGCCGCGCTTCGCGGCGGACGGTGTCGTGGCCGTTTGCGCGTGCGCTGCGCCACCGCAGACGGTGGCGACGAATAGGGCGACCGCGGTGCCAGCGGACAACGCCGGCGGCAATTTTCTGTGCATGCTCATGACCCCCAGCACTCAATGATTCGTGACCGTCGCTGCGACGCCGTCTGGCTGCCGCCGAGTCGTCTTTCTGATCGTGCGTCTCTCGAACCCATCGATTCGTGAGAATCAGGTGAATTGTATACAATATTTCGAGCTTCGCCAGGGCTGGATAGATTGTCTGGGGATACAAGACCCCGGAAATCAAAAAAATAGACCGAGAAACAGGCTATTACGTGGCATCTCCGCAACATTTTTCTGACGCCCGGCATGCCTGGCCCGCTGCAGAAATGGAAAATCGTATACAGTACCGTGAGCTGCATCGGTTGCCGTACGCTGCAGCTCGGGCGCTCGGCGGAGCGGTCCAAGGCGATACGGCTCGCGGTCTCGCAAGGGCGAGGGCCCTATCCTCGCCGGCTCTTCGGCGTGGGGTCGGGGTTGCAACCGATGGCACAGGTGGACCGGTGCCGCGCCGGCGCCGAGGGGCAGAGCAGGTGCTCGCAGGACCGGTGGTCTGCGGGCCGAGCAGGCCATAACCGGTGGAGAGTCGAATGAGCGATGACCCCAACAGCACCTTGGCGCAGGAAAACTATGCGCGCAGTGGCTTCCTGCGCCACCTCGAGCTCGGTGTCCGGCCGGCGCTGATCATCATCGATTTCGTCAACGCGTATCTGCTTGAGGACGGCCCGCTCTATGGCGGTGAGGGCATTCGCTCGGCCCATCAGGGAGCATGTGAGCTGCTGCGTGCGGCGCGCGGCGCGCAGATCCCGGTGTTCCACACCAATCTCAGCTACGAGCGGGGCGGGCGCAATGGCGGCATCCTGTACCGCAAAGTCGGCGCGCTCGCGTGCTTTGCGGAGGATGCGCCGGAGTCGCGCTTTGGGCGTTTTGTCGAAGGACTGGAGCCGCTGCAGGGTGAGAGTGTCCTCACCAAGCAGTATGCCAGCGCTTTTTTTGCCACGCCGCTCGCCTCGACGCTGACGAGCCTGCGCATTGATACACTGCTGATCGCGGGCGTGTCCACGAGTGGCTGCGTGCGCGCGACGGCGGTCGATTGCTGTCAGTACGGATTTGTGCCGGCGGTGGTTCGCGAGGCCGTAGGCGATCGTCTGCCCGGGCCGCATGCGGCGAATTTGTTTGATCTGCAGGCCAAATATGCCGAGGTGGTGGGACTGAAGGAGGCCTGCGACTACCTGCGGCGCTGCCGTGAGGGGTCCGGCGGGTAGCGGTCCCGTGGGGCGCTCAGCCGAGTCCGCCGACTCCGTGCAGCAGCGCGCCGAGCAGCGCCAGGAACAAGGTGACGGCGAGTGAGATCAGCGCCCAGGTCGCTCGGTGAATTTCTCGGTGCAGGGCGCCCATCTCGCCCCGAAGGGCTTTGAATTCCGACTGCATCTCGGTGCGCAGCGACTTGGATTCCGACTGCATCTCGGTGCGCAGCGACTTGGATTCCGATTGCATCTCGGTGCGCAGCGACTTGAATTCCGAATGCATTTCGGCGCGCAGCGACTTGGATTCCGAATGCATGTCGGTGTGCAACAACTTGGATTCCGAATGCATGTCGGCGCGTAGATCCGAGATCTCGCCACGCAGCGCTCTGAACTCGGCCTGGGTCTGCGTGCGCGTCTCGCGCAGGTCCAGCTTGATATCGGCTATGTCGCGGCGGATGTGCGCGATGTCGGACTCGACAAGCGCAAGACGCGTCTTGGTGGGTTCCGTCATATCAAACACCGTTGCAGCCATGGAATCTCCGTGGCGCTTAATTAATACGGTTTGCGATGGCCTGTCAATGCGGTGTTGGGACTATTTTTACCCGTCGCAGTTGGAGGGTGTTATTTCTTTTGACGTCTGGAGAAACGTCTGTCTGACAGTTTCGAGTAATCGTCGTTTGCGGCAGGCATTTTGGACGTATCGCGCGACGTTGTCGACGGAAGGCGGGTCAGGCCATTCCCCCATCGACGGACAGAATCTGTGCCGTCATGTAAGAGGCTTCCTCCGAGGCGAGAAAGGCAACGACGTGCGCCACCTCGTCCGGCAGTCCGACCCGCCCCATGGGCACGAGTTGCTTGAGGTCCGCGGCGGCGAAGATGCCCTCGCTCATCGGTGTGGCGATGATGCCCGGGGCGACGGCGTTGACGGTGATGCCGCGGGTGGCGAGTTCGAGCGCCAGCGCCCGGGTCGCTGAATTCAATGCGCCCTTGGCGGCGGCGTAGTTGACCTGGCCGCGGTTGCCAATGAGCGCGGCCACCGAGGAGATGTTGATGATGCGCCCCCAGCGGGTGCGGATCATCGGCAGCAGCAATGGCTGCGTGACGTTGAAAAAGCCGTTCACCGACACATCGATCACGCGGTGCCATTGATCCGGGCTCATGCCGGGCAGCACCGCATCATCGTGCACGCCGGCGTTGTTGACCAGGATCTGGATCGGGCCGGGGAGGCGGGCGAGTGCCTCGCGCGCCTCCCGGGCATCGGTGACATCGAAACGCACCAGCTGCGCGCTGCCGCCCTGGGCATGAATCTCATCGACCAGCGCCTCGGCGGTGGCCACGGCGCGACGGGCATGCACGTAGATGTGATGGCCGGCTCGTGCGAGCCGCCGGCAGATTGCCGCCCCGATGCCGCCGCTGCCGCCGGTCACGAGCGCGCGCTTCGGTTCGCTCATGCGCCGGCTCCGGCGGCCGCGGGCTCCGGGCTGCCGAACACGATGCCGGCGCGGCCGCTGAGCAGTTCCTGATCCCGGCTGTGCAGGGAGAACTCGTAAAGCGCCGTGCCATCGTCCCCGGCAAGGCGTTGCGCGCGGACCTCGAGGTCGCCCGCCAGGTCATCGAGGCGAAGGACCGCAAGCCGCAGGTTGCGCACGCTCGCCAGGTAGCCGTTCTGCACAGGCTGATGCAGCAGTCCGGCCATCAGCGCGCCGTGCGCGGCCATGGCCTGACCGGCGTACTCGATGCCCGCCACCGCGGCGAGCTGCCCGCGGCCGCGCAGCGGGTTGTCCGCCAAACGATGACTCGAGGCGCGGCAGCGGATCTGCGTCAGATCCCAGCCGAGCACCTCATCGAGCAGGCACATGCGGCCCTGATGCGGAATGTGTTGCTCGAGCCAGCGGCGCTGCAGGCGTACGGCGGAGGGCGGTTGCGGGCGGGTCAGGGACATGGTGTGACGGTCACGGCGAGCTGCAGATCCTCCAGATAATCGAGCACAACGCGGCCGCTGTCACCCTGGGCAATGCGCATCAGCAGCGGCAGGCTGCGCGCCGAGGGCACCGCCGCGCGCAGCGCCTCGAGGGCGGGGTTCGGGAGCGTCGCGGGCGGCTCGCGCACCAATTCGGCCGCCAGGTGCATCGAGTCGCCCGCGGGCGCAGCCGGCGCGAGCAGCAGCGCGGTGGCGAACGGCACCGGCAGCGGCCGCTTGGCGTGCAGCGGCTCGGGATAGGCGGTTTCATAGGCGATCAGCAGCACCGGCTCGCCCGTGGCCGAGACTTGGCTCAGCGCCTCGAGCAGCCCTGCGGCGAAACTGCCGTCATAGGCGCAGAGCGCGGTCGAGGGCGCGGTCGCGCGCAGCGCGATGCTCCAGTAGCCCGATGCGGCGTTGTGCACCGAGTTATGAAAGCGCGTGGGCGAGATCTGCCGCTCGGACGAAGCGAGCGCCGAGCAGATCTCATCGCAGATCGCCCCATCCCCCCCGGAGGAGGCAAACACGGTGGCGAGTGCGGTGGCATCGGCGCCGGCGTCGGCCACGGCCTGCAGGCCGGCGGCGAGTGCCAGACGGACCATGGCGCCGGTGCGGCGCCGCTCGGCCGGCGGCAGCGCCGCGGGCAGCGGCACCTCGGTGGGCGCCGCCACGTAGGGCTGCTCGCCGCGCAGCACCGGCACGCTGCTCGGCCAGTCGCTGAGCCCGGCACCGAGCACGCCGACGCCGCGCAGGTAGGCCCCCAGAGCGATGCGCTCCCCGTCAGCCATGTGAGCCCTGCGGTTCGCGCCGCTCGAGGACCAGCGAGCAGTTCGAGCCGCCGAAGCCAAACGAGTTGCTGAGCACGCGCCGCAGCGGTTGGGCGCGATTGGCGGTGCAGTAGGCGAGGCCGAGGCTCGTGTCGACCTGCGTGGTATTCAGCCCGCCGGGCAGCAGCCCGTGGCGCAGCGCCAGCGCGCAGATCACCGCCTCGAGCGCGCCGGCCGCGCCGAGCGTGTGGCCGCTCGCGCCCTTGGTGGAACTCACCGGCACGGTGCTACCAAACAGCGCGCTGACGGCGCGCGCCTCGGCGCTGTCATTGCTCGGGGTGCCGGTGCCGTGCAGGTTGATGTACTCGATCTGCTGCGGCGCAAGCGCCGCCGCCGCGAGCGCCTGGCGCATCGCCAGGCGGGCGCCCAACCCCTCAGGGTGGGGCGAGGACATGTGGTGCGCATCGCTCGACTCCCCGACTCCGGTGAGCGCCACGCTCCCGGGGGCGCACGCCGCGGGCAGCGGTTCGAGGAGCGCGAACGCGGCGGCCTCGCCGATCGAGATGCCGTTGCGCGCGACATCAAACGGCCGGCAGGGCCCGGTCGCAGTCAGCTGCAGGGCCTGAAACCCGTACAGCGTGGTCAGACACAACGTGTCGACGCCGCCTACCACGGCCGCATCGATCAGGCCGGCGCCGAGCATGCGCGCGGCCGCGGCAAACACCTTGGCGCTCGAGGAGCAGGCCGTGGAAATGACGACCGCCGGGCCGGTGAGCTCGAGTACCCGGCGCACGAACTCCGCCAGCGCATAGGTGTTGTGGGTGGCGGCGTAATCGAAGCTCGCCGGCAGCGCGCCATCGGGCCCGCGGGCACGGTAGGCCCGCTCGGTCTCGAGCATGCCGGAGGTGCTCGTGCCGAGCAGGACCCCGATGCGCCCCGCGCCGCGCCGCGCCGCACACTGGCGCACTGCCGCGGCGAAGCCATCTTGCTCGAGTGCGAGCAGTGCCAGGCGATGGTTGCGGCAGTCGTAGCGAGCGAGGGGCTCGGGCAGGCGCACCGACTCCAGCTCCGGGATCTGCCCGACGTAGGTTTCGAGCGTGACGCTCTCGAACGCGCAGGGCGCCAGGGCGCCGCGCTGTGCGCGCAGCGCGGCGAGCGTCGCCTCGAGGCCCCGCCCGAGAGCGCTCGTGGCGGTGAAATGGGTGAGCGCAAGCGGTCTCATGCCGGCAGCGCATCCCGCAAGCGCACCGGGGTCAGCCCGGCGGCGCCGAGCGCGGCGAGCAGCCGCGGCAGCACCTCGAGCACCACCGGTGCGCCAGCGCCGGTCCGGGCCGCATGCCCATCGTGCAGCAACAGGATGTCCCCGGGCGCGAGGCGCCGGGCGAGCGCGCCCAGCACCCGCTCGGGGCGGCGCTCGACGGTGTCGAACCCGCGGCGTGTCCAGCTGGCGAGCTGCAGGCCGAGCCGCTGCAGGATGGGGTCGAGGAACGGATTGCGCAGTCCGGCCGGCGCGCGAAAGAATCTCGGCGCCTGGCCGATCGCCGCGGCAATGGTTTCCTGCGCGCGCTCGATCTCCCCGCGCAGCCGGCGCGGGCCGAGCAGCGAGAAGTAGGGCAGGTGGCGCTGGCTGTGGTTCTCGATGGCGTGACCGCGCGCAATGAGCTCGCGGGCGAGCGAGCGGTGGGCCGCGACCCGCTCGCCGATGCAGAAGAAGGTGGCGCGCGCGCCGTGGCGCTCGAGCACCTCGAGCACCCGTGGGGTGATCTCGGGGTCCGGCCCGTCATCGAGGGTGAGCGCAATGGGGGCCGGGGTGGCACAACCGGGCGGCAGGTGCGTCCAGTTCGAGCCCAACAGCCGGCTGCGCGGCCACAGTCCGGCGGCCGCGAGCAGCGCGTGATCGGCCACCACCGCCCCGAGCGCCCACGGCCAGAGCTGACGCTGGGCGAGCACCGCCGCGGCCGCGCCGCCATGCACGCCCGCCGAGGCGAGCAGCAGCGGGGAGGGGTGCCAGCGGGGTGCAGTACGGTCGGCGCGCATGGGCAAATTTTAGCCCGGCGCGGCCGCGGACGGCGCGCGAGCGAGCAGTGCGGCGAACAGCAGCGCTAGCGCCGCCCCCGGGGCCACCGTCTGCCCGAGGTCGCGCAGTACCGGCACCGAGGAGAAGGCGAGCACCCCGAAGCCGAGCACCGTGGCCGCATTGGCGAGCAGCAGAGAGGCCAGAGTGAGGGCGGGCTCGAGCGAGCGCCGCTCGAAGAACAGCGCATAGTTCGAGCCGACCGCCACGATCAGCAGCATGCCGATGACGTGCAGCAGCGTCAGCGCCACCCCGAATGCGACGAGGCCCGCGCTCACCGTGAGCACTGCCAGGGCGAGCGGCAGGACGACGCGCAGCATGCGCGCCGCGGAGCGCAGCGCCACGGCGAGCAGCACCGCGATCGCCACGAGGCCCGCGAGCGCAAGCCGAACCGCTTCGGCCAGGTAGGTGCGATAGAGCGCATTGGCCTGGCGCTTCAAATCGAGCACGGTGGCGTGCACACGCGCGTGCTGCGCCAAGGCGGCGCGCACGGTGGCGAGGTCGATGGCATTAGTTCCCGGCCGGCGCAGCGGCAGCAGCGCGTCCCAGCCGCCGGCGGCGGGGACCAGCAGGCCGTCCACGGCGGCGGCAAAGGAGGTGCCGGCGAGCGCGGCGCGGCCGAGGAGCGGCTCCTGCCGGGTGCGGGCCACGGCCCGCACGAATGGCGCGAGATACGCGGGCGAGACCGGCAGACCCGCCAGCGCCGCGGCCAGCCGGCGGCGCAGCACCGCCGCTGTCGGCAGCGCGCGCCGGCGCTCGCGCTGCAGTGCACGGCTCGGCAGATAGGTGGCCGGGCTCTGGTAGCCGCCGAGCACCCCGCGCGCCACGAGCCCATCCAACACCCCGCCAGCCCGCTCGGCGGCCCGCAGCGCCGCCTGGCGGCTCGCGGCCGAGATCACCACCAGATCCCGCCCCCCGGGTGCCCCGAGCCCGGCGCGCAAGCGCGCATCGAGGCGCTCGGCGGCGCGCGGCACCGGACTCAGGGCCGAGAGCTGATGGTTCCAAAGCGTCCCGCGGTGCGTGTACAGCACGATCGCGGCGCCGAGGGCGAGCAGCGCCAACAGTCCCTGTGCGGGGCGGCTCGGACGCAGCACGCGCGCGGCGCGCATGCCCACTGGGCGCAGATCGCGCACCACGAAATCTCCGGGCAGCAGATGCGGCAGCACGAAGCGGGTGACCAGGCCGGCCGCGAGCACGCCGCAGAGCGAATACCAGCCGAGCTGCGCCAGCCCCGCAAAGGCCGAGGGCAGCAGCGCGGCGAAACCGCACACCGAGGTGAGCATACCGAGGCGCACGGTGGGCCAGGCGCTGCGCCGCCAGTCCGCCGGCGCAGCGCCCGTCGCCGAGCGCGACTGCACGAACAGGTAAATCGAGTAATCGACGGCCTCGCCGATCAGCGTCACCCCGAAGCCGAGCGTGACGCCCTGCACCACACCGAAGCGCAGTGCCACCGCGGCCACGCCTGCGAGTGCGCCGGAGGCGACCGGCACCAGCGCGAGGCCGAGCGCGGCGACGGAGCGGTAGGCAAAGGCGAGCAGTGTCAGGATGAGCAGACCGCTCAACACCGACAGGCGCATCACCTCGTGTTTGATGCGGGCGCGGGCCGCCACCGCAAACACTCCAGGTCCGCTGATCTCGAGGGTGGCGTGCGTATGCAGGTGCGCGGCGGCCCGTGCAAACGCCGCATCGATTGCGCGCAGGGCTGTGGCCTGCGCGTCGGTGTCGGAGCCGGCGGCGCGCGTGCGCACCAGCAGCAGCGCCTCCCGCCCCTCGCGCGAGACCCACACGCCCTCGGCACGGCGCGGCGGTGGCGTGTGATCGAGCGAGCCGAGCAGCGCGAGCATCTCCCCGGTCGGGTCGTGGGCGAGCGAGGGGGCGGCGAGCACACCGCCCGGGGCGGCCAGCAGACCGAGCGTGCGGCCGATGGCGGCGTGTAGCCCCGCGACGCTGAAGCGTGCGCGGCTCACGGCCGGACTGAGCAGGTAACGGTGCGCAAACAGAAACGCGGCGTCGCGCCGTTGGGCTGCGCGGGAGCCGTTTTGAACCACGCTGAAGCGCGCATCGGCGCGCAGCGCGCGTGCGAGCGCGCGTGAGAGACGAGCCCGCTCAGGCGCGCTCGCCCCGCCGATGGCTGCGATCAGCAGCCGTGAGGCGACGCCGTTGCGCAGTTGCGCGACGAGCAGCCGCTCGCTGGCGCTCGGGGTGCGGGGCAGGAACGCCGAGAGGTCGGCCGCGTAGCGGGCCCGCGCGACCACGAGCGCCGCCAGCACGAGCAGAGCGGCCCACACCGACACGGCAACGGCACGGGCCCTCATGCCGCAGGGGGCGGACCGAGGCGCATCACGGTCCGTGCACCATCGGGCGCCAGGATCTCGATCGAGTGGATGTCGGCCGCCGAGCCGGTGAGACGGATCCGGCGAACCGGCGCGTTGTGCTGCAGCGGCCGCAGCGTCAGCCGCCAGTGCGCGAGCGTGCCGTGCCAGCCGACCGCGAACTGGCGCTGCAGTCGCGCGCCCCGGCCGTTGAGCGTGTCGCGTAGTGCGGCGACGTACACGGCAATATCGGGATAGTCCCGCAGGTCAAGATGACGGGTCCGCCCGTTGCGGCGCACCGTCAGGTGCTCGCCATCGAGTATCAGCGCGCTCGCGGCCGGTTGGCGGGTGAGCTGCTCGAGGTGATCCGGTGCGCGGTAGCGCAACAGGCCGCTGCTCACCAACGGTCGGGTGAGGCCGGCGGCATAGGTACGCGCCGTGAAGGTCACTGCCCCGCGCTGGCGCGCCGCGAGCAGGCCCATCAGGCGCTCGAACGCCACAGCGGTGCCGGCGTGCGCGAGGGCGCTGAGGAGCGCGAGCGCCAGCCCGGCGAGGCACGCGACGGCGTTAGTTCTCGGCCCAGAAGTCATAGAAGTTGAACCAGTTGAACGGGTGGGCGCGGCAGAGCCGCTCGAGCTGCTCGGCGTAGCGCTCGATCGCCTCACGTACCGCCGCCTCACGCGCCGCGCGTGGCACGCCACTGAAGTCCGCGAGCGGCTCGAACACCACCCGGTAGCGGTTCGCGCCGAGATAGACCCCGGCCATCAACACCACGGGGCGACCGAGCGCGGCGGCAGCACGGAACGGACCGGTTGGAAAGCGCGCCGGGCTGCCGAGGAAGCGCACCGTCTCGGTGTGACGCTCGTGCGGCGTACGGTCGGCGAGGATGCCGACCGACATCCCCTGCTCGAGCAGACGCTGCACCTCAAGCAGAGCGAGCGGATTGTCCCCGAGCGGCACGACCGGCAACGTCTCCGGACTCACCGCCGCCAGGGCGGCGTTGATTTTTCGGGCGTTGGCGGTGTGGGCGGCCATGACCACCGGCAGCGCGGCACGCCGGCCGAGCGAACGGGTGATCTCGAAGCTGCCAAAGTGCGCCCCGAACAGCAGCACCCCGCCGCAGCGCGCGATCCGCTCGCGCAGCATCGCCTCGTCGCGCACCTCGAGGTCAAAGAGCTCGAAGCGCCCGTTGAGCAGGTAGATGCGATCATGAATGGTGCTGGCGAAGGCGAGCAGGTGCGCAAAGCGCTCGCTCGGGCGCGGCGCACGCCCGAGCACGCGTGTCAGATAGGCGCGCGAGGCGCGCCCTGCGCGCGGGGCGAACAGGAAGTAGTAGGCGGCGATCGGGTACAGGATGAGCCGCCCGGGTGCGCGCCCGAGGCGCAGCGAGCAGCGCGCCATCAGGCGCAACAGCGTGAGCCAACCGCGCTCGCGGCGCTCGGTCCACGGCGCGGCGCGCAGATTGCCCGCCGGTGCGCTCATAACGGGCTCAGCATACCGGTGGCAACGGTGCGCTCGCCACTGTCGACCCGGAAGCGGATCGCGCCGGTGGCGAGCGCCTCGTGCTCGAGCTCGAGCGGATCACCCGGGCGCACCGTGCCGGTGAATTTCACCACCGTGACCCGCCAGCGGCGGGCGCCGCCGCCGGCCGCCTCGATCGCACCGAGCACGGCATCGAGCAGCACCGCTCCGGGCAACACCGGCGCACCGGGGAAGTGTCCCTCGTAGGCCGGATGGTCGGGCGGCAGTGCGAGCGGCACGCGCGTCATGCGTCCGGGCGCGGCGCGGTCAGTGCGCACAGCGCCTCCTGCGGCAGCTTGCCCGTGCTGTTGCGTGGCAACGCCTCGAGCAGCAGCAGCGGGCGGGGCAAAAACACCGGATCGATCCGCTCGCGCAGCGCCGCGAGCAATGCCGACGCCTCGAGGCCCGGGGCGACGACCGCCGCGGCGAGGCGGCTGACGCCGGTCTGCCCGGGCGCGGGGCGCTCGGGCAGGAAGAACGCGCCATCGCGTACCCCCTCGATGGCGAGCAGCTGGTGGGTGAGGTAGGCGAGGGAGCTGCGCTTGCCGGCGATGTTGACCAGATCGGCGAGCCGGCCCTGCAGATGAAACCGGCCGTCGGGCAGGATCTGGAGCTCATCGCAGAGCGCGGTAGGCTGCTCGAGATGTCCGCCGCGCGCCCAGGCGCGCCCGGACTCGAGGCTCAGATGGATGCCGGGCAACAGCCGCCAGGGCGACTCGTGCGCGCTGCGCCGGGTGGCCAGTTGGCCGGTCTCGGTCGAGCCGTAGATCTCCATCAGCGGTGCACCGAAGCGCAACTCCGCCTCGCGCGCGAGCTCGGCATCGAGCGGCGCGGTGGCGCAGAGGAGCAGGTCCGCCGCGGGCAGTGCCTGCGGCAGCGCCAACAGCGCGCGCAGGTGAATCGGGGTGCTCACCAGGGCGCGCGGGCGTGGCAGGGCGGCGAGCGCGAGGGCCACGTCGGCCGGATAGAACGGCCGCTCGGCCACGAGCGCCGCGCCGGCGAGCAGCGCCAGCAGCACGCTCGATTCGAATCCATACATGTGCTGCGGCGGTACGGTGGCGAGCAGCGCCGTGCCCGGCGCGACGCCGAGCTCCTGGGCGCCGTCGCGCACGCACTGCACGAGCCGGCCCCAGGTCTTGGGGTGCGGCACCGGCACGCCGGTGGAGCCGGAGGTGAATACGTGCGCGACGAGGGTCTCGGCAGCGAGGCTCGGCACCACCCAGGCCCCTGGGCGCGCGGCCCGGTGTCCGAGCTGCACCTGCGGCAGATCAATGGGGCAATCGGTGCGATCGGTGAGGCAGAACACGTCCGGGGCGAACGTCTGCAGGTGACGGACCACCTCCGGGGTGTGACTCGGGGGCAGCAGGCTCACCTTGCCGGCGAGCAGCGCAGCGGTCAGCCCGACGGCAAAGTGGTAGCGGTCGGTGCAGACGTTGATGAGGTGTTGGCCGCTCGGCAGTGCCGCGGCCAGTGCGTGCGCCTCGGCGAGGAACTGCGCGGCGCGAATGGGCTCGGCGCCGCGGTAGGCGAACACCGCCTCCCCGGCGGTGTGCGTGAGCAACGGCAGGGCAGCCAGGGGCTACTTCGTCCGGTGCGCCGCCACATAGGCGGCCAGCTGGCGCAGCGAGCGGAAGATCTGCGTGTTCGCCGCATCATCGGCGCGCAGCTGCACCCCGTAGTGTTTCGAGACCACGAGCGCGATCTCGAGAATGTCGATCGAATCGAGGCCGAGCCCTTCGCCGTAAAGACGCGCCTCGGGATCGATCTGGCGGGCTGGCACCTCCAGGTTGAGCGCCGCGACGATGAGCTCGGCGAGCTCCGCTTCCAGGGTGGCGCCGGAGTCGAGCGTCGGGGGCAAGGTCGGAGCGAGTTCGGACATCGACATCGAGTGCGGTTCTGCTGTGGTTCCTGCGCCGGCAAATTATACGGTGCGGCTGCTGGCTGCAAGGCATGACGCGCGCGGCTGCGACCGGCGGCTCACGGGCGGGTGAGCCGGCGGCTCAGCAACTGCGGTAAACGCGCCAAAAAGCCGAAAAACAGCCGGATGTGCATGGCCGTCAGCACCAGGTTGTCGCGACCGTAGCGAAAGTGCGACACCCCGCCCTCGGCGGCGCTGAAGTAGCGCACCGGGGCGGGCAGATTGAGCGCGGGCACCCCGAGCCAGCTGAGGCGCACGGCCGCCTCGACATCGAAGTCGAACCGTCGCATGCCGCGCCGGCGGCGCATCTCGCTCACCAGGGGGGCGAGCGGGTAGACCCGCATGCCGAAGAGCGAATCCTCGATCCCCGCCCCCAGGGTCTCGAGCTGCGCCCAGCCGTTCGAGATGCGCCGGCCCAGCACCCGGATGCGCGGCGCGCTGGCATCGAAGCACGGCACGCCGAGTACCATCGCCTCGGGGTGCGCTTGCGAGGCCTGCATGAAGGCCGGAATCCGCTCGCACGGATGCTGGCCGTCGGAGTCGAGGGTGAGCGCATGCGTGAAGCCGCGCGCCAGCGCGGCGCTGAAGCCCTCGAGCAAGGCGGCGCCTTTACCGCTGTTGCGCGGCAGGATGAACACCTCGAGGTCTGGATCCTCGGCGGCGAGCGCCGTCAGCCTCGCGCCCGTGCCGTCGGTGCTGCCGTCGACGACCACCCAGACCGGCGCCCACTGCGCGCGCGCTGCCCGTACGGTCTCGAAGACCTTCTCGCCCGGGTTGTAGCTCGGGATCAGGACCAGGTGCGTGCGCGCCGCGCTCAAGGGGCAGCCTCCTGCGGCAACGCCTCGAGCCAGGCGCGCTGCGGCGCGTGTGCGAGGGCGGCGGCGTACTCGGTCTCGAGGGTGCGCATGCACTCGGCGACGTCGGTGGGTGCATCGAGCCGCGGGCCGAGCCGCACGCGATAGGCGATCGGCAGCCGCGGCGCCTTCAGCGGCGGCCAGCCCTTGGCGAGGTAGGGCGAGTCCGTTTCGATGAACGCCACCTGGATGGGCGCGCGGGCGTGCTTGGCGATCACCGCCACACTCGCGGTGAGGGCGTTGACGGGCGAGTGGCGCGTGCGCGTGCCCTCGGGAAACAGCAGCACCGCCGCGCCCCGCTCGAGCTCCTCGACCGCCGACTTGACCATCCGCCGCGGCGGCTCGCTGCGGATGTACCCGGCGAGGCGCGCCCCGGCACCGAGCAGCGGATGATGCAACAGGGCGGGCTTGAGGATGCAGGCGAGATCGGGGTGACGGGTGAGCAGCAGGATCGCATCGAAGGCGCTCGGGTGGTTGGGGGCGAGGATCAGCCCGCCGGCGCCCGGCAGCCGATCGAGCGCCGTGAGGTCGAGCCGGTAGGCGCCGCTCAGCGTCAGAAAATGCGTAAACAGCCGAAAGCCCGCCATCATGCTGTAGCGCGCGGCGGCGCGCCGCCGCCGCCGCGGCAGCGGCGTCAGCAGCACCAGCGCGAGCAGCGTCCACAGCACGATCATCACCGCGAGTGTGGCGAGCAGGCCGTAGGTGATGCCGTACTCGCGCAGCCGCCTCAGCACAGAGCGCCTGCCCGCCGCACTCAGGGCCCGTCGCAGCCGCCGGCCGCCTCGATCTCCACCGCGAGATCGCTGCGGCAGACGTCGGCCTGCAGGTACACGCGCCGCGCGCGCGCGCCGAGCGCGGCATCGAGCTCGCGGCGGATCAGCGGCAGGTCTGCCGGCCGGCGCACGTAGATCTTGTAGGCGAGATCCTCGAGCGTGAAGCCGCGGGTCTGCTCGAGCAGCGTGGCGATGTTGGTCAGGGTCTCGCGCGTCTGGGCGGCCGGATCGCCGGCGTGCAGCGTGCGGTGGCCGACGATGCTCGAGGTGCCGGAGATGAACAGCGCGCCGCCCCCGGGGCGCTCGAGCAGCGTGGCGCGCGAGAAGCTCGGGGCGCGTGCGCCGTATTGCGGCGGATAGTGATAGGCGCTCACCTGGCGCGGGTTCTCGATGAAGCGCGGCGGCTCGGGCGCGGCGAGAAAATAGATCACGAGCGCCCCGGCGCTCGAGCCGAGGGCGCTCGCGGCCGGCACGTTGCCGCGGATCTGCCAGCCGCAGGCGAGAAATGCCCGCTGCCGCGCGCGGTTGAATTGCCGGTAGCGCTCGAGGCCGGCGGTCTCGACGTTGATGCGTGGCAGATAGTTCCAGACGCGCACCAGGTACCGGTGACCGCTCGTCTCGAGCGCGGCGTGGATCTGGCGGTAGGCCCATTCGGTGGCGCGCTCGAGGGGCTCCTCGGCGCTCTCCTCGACCTCGAGCGAGCCGAACAGCACGCCCTCGGTCTGGGCCAGCTGCACCGCGCCGCAGTGGCCGTAGCGGACCGGCCGGTCGGCGCGCCAGCGCTCGAGCAGAGCCCCGTCGCTCTCGAGCACCGGCATGTGCACCCTCACCTGCGGCAGCGCGGCGGGCGGCGGCGCCGTGCCCTCCGGGGCGACCCCGTAGCGCGCCGCGCCGAGCGTGTCGGCCCACTGATCGGGCGCGGCCTCGAGGTACTCCAGCCGCACGCTCGCCGCGGCGCTCATGCGTGCTGCAGCGCTCTGCGCCGGCGTGCACGGCGCGTCCAGGCGGCCCACGAGCGGCGGGGCATGCTGAGCGCGGTGAGCCAGTAGAGCAGTTGAAAGGCCCGCAGCGACGGCCAGATCGGCGTCGCGGCGAAGATGTCCCCGGCGAGCAGCGACAGCAGCGCCTCGCGCATGCGCAGCGGGTTCTTCGGGTCCATGAACAGCGCCTGCATGGCCGGCTGCGTCATGCGGTAGATGAACCAGGCGAAGCACCGCGGCCCGCGCCGCACGGTCCGCTCGAAGTGGCGCAGCGCCGCCGCGGCGCGCCGCGGCTCGCGCAGGCACACATCGAGTGCCTCCCCGGCGGCGAGGCCCCCGACCATGGCGAACAGCACCCCGGATGAGAAGACCGGATCGATGAACGAGTAGGCATCGCCCACCAGCAGATGGCGCGCTCCGCGCGCGCGCGAGCAGCAGTAGCTGTAACTGCCCGTCGCCTGCACTTCGGTGGCGAGGCTCGCCTCGGCGAGGCGTGCGGTGAGCGCCGGACAGCACGCCAGGGTGTCGAAAAAGAACGCCTGCAGGTCCTGCCTGCGCCGCTTCATGTATTGCGGCCAGACCACCGCCCCGACGCTGCTGGTGCCGTCGGCGAGCGGAATGAACCAGCACCAGCCGTGCTCGAACCAGAACAGCGCAATGTCCCCGCAGCGATCGCGGTCGGCGTCGCGCCAGGCACCGCGGAAGTGCGCGTACATCGCGCAGCTCTCGTGCCGGCGGTTGCGCGCCTTGGTGCCCAGGCGAGTGGCGAGGAAGGTATCCCGGCCCGAGGCATCGATCAGGTAAGCCGCCTCGAAGGAGCGCGGCACGCCGCGCTGCTCGGCGTGCACGCGCACGGTGTCCGGGTGCGGAAATTCCACCTCGCGCGCCCGGCACTCCTCGATCAGCTCGGCGCCGAGCGCCGCGGCGCGGGCGCTGAGGATCTGGTCGAACTCCGCGCGGCGCACCTGGTAGGCGAGCGGCAGCGCCTTGTTCCAGCTGTCGGCAAACGCGAAGCGCTGCGTGCGCGCCGGGTGCTCGGCATAGAACTGCGCGCCCCGCTTGGGCAGGCCGATGGCGCGGATGGCCTCGGCCACCCCGAGCCGCTCGAACAGCGGCAGGTTCGCCGGCAGCAGCGACTCACCGATGTGAAAGCGCGGATGGCGCGCCTTCTCGAGCAGCACCACGTGATGGCCGCGCGCGGCGAGCGCCGCCGCGGCGCTCGAGCCCCCCGGGCCTGCACCGATGATGAGCACGTCGCAGCGTTGGGGCGCTGCCGCGCTCATCCGCTCGAGCCCGCTCCGGGTTTGTGCACGGCGGCCTTGAGGCGGTGGGCCTCACTCGAGACCGCGTGACCGAATCGCTTCGCACCCTGCGCGATGGCCCGTCCGGTCCGTCGGGCGGCGTGCTTGATGCGCATGCGGGCCGGGCGGGTGTCGTGTGCAACGTGCCGGCCGAAGCGCTTGGCGGCGTGCTTGATGCGCATTCGGGCTGGGCGGGTGTCGTGTGCAACGTGCCGGCCGAAACGCTTGGCTGCGTGTTTGATACGCATGCGGGCCGGGCGGGTGTCGTGCGCGACGTGCCGGCCGAAGCGCTTGGAGTCGACGGCCACCTTGTGGCCGACCCGCTTGGCAACGTGCTTGATGCGCATGCGGGCCGGACGAGTATCGCGCGCAACGTGGCGGCCGAAGCGTTTGGAGGCGACCGCGACCCGGTGACCGAAGCGCTTGGCGTCGAAGCCGATTTGGTGGCCGACGTGGCGCAGGTCCTGTGCGAAGGACCCGGGCGTGGCGTGCGCGCTCGGCAGCGCGAGCGCGCCGAGCGCCAGCGTTGCGGCGCAGGCGAGCAGTGTGGCTGTTTGCATACAGGCACCCGAGAGGTAAGTGCCGCCGATGTTACCGTAGGTTGGGTGGGACGGTGCCAATTGTCACGGCATTCGGGCACACTGCCGCGCATGAGCACCGAGCGTCTGCCGATCTCCGTTCTCAGGCGCCGTTTCGTCCCGGGGCGCTGGGACGTGGTGGCGTTCGTGCTCGTGTTCGCTGCGCTCGCACTGCTCGCGCACAGCGCCTACGGACTGACCCGCCCACTCTCGCACCTGCAGGCCGAGCGCATCTCGCTCAGTCCCTGGGCGCTGCCGGGCTACGCGGCCCAGACCGCACTGCGCATGCTGGTGGCGATGGGGGCCTCGCTGCTGTTCACCTTCACCTACGCGACGCTCGCGGCCAAGAGCCGACGCGCCGCGGCAGTGCTGGTGCCGCTGCTCGATATCCTGCAGTCGGTGCCCATTCTCGGCTTCTCCTTCACGATCGTGTTCTTCCTCTCGCTCACCCCGGGGCGCGTGGCCGGGGCGGAGATGGCGGCGGTGTTCCTGGTGTTCACCAGCCAGGCGTGGAACATGGCCTTCAGCTTCTATCACTCCCTGCGCAGCATCCCGAGCGAGCTCGATGAGGCGGCGCGCGCCTTTCATCTCGGGCCGTGGATGCGCTTCTGGCGGCTCGAGCTGCCGTTTGCGATGCCCGCGCTCATCTGGAACATGATGATGTCGATGTCGGGCGGGTGGTTCTTCGTGGTGGCCGCCGAGGCGATCAGCGTCGGGCACACCACCGTGACGCTGCCGGGCATCGGCTCGTACATCGCGCGGGCTATCGCCGAGCGCAACCTCGGGGCGATCGGCTGGGCGATCGCCGCCATGACGGTGGTGATCCTGATCTACGATCAGGTGATCTTCCGGCCGCTGATCGCAAGCGCCGACTGGTTCCGTCTCGAGCAGGAGGTCGGGCTCACGCCGAACCGCTCCTGGGCGCTCACCATGATGCGCCGCTCGCGGCTGCTCGGACTGGCGGCGGGGGCTTTCTCCGGCATGGTGCGCTTCGGGTTCAACCGCGGCACCGCGCCGCACCGCGTGCGCGCGCCGCAGGCGAGCCGGCTGCACGATGTGTTGTGGTACGGCGCGCTCAGCCTGGCAGTGGCGCTGCTCGCCTGGCTCACCGCGCGGTACATCCTGGCGCACGTGCCGCCACGCACGGTGCTGCACGTGGCGGGGCTCGGCCTGCTCACGCTGCTGCGCGTGGTGGTGTTGATTGCGCTCGCGAGCGTGATCTGGGTGCCGATCGGGGTGTACGTCGGCATCCGCCCGCGCGTGGCCGCCGCGGTGCAGCCGGTGGCGCAGTTTCTGGCCGCTTTTCCGGTGAACCTGCTCTTTCCGGTGGCGGTCTCGGGCATCGTCTACTTCCGGCTCGACCCGAACATCTGGCTCTCCCCGCTGATGATCCTCGGCACGCAGTGGTACATACTGTTCAACGTGATCGCGGGCGCCTCCTCGCTGCCGAACGAGCTGAAGCAGGTGGGTGAGAACCTGCGGGTGGGCGGCTGGCTGTGGTGGCGGCGGATCGCGCTGCCGGCGGTCTTTCCGTTCTACATCACCGGGGCGATCACCGCGGCGGGCGGCTCGTGGAATGCGAGCATCGTCTCGGAGGTCGCCGATTGGGGCAACAAGCACCTCGCGGCCCAGGGGCTCGGGGCGTACATCGCCAATGCCACCCGCGCGGGCAACTTCGCCCGCACCGTGCTCGGCATCGTGGTGATGAGCCTGTTCGTGGTGATCATCAATCGCGCCTTCTGGCGGCCGCTCTATGCGCGCGCCGAGCGCAAGTTCCGCATGAGCTGAGCCGACGATGAACGACGCTGTTCCACCGCCCGAGTCGCTCGCACCGCTGCTTGAGGTGCAGAGCATCGGCAAGAGCTTCCTGAAGCCCGACGGCGATGCGCTGCGGGTGCTCGATGAGGTGCACCTGCAGCTGAAGCGCGGGGAGATCGTCGGTCTGCTCGGGCGCTCCGGCTCGGGCAAATCGACGCTGCTGCGCCTGATCGCCGGGCTCGACACGCCCTCGCAGGGGACAGTGCGCTATCTCGGGGCACCGGTGGCCGGGCCGGCGCCGGGCATCTCGATGGTATTCCAGGGCTTTGCGCTGTTTCCCTGGCTCACCGTGCTCGGCAACGTGCAGCTCGGCCTCGAGGCGATGCGGCTGTCGCCGGCCGAGATCCGCAAACGCTCCCTGCAGGCGATCGACCTGATCGGGCTCGACGGGTACGAGTCGGCCTATCCGCGCGAGCTCTCCGGCGGCATGCGCCAGCGGGTCGGCTTCGCCCGCGCGCTGGTGGTGCATCCGAACATCCTGCTGATGGACGAGCCGTTCTCGGCACTCGATGTGCTCACCGCCGAGACGCTGCGCAATGATTTTCTCGACCTGTGGGGGCGCGGGGAGCTGCCGATCGGGGCGGTGCTGCTGGTGACGCACAACATCGAGGAGGCGGTGCAGATGTGCGACCGGCTGCTCATCTTCTCGACCCACCCGGGGCGGGTGGTGAGCGAGATCCCGATCGATCTGCCCCAGCCGCGCGAGCCGCTCGATCCGCTGGTGCGCGCGCTCGTTGATCGGGTGTACGTGGAGATGACGGCCCGCCCGCGCCAGGGGCGCGATGGGGCGCGCGCCGAGCGGCCGCAGCTGGTCGGCATCGGCACCACGCTCGAGCACGTCTCGCCCAATCTGCTCACCGGCCTGATCGAGGCGGTGAGCGAGCCGCCGTACGAGGGGCGGGCGGACCTGCCGGAGATCGCCCAGGCGCTGCACATGGAGGCCGATGATCTGTTTCCGGTGGCCGAGACCTTGCAGCTGCTGCACCTCGCGGAGGTCGGCGGCGGCGATATCCGCCTCACCGAGGCCGGGCACGCCTTCGCCCGCTCCGAGACCGATGAGCGCAAGAGCCTGTTCGCCCGCCAGCTGCTCGCCTACGTGCCGCTCGCGGCCCACGTGCGCCGCGTGCTCGATGAGCGCAGCAGCCACCGCGCCCCGAAGAGCCGCTTCCTCGATGAGCTCGAGGATCACATGGCCGAGGAGGCCGCCGAGCAGACGCTGCGCGCGGTCATCAGCTGGGGCCGCTACGCCGAGGTGTTCGCCTACGACGATCAGCGGCAGGTGTTTACGTTAGAGAACCCGCAGTGAGCGAGCCGGCCGAGACGCGTGCGCGGCTGCTCATCGTCGATGACGATGCCGAGCTGTGCACCATGCTGCGCGAGTACCTCGAGCCGGAGGGTTTCGGGGCCGAGTCGGCCGAGAGCGGCCAGGCGGCGTTGGATCGGCTCGCACGCGGCGGCATCGATCTGGTGGTGCTCGATGTGATGCTGCCCGGACTCAGTGGCTTCGAGGTGCTGCGCCGTCTGCGCGCGAGCAGCCGCGTGCCGGTGCTGATGCTGACGGCGCGCGGGGAGGAGATCGATCGGGTGGTGGGACTGGAGATGGGCGCGGACGATTATCTCGCCAAGCCCTTCAGCCCGCGTGAGCTCGTGGCGCGCATCCGCGCCATCCTGCGCCGCATGGCCGACCCGCCCACCGACGGGCTGCTCACGTTCGGGCCACTGACCCTCGATGCGCGCGCGCACCGCGCGCGCATCGAGGATCACGATCTGGAGCTCACCAGCGCGGAGCTGCGCATCCTCGAGCTGCTCATCCAGGCGGACACCCGCACCGTGAGCCGCGAGGAGTTGATGCTGCAGGCGCTCGGCCGGCGGCTGCTGCCGACCGATCGCAGCCTCGATACCCACGTGAGCAACCTCAGGCGCAAGCTCGCCCGCTTCACCCCGCGGATCAACATCCAGGGCGTGCGCGGCGCCGGCTACGCCCTGACGCAACGCTGAGCGCCATGCACTCGCTGTTCTGGCGGATCTTCTGGTCGTTCTGGCTCGCCATCGCGCTGATCCTGGTCGGCACGGTGACGGCGGCGGTGGACGAGGCCATCCAACACCGCGAGCAGATGCCCTGGGTGCAGCGCGGGCAGCTGTTCCAGCAGGCCGCCCACGCCTTCGAGGCCGGTGGGCCGCCGGCGCTCGAGCGCTGGGCGCGGGCGCTGCGGGGCGGACCGTACTACGACCGCACCTTCGTGATCGGGCCGAACGAGCACGATCTGCTCGGCCGGCCGCTGCCGCCGCTGCTCAGAGCCTTTCTCACCCCGCAGGCGAGCGCCGCGCGCGGACAGCCCCCGCCGATCGGCGGGGCGCTGGTGCTGACGCTTCCCGACGGGCGGATGTATCAGGTGGTGGTGACCGAGCTGCAGCGCCATCCGCTGCTGTTCTTCGGGGCGCTCGGCCTGCCCGGAGTCGCCGGCACCACGCTCGCGGTGGCCCTCGTGGTGAGCACGCTCATCTGCCTGCTGCTCGCGCGTCACCTGGTCGGCCCTATCGACCGGCTGCGTCAGGCGGCGCGCACCGTGGCGGCAGGCAATCTCGATGTGCGCGTCGCCCCGGGCATGCGCGGGCGGCATGATGATCTTGCCCGCCTGGCGGCCGACTTCGACGCCATGACGGTGCGGGTGCAGGGGCTGCTCGATTCCAAGCAGCAGCTGCTGCGCGACGTCTCGCACGAGTTGCGCTCGCCGCTCACGCGGCTGCAGCTCGCCCTCTCGCTCGCGCTGCGCCAAGAGGAGCTGCCGCGCCAGCTCGAGCGCATCGGGCGTGAGGCCGATCGGCTCGAGCAGCTGATTGCGCGCATCCTGAAGCTCGCGCGGCTCGAGCGCCCGGCCGGGGAACTCGTCGGGACGCCGCTCGACATCGGTGAGCTGTTGCGCGAGATCACGGCGGACGTCGGCATCGAGGCGGATGCGCGCGGTGGCCGCCTCGCGCTCGAGGTCGAGCCGCAGCTCACCACCTGTGCCGATCCGGAGTTGCTGCGCAGCGCCTTCGAGAACGTGATTCGCAACGCCGTGCGCTACGGAGCCTGTGGCAGCGAGGTCAGCGTGTGCGCGCGGCGAGCCTCCCGCCCCCCCGGGGACGAGCCGGGCCTCGAGGTGACGGTGCGCGATCACGGTCCGGGCGTCCCGGCGGGGGATCTGGAGTCGATCTTCGAGCCGTTCTACCGCGTCGATGCAGCCCGCCATCGGGCCGTGGGCGGTGATGGGTTGGGACTGGCCATCGCGGCGCGGGCCGTGAGCCTGCACGGGGGTGAGATGAGCGCGCGCAACGCCGAGGGCGGTGGACTCATCGTGACGGTGCACCTGCCGGTGCGAGCCGCTGCGCCGGTCTGAGTGCTCACTGGCGGGCGGCGCCGGCTTTCCGGTAACATTCGGCGCATGAAGGTAATGGTCCTGACCAGTGCGGCCGTGGCGCTGTGTGTGGCGGTGGGGGCGTTCGCGCTGCACTTCGAGCTCAACGTGCGTACCCACACCTATCACGAATTGAGTGAGCTGCGCGGGCAGGCGCGCACCGACCTCGACTCGCGGCGCATCTCTGCTTCCCGTGCCAGCACGCTCGATGAGCGTCTGCATGAAGCCCGCATCGAACTCGAGCACGATGACGTGCGCGGCGCGCAGAAGCTGATTGACGGCGTGAAGGCCAGCCTGGCGCACACCCGCGCGGCCTGAGCGGCCGCCTCGCACCCCTCTGAACGCCCACCGGGTCGCGCCCGGCGCGCGGTCGCTCTTGCGTAGAACTACCGATTTCGGGGTCGCGCGCTCGCTCCTACAGTCCACGCAGATCGCGGCACGAACGGTTCCGCAGCGGCGGTGCCCTCGGCTGCGGGATGGCGTGACCCCGCGCCGGGGTCGGTGAGGATCCAGCCATGCGCACCTCGATCGCAGCGTGTCTCGGCCCGCACCGGGGACGCTGGATCGCGCTCGGGCTGTCCGTGCTGCTGCTCACCCCCGCGCAGGCCCGAGCGCCGCTGCCGCTGCTGCGCCCCTGGGTGCATCCCGGCGCGGCCTTCATCCGGGCCAACGGCTATCACGGCGCGAGCACTTGTGCCGCCTGCCACGCCCAGGCGCTCAGCGAGGTGCTCGAGTCGGTGCACTGGACTCTCGCCTCCCCGGTGCGCAACGTCGTGGGGTTGCCCGAGGGCTCCTGGTGGGGCATGGCAAACCGCCAGTGCGCGCTCGCCGGCTGCATGGCCGCGGCCAACTGGCTGGCCGCGACCCACGGCCGCTTCACGCCCCAGTCCCAGGGCTGCGGGGTGTGTCACATCGGGGCGCTGTCGGCGCCCCCGATGCCGGGCCGCCCGCCCACCGCCGCGCAGCGCCAGACGGTCGACTGTCTGGTGTGTCACGCGAAGCACTACGACTGGAGCCGGCGGGCGCGGCGGGTGAGGGATGCCTCCGGGGTGCATTGGGGTGAGGACACCTCTGTGCGCTCGGCTTTGAGCATCACGCGAGTGCCGACCAACGCCGCGTGTCTGCGCTGTCACGAACACGCCTTCTCGGCCGATTACAAGCGGGGCACACCCTTCACGGTCGCCAATGACGTACACGCCCGCGCCGGCTTGCGCTGCGTGACGTGTCATCTCACCGAGCATCACAAGATCGCCAAGGGCCAGGTGGAATCCGACATGGTGGCGAACGATCGGCCCGACGTGCCGGTGCGCTGCTCGGGCTGTCACGGGCCGAGCCCGCACACCGGTGCGCGCGCGGCGATCCTGAATGCGCACATCCGGCGGCTCGCCTGTCAGACCTGTCACATCCCTCAGGTGAGCGGCATCGTCTATGAGAACTGGGGCGAGCCGGTGCGCGATGATGCCCACGGTCGCCACAGTGCGCTCTCGAAGTACGACCCGAGCCCGGCATTGCGCGCCGCGTTCGTGCCCACGGTGCGCATCGAGCGCGGGCCGCCCCAGTACGAGTGGCGGGTGGCGAACACCGCCGAGCAGCCTGCCGCGCAGAGCTGGATGGCTTTTGCCACCAGCACGCGCGACACCCCGGGCGCGCGGCTCTACCCGGTGCGCGCGCTCACCCAGGTCATGCTCTTCGACCGCACGCGCAAAATGTGGCAAGCGCCGGGCATGAGCGGCCTGCGGCGTGATCCGCAGAGCGCCGAATTTCCATTGCTGCTCACACCGAACCGCGAGGTGTACAACCGCACCGGCAGCGTGCAGCAGGCGCTCGCGGCCGGGATGCGCGCGCTCGGGGTGCCCTGGAGCGGGCAGTGGCGGGCCATGCAGGTGCCCGGGATCTCCTACATCTCGGTCAATCACGGCATCCGCACGCGTGGGCTGGCGTGCATCGCCTGCCACTCGCGCCACGGCGTGATGGATTTCAAGCGGCTCGGCTACTCCGCGCAGCAAATCCGTCAGCTCGAGCAAGCCGTGCGCCCATCGGCACGCTGAGTCGCGGCCTGCGCGCGGCGCGCGGCGGCGCAAATCGCTTGGCGCCATCAGACTCTTTTCCGCTAGAATACTGTGAAAATATCTGGAACACGGATTGTGTCGTCGTAACGCAACGCAGTGACCGACCGATCACACAGTAAGTCGACCGAGCAGCCTTCCCAGCCCGCTGAGCCGGTTGACGAGCGGCCGGGCACCACGGCGGCACAGAATCCCGAGCCCCTCATTCCCCTCGATGCTCCGCCCGTTCATGTGTCGGTGCGCGGCTTCGCCGCGCGCTGGGAGCGGCTGCTCAGCAGCCGCACGCGGCGGCTGTTCCTGCAAATCGGTTTGCCGTGGGGCGCAGCGCTGCTGGTGGGCCTGATCTCGGTACTGTATGCGCGCTGGAGCACCGAGGCGTATTACACGTTCACCGATTGGATCGCCGGGCGCGAGTGGCTGGCCTTCCTGATCACTCCGGGGACGCTGGTGCTGTCGGTGTATCTGACTCGACGCTGGTTCTACGGCGCCGAAGGCAGCGGCATCCCGCAGGTCATCGCCGCCGTGCACGCCCCACGCGAGGAGGGCGATGAGACGCTGATGCAGCGTCTGTTCGGTCTGCGGGTCATCGTCGGCAAGATCGTTGTCTCGCTCGTTGCCTTTCTCGGCGGGATGACGATCGGTCGCGAGGGACCGACGGTGCACATCGGTGCAGCGATAATGGGTGAGACGCGCAGGTTCTATCCGCGCCGCACTCTGGCGCTGGAGCGGCGGCTGCTGATCGCCGGCGCCGCAGCCGGACTCTCCGGCGCGTTCAACACGCCGCTCGCCGGCGTCGTGTTCGCGATCGAGGAGTTGGCCCGCGATTTCGAAACGCGCACCAACGGCATCATGATCACCGCGGTGGTGTTCTCCGGCCTGACCTCGCTGGCGTTGGCGGGCAACTATTTCTATTTCGGGCACCTGAACGTCACGGTGCCGCTCACCCTCGACTTCGTGCTGCCGGTGATCGTCGCCTCCCTTGGCTGCGGGCTGCTCGGTGCGGCGTTCAATTACGGACTGCTGCACTGGCGCAAATGGATGCCGCTGCGGCTGCTGAATTTCAAGAACGGCAAGCCGCTGTGGTATGCGCTCGCGAGCGGTGTGCTGATCGCCGCGATCGGAGTGGCCACTCACGGCCAGACCTGGGGCAGCGGTTACGATCAGGCGCGCGAGCTGCTGCACGGCCAGGCGCCGCTCAGCATGGCCTTCGGCATCACCAAATGGGTGTCGATGCTGGTGAGTTATCTGTCGGGGATCCCGGGTGGGCTGTTCTCCCCGTCCCTGGCGATCGGGGCGGGCATCGCCCAATGGGTTCATGCGCTGTTCAGCTGGGCGCCGATGGCGGTGGTGATCGCACTGTGCATGACCGGTTACCTCGCCGCGGTCACCCAATCACCCATCACCTCGTTCGTGATCGTGATGGAGATGACCAATGGCACCGCCATGGTGATTCCGATGATGGCGGTGGCATTGCTCTCGGCGCGCATCGCAAGCCTGTTCACGCGCCCGATTTACCATGGACTCGCCGTGGACAAGTACTTCGATTACCAACCGCCGCCCGAGAGCGGCGTGCAGGCCGCTGCGCCGCATTGATTGCCCGGCCGATGAGCGATTGGTGACGGTCGCCGGGACGGCCGGGGCGCGCGCTCGCTACACTGTGCACCGACGAGGAGCGCACCGCGCTCGATTCCGGTAAAATCCCGACTCTTTGAGCCACGTTTGGTTGTAGGCGATCCGATAGTGTCAGACCCTCCTCAGCGCGAGCTGCCGTTACCCCAGGCGGCCTCTGAGAGCGTGCCCGAGGCCGCTGTGGCCGCCGAGACTACGAGTCAGCAGGCCCCCCGTTCGCCCGAATCGCTCGTGCCGCTCGATGCGCCGGCAGTCTATCTGCCCATCTGGACGTTGCGCGATCGCTTCCACCGGCTGCTCACGCGCCGCGCGCGCCGCTTGCTGCTGCAGGTCGGACTGCCTTGGACCGCCGCGGTGCTGGTGGGACTGGTTTCCGTGCTGTACGCGCGCTGGACCGCCGATGCCTACGAGACCTTTCGCGGTTGGATCCACGGTCGCCCCTGGCTGGCGTTCGTCCTGACCCCGGGGCTGACGGTGCTCGTGGTCTATTGCACGCGGCGCTGGTTCTACGGCGGGGAGGGCGGCGGCATCTCGCAGGTCATTGCCGCCATCCATGCGCCGGGGGAGGAGACCGACGGCACGCTGATGAAATCCTACTTCGGCCTGCGCATCATCATCGGCAAGTTCGCGATGTCGGCCCTGGGGTTTCTCGGCGGACTGGCCATCGGCCCGGAAGGGCCGACGGTGCACATGGGCGCGGCGATCTTCGCCGAGACGCGCCACTTCTATCCGCACCGCACCAAGGCGCTCGAGCGGCGCCTGCTGCTCGCCGGCGCCGCCGCCGGCCTGTCCGCGGCATTCAACACCCCGCTCGCCGGAGTGATTTTCGCCATTGAGGAGCTGGCGCGCGACTTCGAGACGCGCACCAATGGCACGATGATCACCGCGGCGGTGTTCGCGGGTCTGACGACGGTGGCTTTGGCTGGCAATTACCTCTACTTCGGCCAGCTCAACGTCAAGACCCCGCTCGGCGTGGCGTTCGTGCTGCCGGTGATTCTGGCGACGGTGCTGTGCGGGCTGCTCGGGGCCTCGTTCAACTACGCGCTGCTGCATTGGCAGCGCTGGCTGCCGAAGCGGTTGCGGACCTTCAAGACCCACCGCCCCTTGTGGTGGGCATTTGCCTGCGCCGTGCTGATCGCCAGCATCGGGGTGTCGACCCAGGGACAGACCTGGGGCAGCGGCTACGAGCAGGCGCGGGCGCTGCTGCATGGCACGGCACCGCTTGGCCTCGCCTTTGGCGCCACCAAGTGGGTCGCCATGGTGCTGAGCAACCTCGTCGGTGTGCCCGGCGGCATGTTCTCGCCCTCGTTGTCGATCGGCGCGGGCGTTGCGCAGTGGGTGCACGCGGTATTCAGCTGGACGCCGATGGCTGCGGTGATCGCGCTGTGCATGGCCGGGTATCTCGCTGCGGTCACGCAGTCCCCGCTCACCTCGTTCGTGATCGTGATGGAAATGACCAACGGCTCGGCAATGGTCATCCCAATGATGGCGGTGGCGCTCGCCTCGGCGCGAGTTGCCGGCCTGTTCACCCCGCCGCTCTATCACGCGCTCGCCGAAGAGCGCTATTACCACTACGAGCCCCCGCCGGAGAGCGCCCCGGGGCGGGACAAGGCCGCCGCTGTAGCGGAAGGGCGGTCCTGAGGATCGCGGGCGTGCGCCGCGGCGACTTACCGAGCGGGCAGGCGGGACACACCGCGCGCCGATCGCTCGGCTCTTGCCTCGATCGTCACCGCACCGAGTGAACGGGCCGGGCGGCAGAGAGCGGTGGCGCTGCGCTCAGTCGGGCGTCGCGATACTGCTCTACGCAGACCAGGCGGATCGACAGCGCGCGCGGCGGGCACTTGCCCGTCAGCAGGCGACCCGGGGGCGTATCACTGGCTCACTCGAAATCGGCAGCGCCCGTGCGGATGCGCCGCGGATGCGGACCACTCGTCCGCCCAGCAGATCGCCCGCGTACCGCTCAAGCATTCCGTGCGTTGAGTGCTGCGCCGGCGGGGCTCATCAGTCACCGTCCGCGCGGTGCGCAAGACCCCGCAAACCCGCTGAGACGAACGGCCCGAGTCGCGCGCGCAGCGCTGCGACGTCCGCCGAGCGGCACAGCCCTCCCGAGAGCACGTCCAGGCGGCCGGTTTCCGCAAGCGAGAGGGTGAGGGCACCGGTGAGGAAGTTGTAGCCCCAGTACACGTCCTGCGGTGCCGCCTCGGGCAGGGACTGCATCAGCGCCGCGATGAATTGCTTGACCGTGGCATTGAACGTCTTGCCCATGAGCCGTTTGCCCCAGACCGGGGAGTTGTTGACCTCGGCGAGCAGCGCGAAGTAGCTGTGCCAGCCCGGATCGGCGTGCTCGAGAAAATCGAGGATGGGATCGAAGAACGCGCTCACCACGGCCTCGGTCGGCGGGTAGCCGGGCTCTGCGGCGCGGCGGATCTCGGCGAGCCGGCGCAGCCGCTCCTCGTTGAGCATGGCGCCGCGCCGCTCGATCAACGCCTCGAACAGCCCCTGCTTGCCGCCGAAGTGGTAATTCACCAGCGCCAGATCGACCCCGGCCGCCCGCGTGATGGTGCGCAGCGAGGTGCCGTGATAGCCCTTGCGCGCGAAGAGCTTCTCGGCGGCATCCAGCAGTTTCTCTTTGGTCGTGCGCCGCGGTCGGGGCATCGCAAGTTCCTAGATTCAAAGAAATATTTTAGTCACTGTGCCGGGCCGATAGATAGCCCCGTTTCGGCTCGGGCTTGCCGCCTACGCGCTCGGGTCGGCCGTGCGTTCGGGCGCGGCGGCGCGAGGGTCGCGGGGAGTATTGCATTTTCCCAATCTCGGTCGTATCTTCAACGAGCGTTGAAACAAGTACAACGACCGTTCAACAAAACATGACGATCGTATGCCGTCCGTCGGGCGGCCGCTGCATAACAAAGGGGGGTCCATGCGTAACCGGTTGGTCCATGCAGTTGTCGCTTCCTGTCTGGCAGCAGGAATCGCCCAGGCACAAACATCCGCCCCAACCTCAGCCGAGGCCGCTGCGCCGGACCCGGCGCACGTCGCGGCCGCACCGATCGAGCTGCACGAGGTCGTGGTTACTGCGATGCGCCGTGCGCAGAACCTGCAGAACGTGCCGCTCACCGACACGGCCATGACCGCGCGCCAGCTGCGTGACTGGGGCATCAAGAGCCTGATCGGACTCAACAGCTTCGTGCCCAACATGAAGATTTCCGCGGATCGGGCCACGAGCAGCACCATCAACGTCTATATCCGCGGCATTGGGCAGTCCGATCCGCTGTGGGGCAACGATCCAGCCGTGGGCGTGTACATCGACGGGGTGTACATGGCGCGCAATCAGGGCGCGCTGCTCGATGTGCTCGACGTCAAGCGCATCGAGGTGCTGAGCGGTCCGCAGGGCACGCTCTACGGCAAGAACACCATCGGTGGCGCAATCAAGTACGTGACCGCGGGCGTCGTCGGGCCGAGACGGCTCACGATGTCGGTGACCGGCGGCAATTACGCCGAGAACGACTACAAGCTCGACTTCACCACCCCGGTCGTGAATCGGCACGTCTATTTCGGCGTATCGGTCGGCTACTTCCGCCATTCGGGCTACGGCCACGTGGTCGCGCAGCCCGGTGCGCCGCCGAGCACGCAGAATTTCATCGGCGAGTCGCTCTCGAACAAGGATGTGCTGGCCGGTCGAGCCAACCTGACGCTGCTGTGGGGCGCCAGCTCCAAGCTCGTGCTCGTTGCCGATGACATCCTCGATAACTCGAACGCCTCCGGCGGTCAGCGCATGAACAATTACCTCGTGCCGCAGCTGTCCAATCCGTTCGACAGTTACGACGACATGCCGGTGAGCCGGGATTATTTCCACCGCAACGGCTTCGCCGCCACCTACACCCAGAAGCTCGCGCAGGATCTCGGCCTGAAGGTGATCGGCGCGTATTACCGGGGCCGCGGGCAGCAGTTCATCAATTTCGCCGAGACCGACCAGAACCTGTTCGAAGTGCCGGCGCGCTACAAAGACCAGCAGACCTCGATCGAGAGCAACCTCACCTACACCGGACAGCGGGTGAAGGGGGTCGCGGGCGTGTTCTTCATGAACAGCACGGCTTGCGGCGATTACAACGCCTCGATCGGCACGCTCAATCTGCTCGGCATCCCGGCCTATGATCTTTACATCACGGAGCTGGTGCAGGGCTGTGTTCGCACCAAGAGCTATGCGCTCTACGGGGATGCCACCTGGAAGCTCACCGAGAAGCTCAATCTCGATACGGGCATCCGCTGGAACGAGGACGTGAAGCGGGCCTACGTCTACCAGGCCGATTACGGCAGCGTGGCCCCGACGCAGCTCACCCCCGGCGAGCAGTTCTTCAATCCGAGTCAGGTCCCCGCCGGATTCTTTCCCGATCCGGGCGTCGTCACCGATTACACGCGCACCCGTCCGTTCGTGAACATCACCCCGCGGCTCGGTTTCGATTACCACTTCACACCGGCGCTGATGGGCTACCTCATGTACAGCCGGGGTTTCATGAGCGGCGGGTTCGACATGCGCGGTAATGCGGCGGTATACCCGGGAACCCAGAACGGGTATGCCTCGGAGATCGCCAACAACTATGAGATCGGCGTGAAGTCGACGTGGCTCGACAATCGGCTGATGCTGAACATGGACGCATTCTATGACCCGTTGACGGACGCCCAGATCGGCGTGCAGCAGTTCGTCGAATACGCTGGGGTCCCGACCAATCTGACGGCCGAGCTCAATGCCGGCAAACAGATCAACGAGGGTGCGGAGTTGGAGTCGGCCTGGAGGGCGAGCCGCGCACTGACGCTCGGCCTGAACATGGGGTACCTCGATTCGTACTACCAGAATTATCTCGTCCCCTGCAGCGTGTTCAGCGCCGCCCCGGGGTGCACCCCGGGGGTGGGGGCGGTGAACATCGCCGGCCAGAATCGTCCGCTGAACGCGCCCCGCTGGACGATCTCGGCCAACGCCTCTTATGCGTGGTACCTGCGTTCCGGCTCGTTGGTCGCCCGTGCAGGCTACGACTGGCGCAGCTTCACCAAGGTGGCCGTCACCTTCCCGAGCCCGACCGACCAGCCGGCCTACGGGCTGCTCAACGCCCACCTGACGTTCACCACCGCGAGCGGCCTGTGGCGCTTTTCGATCGACGGGGAGAATCTCACCAACCGGTATTATCGGGTCGCGGGCTACGACTTCGGTGCGGCACCGATCGGACCGGCGAATTCCTTCATCGGCGGGGTGAGCCAGATCGGCTTCTACGGAGCGCCGCGCACCGTGCAGGCGAGCATCACATACAACTATCAGGCGGGCCGCGAGTGAGCGCTTCGCGCCTGCACGGCCGCGTCGCGCTCATCACCGGCGCGGCGAGCGGAATCGGTCTGGCTATCGCGCGCGCCTTCGCCCGCGAGGGTGCGCGCGTTGCGCTGAGTGATCTGGATCGGGCCGGCGCCGAGCAGGCGGCAGCGGGGATTGTCGCCGAGGGCGGGCAGGCGATGGCGCTGGTGATGGATGTGACCAGCGAGCAGCAGGTGGAAGCCGGGACGCGCGAGGCGATCGGCGCCTACGGGCGGCTCGACATCCTGGTGAGCAACGCGGGCATTCAGGTCATCTGTCCTCTGGAGACGCTCGCGTTCGCGGACTGGCGACGCGTGGTCGCGGTGCATCTCGACGGGGCGTTTCTCACCACTCGCGCGGCGCTGCGGCAGATGTATGCGCAGGGCGGGGGCAGCATCCTTTACATCGGTTCGGTGCATTCCACGGAGGCCTCTGTCCTGAAGGCGCCTTACGTGGCGGCCAAGCACGGACTGCTCGGCCTCGCTCGCGCGGTGGCCAAGGAGGGCGCCGGGCGAGGGGTGCGCGCCAATGTGATCTGCCCCGGGTTCGTGCGCACCCCGCTTGTGGACCGCCAGATCCCCGAGCAGGCCCACGCGCTCGGGCTCTCCGAGGAGGACGTCATGCGCGAGGTCATGCTGAAGGAAACGGTTGATGGGCAGTTCACGACGCTCGAGGATGTCGCCGAGGCGGCGGTGTTCTTCAGCGCCTTCGACTCGAATGCCCTCACGGGTCAGTCGCTGGTGGTCAGCCACGGGTGGCACATGCAATGAGTGACGGCACGATGGTCTTGCGCGAACGGTACTGGAGCAGCACGGACGGCCTGAGGCTCTACAGCCGCGTGTACGAGCCGGCCGACCCGACCGCCCCCGCGGTGCTGTGCCTGGCGGGTCTGACCCGCAACAGCCGGGACTTCGAGTCGCTCGCCGCGCACCTGGCGAGCCGCTACCGGGTGATCTGCCCGGACCTGAGGGGTCGGGGTTTGTCCGAACGCGATCCGCATTGGCGCAACTACCACCCCGGGGTCTACCTGCAGGACCTGCGGCAGTTGCTGGCGGCACTCGGCTCGCCGCGGGTGGCCATCATCGGCACCTCGCTCGGCGGGCTGCTGGCGATGCTGCTCGCCGCGAGCGCGCCCGGCACCGTGGCCGGGATCGTGCTCAACGATATCGGCCCCGAGGCCGACCCGCGCGGCATCGAGCGCATCCGCGGCTATACCGGAAAGCTCTCGCCGGTGCGCACTTGGGGGGAGGCAGTCGCGCAGTTCCGCGCGGTCAACGGCGCGGCGTGGCCCGATTTGTCCGCCGAGCAATGGGCCGTCGTGACGCGCCGCAGTTACCGTGAGGATGCCGCAGGCACACCGGTGTTCGATTCCGATCCGATGATCGGCGAGGCGATCCGCGCCGCGCCGGCGGTGCCGCAGGATCTATGGGCGGTATTTGCGCAGATCGTCGCCGTGCCGATGCTGGTGATCCGCGGCGCGCAGTCGGATCTGCTGAGCGCGGACATCCTGGCGCGCATGCAGCGCGAGAAGCCCGATCTGGACTCGCTCAGCGTCGAGCGGCGGGGGCATGCCCCGTTGCTGGATGAGCCGGGTGTGGTGCCGGCGATCGACCATTTCCTTGCGCGCCTGTCCTTTGCCGCCGACGCGGAACAGCATTGATGAGCGAGCCGGTGTGGCAACCCTCTGCCGCAACCCTCGAGGCGGCGCGCCTCACCGCGTTCATGCGCTGGCTCGCGCTCGAGCGCGGCGTGCGCTGTGCCGACTATGAGACCCTGTGGCGCTGGTCCGTGACGGATCTCGAGGGCTTCTGGAGCGCGCTCGCCGACTGGCTCGAGCTGCCCTCGACGCCCCGCGGCCGCGCCCTCGCGCTCGAGACGATGCCCGGTGCGCGCTGGTTCCCCGGTGTCGAGCTGAATTACCTCGAGCAGGTGTTCCGCCATGCCACCGCCGAGCGGCCGGCGGTAATCGCCGGCGATGAGACCGGCGCGCGGCGGGAGCTGTCCTGGGCGGAGCTGCGCCGCCAGGTGGCCGCGTTGGCCGAGACACTGCGCGGCATGGGGGTCGGCTGCGGCGACCGGGTCGCCGCCTACCTGCCGAACATTGCCGAGACCGTCGTTGCCTTCCTCGCCACGGCGAGTATCGGGGCGATCTGGTCACTGTGCGCCCCCGAGATGGGCGGCCGGGCGGTGCTCGAGCGATTCCGGCAGATTGCCCCGAAGGTGCTGATCGCCGTCGACGGCTACCGCTACGCTGGCAAGTTGCACGCGCGCGCTCGGCAGCTCGGCGAGCTGCTCGCGGAGCTGCCGAGCGTGCGCCATCTGGTGCTGCTTGCACATCTGGATCCATGTGTCGATCACACGCAGTTCGACAACGCCGTGTGTTGGACCGCCGCGACCGCGGGGCAGCGCGCGCTGCAGCCGCAACGCGTGCCCTTCGATCATCCGCTGTGGATCGTGTACTCCTCGGGGACCACGGGGCTGCCCAAGCCCATCGTTCATTCCCATGGCGGCGTGATGTTCGAGCACGCCAAGCTCACCACCCTGCACCTCGACCTCGGACCGCAGGATCGTTTCCACTGGTACAGCAGCGCCGGCTGGATGATGTGGAACGTGCAGGTGGCCGGACTGCTCTGCGGCGCCACGATCTGTCTGTACGATGGCAGTCCCGTGCATGCTGATCCGGCGGCACTGTGGCGCTTCGTCGGGGCCGAGCGGGTAACGTTCTTCGGTGCCGGGGCGGCGCTCTTTCAGGCGGCTGAGAAGGCCGCTCTGGAGCCGGCCCGCGGGATCGACCTCACGGCCCTGCGCGCCATCGGCTCGACCGGCTCGCCGCTCGCCCCGGAGAGTTATCGCTGGATCCACGCGCACGTGCGCCCGGACGTGTGGATCAATCCGATCTCCGGCGGCACCGATATCGTCAGCGCCTTCGTGGGCGGGGTGCCTGTGCTGCCCGTGTATGCCGGTGAGATGCAGTGCCGCTGCCTCGCCGCGCACATCGAGGCGTATGACGAGGCGGGCGTTGCACAGCTCGATCAGCTCGGGGAGCTCGTGTGCACCCGGCCCATGCCCTCGATGCCGGTGTGCTTCTGGAACGATGCGGGGGAGCGACGCTACCGGGAGAGCTACTTCGATGTGTTTCCCGGCATCTGGCGTCATGGCGACTGGATTCGGATCACGCCGCGTGGGGGCGCGGTGATCTACGGGCGCTCGGATGCGACCATCAACCGCCAGGGCGTGCGCATGGGCACGAGCGAGTTGTATCGAACGGTGGAGGAGCTGCCCGAGGTGCTCGACAGTCTCGTGGTGGATCTGGAGTACCTGGGCAGGCCCTCCTACATGCCCCTGTTCGTGGTGCTGCGCGCCGGGGAGACGTTGAGCGGCGCGCTACGCGAGCGGATCCGGCGGCGTATCCGGGAGAGTCTCTCGGCCCGTCACGTGCCCGATGAGTTGTTTGCGGTGCCGGCGATCCCGCGGACGCTCTCGGGCAAGAAGCTGGAACTGCCGATCAAAAGACTGTTGCTCGGCCAGCCGCTCGAGCAGAGCGTGCATCCCGATACCCTCGCCAACCCCGAGAGTCTGCTCTGGTTCGGCGAGTTCGCGCGTCGCCGGCAGGAAGAGTTGAGCGCAGCCGACCGGCCACCTCGTGCCGCTGAGAGCCACTCGTAGAGGGCCGTTCGGCGTGCCGGCGCCAGGACGGACTCCGACACTCAGGCTCGACCCGTCTGTATCGACGAACCGCCGCCGAGCGCGCCGGGCAGAGCCACGGCGGCCGCGCGGATCTTCGCCCCAGCGCGCGAATCGCAGGCTGTCGGACTGCCGGTCTCGACGCGCTCGGTCTCGGGGCATCTCGAGCGGTATCTGATTTTCGTATCCCTGCCGTGAGACCTGCCGTTGGAGCAGGGCGCTGCCCCAACTGCAGCGGGTCAGTGGGGTGGCAAAGGCGGCCACGGGAAATGTGACAATGATCAGCAGAACTGCCGTGTTGGATCACTGCTGGGGTGATGCGCTGTGCATCGTGACGCGTGTGGGAGGCAGGGCACGCCGGTCCGCATGCGCTTCTGAGGGTTCTGTCACGCCATCGGAGCGAGCGCACAGACAGTATTTCCGTTCGCGTCGTTGCGGGCCTGCGGGCTCGGTTGCGATGTGTTCCCAGCAATAAAAAGGGATTCCATTATGCAAAATGCGTTCAAAAAGACGGCTCGCGGCTCCTTGGCTACGTTGCTCGGCGCGTCGCTGGCAGCGTTGGCGCTGTCCGGGTGCGCCTCTGGCCCGCCGCCGCAGAGCACGAGTGCGAGCGGCCTCTCGGCCGGCAATATGCAGCTGTCGGTCCGCATGAGCAGAAGCATCTTCCTGCAGCCGGTCGGCCCCTCGCAGCGCATCGTGTACCTGGAAGGCCATAACACCTCGAGCGCGCAGGGATTGCATTTCAGCAACGAGATCGCACAGGAGCTGAGCGCGCACGGCTACTCGATCACGAACAACCCGAACCAAGCGCAGTTCATGCTGATGTACAACATCCGTTACGTCGGCAAGCAACAGCACAACTTCACCGCGGCCGGAGCGCTCGCCGGCGGATTCGGCGGCGTCGTCGCTGGCGCACTCGGCAGCAACAATTACGAGACCCCGGGTTATCTCGGTCTCGCCGGGGCGGCGGTTGGCGCTGTGGTCGGACACTTCATGCAGCACAAGGTGTACATGATGGTCGTTGATCTGCAGCTCGAGCAGCGTCAGGCGGGCGTGTACACCACCACTCAGACCAACGCGCAGCAGGGCACGAGCAGCACGGTGAGCACCAGCTCGAGCGGTGTGCGCAACTGGATGATCTATCGCGATCGCATTGTCGGGACGGCCGAGGGGCTGAATCTCGCCTTCAACTATGCGACCCCGGCGTTGAGCAAAGAGGTCTCCGGGGAGGTTTCCGGACTGTTCTGAGCGGTTGAGCGGCAGGGTCGGACCGGTGTGCCGGGCACACCGGTCCGACACACCGCGAACGGCCGCCTCGCCGCGCGCTCTGCGGTGAGCCGTGCATCCTGAGCGATCGGCCGCCGGCGCCAGGGCGCGCGCCGCAACGTCCGTACAAGTGCCTGACAAATCTTGAGAATTCTAGCTCGCCCGGTCGCCTGAACGGAACCGGGCAATGGTAGTCTCACCGTCCATGGAACCCCACGACGGTGGCCAGCCCGATCTGGCATCCGCTGCCCC
>JAKBCE010000078.1 GCA_021808195.1 Pseudomonadota bacterium
AATGCGGCCGGTGCGGGTTGGGCACCGCCGAACGTGCCGGCGCTCTGGACGCCAGGCGGGTCGTGCAGTTCGCCAAGTCCCACCCCGACTCCGACCCCCACGCCCACCCCGACGCCTACTCCGACACCCACTCCGGCGCCGACCCCGAGCCCCTCAGGCAGCTGCGCCACGGCGTGGGATCCGTCGACGGCGTATACGCAGGGAGAGGAGGTCAGCGACTCCGGCATCAATTACCAGGCGAACTGGTGGACGCAGGGGAACGATCCGGCGAGCAACAGCGGACCGTCGGGCAGCGGCGAACCGTGGACGTCGCTCGGCGCCTGCAGCGCCTCGCCCACCCCCACCCCCACGCCCACCCCGACTCCGACTCCGACGCCCTCTCCGGCACCGAGCGGTCTGCTCTTCAGTCCCTACAAGGACGTGACCATCAACCTCAACTGGAATACCGACGTGATGCAGACGGCCGTGACGGGTTCGGACATTCCGGTGGTCGGTCCGGGCAGTCTGGTGTCCGATGACGTGCCGAATCTCGGCGCCATTACCCTGGCGTTTGCCACCGGGGAGTGCGGCAGCGAGAATTGGGGCGGGGTCGCCGGCAGTGCGTTCGCGGCGGCCAATATCCAGTCACTGGTCAGTGCCGGCATCCATTACGTCGTCTCGACGGGCGGGCAGGCCGGGACCTTCACCTGCAGCACCAATGCCGGCATGCAGACCTTCCTGTCGCGCTACATGAGTGCGGACATGGTCGGTGTCGACTATGACATCGAGGGCGGACAGACCCAGGCCGACATCGATGACTTGGTGAATGAGTCCGTCTACGCCCAGTCGCTGTATCCGAATCTGCGCTTCTCGTTCACGCTGGCGACGCTGGCCGCTTCGGACGGCAGCTACGGTGGTGTCAATTCGCTCGGCAACGAGGTGATGCAGGCGGTGCTCGGCTCGGGACTGAAGAACTACACGATCAACCTGATGGTCATGGATTACGGAGCGCCATCGCCTGGCGTGTGCGTGGTCGTGAACGGCTCCTGTGAGATGGGGCAATCGGCCATTCAGGCGGTCGAGAACCTCGAACACACCTACGGCGTTCCGGCGAGCAAGATCGAGCTGACCCCGATGATCGGGGTGAACGACGTGAACACCGAGACGTTCACGCTCGCAGACGTCGATACCGTGGTGAGCTATGCGGTGAGCAACGGCCTCGCGGGGGTGCACTTCTGGTCGCTCGACCGCGATACGCCGTGTCCGAGTGCGAGCAGCACCGCATCACCGACCTGCAATTCGGTGAGCGGCAGCACGAGTCTCGAATACACGGACCGGTTCGTGACCGATCTGGGACGGTAGGCGGGCAGGGGAGGTCCGGCGGCCCGGCCGCCGGACCTCCGGACGCGAGTTCAGCTGACGGTCACGGACGCGCGTAGCGGCGCTGGCGCATCCACTTGGTGGCGATCCATTTTTCCCCCGAGATCACCGGCAGTCCACCGTGCAGCGTGAGGGGGTCGAGTTGACCAAGACTGTTGCAGTACTCGAAATACACCGCGGCGCCCTTGCGTGGCGTGACCGTGAGATTCAGCTCCGGGAACACCGTGCCGCCGCCGGCGGCGACGTCGTTGAGGTACATCACCAGGCTCGCCACCCGCTGGCCGCCGATGGCCATCGCCACGGCGCTGCCGGGCTCCTCCGGCGGAAAATAGTCGAAATGCGGCGTGTATTGTCCACCCTCGCGATAGCGCAGAATCTGTAGTCCTTCGCCGTTCTCGAGCGGCCAGTTCATCAAGGCGGCGAGGCGCTGGTCGAGGCGGGCGATGAAAGGGTCGGCATTGAGTGGAAAGTAGGTGCCGTCGCTGTTGCGGTCGGGAATGATCTCGTGCGTCCCGCGCTGCGGGTCGACCGTCGTCGAGCGGTGCAAGCGGTGGACGCTGCGCTCGATGAGTTCATCACACTCCTCGGCGCTGAGTACGTCATCGAGCACGGCGATGGCCGGGCGCTCCAGACGCATCGCGACCGTTACGGTGTGATTGGCGGCGCTGATGCAGTTTCCGGGCATGAGTCGTGGCGGCTCATGGCGGTAAGGCGTGCCGGGTGCGGATGGCTGCGGGGATGACTCGGCGAGCGCATGTTGTGCAAACGCCGGATCAAAGCCCTCGCGGACCATATCGGTCAGCAGCGACTGCGGCGAGCAGCCGCGCGCGAGGTTGTGGGCGATCCACGCGCGCCACTGCGGCGTCAGTTCTTTGCGGCGATCCGGAGACTCCATGATCATCGGCAGGCCGATTCAGACTTTTTGAACATGTCATAAAGAAGTTGATTCGTCAATTTTGCGCGCCGGACCCGGGTTCCGATCGTGGCATCGCGATGCGGACGGTCTGCTGCGTTGATTTTCAGCGGGGCCGGGTTCGCTCGTCAGCGGCGCTGCCACGGGGCGCAGAGCCAGGCGCGGCCGGGCGGGCGAGGGCGGACATTGCCGGCGTGAAGGGGCGGGTCGGCGGCAGAAGAGCTGCGCAGTGCTCGCTCGTTTGTCCGAGCACGGCAGGCAAGCGCGGCGCCGGTGGACGCGCCTTGGGCCCCGGTCATCGGGCTGCATCTGATGTCCATGGTGGCAGCGCGCACAGGCCCGGGCGCATCTCTGCCGTGACTCGGGAGTCCATTGGGAATCACGGCGGTGAGCGGCGCGGCGTAGCGCTCAGGGGACCGGGGATGACCCGAGATCGGTCTGATCCCGGTACGGAGTCGGCGAGGCGTGTGCCGGCGGGTGGTGATCGATCCGGCCGGCGCTGAGCCGTGCCTGCTCTTTGAGACGCATGCGTGTTGCAGTCACCACGACTGGAAATCGGCAGGGCGCCGGCGCACACTGCCGGCAACGGCCACAGAAGCCGTCGTTCCATTCAGTCCGTCTCAGGGGCGCGTCGTGTACTCAAAGACAGCGGCCGAGTTTCTCGGTACGTTCTGGATCGTTCTTGGATTCGTTCCGGCCGTTCCACGTGAGTTCGGCGCGGCGGGGAGCCGGTCGCCGAACGTAGGTACAAGAATCGAGATCGCGTCGGGTCTCGCGGTTGCGTAGGAGTGTGGATATGAGGATGTTTCGTTCATCGGTCATCGTGGTGCTGACGGCGCTCGCCAGTCTCGCACTCTGCACCGGCGCCTACGCCCAGACCTACAGCCAGCGCCTGTTTGCGCAGCTGCGCTGGCGGCCGGTCGGGCCGTTGCGCGGCGGGCGCGGTCGCGCGGTCGCGGGTGTGCCCAGCCAGCCGAATGTGTTCTACATTGGCAACGACGACGGCGGGGTCTGGAAGTCCATTGACTACGGCAACAGCTGGCGGCCCATTTTCGACCGGGAGCCGACCAGCTCCATCGGTGCCATTGCGGTATCGGTCTCCGACCCGAATGTGATTTATGTGGGCACCGGGGAGAGCAACATACGCCCGGACCAGGCGACCGGCATGGGAATGTTCAAATCCACAGATGCCGGCAAGACCTGGACGTTCATCGGTCTGCGCAAGAGCGAGGACATCGCGATGATCGCGGTCGATCCGCACAATCCAGATCGGGTATTCGTCGCCGCTCTGGGTCACGTCTACGGGCCGAACAGGGAACGGGGCATATTCCGCTCCCTCGATGGCGGCAAGACCTGGCAAAGAGTGCTCTATGTGAATGAGTACACCAGTGGGGATGACATCGAGATGGATCCCCGCAACCCCAACATCCTCTACGCTACGCTGTGGCAGCAGCAACAGGCACCCTGGGAGAATGGGCAGTTCGGGGGAACGGACGGCGGCATTTTCAAATCCACCGACGGGGGCAATACCTGGAAGAAGCTCACCCGGGGCCTGCCGGCGGTCCAGCAGGCGCTGCTGCGCATCGCGCCGAGCGATCCGCAGATCCTGTATGCCTCGGTGTCGAGCGGGCCGGGGGCGCCGGATGGCGCGGTGGGAATCTACCGGTCGAATGATGCCGGCGCGCACTGGTTCAAGGTCACCAACGACCCAAGGCCGGCCGAACGGATCGGCGGTGGCGACTTGCCGGTGCTGGCGATCGATCCGAAGAATCCGCAGATCGTCTACAGCGACACCCCGGTGCTGTGGAAGTCCGTCGATGGCGGCAAGACCTGGTTCGGCTTTCGCGGCGCGCCGGGCGGGGACGATTACCAACAAACGTGGATCAACCCGAACAACCCGGACATCATGGCCGTCAACAGTGATCAGGGCGCGATCGTGACGGTCGATGGCGGCAAGACGTGGAGTTCCTGGTACAACCAGCCGACTGCCGCCATGTACAAAGTCGGCATCGACGATACCTGGCCGTACCAGGTCTGTGGCGGCCAGCAGGACAGCGGCTCGGCCTGCGTCGCAGAGCGCGGCAATGACGGTGAGCTGACCGCTCATGACTGGCATCCGGTCGGCATCGAGGAATACGGGGGCGCGGCGCCCGATCCACTGCACCCGAATCTGATTTATGGTGGAAAAGTCACGGTCTACAACCGCAACACCGGTCAGATTGCGCAGGTCGGCCCGAAGGCGATTGCCGGCCGCGACTATCGCGTGCTGCGCACGATGCCGCTCGTGTTCTCGCCGATTGACCGGCATCGACTGTATTTTGCGTCGAATACGGTATGGCAGACGGACAACGGCGGGGAAAACTGGACGCGCATCAGTCCGGACCTGAGCCGCAAGACCTGGACGGATCCGCCGAGTGTCGGTGAGTACAGGAATACCCCTGCGGCACGACCGACGGATCGGGGCATCGTATATGCCCTTGCGCCTTCGCCGCTGAACAAGGAGCTCATCTGGGCGGGTACCGACGACGGTCTGATCTGGGTGACGCATGACGGGGGCCGGCACTGGAGCAACGTCACGCCGCCGCAGCTGAAGCCGTTCTGGAGGGTGTTCAGTCTGGAGGCGAGCCACTTCAATCCGAATGAAGCGTATGCGGCGGTCAATACGCTGTTCCTGAACGACATGCGGCCACATCTGTTTCGCACCGAGGATGGCGGGAAGCATTGGACCGAGATCGATCGGGGAATCACCCCGGATGCGACGACTAACGTGATCCGGCAGGATCCACAGCGCAGGAACCTGCTGTTTGCCGGAACCGAGACCCAGGTCTGGGTCTCGTTTGACAATGGAGACGACTGGCAGTCGCTGCGGCTGAACATGCCGGCGGTATCCGTGCGTGACCTGAAGGTGCACGGCGATGATTTGATTGCGGCGACACATGGACGGGGGTTCATGGTGCTCGATGACATCACGCCGCTGCGGCAGATCGATGCCGAGGTCGCGCGCGCGCCCGTGACGCTCTACAAGCCGGAAACCGCGGTGCGGGTCCGTTGGGACATGAATCCACCGACGCCCTGGCGCATGCCGGCACTGCCGAATCCGCCGCCCGGAGCGATCATTGATTACACGCTGGCGCGGCCGTCCGCCGGGCCCGTGACACTGGACATCCTCGATTCAGCAGGTCAGCTGGTGCGGCATTTCTCCAGTGCCGATCCGCAGCAGCCGCTCAATCCGGCCCATCTGGACGTGCCGGCATGGTGGCCGCGGCCGCCGATGAATCTCTCGGCGGCAGCCGGCATGCACCGCTTCGTGTGGGACATGCATTATGCGCCCGTACCGGGTGCACCCCGCGTCCTCGATGCCAATCAGGCAGTCAGGCACGACACGCCGGTGCTTTCTAGCGCGCCCTTGGTCATGCCGGGACGCTACACCGTGCGCTTGACGGTGGCCGGCCACAGCTACGTGCAGCCGCTGACCGTCATCATGGATCCGCGTGTGCACACCCCGCTGGCGGCCCTGCGCCAGCAGTTCGTGGTCTCGATGCAGGCCTATCGGAACGCGATTGCCGCACAGGCTGCCGTTCGGCAGGTGCGGACACTGGAGAAGCAGATTGCGGCACGGAAGCCGACGGCCATGCTGACGGCCTATCGGCAACGGCTGGAGGCGCTTTCGGGGCGACCGCTGCACGAGCGGTCGGCCGTCTACTTCCACCGCGGACCACCGTCATTCGGCAGCGTCGGGGTCGCTCTGCAGCGGCTCACGCGGCGCATGCAGGGGGCTGATCGCGCACCGACGGCTGCGGATCTGCAAGCCCTCGCGAAGCTCAATGCCGAGTACCGGGTGCTGCGCCAGCGCTGGGAGACACTCAGGCGCCGCGACCCGTTGACGCATTGAGGCGGCGAACCCCGGGGGGCGGGAACGGACCCGAGCAGGGGTTCATCCCTCTCCGGGCGGCTCGGGCAGATGAAACAGCCGTCGGGTGGCAGCCGAGGCGGACGCGGCGATCGACTCGAATGACTCGCCGCGCGCCGCTGCGATCGTGCGGGCGATGTGCGGCAGGTAGCTCGGCTCGTTGCGCCGCGTCGCGGGTCTGGGTGCCAGATCACGCGGCAGCAGGTACGGCCCATCGGTCTCGATCAGGAGCCGCTCGGCGGGGATCTTGGCCATCAGGGGGCGCAGATGTGCGCCCCTGCGCTCATCGCAGATCCAACCCGTGATGCCGATTGCTAGGCCGAGGTCCAGGTAGCAGTCCAGTTCCATCGCGCCGGCCGTGAAACAATGCGCGACCCCGCCGCTGAGTTCCGACCAGTGTTCGCGAAGGATGGCGAGAAAGTCTGCATGCGCGTCTCTCTGGTGCAGGAAGACGGGCTTGCCGAGCTCGGCAGCCAGTTGCAGCTGGCCATGGAAAGCGCGCTGCTGTGCGGCGCGCGGGGAGAGATCCCGGAAATAATCGAGACCGCATTCGCCGACGGCGACGACTTCGGGCGCACGGGCGAGTTCCGCCATTCGGGTCGCGAGCGCGTCGGACCAGTCCGTCGCGTGGTGCGGATGCACGCCGGCGGTGGCGAAGAGCCGCGCCGGATACGAGCGCGCGAGGTCAATGGCTCGGTGCGTGCTCGCAGCGCACGACCCGGTCACGATCATCTGCGTGACGCCGGCGCGATGTGCCCGTGCGATGACCTCATCCCGATCGGCGTCGTAGCTGTCGTGTGCCAGGTTGATGCCAATGTCGATGAGCGCTGGGGCAATGGAAGGCATGGGCGATGTCTGAGGAGGGTGACCGGAAGCACTCAGTATGCTGGAAGTGTGCGGAGGGTGTCACGGAGGAATCGTTGCAGCGAGCATGGATACTCGCAATTCCGCCGGTTCAAGCCATTTGTGCAGCGTCCCTACATAACGTCAGTGATTACGTTGTGTAGGGACGCGCAGAGAGTGCCACCGCCGGCACGTCAGGGTCTGGGCAGCGCCTCGAGCGCCGAGCACAGCGCATCCACGTGGCCCGCGTCCTGGTTCCACGCCGTCACGAGACGGGCGAGACCGGAACGCTCCGCGCCCCAGTCGTAAAATTCGAATCCCGCGCTGCGCAGCGTACGTTTGCCCTCGGCGCCGAGCAGCACGAAGACTTCGTTCGCCTCGACGGGCGCGATGAGCCGCGCGCCGGCCGCCGCGCCGATGCGCTGCGCAAATCCGTTGGCACGCGCCGCATTGCGCCGCCACAGGTCGTTCTCGAGATACGCCAGCAGCTGCGCGGAAACGAAGCGGGATTTCGAGAGCAGGTGGCCGGCGCGCTTGCGGCGCAGCTCGAAATCGCGCACCAGGTCAGTATCGAAGAACACGACGGCTTCGGCGGCGAATGCGCCATTCTTGGTCGCACCGAAGGACAGTACGTCGACCCCGGCGCGCCAGGTGACGTCCGCCGGGTGACAGTCGAGGAACGTCAAGGCATTGGCGAAGCGCGCCCCGTCCATGTGCACCTTCAGACCGTGCGCGTGCGCCACCTTGCACAGCTGCGTCAGTTCCTGCGGCCGGTACGCCGTGCCGAGTTCGGTCGCCTGGCTCACCGAGACGGCGGCCGGTTGCACCGTATGCACCGAAACCGGGTGTCCCTCGAGCGCCGCAGCGAGCGTCTCAGCGCTGAGTTTGGCGTGCGCGCCTTCGAGCAGCATCAGCTGCGCGCCGCCGGAGTAGAACGCCGGTGCGCCGCATTCGTCGCAGGCGATGTGTGCCTCGTGGTGGGCGAAGATGGCTCCGTATGGAGGCGTGAGTGTGGCGAGCGCCAGTGCATTGGCCGCGGTGCCGGTTGCAAGGGCGAACGCGCGTACCGGGGCGTCGAAGAACGCCCCGAGGGCCGCATCGAGCCGCTGCGTCCACGGATCGTCCCCGTAGGCGACCTCCAGGCCGTGATTTGCGGCGGCCAGCGCCTCGAGCATCTCCGGGCAGGCGCTCGCCGTGTTGTCACTCATGAACCGCATGGTCTGCTGGGCCGTCATCGCATTGTCCCCTTCCAGTCTAGATCCGCCACTTGAACGACCAGGCGCCGAAGGCGAGAAACACCACCGTCACGGCCCCGAGATAGAGCAGGCTCGGGGCGATGGTGCCGATGCCGGCGCCGTAGAGCATCACTTCGCGGGCCGCATGCAGCAGCTGCGTCAGCGGCAGCGCATCGGCGACCCATTGCACCCACTTCGGCGAGCCGGCGAGCGAGAACCACACGCCCGAGAGCAGCATCATCGGCCAGGTGAGCAGGTTGAGGATGCCGTTGACCAGCTCCTCGCTGGCGAAGCGTGCCGCAATGGTGAGCCCGAGCGCGATCATCGAGAGCGCCCCGAGCACCGTCAGCAGCAACAGCAGCGCGAGGCTCCCGGCGTTGTGGAAGTGGATCATCGCACCGACCGCCAGGTACAGCACCGTCGTGATGAGCACGATGATGCTCAGACGCGAGAGCACCTGGGCGCTGAGGAACTCCAGTGCGGTGAGCGGCGTGGCATTGAGCCGCTTGAGAAATCCGCTCTGCCGGTAGCGCAGCACGACGTAGCCGACGCCGAACAGGCAGCTGAACATCATGTTCATGCCGAGAATGCCCGGGAACAGCCAGTCGAGGTAGCGCACCGCGTGGCCGCTCACCGGCGCGCGCTGCGCGCCGGGATCGGCCGCGAGCAACAGCTTCTCGGTGATGTAGCCTTTCGGGGAGTCGGTGTTCACCCAGTAGCGCGGCGGCCGTCCGGGCGCGAGCAGCAGATCGATGCGCTGGCGGCGCACCGCGTGCAGCCCGGCCGATGCGCTCTCGATGTCGATGAACTGCACGTACTGGGTGTGCAGGAAGGGATCGCCGTGCGCCGCTGCCGTCCCGCCGATGACGCCTACTTTGAACAGCGGCCGCGGCGGCCCGCCGAAGATGAAGCCCATGCCGATGATGATCGAGACCGGCAGCAGCAGCGTGAACACCAGCGTGCCGCGGTCGCGCACGAATTCCAGGTTGCGTGCATGCCAGACGGACAGCAGACGTCGGATCATGCCCGCAGCTCCCGGCCGGTGAGTTCGAGAAAGAGATCTTCGAGATTCGGCGGACGGATGCGCAGGTTGCGCAACGGCACGTCCGCCCCGAGCAGCACGCGCAGCGTGGCGTCGAGGTCATCGGTGGTGATTTCGATGCGCTCCTCGCTCTCGATCATCTGCAGCGGCAGCGTGCGGGCGGCGGGCGGAACATCCGCCCGCGGCAGCTCGAGCAGTACCGCCGCAAAGTGCTCCCGCAGCAGCGCTGCCGGGGTTCCCTGGGCGATGATGCGGCCGCGATCGACGATCGCGATGACGTCACAGAGGATTTCGGCCTCTTCCATGTAATGCGTGGTGAGGATCATGGTCTTGCGCTGCGCTTTGATGGCACGGACCAGCGACCAGAAGTTGCGCCGCGCCTGTGGGTCGAGACCGGTGGTCGGCTCATCGAGGAACAGCACCGCCGGATCGTTCACCAGCGCGATTGCGAGCAGCAGCCGCTGCAGCTGACCGCCGGAGAGCTTGCGGTTGTCACGCTCGGCGAGCGCCTCGAGCGAGCACAGCTTGAGCAGCTCATCAATGTCGCGGCCGTGCGTGTACAGCCCGCGGAACATCGCAAGGCTCTGGCGCACGGTGAGGAAGTTCTGCAGCGCCGTGGCCTGAAAGAGAATACCGGCCTCCTCGCGGAAGCGGCTGCCGAGCGGCTCGCCCCGGTAGCGGACTTCGCCTGAGCTCGGGGTGAGGATCCCTTCCATGATCTCGATGGTGGTGGTCTTGCCGGCGCCATTGGGGCCGAGCAGCCCGAAGCACACGCCCTCCGGGACGTTGAACGAAATGCCATCGACCGCAGTGACGCCGGGGTACTGCTTGACGAGATCACGGACTTCGAGAACGGGTGGGTTCATGGCGGATCGGCTCGCTGCGCGCAGCGGCATCGTAGCCGATCGCAGGGCAATGCGTCTGCCCGAGGCAGCGCGCCCGCGCACTGGTAAAATGGCGCGGTACAGGAGACGGCGCAGTGCGCCCGGCGGGTTCTGGCGTGATGGGTGAAGTGGCGGCGCAATTGCCGCTGTGGTCCGAGCAGGACGCAGGATGGAGCGTGCGCGAGAGCAGGCGTGCGCGTCGCATGGTGGTGCGTGTGTTTCATTCCGGCCGGGTCGAGGTGGTGGTGCCGGTGAAGACCCCGCCCGGTTTGATCGCGACGTTTCTCGAACGGCACCGGCTGTGGATCGAGCGCAAGCGCGCCGAGGCGCGCCGCACGGCGGTCGTCGCCGAGCCGTTTCCGCCCGAGCGCATCGAGCTCGCGGCCTGTGGCGAGCAGTGGCCGGTGCACCTCGCCGGTGGCAGCGGGCGGCTGCGCGTCAGCCGCGCCGGCGGACTGATCACCGTGAGTGGGCAGAGCAGTGAACCGGAGCAGGTGCGTCAGGCGTTGCGGCGCTGGCTGCTCGAGCGCGCCGGAGAAGTTCTCGAGCCGTCGCTGGCGGCCTGCGCACGTGAGTTCGGCTTCAGTTACACGCGTGTGGCCATCCGTCGCCAGCGATCGCGCTGGGGCAGCTGCTCGGTGTCGGGCACGATCAGTCTGAATGCCTGTCTGCTGTTCCTGCCACCGCCGGTGGTGCGCTATCTGCTGATTCACGAGCTGGCGCATACTCGCCACATGAATCACTCGCGGCGCTTCTGGCAATGCGTGGCGGCCTGCTGCCCGGACTACCGGCGGCTCGACCGGGCGCTGTCCGAAGGCTGGCGCAGCGTGCCGGCGTGGGTGTTCGGCGAGGCGATTCCGTGAGCCCCAAGCGGCCCGACAAGGGCACGCGCGTCGATCTGTCGGGCGAGGCGATTCACTGGGATCTCGGCGAATCGCTGTCCTACGGGCAGTACCTGCAGCTCGAGAAGGTGCTCGGCGCGCAACAGCCGCTGTCTACCGAGCACGACGAGATGCTCTTCATCATCGTGCACCAGGCGAGCGAGCTGTGGATGCGTCTGATGCTGCACGAGCTCACCGACGTGCTCGAGTGCGTGCGGCGCGATGACCTCGGGCC
>JAKBCE010000079.1 GCA_021808195.1 Pseudomonadota bacterium
AGCTTGGCTGGCAACAGGCGTGGTGGACGATTCCGTATCTGGGCGGCATGTGGCTGGTGAGCGACCTGGGTCCGAGCGGAGTCATGGGAGGCCGCGGAGTGATTGGATTTTTTACCGGCATGTGGATCATTGCGGGATTCAGTCTCGTCATGCTGTGGATCGCATTGCGCTCGGGCCAGAGCCCTGTTGAAGCTCAACGTTGTGCAGATCGGGTCAAGACGCTAGGTTCGAGCGGGGTGGATTCGCGTGCGCTCGCACAGGATGTGGAACCTGCGCCGTGAATTTGCGATAGATGGGAACCGTCGAGGCAGAGGCGCGCTCATAACCCCGCGCCATGATCGGTGGGCATCTGCGGGTTGACCGGTGGAGTCATCCGGCATGAAATCCGGGCAATCGCCGCCGGCGCGTGTGACGCGTGGTGCCGAGGGCGAAGGAGGCCTTCCGTGAATCCGATTCTCGATGCGGCGGCCGGCGGACAGCTTGCGCTCGGCGGCGAACTCTCTATTCATCGCCTCGGATTCGGGGCGATGCGCATCACTGGACCGGGCGTGTGGGGCCACCCGCCGGACATTTCCTTGGCCGTACGACTGCTGCGCCGGGCGGTGCACCTCGGAGTCAATTTCATTGATACGGCTGACGCCTATGGCCCGGACGTCAGTGAGAATCTCCTGGTCCGCGCGTTGTATCCCTATCCGGCGGATCTGGTCATCGCCACCAAAGGAGGCATAGTTCGGCCCGGCCCTGGGGAGTGGGTGCGAGATGGTCGACCGGCGCACCTGCGCGAGGCGTGCGAGGCCAGCCTCAAGCGGCTCAGGCGCGAGCGCATCGATTTGTATCAGTTGCACGCACCGGATCCCGCCGTACCCCTGGAGGAATCCGTCGGTGAACTCGCACGACTGCGCGCTGAGGGGAAGGTCCGCCATATCGGTGTCTCTAACGTGACCGTCGAGGAGTTGCGCCGCTGCGAGCGCGTGGTACCGGTGGTTGCGGTGCAGAATCGCTTCAACCTTCAGGACCGACATGGCGATGACGTCCTCGAGTACTGCGCCGCGCGCGGTACAGCATTCCTGCCCTGGGCGCCCCTGGGGTCCGGCCGGCATGCAGCGGGCGGAGATATTCCCCCGGCATTGGCGCGTCTCGCCGAGCGTCGGGGGATCTCCACCGCGCAGGCCGCGATTGCCTGGCTGCTGCAGCGGGCGCCCGTCGTGGTGCCGATTCCGGGGACCGCCTCCATGGGGCACTTGGAGGAGAACATTGCCGCCGCGGGCATTGTGTTGACGTCGGAGGAGCTCGCAAGCATCGGCTGATCACGGGGGCCGTGTCCTGCGGGACCGGTGTGGCACGCCTCTTTGTACCCGCCTAGGTAGTTTCTCTGATGCGCCGTCTTTCGGACCGTAGGAAAGTTCACCAAGTGTGGTGATCCCCCGGCGCCGCGCCCGATCGCAAGTAGGCGCGCCATGCTGGGCGAGTTGGGCTGCAATCCTTTTCGACTCGGGAGAGACTCATGGCAGTACATCCCCTCAAGCGAGCACTGCAAAGTGCCGCACTCGCCGCGTGCGTCCTCGGAGCCGTCCAGAGCACTGCCGTGGCGCAGGTGAGCATCGGTGTGGGTGTCGCCGTGCCGGGCGTGCGGATCGGGATCAATGTTCCGGCCTATCCGGATCTGGTGCCGGTGCCGGGTTATCCCGTCTATTACGCCCCGGATCTCGACGCCAACTTGTTTTTCTACGACGGCTACTACTGGACGTTCGCGGATGATGCGTGGTATTCGAGCACCTGGTACAACGGTCCGTGGTATCTGGTGCCTCCGGAGCGTGTGCCGGATTTCATTCTGCGCGTTCCGGTTGGCTTCTATCGACGTCCGCCGCCGTTCTTCCGGCATTGGAGTCGCAATGAGCCGCCGCGATGGGCACAGCATTGGGGCCCGCGCTGGCAGCACAGCCGCCCTGACTGGGATCGATGGAACCGACGCGCGCCACCGCCTCGTGCACCGCTGCCGCGCTATCAGCGCAACTACCCACAACAGCGCTACCCGAGGCCGGGTGAGCAGCGGACCCTGGAGAATCGCTATTACCGCTTCCCGCAGCATCCCGGGCCACAGGGCCGTGAACGCCCCGGTCCGCAGCCGCGCTATCAGCAGCAGCGCCCGAACCCGCACCAGCAGCAGCAGCAGCAGCGCGAGCGGGAGCGTCAGCCTCGGCGAGGTGAACATCCGCCCGTCTGACGGTACGCCGTGAGCACGCAACTCGATTGAGCAGATCTCCCGCCAGTGTCGTGCTGCGCGCGATTGCGGACCAGCCGTTTACGCTGCTGGGCGTCGTGCTTGCTGCACTGGCTGCGGCGGGTGTGGCCGCGGCAGTCGGCGACTTCGCGCTGAGCCGGATTGTCCTCGGGGCCGTGACGAGCGTCGTCATCACCGTCACCGCCTATCAAACCGCTCGGGGACTTCTGCGTGGGGACATCGGCGTCGATCTCATCGCACTGCTGGCGATGCTCGGAGCGTTACTGCTGAGGCAGTACCTGGCCGGCGCCATCATCGCGGCCATGCTGGCGAGCGGAGTGACGCTGGAGCAGTACGCCACGGCGCGCGCGCGGCGCGAATTGAGCAGTCTGGTCAGTCGTGCGCCGCGCATCGCGCATCGAGGAAGCGGCGAAGCATACGCCGATGTTGCGGTTCAGGACGTAACAGTAGGAGACGTCCTGCTGGTCAAATCAGGCGAGGTTGTTCCTGTTGATGGTCTCGTCGGTCCACAAGGCGCGGTCGTCGACGAGTCCTCGCTCACTGGGGAGTCACGGCCGGTCAAGATCGCCGCCGGTGCGTCAGTGCGCAGCGGCGCCAGCAACGCCGGCGGTCCGTTCGAACTGCGGGTGACGGCTGCGGCCGCCGACAGCACGTACGCCGCAATCGTTCGACTGGTGCAGGCAGCCGAGACCTCCAAGGCACCCGTAGCACGACTCGCGGATCGATACGCGCTGGCCTTTCTCGCGGCGACCCTGGCCGTGTCCGCGGCGGCATGGTGGGTGTCCGGGGACGCGCAGCGCGCGCTTGCCGTGCTGGTGGTCGCGACGCCCTGTCCGCTGATTCTCGCCGTGCCCGCGGCCATCATGGCTGGGGTGTCCCGTGCGGCTCGCATGGGCATCATCATGAAGGGCGGCGCGCCCCTGGAGGGCTTGGCGCGAACCGAGGTCGTTCTGCTCGACAAGACCGGCACGGTGACAGCGGCCCGTCCCGCCGTAGTCGCCGTGGACACGACTGGGGAGCTCTCGATCGATGAGCTCCTGCGCCATGCCGCAGCCCTCGAACAGATGTCGGTTCATCCCTTCGCCCCGGCGATTCTGGAGGCGGCACGTGCCCGCCAGCTGACGCTGGATTTCCCGGGCGAGGTCCACGAGCAGATGGGTTTCGGCATCAGTGGAACCGTTGCCGGACGCCGCGTCGCCGTCGGGCAGTACGAATACGTGACGCCCGGTGTCGATCGTACTGAAGCCGTCCGATCGATCGAGCTTCGCGCGGCCGCGGATGGATCCTCGTGCGTCTTCGTTGCCATCGACGGCGCGCTCGCCGGGGCCATGCTCCTGCAGGATCACATCCGGCCCGAGGCGCCCCGAGTCCTGCGCACGCTGCGCCAGAGCGGTGTGCGACGGATCCACCTCGTCACCGGCGACCATCCCGATGTGGCGGAACTCGTCGGCGATGCGCTCGGCATCGATCGGGTGTTCGCCGAGCGCGCGCCGGACGACAAAGTCGAAGTCGTCCGTACGGCTCGCCGCGAGGGCATCACGACGATGGTCGGGGACGGGATCAACGACGCGCCCGCCCTGGCCTTGGCCGATGTCGGCATTGCCATGGGCGCCCGAGGAGCCACCGCGGCCTCCGAGGCTGCCGACATCGTCCTCACCTCCGACCGCTTTGAAGACGTCGCGCGCGCGCTGAGCATCGCGCGCCGCACGCGTAAAATTGCGCTGCAGAGCGTCTGGACGGGCATGGGTCTGTCCATTCTGGCGATGGGATTCGCCGCGGCAGGCTTCCTCCCGCCGATCGCCGGCGCGTTGCTGCAAGAAGTCATCGATGTCCTGGTGATTCTGAATGCACTGCGGGCGCTCGGCGGTCGATTGCCGGGCACGGCGGTGAGTCCCGAGGCGGCCCAGCTGGCCCGGGCGCTCGACAAGACCCACCAGTCGCTGCGCCCGCGCGTCAGCGAACTCGCCGAGCTGGCGGTGCGCCTCGATGCGCTGCCACCGGCGGAAGCGCGGGCACAGCTGCAGCGGACGGCACAGATGCTCGAGGAAGAGCTGCTGCCCCACGAGAACCACGAACAGCAGACGGTGTATCCCATCCTCGAGAGCCTGCTGGCCGGGGAGAACCCGACCGGCCCGCTGATCCATACGCACGGGGAGATCCGTCGGTTGAGTCGATTGTTTGCGCGGCGGGTCGCACAGCTGCCGCCGACCGGTCCCTCGCCGGAGGATCTGCGCGACATGCACCGGTTGCTGTACGGCTTGCACGCCATCCTCAGTCTTCACTTCGCTCAGGAGGATGAGCTCTATAGCCTGCTGACCGCGTGAGTCACCCGCGCATGCCATTCGCGAAACAGCATACGCACAAACGCGGCTTACGACCTGCGCGCTGCGGTCTTATCTTCTCCCGCAGAGAGCGCAGCACCGATGGACACCCCCGCAGAGCCCGCCGATACGACGGCGCCGCCCAAGTCGCCGCGTTGGCGGCTGAGTCCGCGGCGGCGCTGGGTCTGGGTCGCGATCGTGGCCGTGCTGCTGATCGGGGTGGCGATCGGTCTGTGGCGATCGTTCAGGCCCAACGAACGCATCACGTATGTCACCGCGCAGGTGACCCGTGGCGCCGTCGAGCCTTACGTCACTGCTAGCGGCAGCGTCAACCCGGTCGTGACCATTCAGGTCGGCACCTATGTCTCCGGGGTCATTCAGGCACTGTATTGCGATTACAACACGCGGGTGAAAGCCGGTCAGCTCTGCGCGCGCATCGACCCGCGGCCCTATCAGGTTGTCGTCGACCAGGACCGCGCCGCGCTGATCGCCGCCCGGGCACAGCTCGTGAAGGACGAAGCGAACCTCACGTATGCCCGGGCAGCGTCTGAGCGGCAGTCGCGTCTGCTCATCGATCACCTGACGTCGCAGGATGCCGCGGACGCGGCACGCAGCACCTACCAGCAGATGAGCGCTCAGGTCAATCTGGATCGAGCGACCATCGTCCAGCGTGAGGCGAGTCTGCGAGCCGCGGAAGTCAATCTCGGCTACACGCGGATTACCTCGCCGGTTGACGGCATCGTGGTCACTCGAAACATCACCCAGGGACAGACTGTCGCCGCCAGTTTTCAGACGCCGACTCTCTTTCTCATCGCAACCGATCTGACGCAGATGCAGGTGGATGCGAACGTCAGCGAATCGGATATCGGCCAGATCAAGGCCGGGGACACGGCCACGTTCACCGTGGAGGCCTTCCCGTCAAATCTCTTTCGCGGCCGCGTCACGCAGGTGCGCCAGTCTCCGCAGACGATCCAGAATGTCGTGACCTACGACGTGGTGGTGAGCGCGCCGAATCCGCAGCTGCTCCTGAAGCCCGGGATGACCGCCGACGTTCGGATCGTGACGGCGGATGTTCGCGATGCGCTGCGCGTGCCGGTGGAAGCGCTGCGCTATTGGCCGGCCTCGATGCCGAAGCCGAATCAGAATCAGTCGGAGGCGCAGACCGTCTGGACGCTGAGAGACGGGAGCCCGGTCGCCGTACGGGTGGGCGCGGGTCTCTCCGATGATGTCTACGCGCAGGTCACCTCCGGTGCGCTGCGGCCGGGAGAGCTGGTGATCATCGGGGAGCGATCGGGCAACAGCACCGCGCCCTCATCTGCAGCGGCCCCGCGGCGCCGCTCGCCCTTCCTGTAACACTGCGGCCGCCGCCGGTGAACGATCCAGTCATCGAGACTCGGGATCTGCGGCGGGTGTACCGCTCCGGAGACCTCGAAGTCGTCGCCCTCGCGGGTGTCAGTCTGACCCTCGAGCGCGGCGAATTGGTGGCGATCATGGGCGCTTCCGGATCGGGCAAGTCGACGCTCATGGCCGTGCTCGGCTGTCTGGATCGCCCCACCGGCGGGGAATATCGGCTCGAAGGTGCAGATGTCGCCGCCCTCGGTGAGAACGCCCTGGCGCGCGTGCGCAGTGAGCGGCTGGGATTTGTATTCCAGAGCTTCAACCTCCTGGCACGCACCAGCGCCCTCGACAATGTGGCGCTGCCGCTCTACTACGATCCGCGGGGTGGTGCGAGCGCGGCGCAGCGCTCGCTGCGCGCTCGAGCCGCGCTTGCCCAAGTCGGACTCGCCGGCCGCGAGCGCAACACGCCGGCGCAGTTGTCCGGCGGAGAACAGCAGCGAGTGGCCATCGCGCGGGCGTTGATCAACGCACCAGCCGTCGTGCTGGCCGATGAGCCCACCGGCAACCTCGATACGCGCAGTTCCCATGAGGTCATGGGGATTTTGGTGCGCCTCAATCGCGAACAGCACGTGACGGTCGTCGTGGTGACCCATGAGGCGGACATCGCGGCTTACGCAGACCGGGTGATCACGATGCGAGACGGCCGCATCGTGTCTGATGAGCGGCGCAACCCCACCCCCGCCGCGCCGTCGTCCCCGCCGCCAGGGACCACGCCGACGGGGACCACGCCGACGGCCGTACCCCGTCGCAGTACGCTGCCGTTTGCCCGCATGATCCTCAGCAGCGCGCTGCAGGCCATCGTCCGTAACAAGATGCGCTCCGGGTTGACCACGCTCGGGGTGTTGATCGGTGTCGCCGCGCTCATCGCCATGATGGCGGTCGGGATGGGGGCTAATCGCGCGGTGGGGGAACTGATTCAGAGTCTCGGTACGAACATGCTCATCGTGCTGCCGGGGGCGACTACCGCCGGGGGGGTGCGCGCAGGGTTCGGCAGCGCCTCGACCCTGACGGTGGCCGATGCAGACGCGGTGCGCCGCGACGATGCCGCTGTTGCCAAGGTGGGCTACATCATCCGCCAGAGCGCGCAGGTCCAGTATCGCAATCAGAACTGGAGCACGCTCGTGCTCGGCACCAGCGCCAATTATGCCGAGATCACCAATTGGCACATCGCCAGTGGCCGGGCATTCGACGCCGCGGACGTCGATGCTGCGGCACTGGTGGCGGACCTCGGGCAGACCGTCGTTCACGAGCTGTTCCAGCCGTACGAGAATCCCGTCGGCGCGACCATTCTCATCAAGGGCGTGCCGGTGAAAGTCATCGGCGTCTACCAGGCGAAAGGTCAATCGCCCATGGGCCAGGATCAGGACGATCTGATCGTCATCCCGTTCACCACGGCCGAACGGCGAGTGCTCGGGGTCGCCGCGCCGATTCAATCGCAGGCGCAGAACGCCGGAACGACCTATCTCGCGCCGCCGAACCCGTTCGCGGTACAGCCGCGTCTGACCGGCTACGTGAACGCCATTTTCGTCCAGGCGGCAAGCGCATCACAGGTGCAACGTGCCATGGACGAGGTGAGTGCCACGCTGCGCCGACGCCATAACATTCGTCGGGGGGACACGGATGACTTCAGCGTACGCAACCTCAGTCAGATTGCGACTGCGGCGCAGGGCAGCAGCCGGGTCATGGCACTGCTGCTGGCAACCGTTGCATCGATTTCACTGCTGGTCGGCGGCATCGGCATCATGAATATCCTGCTCGTGTCGGTCACCGAGCGCACGCGCGAGATCGGTCTGCGCATGGCACTCGGCGCTCGGCGTGCCCACGTCATGCTGCAGTTCCTCGCCGAGGCGGTGTTTTTGAGCGCGGCGGGCGGCACGGCCGGGATTCTGCTCGGGATCGGCGCCTCGGAGCTGGTCGCCGTGATCGCGGGCTGGCCGATCGAACAGTCGCTCACCGCCGTGCTCGGCGGATTCCTGTTTTCGGCCATCGTCGGGGTGTTTTTCGGCTACTACCCGGCGCGCAAGGCCGCGGCGCTGAACCCGATCGAAGCCTTGCGCTACGAATGAGCGTGCCGAGGGCCCGTGCTGTGCTCAGCGGCCGAGCGTCATGGAGAAGGAGAGCAGGCCTCCGCCCGGCAGCGGCGAGAACGCGATCCGCTGGTTCGGGCCGCGGTTCAGGCCCATGAAGGCATCGGTGAAGAACTCGGCGCAGAAGTTGCCGAGCGCCATTCCGAACAGCGTGTCCGAGGGATAGTGCCAGCCGCCCTCGATGCGCGCCCAGGCCGTCGCGAAGGTCAGTCCGTGCAGGCCCGCATCGAGCGCGATGCGCACGCCGTGCGTGAGCGGAATCTGGCGCAGGTTGAGCATCGCAAGGCGCGTGTACACGGCGGACGCCGTGGTGTGATTGGATGGGAAGCTGTGGTCGTTGACGCGATTCGGTCGCTCGCGGTGCACCATGCGGCTGATCAGCGTATTGGATTCGATCGCGGTCGTTGCGGCGACGAGGTTGACCAGATAGCCCTTGGCCTTGTCTTCGAGCCACGTCTTGCCGAACGGTCCGCTGGGGGCAAGCAGCAGCGCGGCGATGTCGACGCCGACCGAGGCGCTGCGCAGCCTGTAACTCCAGCGGGTCGCATTGACCTCGGAGCCGAAGATCGGGTTATGGGTACGTCCCCAGCGGGAGATGCGCTGATCGAAGTGGTCCGCCTGCAGCACCGCGGCGCCGGCGAGCGGTCCCCAGACCCACGGGTCCGAGGCTGCCGTGACTGCGGCACGGCGCACTCGCGCCCAGCCCGGGCGTACCGTCACGTTCTGTCCCCATCGAGCAGCACCCGGCAGCGTCGCGCAGCCGCTGAGCGCAAGTGCGGCCAGCAGCGCGAGCGCCCGGAGCCGGCACATTCAGAAGCTCTTGTAAAACCCGACTGACACGCCGCGCGGCAGGATTTCGACCAGCAGGGGGACCTTGCGCTGCGACGCCCAATAGCCAAAGGCCGTCCCGAGCAGCCACCCGGCGAGCACGTCGGACTGCCAGTGACCTTGGCTCTTCATCCGTCCATAGGCATCGTAGACCGGCAGCAGCTCGGCGGCCCAGATCCAGGGATAGCGGTGGCGGTAGTGCAGAATGAAGGGGGTGACGAAACTGGCCTGCAGCGTGACTTCGCCGCTCGGGAAGCTCTGATCGGTGCCCTGGAAAAAGGCGTTCGGACCCTGGTTCTGGTAGGGGCGTGCGCGGCGGAACGTGTACTTCAGCGCGTCTGCCGCGAAGCCCGCGAACACCGAAGCGTCGGCCGACTGCCAGAACACGTGGCCGAGACCCTTGTGATTGCCGAGGAACAACGCGCCGGCCGCTTCGAAGGCAACGGTGCCGAATTCCAGGCCCAGTTGGTTCGATCGGGAGAAAATCCCGTTTCTGTCCTGCGGCTTGAGTTTGTAATCGATGCCGAAGGGCCCGTGACTGCTGCCTTCGTGGATGCGCATGGCGGCGAGGAACGCGACGGCGCCGGCCGTCGGCAGCACCCAGCGTTTGCGCCACCAGGCGCGAGCGCCCAGATGCATCTTCTTGCCGGTCGCCGGGCTCGATGTCGACGTTGTGGTGCTCGAGTGTGCGGATCGGCTCCGGGGGGCGCCGCCGGCCACGGCTCGCACCGGTGCGCACAACTGCAGCATGACCAGTGGCACCGCCGGCAGCAGCTTGCGCAACGCTGTGTTCCGTGTGGTGATCGCGGTTTCCGCTCCGACGGCTGCGTTCATAAGGCCCCCAGATCACGCGCTGCGATTGACCCGGTCCGCGCGGCCCCGAGGGGTCATGCGCCGAACTTCAGGTCCGGATGTGCTGAACCGGCATCGACGGGCGTCGTAGGCCGCGGGATGGTCCACGGCACGGTACCCGACGACGCTTAGAAGGCGGGCAGGGCGGATGGTTCCCCCTGGAGCGCGTGCTCACGCCGCGCCGTGCTGGATGTGTCGGCAAATCATCACATCTGCTCGACGGCCGCCGCGGGTGTGCCGCGCATTGTTCTGCGGCGCGCCGCTGGTAAGCTGCAGGGCATGCACACCTCTGCACCACTGGGCTTCGATGATGCGCTGCAGCGCTGGAATGAACGGTTCTCACAGCCGGGCTACCTGTTCGGGCGCGAGCCCAATGCCTTCCTGGTCCAGCAGAGCGCACGGCTGGCGCCGCGCTCGCGTATCCTGTGCGTGGCCGACGGAGAGGGCCGCAACAGCACGTGGCTCGCCGCACGCGGTCACGAAGTGACCGCATTCGATCTATCCCCGGTCGCGGTGCAAAAGGCGCAGACCCTGGCCGCCGAGCAGGGCGTTGCGGTCGAGCATCTCATCTCGGGTGCCGACAGCTGGACGTGGACTGAAGCGAAGTACGACACGGTCGCGGCGATCTTCATCCAGTTTGCCGCGCCCGCGCTGCGCAGCGCGCTGTTCGCGGGGATGTGGCAGACCCTGAAGTCCGGCGGACTGCTGTTGATTCAAGGCTACACGCCGAAGCAGCTGCAGTACCGGACAGGTGGTCCGGGGCAGCTCGATCATCTGTATACGCCTGATCTGCTGCGCGAGCTGCTGCCCGAGGCGCAGTGGCTCGAGCTGCGCGAGCACGATGCGGTGCTCGGCGAAGGCAGTGCCCATCGGGGTACTTCTGCGCTCATCGATGCAGTGGCGCGCAAGCCGTAGTCCCGAGAGCCGCGCGAGCGGCGTAGAAGGAGAATGACCCCGGTGAATACTCGACACTTGCCCCGGGACGCATGGCTGTTGTGCTTCTCCGCATTCAGCGCAGATCTCGGCTACCAGGGCGTTACGGCGCTCTTTCCGCTGTACCTGGTGTTCCAGCTGCACGCATCGCTCTATGCGTACGGTGTCGTGACCGCAATCGCCTTCGGCGGCGGCGCGTTCGTGGGCTATCTCGGTGGACTGGCCGGAGACCGCTTCGACCGCAAGGCGGTGGCGGTCGCGGGCAATGTGCTGATTCCGCTGATGGCGCTTGCGGGGCTTGCCCACTCGCTCGACCTGTCGGCTCTGCTGTACGTGCTGGGCTGGTGGGCGCGTTACTTCCGCAGCCCGCCGCGCCGGGCGCTGCTGGTGAGCGCGACGCCACCGCAGGAACGCTCGCGCGCCTTCGGCACGCTCCACGCGCTCGACATCGGCGGTGGGATGCTCTCGGCGCTGCTGGCGCTCGGGGCGCTGTGGATGAAGATCCCGATCGCGACGGTGATGCTCTGGGCGGTCGTGCCGCTGCTCGCCTCCACGGTGCTGCTGCTGCTCGTGCGCCGCGATGAGGTGTATG
>JAKBCE010000080.1 GCA_021808195.1 Pseudomonadota bacterium
CAGCGCTGGCCGCAAGCTACAAAGAAATGCGCCGCTGTTGCCGCCGACACGTGAAAGATACGATGCGTTACCATGTACTGTTACACCCCAGGGTCATCATGCCAAATGACCTGCATTAATGAACCTTGCGAGTTATCCAATCACGCACGATGGACGTTTACGGTATCAGTGCAGGAGACCCCGCTTTCGCACAGACCAGCCCTGAGCGACGGTTGTGTGGCCACCAGGCTCGGTAAATCCCACATGGGTGGCCGCTCCTTGGCTCTGTGGTTTCGAGAACGCCCCCGATAGTCTGGGCGCCCGCCTCGACAAAGCGCTCGACGCGGATAATTTGACCCGTGTTCCTGGCGCTCAAGTCTCCGAGAAACTCGGTGTTGGTGTGGCGCTCGGGCATTCTGGGGCATCCTCTGAGTCGACCCGCGCCTTGTGCCTATCCCTTTAGCTCATCCCTCATTCTGCCCCCCGGAAGGCAGATGTTCTTCGCGTCCTTGGGCCTGTATGTCGCGACGCCCTTTGTGCTGGGGGCGATTGACTGCGTGCTGTCGGAAACTGCCGTGTCAACCGTTACGCCGTCTAACGCTCCGGGTGCGCGCACCATCACCTCCGCTCACCGATTGAGCGCGCTCAAGGGCCCCGTCCGGATCGGCTATGCAGTCCGTCTTGGACCTCGTATGCGCTTCGGCCACGCCTAGAACCTTGCGGGGAATCCGCGGGTAAAGCCCGCTCCTGCATCGCTGCTATCATCGGTGTTGAAGAGCGAACGCACCGCTCGGCACTGAGAGCACCCCGGGGACCATGCTTCGCGCATCCGGCGACGAGCGAAGACGAACGGCACAGCCCCTGCCATCGAGGTGGGGTATCTGGTATTCCGCGGCCGCTCTGGTTGCGATCCTCGCCGCTTCGGTACCGGTGCGTGCGCAGGCGAGTCATCCAGCGGGAACGCCGCCGCCGCGCATCGTGCCGCACGCAAGCGGCCGCTCCGGCCTGAACACGGTACTCATCGAGGCCTCACGCATCAAACGCCAAGTGCATCGGCGCGCGAGCCGATTTCTCTCATCGGTGACCGTCACCTATCTGCACGATTCGCTGCCGCGTTGGAACGAGCCGATGTGCCCGCTGGTCGCCGGATTGCCTCGCGCCGACGGCGAGTACATCCTCGCACGCGTGACGCAGATCGCATCCGCGGCCGGCGCACCGATTGCGGGTGAGCACTGCAGGCCGAACCTATACATCGTTGCGACCCCACATCCGCATCTGCTGCTCGAGAAGTGGTGGACGCGAGATCCCCTGATGTACAACGAGTGCAACGGGCTCGGCGGCATCGAGCGCTTCCTGCATTCCAAGCGGCCGGTCCGTGTCTGGTACAACGTCGTTCCGCAGGATGCGAACGGGCAGCGCCGGCCGGCGGCGAGCCTCGATGCCCCGTCCGTCGGGGTTAACCTGGGGCCCACTCAGGGCTGCATCACCTCGGGCGATGGCCGACAGGGGCTCTCGCAGGTCATCGTCGTCATCGATCTGTCGCAGGTGGCGAGCCTTAAGATCGGACCCCTGGCCGCCTACGTCTCGATGCTGGGACTCGCGCAGATCCGGCTGACGTCACTGCCCGCGGCGCCCAGCATCCTGGCCTTGTTCGCACCCCATGCGCCTCCCGTCGCGGGACTGACCCGCTGGGATCGGGCGTTGCTCCATGCGCTCTACCACACTCCCCAGGACATTGGCTGGGATGGACTCCTGGAGGTCTCGCGCATCAGAAACAGCATGACTGCGCAACTGCTGGCGACGCCCCCCGCCCGGCGTTAGCGAGCGAGCCCGAACGAGGTATCCCGTCCGACTCCGCTCCCTCCCGTACCGGCACCGCGCAGTTGCGCTGCGGTCCAGACGAGACCTGACACCCGATCGGGCCGCCTGGCGCTACGGCGATTTCACGGTACTGCGCAGCGACTCGGCCACTCCATCATTGGGTCCTCGCAGCGAAGCGCTGTGCCAGCCGCCGCCCAGCGCATCGATCAGCCCGGCGCTCGCCGTCAGGCGCTGGCTCTGCAGGTTGACCGCGGTGATTTCCGCGTTGAGCCGCGCAGTCTGCGCGGTCAGCACGCTGGCGTAGTCGGCGACCCCTGCCTTGTACTGGTTCAGCGTCAGCGCCTCGGAGCGCTTGGCATCGGCCACGGCCTGCAGCTCTTCGGCGTACTCGTTCTGCAGGAAATGCAGGCTCGCCAGATCATTCTCGACCTGCTGGAACGCCCCGAGCACCGTCTGGCGGTAGTTGGCCACGGCCTCATCGAACGAGGCGCGCGCTTGGCGGGTCTGCGCCAGCGTCGCCCCGCCATTGAACAGGTTGAGTGCGAGCTGCGGCCCGTACGACCAGACCGCGTTGCTGGCGCTGATCAGGCCCGAGAGCGCCGAGGAGTCAAAAGCGTACGAGCCGGTGAGCGTGAGGCTCGGAAACCAGGCCGCCTCGGCCACCCCGATGTTGGCATTGGCGCTCGCCACGGTCCGCTCCGCGGCGGCGATGTCCGGCCGGCGCAGCAGCAGCTGCGAAGGCACGCCCGCGGGCACCACGGGGACCTCGGCCGCCAGGTGACCCTGCGCGAGGGTCAGTTCGGCCGGCGCCCGCCCGATGAGCACCGCAATGGCGTGCTCGAGCGTCGCGCGGTTCAGGAGCGCCGTGTCCTCCTGGGCCTGAGTACTCTCGAGCTGGGTGCGGGCCGCATACACGTCCGCCAGTGTGGTCACGCCGGCTTTGACCCGGTTCTCGGCGATGCGCAGCGAGACCCGATCATCGGCCACCAGCGTCTTCAGCAGTCGCAACTGCTGCTCGGCGGCACGCAGTTGGAAGTAATCCTGGGCCAGAGTGGTCTGGGCCGAGAGGCGCGCGGCGGCCACCTGGGCCGCGCTCGCCTGCGCCGTGGCGTTGGCGCTTTCCAGTTCACGGCGCAACTTGCCCCACAGATCGAGGTCCCAGCCGAGGCTCGCGCCGGCCTGGTTGGCCGTGCGCGCGCCGCCGAAGGTGAACTGCGTCGCCGCCCCGCCGCCGCTGCGGGTCTGGCTGCCGGAGAGTCCGATCGACGGAAACAGCGTGCCGCGGGTGACCGCAGCCGCCTCGTGCGCGACGTAGTAGGCCGCCACCGCGGCCTTGAGGTTCTGGTTCGACACCTCGACCTGGCGCTCGAGCCGGGCGAGCACCGGGTCGTGATATACGCTCCACCAGGCGCTCGGCACGATGCGCGCCGGCTGCGCCGGCTGCCAGCCGCGCTCGGCCTTGAACACCGGTGCGCTCGGGGCGGCAGGCCGGCGATAGTTCGGGCCGATCGCGCAGCCGACGAGCCCCGCGCACAGACCGAGGGCCAGCAGCGGCGAGATGCGACGGATCATAGGATGGGTCTCCCTGCGGCGAGGGCCAGAGCGCCGCGCCGGGTAAAGGTCCGCACGAACCAGCGGCGGAACCGGTCGAGATACACGTACACAATGGGGGTGGTGTAGAGGGTCAGGATCTGGCTGATGGCGAGCCCGCCGACCACCGCGATGCCGAGCGGGCGACGCATCTCCGAGCCCTGCCCGCTCATCAGCGCCAGCGGCAGCGCCCCGAGCATCGCGGCGATGGTCGTCATCATGATGGGCCGGAAGCGCAGCAGGCAGGCTTCGTGGATGGCGCGCGCGGCGTCGACCTTTGCCTCGCGCTGCGCCACGAGCGCCACGTCGACCATCATGATGGCGTTCTTCAATACCACCCCGATCAGCAGAATCACGCCAATGAGGGCGATCAGGCTGAACGGCTCACCGAACAGCAGCAGCGCGAGCACCGCCCCGACGCCGCTCGAGGGCAGCGTGGAGAGAATGGTGATCGGCTGCGCCAGGCTCTCATAGAGCATGCCGAGCACGATGTACACCGCGGCGAGCGCGGCCAGGATGAGCAGCGGCTCCTCCTCGACGGTCTGGCGGAACACGCGCGCGTTGCCCGCGAACTCCCCGTGCACCGCCACCGGCACGTCAAGATCGCGCAGGGTGCGCTCGATCGCCGCGGTGGCCACCCCGAGCGGCTCGCCCACCGGCAGGTTGAACGAGAACGTGGTGGCGACGAACGGACCCTGGTGATTGACCGAGAGCGGCGTCAGCCCGGGGCCGTAGCGGGCGAAGTTGGCGAGCGGCACCATGGTCTCGGCCGCGGTGGACAGTGCGCTGCCGGTCGACACCCCGCCGGTACTGGTGGCGATCTGGTTGAGCGCGTAGTTTTGCGCGGCGTTGCTGCGGGTCACCCCGGCAAACTGGAAGTTGTTGGCCGCGCCCATGGTCGCCTCGGTGCCCGAGAGCGCCCCACCCGAGGTGCTCACGTACAGGTCCTTCAGTGTCGAGGGACTGTTCCAGAACTTGGGGTCGACCTCCATCACCACGTGATACTGGTTCATGTCCTGGTAGATCGTCGAGACCAGGCGCTGCCCGAAGGCGTCATACAGGGTGTTGTCGATCTGCGAGAGATTCAGGCCGTAGCGCGCGGCGAGCGCGCGGTTGATCTGCAACTGCACATCGAGGCCACCGGCCTGCTGGTCGGAATTCACATCGCGCAGCAGCGGGGAGCTCTTCAGCGCCTTCTCGATGCGTGGCGCCCAGGTATCGAGCACGTGCAGGTTGTCCGAGAGCAGCGTGTACTGGTACTCGGCGTAACTCTGTCGCCCGCCGGAGTGGATGTCGCTCGCGGTCTGCAGGTACAGCCGCGCGCCGGTGAACCCGATGAGCTTGCGGCGCAGCTCGGCGATGACCTGCACGTCGGTCAGCCGACGCTCATCGAGCGGCTTCAGCGTGATGAACATGTGCGCGGTATTGCTGCCGCCGAAGAAGCCCCCGCCGGTGAAGCCGACCACGTGCTCGACGTTCGGATCGCTCTTGATCACGTTGACCACGTAGCGCAGTTTCTGCTGCATGGCCTGGAAGGAGCTGCTCTGCCCGGCGACCAGAAAGCCGCTGAGGTTGCCCGAGCTTTGCTGCGGGAAGAAGCTCTTCGGCACGATCGCAAACAGATAGAAGTTGAGCCCCACCACGGCGAGCAGGGTCAGCATCACGGCGCGCGGATGGCGCAGAGCGAGCGTCAGGGTGTGATCGTAGAACTCGCGCGTATGGTTGAACGCACGCTCGACCGCGCGGAACAGGCGGCCTTGCTTCGGGTGCGGCCGCAGCAGCCGTCCGCAGAGCATCGGCGTGGTGGTGAGGGAGATGATGAGGGAGAGCGCCACCGTGACCGCGAGCGTCAGGGCGAACTGGCGGAAGATCCGTCCAACGAGCCCGCCCATCAGAATGATGGGCGTGAACACCGCGATCAGCGCGAGGCTCATGGCGAGCACCGTGAAGCCCACCTCGCTCGCCCCCACGAGGGCGGCCCGCAGGCGCGGCTCGCCGGCCTCGATATGCCGGGTGATGTTCTCGATCACCACGATGGCATCATCGACCACGAACCCGGTCGAGACGGTGAGCGCCATCATGGAGAAGTTGTTCAGACTGAAGCCGAGCAGATAGATCACCGCGAGCGTGCCGATCAGTGCCAGCGGCACCACCACCGCCGGCACGAGCGCGGCGCGCGGGTTGCGCAGCATCACCAGCACCACGCTCACCACCAGCAGCACGGCCAGCAGCAGCGTGATCTCCACATCATGCAGCGAGGTGCGGATCGAACCGGTCCGATCGTGCGTGACCACCAGATGAATGCCGCTCGGGATCGAGGCCCGAATCTCCGGCAACAGCGCCTTGATGCGGTCGACCGTCTGGATCACGTTCGCATCGGGCTGCTTGCGGATGATCATGAGCACGGCGCGCTCGCCGTCGAGCAGCCCGAGCGTGCGCACGTTCTCCACCCCGTTGGTGATGGTGGCCACGTCCCCGAGGCGCACCGGCGCCCCGTTGCGGTACGCGATGATCAGCCGGCGGTACTGCCCGACCTCACTTGAGGTGTCGTTGACGTAGATCTGGTAACGCCGCGCATTGAAACTCAGCGCGCCCTTGGGGCTGTTGGCGTTGCTCGCCGCGATCGCCGCGCGCACGTCCTCGAGTCCGATGCCGTACTGGAACAGCTGACGCGGGTTCAGGTCGATGCGGATCGCCGGCAGCGAGCTGCCCCCGATGTCGATGTTGCCGACCCCGGGAACCTGCAGGATCTTCTGTTGAATGATGGTCGAGGCGGCATCGTAGACCTGGCCGATGGGTCGGGTCCTGGAGGTCAGCGCCAGAATCAGGATCGGCGCCTCGGAGGGGTTGTAGGCCCAGTAGCCGGGGTTGGAGCGCAGCGCAGCCGGCATGTCCTGGCGGGCCGCCTGGATGGCCGCCTCGACGTCGCTCTCGGCGCCGTGGATGTCGCGGCTGAGGCTGAAGATGAGCACGATCTGCGAGCGCCCCTCGGTGCTCTGCGAGGTCATCTGGTCGATGCCGGCGATCGAGCTCAGGCGCCGCTCGAGCGGCGTGGTGAGGCTGGTGGCAACCGTCTCGGGGCTCGCCCCCGGCAGGTTCGCGTACACGACGATGGCCGGAAAGTCGACCTGCGGCATCGGCGCGACCGGCAGCAGGAAATACGCCACAAGGCCGGCGAGCGCGAGCCCGCAGGACAGCAGCGTGGTCGCCACCGGACGGGTGATGAACAGGCGTGAGAGGTTCACGGCGAGTCGATCGGCAGCGGACCCGAGGGGCGCACCGGCACGCCCGCCCACGCCTTCGCCCGGCGCGCCAGCCGGTCGAAGAACAGATACACCACGGGCGTCGTGAACAGCGTCAACAGCTGACTCAGCAGCAGCCCGCCGGCGATCGACAGACCGAGCGGACGGCGCAGCTCCGAGCCCGTTCCGGTCCCGAGGATCAGCGGCAGCGCGGCGAACAGCGCCGCCACTGTGGTCATGAGGATGGGCCGAAAGCGCAGCAGCGCCGCCTCGTAGATCGCCTCGTGCGGACTCTTGCCCTCGGTGCGCTCGGCATTGAGCGCAAAGTCGATCATCATGATCGCGTTCTTCTTCACGATGCCGATCAGCAGCACGATGCCGATGATGGAGATGATGTCCAGACTCTCCCCGGCCACCATCAGTGCGAGCAGCGCGCCGATGCCCGCCGAGGGCAGCGTCGAGAGAATGGTGAGCGGATGGATGTAGCTCTCGTAGAGCACCCCGAGCACGATGTACACCGTGGCGATCGCCGCCAGCAGCAGCAGCACCTCGCTGGTGAGGCTCGACTCGAACGCGAGCGCCTCGCCCTGGAAGGTGGTGCTGATGCTCACCGGCAGCCCGACCTGCCGCTCGGTGGCACGGATCGCGCTCACCGCCGCGCCGAGCGAGGCCCCCGGGGCGGTATCGAAGGAGAACAGGGCCGCCGGGAACTGGCCGAGGTGATCGAGCATCAGGGGCGCATTCCGCACGCTGATGTGGGCGATGGAGCCAAGCGGCACCTGCCCGCCGCCCGCCGAGGGAATGTAGAACGTGTTGAGCGCCTGCACCGTCTCGGCGAGCGCCGGGTCGGCGGTGAGGATCACCCGGTAGTCGTTCGACTGGGTGTAGATCGTCGAGATGATGCGCTGCCCGAACGCATCGTAGAGGGCATTGTCGATGGTTGCATCGGTGATGCCGAAGCGCGCCGCGGTGGCGTGATCGACGTCGATCTGCACCGTGCGACCGTCTTCGTCATAACTGCTCGACACGTGCGCCAGCTGCGGTGAGCGGCGCAACGCCGCGAGCAGCTTGCCGACCCACGGGTCGAGGATGGCGCGGCGCGCCGCGCCGAGGATGAACTGATAGCGGGCCCGGCCGCTGATCGAGCTGATGGTCAGGTCCTGCACCGGCTGCAGCGACAGCTCGATGCCGGGCACGGCGCGCGCCGCGGCGCGCAGCTGATTCATGACTGTGGTGATGCTGGCGGCGCGCGCCTCCTTGGGCTTGAGGTTGATCAGCATCTGCCCGCTGTTGACGGTCAGGTTGTTGCTGCCCACCCCGATGTAGGAGGTGAGACTCACCACGTTGGGGTTGCGGCGCAGCACCGCCGCGAGCGCCTGCTGGCGCGCGGCCATGGCCTTGAACGAGATCGACGGCGGCGCGGTGGTGGTGGCCTGCAACAGACCCGTGTCCTGCAGCGGGAAGAAGCCCTTGGGGATCACGATGTAGAGCGCCACCGTCAGCACCAGCGTGCCGGCGGCGACCCACAGCACCAGGCGCTGGCGCTCGAGCGCCCAGGTGAGTCCGCGCCCGTAGCGCTCGATGAGCGCATTGAACCAGGCCTCCGCGCGGTGCGCCCAGCGGCCCTGCCGGGCGAGGGTGTCGGCGTGCGGACGCAGCAGCTTCGCGCACAGCATCGGCACCAGGGTGAGGGAGACCGCCGCGGAGATCAGGATCGAGATCGCGAGCGTGATGGCGAACTCGCGGAACAGCCGGCCGACCACCTCGCGCATGAACAGCAGCGGGATCAGCACCGCGATCAGCGAGATGGTGAGCGAGACGATGGTGAAGGCGATCTCCCCCGCCCCATCGAGCGCCGCGGCGAGCGGCCCCTTGCCCTGCTCGATGTGCCGGGAGATGTTCTCGATCATCACGATGGCATCATCGACCACGAATCCCGAGGCGATGGTGAGGGCCATCAGCGAGAGGTTGTCGAGACTGAATCCGGCGAGATACATCAGCGCGAACGTACCGATCAGCGAGACCGGCACCGAGAGGCTCGGGATGAGGGTGGCCGGGATGCTGCGCAGGAACAGGAACATCACCAGCACCACGAGCGCCACGGCGAGGGTGAGCTCGAACTCCACGTCCCGCACCGAGGCGCGGATGGTCTCGGTGCGATCGGTGACCACGCGCAAAGTGACGTTTGCCGGCAGCGAGGCGCGCAGCTTCGGCAGCAGCTCGCGGATGTTGTTCACCGTCTGGATGACGTTCGCGCCCGGCTGGCGCTGGATGTTGATCAGCACCGCCGGGGTGGCGTTCATCCAGCTGGCGAGCTGGTTGTTCTCCGAGCCCATCAGCACGCGCGCCACGTTCTTCAGGTACACCGGGGCGCCGTTGCGGTAGGCGACCACGATGTCGGCGTACTCGGCGGCGCTCTTGATCTGGTCGTTCGCGTCGATGGTGTAGGCGTGCGCGGCGCCATCGAAGTTGCCCTTCGGCGCGTCCGAATTGGCGTTCGCGATGGTGGTGCGCAGGTCATCGAGGTTCAGCCCGTAGGCGGCGAGCTGATTGAGGTTCGCCTCGATGCGCACCGCCTGCTTCGGCGCCCCATTCAAGCTCACCAGGCCCACGCCCGAGACCTGCGAGATGCGCTCGGCGATGCGGGTGTCGGCCAGGTTCTGCACCGCGGTGATGGGCAGTGCGCGCGAGGTCAGCGCCAGCGTCAAGATGGGCGCATCGGCCGGGTTGACCTTGGCGTAGATCGGCGGGGCCGGCAGGCTCGGCGGCAACAGGCTCTGCGCGGCGTTGATGGCGGCCTGCACCTCGGCCTCGGCCACATCCAGGTTCAGGTTCAGATCGAACTGCAGCGTGATCTGCGAGGCCCCGGCGGAGGTCTTGGAGGACATCTGGTCGAGTCCCGACATCTGCCCGAACTGCCGCTCGAGCGGCGCGGTCACCGTGGCGCTCATCACATCCGGGCTCGCCCCGGGCAGGAAGGTCGACACCACGATGGTCGGGTAGTCAACCTCGGGCAGCGTCGAGACCGGCAGCAGCAGATAGCCGATCGCCCCGAGAATGACGATCGCGACCATCAGCAGTGAGGTGGCGACCGGCCTCAGGATGTAAGGCCGGGACGGGTTCATGCGTGCGACCCGCCCGGCTTGCCGCCGCGCCGATGCCAGCCCGCCTTGCGCCCGCCGGCCGCGGCGCGCTCACCGGGGATGCGCACGTGCGCGCCGTCGCGCAGCTGATCGGCGCCATCGGTGACGACGGTCTCCCCGAGCTTCAGGCCCTTCAGGATCGCGATGTACGCCCCGTCGCTCGGCCCGGTCTGCACGGTGCGCAGACGCACCGTGTCATTGGGCTCGAGCACGTACACGAAGTTGCTCGCCGGGCCGTTCTGCACCGCCGCGCCCGGCACGACCAGTTGGTTCTTCAGGATGCGCAGCACGAGCTTCACGTTGACGAACTCGTTCGGAAAGAGCTCGAGAGACTTGTTGCCGAACAGCGCACGCATCTGCAGCGTGCCGGTGGTGGTGTTGATCTGGTTGTCGATGCTATCGAGCCGGCCGGTGGCGATCTGGTGGCGCATGTCGCGGCTGTAGGCGACGACGGTGAGCGTGCGGCCGGCGTGCGCCTCGCGAAACACCTCGGCGAGCTCGTTCTCGGGCACCGTGAACAGCACCGACATCGGCTGCATCTCGGTCACCGTGACGATCGGGGTGGTCTGCTCGGCCTGCACGAGATTGCCGAGGTCCACCTGGCGCAGCCCGACGAGCCCGCTCACCGGCGTGCTGATGCGGCAGTAGGAGAGGTTGAGCCGGGCGGTCTCGACGGCGGCCTGATCGGCATCGACCATGGCGGCATCCTGGCGCACGGTGCCGAGCTGGTCCTCGTAGGTCTGGGTGGCGATCGAGTCCTGGGCGAGCAGACGCTTGTAGCGCGCCAGATCGATGCGCGCGGTGGCGAGGGCCGCCTGGGCGGTCTGCAGCTGGCCGAGCGCCTGATCGAGTGACGCCTGGTAGGGACGCGGATCGATTTCCGCGAGCAGCGCCCCGGCGTGCACCATCTGGCCCTCGCGGAAGGCGAGCTTCACCAGCGGCCCGCTCACCTGCGGACGCACGTTCACGGTGGCGAGCGGGGTGACGGTGCCGAGCGCCTCGATGATCACCGGCACGTCGCGCGTGGCGACGCGCGCCACCGCCACCGGCATCGGGCCAGCGGCGGCAAAACGCTTGCGCTGCTGGTCGAGATGCCCGCGGTAGATCGCAAAGGCGAGGAGCAGGATGAATGCGCCGAGCCCCAACCAGGCGATGCGCCGGTGCCGGCGGACCGCGGCGAGTTGGGGGGCAGCGGATGCCAGATCGGGCTGGCCACCGTCGTGGGGTTCCATGGACGGTGAGACTACCATTGCCCGGTTCCGTTCAGGCGACCGGGCGAGCTAGAATTCTCAAGATTTGTCAGGCACTTGTA
>JAKBCE010000081.1 GCA_021808195.1 Pseudomonadota bacterium
CGGAAAGCACACCGGCCCCGAACGCACCGGCCCCGCCTCCGCCGGACAGCACCAGGACGTTGACGGGCGCTCTGTCGGGCGAGTATTCGAGCCGGGCGAGGTGCGATACCGTCCAGCGCCGAAAGTCCTGCTCCGTCATTTCTCCGGACCATCGGATGCCGGCCGGAAACCCGGCGGGGTGAACGCTCAAAGCGTGCGCAGGTGGCGCGGGACGACGCGAGAGCGCTGCGCATGCGACGAGCAGCGGCGCGGTGCAGAGCCATAGGCCGAAGGCCCGCCATGCCGAGGCAGATCGGCACCTCGATGCGCGGGTTGCGGATTTCGGCGCTCGCCCCGGTGACTTGTCGCGCATCCAGAACACGGTCGGCGGTATGGCTCACCGGCGTGAGATCGGCAATAAGTAGTGCTCACCGAGGCATCCGGCCGCCGGCCGAAGGCCTCCGGGAATTGCCGCCACACGGGTGGACTTGCATGGCGCACAAACTTCGATACACTTGAAATCATGGAATTGATTCAGAGGCCGCATCGTCGCCAGGCGCTTCAGCGCCGCGCGAGGTGCGCGCGTTGAACTCCCTGAGCGCTCGCCGCACGGTGCGGCGGATGGCGCATTCGACGAGGAGCTCCCCATGAAACGACTGCATGTCCACGTCGCCGTCGAAGATCTGGCGGCATCCGTTCGCTTCTATTCGGCCCTGTTCGCGGCCGAACCCACCGTGCTCAAAGCGGACTACGCCAAATGGATGCTGCAGGATCCGCGGGTCAACTTCGCGATCTGCCAGCGCGGAGCCGCTCCGGGCCTCGAGCATCTGGGCATCCAGGTCGAAAATCATGCGGAACTGGACGAGGTGTCCGCCCGCCTGAAGCAGGCCGAACGACCCGTCCTCGAGGAGGGCAAGACCACGTGCTGCTATGCCCAGAGCGAGAAGAGCTGGATCGCAGATCCCCAGGGCATTCTCTGGGAGACCTTTCTGACCACCGGCGAGAGCACGACGTACGGGCACGATACGGTCCGATCGGCCATGGAAGCCGGACCCCAGTCGGCGTGCTGCGCCCCCAGTGCGCGCCCGGAGCTTGCGGCGACGGCGCGTCAGGGTTGCTGCGGGAAGTAGGAGAACGCAATTGTCTCGATTCGAACGGTATCTGACGCTCTGGGTCGCGCTGTGCATTGTCGTTGGCATCGTCCTCGGCAAGCTCTTGCCCGGCCTGTTTCACCTCATCGCCTCGGCCGAGATCGCCCAGGTCAATCTCCCGGTGGCGGCCCTCATCTGGCTCATGATCGTGCCGATGCTCGTCAAGATCGACTTCGGCGAGCTGCATCGCGTCAAGGAGCACTGGCGCGGGATCGGGGTGACGCTGTTCGTCAATTGGGCGATCAAGCCGTTCTCGATGGCGCTGCTGGGATGGCTATTCATCGGCCACCTGTTTCGCGCCCTGCTGCCGGCAGGACAGATCGACTCGTATATTGCCGGGCTCGTCATTCTCTCCGCCGCACCGTGTACGGCGATGGTGTTCGTGTGGAGCCAGCTGTCCAAGGGTGAACCGCACTTCACGCTCTCACAGGTCGCGCTGAACGACGTGTTGATGATTTTCACCTTCGCGCCCATCGTCGCGCTGCTGCTCGGCCTCGCCGCCATCACCGTCCCCTGGCAGACGCTGCTGCTGTCGGTGGCCCTCTACATCGTCATCCCGGTCGTCATCGCGCAAGCCGTCCGACGCGCACTGCTCGCCCATGGCGGCGAACCGGCGCTGCGCCGTCTGCTCGCGATCCTGCAGCCGGTCACCCTGGTGGCGTTGCTGGCGACCCTCGTCGTGCTCTTCGCGTTCCAGGGCACACAGATCGTCGCTCAACCGCTGGTGATCGTCCTGCTGGCCGTTCCCATCCTGATCCAGGTCTATTTCAACGCCGGACTCGCCTACCTCCTCAACCGAGCCCTGGGCGAGCAGCATTGTGTCGCGGCGCCCTCGGCGCTGATCGGCGCGAGCAATTTCTTCGAGCTCGCGGTCGCCACGGCGATCAGCGTCTTCGGCATTGGTTCCGGGGCCGCACTCGCCACGGTCGTCGGCGTGCTCGTCGAGGTGCCCGTGATGCTCTCGGTCGTATCGATCGTCAATCGCACCAAAGGCTGGTATGAGCGGTCCGGCACGCCGTTATGCGCCACACCGGGGGAGCGCGGTCCGGACGGCCGAGGCCGAGCATGACCCGGCGGATTCTCTTTCTCTGTGTCGCGAACTCCGCGCGCAGCCAGATGGCCGAGGGTCTTGCCCGCGCTATTCTCGGTGATCAGGTGCACGTGCTGAGCGCCGGCTCGCAGCCCACCCGGGTCAACCCGTATGCCATCGAAGCCCTGCAGGAATTGGGCATCGACATCTCGGACCACCGGTCGAAGTCCGTGGACGAGATCGACACCGCGCAGCTGGATCTGGTCGTCACCCTCTGTGCGGATGAAGTCTGTCCGGTGCTGCCCGGCGGAACGCGCCGGCTGCACTGGCCGATCCCCGATCCCGCCTCCTCGGACCCCACCCTCTCCGCCGAGGTCATGCGCGAGCGGTTCCGGACCGCCCGGGACGAGATCCGAGCGCGCATGAACATCCTGGCGGCGCTGCTCGAGCTGCCCGCCGGGCCGCAAGCCGGGGAGTTTCACGCCAGTATCCGCATCGCAGATCTGCCTCGGAGCGCGCGATTCTATGCGTGGCTGCTCGCGACATGGCCCAAGGCGTGGACGAGTCGGTACGCCACGTTCATCCGCGAGGATCTTCATCTGAACTTCGTCTTGCTCGTCTCAGACGCCAAGACTCTGCATCACGACACGCTCTATCACCTCGGTATCGAGGTCCCCGACAAGGCGGCCGTTATCGACGCGTACCATCGCGCTCGCCACTTCGGTGCGTCGGTGGTCAAGCCTCCGCGAACCACCTGGAACGGCACACCATTGCATGAACTGTGGCTCGAAGACCCTGATGGCACGCTCATCGAGATCTACGCCCGATTGACGGCGCGGGAGCTCTCGAGCATGCCGCAGGATCAAGCGCCCGTTCTTCTTGCGCCACAGACCCCCTGATGAGGGCGGGCTCTGCCTCGAATACGGGATCGGCACCTGCCGCGTCAACGCACACGGCAGCAAAGCCGTGGTTCGGGAGTCAGGCTCGAGCCTGAAAGGATCCCTTGCGGCCGGCCGGGTGCGCGCAACCCGCAACGACCGCCCCTTGCAACGGTTCTCGTGCCCCCGGAACAGTGTGCACCTCGCACCCGCCTCGAGATCACAGGCGTCATCGCCTGCTGTTGCGCTGAGTGTCGCTGCCGAGGATCGAAAGCCCCGGCAGCCGAGCCGCAATGCGCGCATCCACGCCGATGCTCCACGCAGACCCCACCCTCAATTCCAGTGCTGCCGGGAGGCGCCCGCGGGGCAATCCCGATCACGGCTATCGGTTCGCGAAACGCGCAGTGAGCTCTACGTATTTCGTCGACTGCAGGCGGGCGGGATCATTTTCAGGTGGCGAGCTAAGGCGATCTTGGCATTGCGCCATGCGTCTCGCGACGTGGAGCCATGCCAAATATCCTGCACAGTGTTCGAGGGCCGTCGAGAGAACCCGCGACGCAACGGCATCTGAGGATCGCCACCGGCACATCCGCGGTGGTCCTGGCGTGCGCGTTGGCGCTGTCCGGGTGCGCCGTCGGCCCCCGCTTCGAGCGCCCGCCCGCTCCGGCCGGGACCGCCTTCCTCAGTGCGCAGCGGGCGCCCGACCTCGTGCCCGGACAGGGCGAACCGCCACAGCGTCTGGTCATGGGCCGTACGATTCCGGCTGAGTGGTGGGGGCTGTTTCATTCTCCGGCGCTGAACCACGTCGTGCGCGAGGCGCTCGCCGACAATCCGACGCTCGAGGCGGCGCGCGCGACACTTGCGCAGGCTCAGCAGAGAGTGCTGGCCGCGCGCGGCGCCTATTTTCCCCGGTTGGACATCGGCGCGAGCGCGCAACGCCAGAAGGGACCGGCGTTCGCCCTCGGGCTGCTGGGGATTCTGCCCGGCGCGCACGGACTGCCCACCTTCAATCTGTACTCACTCGGTCCGACGGTCAGCTACTCACCCGATGTCTTCGGACTCGAGCGGCGCGGCGTCGAAGCGCGACGAGCGGGAGCGGACCTCGAGCGAGACCAGCTGGCCGCGGCGTACCTGGCGATCACCGGCAACGCCGTCGATGCAGCGCTGAACCTGGCGAGAGTTCACCTGGAGATCGATGCGCTCACGCGGATCGTCTCCGACGACGAGCGGGATGTTTTGCTCGTGCGGCGCAAGTTCGCCGTTGGCCGCGCGCCGCGAACGGCCGTGCTCGCCGCACAGACCCAGCTCGCCAACGACCGCGCGCTGCTGCCGTCACTGCGCCAGCAAATAGCGGTATCCGAGGACGCACTGGCCGTGCTTGTCGGCAAGTCGCCGGGCCAGTGGCGAGCACCGACGTTCCGGATGGCGGACTTTCATCTCCCGGGCGCGCTGCCGCTCAGTCTTCCCTCCGCCCTCGTCCGCCAGCGGCCGGACATCCTGGCGGCCGAACAGCAGGTTCACCTGCGCAGCGCCGAAGTCGGCATCGCGACGGCGCGCCTGTACCCCAGCCTTGAGCTGTCGGCCTCACTGGCCACTGCCGCATTGCGCCCCGAGGCGCTCTTCAGCAGCTCGAGCGGTGTTTGGGCGGTCCTCGGCGGACTGACCGCACCGGTCTTTCATGGCGGCACGCTGCGGGCCGAGCGACGAGCGTCGATTGAAGCGCTCAAAGCCTCTCTCGCGCTCTACCGCCAGACGGTGCTCGCGGCATTTGGACAGGTCACCGATACGTTGCGTGCGCTCGGCAATGACGCCGACCGGGTCGCTGCCGAACGTCAGGCGCTCGATACCGCCAGAACCTCCGTTGAACTGCAGCGAGTGAGCTACGGAGCCGGACGCAGCAACGTGCTCGAGCTTCTGGATGCCGAGCGCGCATACCAGCAGGCTCGGCTCGGGTACGCCCGCGCAACCGCACAACGTTATGCCGACAGCGCGCAGCTGCTCGTCGCGCTCGGCGGCGGCTGGTGGCACAGCCCGGGCATGTGTCCAGGCCGATGTACGGCGCGTTCCGGATACGGGGATCGCCCCGAAGGAGTCGGACACCCATGACCAAACGTCGCCTGATCATCATCGCGGCAGTCGTGCTTCTGGGCTTGATGGGCGGCCTGACCTACTGGTGGCTGCGCCCCGGGCCCGCTCTGAACACCCTGATGCTCTATGGCAACGTAGACATCTGGGAAGTGCATCCGGCATTCAACGACTACGGGCCGGTCTCCCAGATGCTCGTCACCGAGGGCTCCTCGGTCCGCAAGGGGGAACTCATTGCTCGAATCGATGCGGCGCGCTACGTCGCCCGGCTCGCCGAAGCGCAGCACAGAGCCGCGAACCTCGAGGCCGTGTTGCTCAGACTGAAACACGGCTCGCGGCCGCAGGAGATTGCGAAAGCCCGGGCGACCATGGACAGCCTGCAGGCGATTTATCGCAACGCGAAGATCAATTACGCGCGCACGCTCAAACTCGTACCGCAGGGCATCGCATCGGTCCAGGATCGCGATGATGCACGGGCCGCTCTGCACGCGGCGCGCGGAAATTATCGAGCCGCTCTGGAGGCGTATCGGCTGGCTGTCGTGGGACCGCGGCAGGAAGACATTCTCGCGGCACGTAGCGCCTACCACGCCGCCGTCGCCGCACAGGCGCTCGCTGCACGCGAACTGACCGACACCAATCTGTACGCTCCGGCCGATGGGATCATCGAGGATCGCATCCTCGAGCCCGGCGACATGGCGTCCCCGAGCACCCCCGTCTACACCCTAGCACTGACCTCACCCCTGTGGGTCCGGGCCTATGTGCCGGAACCGGATCTCGGCAAGATCGCGCCGGGCATGCACGCGGTAATCACGACGGACAGCTTCCCAGGCCAACGCTACCGTGGTTGGGTCGGGTATATCTCTCCGGCAGCGGAATTTACGCCAAAAACCGTCGAGACCCCTGCACTGCGCACCCAACTGGTCTATCAGGTTCGCATCTATGCCTGCGATGCGCGCGGCGAATTGCGTCTCGGAATGCCCGCGACCGTGAAAATCGACCTTGCACGTCAGGCTCGAACGTCTGAAAGCGGGGCCCGCGCCGCGACACCCTCATGCGGAGACGACCATGGCCGAGGCGGGTGAATCGCCAGCCGCACTACGGCTCGAGACGGTCTCACACGCGTTCGTGAGCGCGGGCCGAACCACCTCCGCGCTGAAAGACCTGACGGCTCATGCGGAGCGCGGAACGATTACCGGCCTGATCGGTCCGGATGGCGCAGGGAAAACGACGCTCATGCGTCTTGTGGCCGGGCTGTTGAAAGTGCAGAGCGGCCGCATCGAGGTCCTCGGAATCGACGTGGCCCGAGATCCGGATGAAGCGCGGACGCACATCGGGTACATGCCGCAGCGATTCGGGCTGTATGAGGACCTCACTGTCCGCGAGAATCTGGCTCTCTACGCAAACGTGCAGAACGTCGCACCCTCAGAACGCGAGTCGCGAGGGAGCGAGCTGCTGCACATGACCGGCCTCGGGCCGTTCCTGGGACGGCTCGCCGGGCGACTCTCCGGCGGAATGAAGCAGAAGCTGGGCCTCGCCTGCACGTTGGTGCGCATCCCCGAACTGCTGCTGCTCGATGAGCCCACCGTCGGGGTCGATCCCGTCTCACGGCGCGAACTCTGGGCGATCATCGCGCATCTGGTGCACACGGAACGGCTGACGGTGATGCTCAGCACGTCCTACCTCGATGAGGCGGAGCGCTGCCAGAGGGTGCTGGTCCTGCATGAGGGTCAACTCGTTGCGGCCACCGACCCGGCAAGCTTCGCCGCGAGAAGCCGCGGGCACAGTTTTCACGTGTTGGCCACGGACATCAGCAAACGACAGCTTCAGGAGCAACTGGCGCACGCGCCAGGAGTGCTGGACGCCACCATCCAGGGCGCATTCGTGCGCATCGTCACCGAGCCTGGCGCCGCCGCCCCCCCTGACACCCCGGCGCCGGGAGGCGGCCGACTCAGCATTATGGCGGCGCCGCCGCGCTTCGAAGACAGCTTCATCGCGCAGCTGAAGGAAATTCCTGGGCCTTCGGCGCCGCCGGCACCGGCCGCACGCCACGCGACTCCGGAGGAAGACGGACCCAACGGCACTCACACGCCTGTGCAACGAGCGAGGTCCGTGAGCGATGGACCGGTCATTCTCGCCGATCACCTGACCCGTCGGTTCGGAGACTTCACCGCCGTCGACGCCATCTCATTCGAAGTGAGCCGCGGCGAGATTTTCGGATTGCTGGGCGCCAATGGCGCGGGCAAATCGACGACCTTCCGCATGCTCTGTGGCCTGCTCCCCGCCTCGGACGGCACGCTGCGGGTGGCCGGGTATGACCTGCGCCGCGCGGCCGCTTCCGCACGTGGTCGCATTGGATACATGGCGCAGAAGTTCTCGCTGTACGGCGATCTGTCCGTCGCCGAGAACCTGCGCTTCTTCTCGAGTGCCTACCGGCTGCGCAATGCACATCGTCGAACCCGCATCGCGTGGGCGCTCGAGGAATTCGTGCTCGGTCCGTACGCCGATGTGGTCAGCCGCGATCTGCCACTCGGCTATAAGCAGCGCCTCGCGCTCGCCTGTGCGTTGATGCACGAGCCCGACATCCTCTTTCTCGATGAGCCGACTTCGGGTGTGGATCCGCTCGCACGACGCGATTTCTGGCGGCGGATCAACGCCCTTGCCGAATCGGGCGTCACGATACTCGTAACCACGCACTTCATGGAGGAGGCCGAGTACTGCGACCGGCTCGCGGTCCTCGCGCAAGGCCGGGTGCTCGCCGCGGGCGACCCGGAGACTCTCAAGACGCACGCCCGCACGGCGCAACTTCCGCAGCCGACCATGGAAGATGCCTTCATTGCGCTGCTGGAGGCGGCCTCGGAGCCGAAAGCCGCATGAGCGAGTCCGTCGAGCGCCTCGGTGGATTGCTGCGCAAGGAAGCCCTGCAGATCTTGCGGGATCCTTCTGCGCTCGCGATCGCGTTTCTACTGCCGGCCATGCTGCTCGTGATCTTTGGCTACGGCGTCACGCTTGATCCGCACCACGTCCCGCTCGCGGTGGTCGTCGAACAGCCGGACGCCACCACCCAGAGCTTCGTATCCCAGCTCGGCGGCACGCCGTACTTCACCACCGAGTCCTTCAACACGATTCAGGCCGCCAACCGGGCCTTCGATGCGCGCAAGGTGAGCGGCATCATCTGGATGCGCGCGAACTTCGCCCGCGAGCTCACTTCCCGCGGCGATGCGCCGATCGGGGTCATCGTCAACGGCGTCGATGCGAATACCGCACGTCTCATCGAAGGCTACCTGCGGCAGACCTGGGCCACTTGGCTTGCGGCGCGCAGTCGCTCGCAGGGCCGCTCCATCGGGCTTCCCGTCGAGGTGCAGCCGCGCGTGCGTTTCAATCCCGCCGTGAGCAGTCGGGACTACCTCGTCCCCGGTCTCATCGCCATCGTGATGACGCTGACCGGCGCGCTGCTGACCGCCCTGGTCATCGCCCGAGAATGGGAGCGTGGCACGCTCGAGGCGCTGATGGTGACGCGGGCAACGATTCGGGAAATCCTGCTCGCGAAACTACTGCCGTATTTCGTGCTCGGTATGGGCGGCATGCTGGCGACACTGGTGCTGGCCGTCACGCTGTTCGGAGTGCCCTTCCGAGGATCACTCCTGGTGCTGACGGGCGCCTCGGCCCTGTTCCTGCTGGCCGCCCTCGGAATGGGCCTCCTCATTTCCAGCGTCGCTCGCAACCAGTTCGTCGCCGGGCAAATCGCCGTCATCGTGACCTTTCTGCCGGCCTTCATCCTGTCGGGCTTCATATTCGACATCGCCAGCATGCCCTGGCCGATCCAGTTGATTACGCACATCGTCGCGGCCCGCTATTTCGTGGCCATCCTGCAAAGCGAGTTCCTGGCCGGCGACGTCTGGTCCGTGATCCTCCCGAACGCTCTCGCGCTCGTGATCATGGCGTTCATATTTCTCGGAGCGGCGCGGCTCGGCGCCCGCAAGCGCCTGGATTGAAGGGTATGTGGCGAGCCGTATTCGCGCTCATCGTCAAGGAGCTTCTGGCGGTCCTGAAGGATCCGCGCAGCAGGATGGTCCTCGTCGTTCCCCCGCTGCTGCAACTCATCGTGTTCGGCTACGCGGCGACCTTCGACCTCAGCCGCGTGCCGATTGCGGTCTATGACCAGGATCACAGTCAGGCCTCGGGCGATCTCGTCGCACAGTTCCTAGGTTCCCGCATTTTCGAGCAGGTCGCCGTGCTCAAGAGTGCGCGTCGGATCACCCCCCTGATCGACTCACGCAAAGTGGACCTCGTCCTGTCCATCGACCGGCGCTTCACCCGAGATCTCCTGACTCACCGCCCCGCTCCGGTGCAACTGACGGTCGATGGCCGGGATTCGAACACGGCCCTGATCATTCTCGGCTACGCCAATTCGATCATCACGAATTTCAGCCTCCGCTGGATGCGCTCGCATGGCGACGTCCGTGCTCCGGCCATTCTTGACGTTCGTGCCCGATACAATCGAACGCTCAGCTCCCAGTGGTTCATCGTTCCCGGAATCGTCGCGGTGCTGACCCAGGTGGTGACGCTGATGGTGGTGGGGCTGTCGGTGGCTCGGGAACGTGAAGCGGGCACGTTCGACCAGCTCCTCGTCACACCCTTCACGCAGGGTGAGATTCTGCTCGGCAAAGGTTTGCCAGGTCTACTCATCGGCACGGTCGAGGCATCGGCCATCATTCTCGCTGCGGTTCTCTGGTTCGACGTGCCGCTGCGCGGGAGCCTGCTCGCGCTCTATCTCGGGGTGTTCCTGTTCGTGGCGTCCGTCATCGGAATCGGCTTGATGATTTCCTCGATCGCGGTGACTCAGCAGCAGGCCTTGCTCGGCGCATTCCTCTTCATGGTGCCCTCCATCATCCTCTCGGGGTTTGCGACCCCGATTGCCAACATGCCGACGGTCATCCAGCAACTGACCTGGATCAATCCGATGCGGCACTTTCTCATTGTCGTCCGCGGCGTGTTTCTCGAAGGATCGACGCTTCGCGCATTCATGCCGGAATATGCCGCAATGGCCGCCATTGCGGCGGTCAGCCTGTTCGCCGCCGGATGGCTATTCCGTCGGCGCGTGTATTGAGCGCTACGCGCTGCGCGAGCTCATTCACCAGCGGTGTCGCGCCTGCTCGCAATGATGTCGATTCGTCAGGATGATGCTGCGCAAAGGCCCGGTAGCGTGTTCATCGCAAGACTCCCGAGGGGCAGCGTCTGTCTGCAATGTCGCCGAGGCCCCTGCGAGACCCTGGGCATTCCAGAGCGGATCACGAACATACTGTTCAGAGTGCCTATAGCCACCTGAGCAAGCTCTGGCTCACACCCCATTCGGCGTGAGGGGCGATAGCTGAGGCGGTAGGTAAGGTGCCAGCGAACACAGCCCTCGATGACCTCTCGAGGGCATCGCCGAGCCGATAGATGGCATCGCTTGTGTCACGGCAAGCTCTGAGAGAAGGCTCCCGGGAATCACGGTCCTGCGGCCAAAGCTCCAGCGCCAGCCCCAAATCAGCGTATCCCTGACACATTCCTGGCACACCCAATCTCGGCGCGGCGCATGCCTGGCACATCGATGAATTCGCCCCTCAGATAGGGCACCTGGTTCATTGCGCACCAGTGATCTCGAATTGCATGAGATACGTACTTTCTGTATAATTCAATTATTGCAGGAGTTCAGTATCATGCGTTCCGAACTGATGGTCACCGTAACCTCGGCCGACTTCCAGCGAAACATCGGGCTGTATCAGGACGAGGCGCTGAAGAAGCCGGTTGCCATCACCAAGAACGGCCGCCCGCGGACCGTGCTGATCTCGGCCGAGGAATACGAGCGGCTCAAACGGCGTGATCGCCGGGTGATCGCCGCCGGCGAGGTGTCGGAGCGCCAAATCGCGG
>JAKBCE010000010.1 GCA_021808195.1 Pseudomonadota bacterium
GCCGCTACGCTATCGTGGTGGCGCTATGTCGGCACCGATGGGCGCGTCATCGGTCTCGATCAATTCGGCGCTTCGGGCAAAGGGCCCGAGCTGTTCGCTCATTTCGGCTTCACCGCTGAGCGCATCCAGCGCGAGGTTGGCGAGCTGCTTGATACGGCAAACTGATGACACGCTGAGAGGTTACGGCTCATGGCAATCAAGGTGGGAATCAATGGCTACGGCCGCATTGGTCGCAACGTGCTGCGCGCCCTGTTCGAGGGCAAGCGCGCCGGCGAAGTGCAGATCGTGGCAATTAATGATCTCGGCGATGCAAAAACCAACGCACATCTGACGCAATATGACACCGTCCACGGACGCTTCCCCGGCGAGGTGAAGGTCGAGGGCGATTCGCTCGTGGTCAACGGGCAGCGCATCCGGGTGCTCGCCGAGCGTGATCCGGCGAAGCTTCCCTGGGGCAGCCTCGGGGTCGATTTCGTGCTCGAGTGCACCGGCTTGTTCACGAGCAAAGCGAAGGCGTCGGCGCACATTGCCGGCGGCGCGAAGAAAGTCGTCATTTCCGCGCCCGGCGGGGACGACGTCGATGCGACCATTGTCTATGGCGTCAACCATGAGCTGCTCTCGAGCAAGCACACGGTCATCTCCAATGCTTCATGCACGACCAATTGCCTGGCGCCGGTCGCGAAGATATTGAACGACACGGTCGGTATCACCGCCGGCATCATGACTACGGTGCATTCTTACACCAACGATCAGGTGCTCACCGACGTCTATCACAAGGATCTGCGCCGCGCACGCTCGGCGACCCAATCGCAGATCCCGACCAAGACCGGTGCCGCTGCGGCGGTCGGTCTGGTGTTGCCGGAGCTGCAGGGCCGGCTTGACGGTTTTGCAGTTCGCGTCCCGACCATCAATGTCTCGATGGTCGATCTGACCTTTACGGCCAAGCGCGCCACGACTGTTGAGGAGGTCAACGAGGCGGTGCGCACCGCGGCTGCCGGTGCCCTGCAGGGTGTTCTCGGATACAACACCGCGCCGCTCGTATCGATCGATTTCAACCACGATTCGCACTCCTCGATCTTCGATGCGACGCTGACCAAGGTGCTCGGCGGTACGCTGGTCAAGGTGTGTGCGTGGTATGACAACGAGTGGGGATTTTCCAACCGGATGATCGACACGACGCTCGCCTGGTCCAAGGCGTCATGAAGGTCCTGCGAATGACGGACACGGATCTGCGCGGCAAGCGGGTCCTGATTCGCGAAGACCTCAATTGCCCGATCAAGGACGGGGTGGTGAGCAGCGATGCGCGCATCCGTGCGGCGCTGCCGACCATCCGCTACGCCCTCGAGCAGCGTGCCCAGGTGTTCATCGTTTCGCACCTCGGTCGACCAAAGGAGGGCGAATATGACGAGTCGCTGTCCCTGAAGCCAGTGGCTGCGCGCCTTTCGGAGCTGCTCGGCATGCCTGTGCCGCTCAAGCAGGATTGGCTCGAGGGCGTCGAGTGCGCGCCCGGCAGTGCCGTGTTGTGCGAGAACGCGCGTTTCAACAAGGGCGAGAAAAAGGATGACGAGGGGCTCGCGCGGCAGATGGCGGCACTGTGCGACGTGTTCGTGATGGACGCGTTCGGCACTGCGCACCGCGCCGAAGCGAGCACGCACGGCGTCGTGCGGTTCGCCAAGATCGCCTGTGCCGGCCCGCTGCTGGTCGGGGAACTCGAGGCGCTTGAGCGGGCGCTCGAGAAGCCGGCGCGGCCCATGGTGGCGATCGTCGCCGGCTCGAAAGTCTCGACCAAGCTGACCGTGCTCGAGGCGCTGCTCGAAAAGGTCGATAAGCTGATCGTTGGCGGTGGCATCGCCAACACATTCCTCGCCGCCACTGGCGTGCAGGTCGGTAAATCGCTCTACGAGGCGGAGCTGATCGAGGTCGCACGGCGCCTGATGGAACGGGCGCGCGAGCGTGGGGCGGAGATCCCGCTGCCGACCGACGTGGTAGTGGCCAAGGAGTTCGCGGCGACGGCCCACGCGGACGTGCGTTCGATCCACGACGTGCGTGCTGAGGAGATGATCCTCGATATCGGCCCAGACAGCGCCGATCGGCTGAGTGCACTGCTGCAAACCGCCGGCACGATCCTCTGGAACGGACCGGTCGGGGTGTTCGAGTTCGAGCAGTTCGGCGAAGGCACCCGAGCTATTGCGCAGGCGATAGCGCGCAGTAAGGCGTTCTCGCTGGCCGGCGGGGGCGACACGCTGGCGGCCATCGAGAAATACCGCGTCGAGGACGGAATCTCGTACATCTCCACCGGTGGTGGGGCGTTCCTCGAGTTCGTCGAAGGCAAGCGGCTGCCGGCGGTGGCTGCTCTGGAGGCCCGCGCGCGCGGCTGACACTATGCTCAGAAGAACCAAGATTGTGGCGACGGTTGGTCCTGCGACCGACGATGTGCAGATTCTGACGGACATGATGCGTGCGGGCCTCGATGTGGTGCGGCTGAATGCCTCGCACGGCACGTTGGACGACCGCCGGCGCCGCCTGGCGCTGGTGCGGGAGGCGGCGCAGCGGTCCGATCGGTGCGTCGGTGTACTGCTCGACCTGGCGGGACCGAAGATCCGCATCGAGGGCTTCCGTGACGGCAAGGTGATGCTGGTCGAAGGCAAGCCGTTCGTGCTCGACACGGCACTCGATGCAAAAGCCGGCACGATCGACGGGGTGGGCGTCGCCTACAAGAACCTGCCGGCGGACGTGAAGAACGGCGATACTCTGCTCCTGAACGATGGGCAGATCGTGCTCGATGTCGAGCGTGTTGACGGCACGCGCATTCATACGCGCGTGCGGGTTGGTGGCGAGCTGTCCGACCGCAAGGGCGTGAATCGCCAGGGCGGTGGAATTTCCGCCCCGGCCCTGTCCGACAAGGACAAAGAGGACATCCGCTTCGCAGTGGAAGAGGATGTCGATTACATCGCAGTGTCGTTTGCGCGTGATGCGGCCGACATCGAGCAGGCGCGTACGCTGGCGCGCCGCGCCGGACGCGACGCACGCATCGTCGCCAAGGTGGAGCGCCAGGAGGCGATCAGCAATCTCGATGGCATCATCGAGGCATCCGACGTGGTCATGGTGGCCCGCGGCGACCTCGGTGTGGAGATGGGATATGCGGAGCTGACCGGCCTGCAAAAGACCATCATCCACAAAACGCGCCTGCACAATCGCGTGGTCATCACCGCGACGCAGATGATGGAATCGATGATCCAGAACCCGATTCCGACGCGCGCCGAAGTCAGCGATGTCGCCAACGCAGTGATGGACGGCACCGATGCAGTGATGTTGTCGGCGGAGACGGCCGCGGGACGCTACCCGGTGCGGGCCGTGGAGGCGATGGCGCAGGTCATCGAAGGCGCGGAAAAATATCAGCTGAGCCTCGGCTACGAGCGGCATCGTACCGAGGGTCTGTTCAGCGACAGCGAGGAAGCGATCGCGATGGCGGTCATGTACGCTGCCAATCACATGAAGGTGCGCGCCATCGTCGCGCTAACCGAATCGGGCTCGACGCCGCTGTGGATGTCGCGCATCCGCTCGGATATTCCGATCTACGCTTTTACGCGCCACGAGGCGACGCGGCGTCGGGTCACACTGTTTCGCGGCGTCTATCCGGTGGTCTTCGACGTCACGCGCGCCAAGTCGACCGGTGAACTCTACGATACGTTGTTCACCCGGCTGCTCGAGCTGAAACTCGTCGAGCGCAAGGACCTGGTGATTCTGACCAAGGGCGAACAGTCGGGCGTTCAGGGCGGTACGAACTCCCTGCAGATCCTCGAGGTGGCCTGAGCCAGCGGCATTGCCGATGGGAATGGCACCTGATGCGCCAACGGCAGACGGCGGCGATCCGCCGCGCAGGCCCGTTGTCGCACTGGTGCTCACTGGAGGCGGGGCGCGCTCGGCGTATCAGATCGGAGTGCTGCGCGCACTCGCGCAGATGCTGCCACGGGCGCGCAACCCCTTTCAGATCATCATCGGCACGTCCGCGGGGGCAGTGGCGGCGAGCGTGCTCGCCGCGCAGGCGCACGTGTGGCGCCAGGCAATCGTCGGACTCGAGCGCGTCTGGTCGAACTTTCGCACCGAGCAGGTGTTTTACGTCGATGCCCCACACATGGCGCGCTCCGGGCTGCACTGGATCCTCTCGTTGCTCTCCGGCGGCCTGGTGCTCTCCCCGCCGAAGTCACTGCTCGATACCAGTCCGCTGCGCGCGTTGCTCGGCGTCGAGGTGGACTGCAGCGGCATCCGCCGCAGCATCGAACGCGGACATCTGCGCGCCTGCGCGCTGTGTGCGACGAGTTACGCCAGCGGCCAGTCGGTTGCATTCTTTGACGGCCTGGCACAGTTGCCTGAGTGGTCGCGCGTCCAGCACGTCGGCCGCCGGGCCGAGCTGACGCTGGATCACATCATGGCGAGTGTGGCCATCCCGCTGCTGTTCGCGCCCATGCGCCTCGGCAGTGAGTACTTCGGTGACGGCTCGATGCGTCAGCTCAATCCGCTGAGTCCGGCCATCCACCTCGGCGCCGACCGGCTGCTGATTCTCGGAGTCAGTTCGCAGCAGGGCGCGGGGGTCGATGGCGGCCGTGCGCCCTCGATGCCCACGCCAGGGGAGGTGTTCGGCTTCATGCTCGACACGTTGTTCACTGATCAGATCTACGGTGATCTCGAGCACATTGACCGTATCAACCAGTTGGTGCGCGCGGCGCCCGAGACACGCGCCGTACGACATATCGAGACGCTGATGATTTGCCCGAGCGTCGATCCGAACGAGCTGGCCGCGCGGCACATCGACGATCTACCGCGCGGGCTGCGTGCGCTGCTGCGGGTGTTGGGCGGGCGACTCGAAGTTTCCGGGCAGCAGCTCACTAGCTACTTGGCCTTCGAGGCGCCGTACACGCGCGAGCTGATTGGGCTCGGCTATCGGGATGCGATGCGCTCGCGTGAGGCGTTGCTCGCGTTCATGAGCGGCGAGCCACCGCCGGTGCGCGCGGGCGCCCCGGGCCTCACCCGGGTCAGCTGAGCGGCGTTGCGCAGACTCACGGCGACCGCTCTACCACCCGGGCGCCAAGGGCGGTGTGGCGGGCCTTGACCTGCGGATGCTCGAGCGCGAAACGCCGCGCCAGCCGTTCAACCACATACACCGAGCGGTGCTGTCCACCGGTGCAACCAATGGCGACGGTCAAATAGCCGCGATTGCTCTTCTGGTATTCCGGTACGCGCGAGGCGACAAATCCGGCGATGTCATCGATCAGCTTCGCCACGTCGGTGTGGTTTTCGAGGAAGCGGATGACTGCCGGATCGCGACCAGTGAGCGCGCGCAGTCCGGGCTCCCAGTAAGGGTTTGGTAATGAACGGGCGTCGAACACAAAATCCGCATCGCCCGGGATGCCTTCCTTGAAGCCAAAGGACTCGAACGTAATCGACAGCCGGTCGGCCCGCGGCTCGCCGAGCCGAGTTGCGATCAGCTCGCGCAGGGCGTGCATGCCCATGTGGGAAGTGTCGATGATCAGATTGGCGGCCTGGGCGATGGGCTCCATCAGGCTGCGCTCCAGGCTGATCGCGCTGCGCAGGTCGCGGCTGCCGCGACCCATCGGGTGGGAGCGGCGGGTCTCGGCAAAGCGCCGCAGCAGTACCTCCTCGTCTGCGGTGAGGAAGATCACCTCGCAGTCGAGGCCGCTGCGGCGCAGCTCGAGCACCAACTGGGGCACGATCGCGATTTCCGCGGCGCTGTTGCGCGCGTCGACACCGACCGCCACGCGGCCGTAGGTTTGTTCCGGACTACGCACTGCGTGGGCAATGAACGGCTTGAGCAGAGCCGCCGGGATATTATCGATGCAATAAAAGTCCAGATCCTCGAGCATGCGCAGCGCTACGCTTTTGCCCGACCCGGACAGCCCGCTCAAGACGATGATGCGCAAGAGTTCTCCGCGCCGCGGCGCTCATGCCCGCAGCATGCGACCCTCGATGGCGTGGTGATCGGTCAGCTTCTCCTTGTATTTCTTGACGCAGCGATCGAGCTTGTCGGTGAGCAGATCGATGGCTGCGTACATATTTTCCTCGGTCGAGTCGGCGTGGATCGCGCTGCCGCTCACGTGCAGGGTCGCCTCGGCCTTCTGCCGCAGCTTCTCCACGCTGAGAACGCAGTGCACGTCGATGACTTGCTCGAAATGCCGCTCGATGCGCTCGAGTTTTTTCTGCACGTAGCTACGCAGAGCAGGGGTGATCTCGATGTGGTGACCGGTGACATTGAGCTGCATAGCCATCTCCTATCGATTGAGGTTCCGATGTTGTTTAGCGGAAGTTCACAGGGATACTGATCCTGAGCGCTTGCGCTCGCCGGAAGAGGGGATGTTCATCGCCTCGCGGTACTTGGCAACGGTGCGGCGCGCCACCGGAATGCCCTCCGCGGAGAGCAGTTCGGCGATGCGTCCGTCGCTGAGCGGGGCGAGCGGATCCTCCTCTTTGACCAGTTTCTTGATCTTGGCGCGGATGGCAGTCGAGGACGTGCCCGAACCGTCCGCACCCTCTATCTGACTTGAGAAGAAGTAGCGAAGTTCGAATACCCCGCGCGGGGTGTGCATGTACTTGCCGGAGGTCACTCGCGAAATGGTCGACTCGTGCATGCCGACCGCTTCGGCGATGTCCTTGAGGATCATCGGGCGCATGTGTTCATCGCCGTGCTCGAGGAAGGCCACCTGCCGCTCGACGATGGAGCGGGCCACCTTGATCAGCGTCTCGTGGCGGATCTCCAGACTCTTCAGCAGCCAGCGGGCCTCCTGCAGCTGCGCGCGCAGGCTGGCGTGGCTGGCGCTGCGCCCGAGCAGGTTTACATAGCTGTGATTGAGGCGCACGCGCGGCAGAGTGGCCGCATTGATCTCGACTGCCCAACCGTGTTCGGTGCGGCGCACGAACACATCGGGCACCACGTATTCGGGCGCATTCGTGCTGATCGTTGCGCCCGGTCGGGGGTGACAGGAGCGCACCAGTGCGAGCGCTTCGGCCAGATCCTCATCACTGGTGTGCAGTTCACGCTTCAGCGTCGCCAGGTCCCGGCCGGCGAGCTGCTCGATATGATGGCGCGCAATTTCGACGGCGGTCGCCATGCCCGGTGTGCTCTGGTCGAGCTGGCGCAGCTGCAGCGTGATGCACTCGCCGATGCTGCGCGCGCCGACGCCGGGGGGATCGAGCGCCTGCACGCCCGTGAGCACGACTTCGACCTCGGCGGCGCAGCATTGCACGTCGGGCTTGAGGGTCTCGGCGATCTCCTCGAGCGGCTCGCTGAGGTAACCATCATCATTGATGGCATCGACGATGGCGCGGGCGATCGCCAACTCGCGCGGGCCAAGCTTGGCGAGCTCCAGCTGCCATAGTAGGTATTCCTGCAGGGACTGACCCGAAGCGTCGGCGAGCTCCTGTTGCCGGTCGTCGTCATCGCCGTTCCAGGCCGACTCGCCGGACCCGGCGCTCGCGCCACCCCAGTCTTCCTCGAGCACCTCGATGGTTTCTTGCGGCTCCTCCGTCGCGCTCGGCGTTTCCTCGCGAGCCGCGGCGGTCTCGGCTGACTCACTCGACTCGTTCGCTTCGGGACGCTCGCCTTCCCCTTCATCCTCGGGCTCGAGCATGACGTTTGTTTCGAGCAGCTCGCGGATGTGCGCCTGGAGCTCGAGGGCCGGTAGCTGCAGAAGCCGGATTGCCTGCTGCAGCTGCGGGGTCATGGTCAATTGCTGACCCAGCTTGAGCTGCAGTGACGGTTTTAGCATGGCGGCATGGAGCGCGGTCGCGGCTGTCCTGGGGCAGTGCGTGAAACGGATTGAGAATCGCCGGGTTGGTGTGCCCGCTGGCTCCTCAAAGACGAAACGACTCGCCCAAGTACACCTCACGGACCTGGGGATTGGCAAGGATTTCTTCGGCGTTTCCGGCAGCGATCACAGTTCCCTGATTGACGATGTATGCGCGTGAGCAGACCCCCAGCGTCTCGCGTACATTATGATCGGTAATCAATACGCCAATGCCGCGGCTGGTCAGCTCGCGGATGATTCGCTGGATGTCGAGCACCGAGAGCGGATCGACGCCGGCGAAGGGCTCATCGAGCAGCATGAAGCGCGGCTCGGCCGCGAGCGCCCGTGCGATCTCCACCCGGCGCCGTTCACCTCCCGACAGCGACAGCCCGAGGGTGCGCCGCACGTGCCCGATGCGCAGTTCCTCGAGCAGCTCCTCCAGGCGCTGCTCACGTGCGGCGCGCTCCAGATCCGCGCGGGTCTCGAGGATCGCGAGCACGTTGTCCTCCACCGACAGGCGGCGGAAGACCGAGGCCTCCTGCGGCAGGTAGCCCAGACCCAGCTGCGCGCGCCGATGCATCGGCAGCCGAGTGATGTCCTGCTCGCCGAGCTGAATGCGCCCGGCATCGCAGCGCACCAGTCCGACCATCATGTAAAAGGCCGTGGTCTTGCCCGCTCCGTTCGGGCCGAGCAGCCCGACCACCTCGCCGCTCGCCACCTCGAGGCTCAGGCCGCGTACCACTTGGCGCGATTTGTAGCTCTTTTCGAGCCCGGTGGCCTGCAGCGACATCAGAACGACCGTCCCGGGGGCTGGGATGCGGCCGGCGGTCGCACCGCGTGCGTGCCCTGGGTCTGCGGCGCAATGGTGACATGTACCCGCTCACCGGCCCCGCCCGAGGTTGCCTCGATCCGATCCTTCAAAATGTTGTAGCGCACCAGCGGGCCGCTGATCTGGTTGCGGCCGTCGCTCAGCCACGCGTCCTGCACGAGCTGGACAGTGCCGGCGCTGATGTCGTAGACGATTTGGTCGGCATGGCCCTCGGCGACCTTGCCCGGGATCATGCCCGTCTGGGTGAACTGCGCGGGATTGCCAGTGACCGTGACTTGGGTGATGCGATTGTTCGCGACCTCGACCACGGCCTGCTGCGAGGTGAGATTGCCATGTGGGGGAGCATGGATACGCACATTGCCCTGTAGTGTCCACTGGCCGTCCGGTCGGCCGAGGCCGGTCGCATGCGCGTGATCGGCGAGCACCGTGATGCGGCCCTGAGAGATGGTGATCTGCCGGAATCTGCCGGTGTGCGCCTTGTAATCGACCTCGGAGGAAGCGGCGTCGAATGTGTACGACCCGCGCCCGGCGAGCGCGGCGCGGGTCGTCCGGGCAGCGGGCGTCGCCGTCGGTCGGGCGCCGCCTGACGGCGGTTCACGCGCCGGCGGCGCGGCCTGTGCCCCGCCGGCGAACGCGCCGAGCGCGGCGAGCAGCAGTGGCAATCTAATGCGAGGGCGTAACGATGGCATGGACTTTGGATTCTAATTGCAGCCGGTGCGCCTTCAAGTTCACGACCAGCCCGGTGGCATTGAGCGTCTGGCCCGCCCACAGCACTTGCACCGGGTCGCTGGTGCGGACCTGGTCGGCGTGACTGTCAAAGGTCAGAGTATCGGTGTCGATGCGGATGGGGGTATGCGAGCCGTGCAGCGCCGCGCTGACCTGCACGTGGCCCTCAAGCTGCACCAGATTGGTGCCATGCACGATCGCCCCCCGGTCGGCGGTCGCCGTCCAATGCTCCCCGCTCGGGTCCTGGAAGCTGAGCCCTACCTGGGCGAGCTGCACGCGGTCCTGGCGGGGGAGCTGACGGATCGAAGCCGCATCGACCGTGTAAAGCGGCAGACCGTTCGCACCCGTCTCGATCAGCTGTGCATCGCGTGCCGAGTAGCCCTCGCTCGCGTCCGCCCGCTGCACGGTCGTTGATTGCGCCGGACTCTCCTGCCTCGCCAGCAGCAGTGAGCCGAGGATGACCGCCGCCACGGTCAGGATTGCGAAAATTCGGTAGATCACGCCGGTTCGGCTCCGCGCCGGGCGGCGAGCAGGTGATCGCACACCTCACGGACCGCGCCCCGACCGCCGGGCTGCGTGGTGACGAAGTGTGCCGCCTGGCGCGCCTCGGCGTGCGCATCCGCCACCGCGAAGGCCAGCCCCGCCAGCCGCATCAGCGGAATGTCGGGCGTATCATCGCCTACGCAGGCGCACTCGTTGGGCGCGACACCCAGCCGTGCGCAGAGCCGTTTCAAAGCAGCCGCCTTGTCCTCGACCCCCTGCATGAGGTGGCGTATCCCGAGTTCCCGGCAGCGCAGCCGCGTCATGCTCGAGCGTCGCCCGGAAATCACCGCAACGGTGATCCCCGCCTGGGCCAGCTGTTTCAGTCCCGCTCCGTCGCGCACGTGGAAAACCTTCAATACCTCGCCACGCGCTCCGTAGAACAGCCGGCCATCCGTGAGGACACCGTCGACATCGAGCACCAGCACGCGCACCTGCGCGGCGTGGGGACTCATGGTCGGTGCGCCAGGCCGCTCATACCACACCGGCGCGAAACAGATCGTGCACGTTCAGCGCACCAACCAGGCGCCCCTCGGCATCCGCAACGGGCAGGGCGGTGATGCGGTGCACCTCCATTTGATGGACTGCCTCGGCGGCCAGTTCCCGCGGTCCGATGCTTCGGCACGGCGAGGTCATCACCTCCTGCATGGTCGCGCTGTGGATATCGATGTGCCGATCGAGTGCACGGCGCAGATCCCCATCGGTGAAGACCCCACGGATCCGCAGCTCGGCATCGGTGATCACGGTCATGCCCAGGCCCTTGCGCGACATCTCGAGCAGCCCCTCGGCGAGCGGGGCGTCGGGGAGCACATGCGGCAGCGCAGCCCCGGTACGCATCAGCTGCTCGACACGCAGCAGCAGCTGCCGACCGAGCGTCCCACCGGGATGCGAGCGGGCGAAATCCTGTTTGGTGAATCCGCGTGCCTCCAGCACGGCCACGGCGAGCGCATCGCCCATCGCCAGTGCCGCGGTCGTGCTCGCGGTCGGGGCCAGGTTGAGCGGGCAGGCCTCCTCCGGCACGCTGACGTCGAGCAGAACCGTGGCCGAGCGGCCCAGCGTCGAGTCGCGCTTGCCGACCATCGCGATCAATGGCACGGCGAGCCGTGCCAGGTGCGGCAGCAGCAGCAGTACCTCTGGGGTCTCCCCGGAGTTCGACAGCGCGAGCACCACGTCGCCGCGCGTGATCATGCCGAGATCGCCGTGGCTGGCCTCCGCAGGATGCAGAAAGAATGCCGGGCTGCCGGTGCTCGCCAGGGTGGCGGCGATCTTGCGCGCCACATGTCCGGACTTGCCGATGCCGGTGACCACCACCCGTCCCTGGCACTCCAGACACAGCCGGCAGGCGGCGGCGAAGCGAGCATCGAGTCGCTCGAGCAGCGCCTGCACCGCGCGCGCCTCGATCGACAGGGCACGCCGGGCGGCTGAAATCAGACCGGGCTCGGAGGCATCGGCAGGGTTGACGGCAGGACTCATCGGTTGCAATTGTAGCAATTTCGATCCGGCGCTCCGGGCCGTTCGCCGTCACCGCCGGGGCGCTTTGCGCAGCACGCGGCGTTCCCGTCGATTAAGATGCCGGCATGAACCCAGAGGAAGTCGCGCGGCTGATCCGCGCCGGCCTGCCCGGAGCCGAGGTCCGGGTGCAATCGGAAGATCAGACGCATTTCGCCGCCCGCATCGTCGCGCAGCAGTTCGCCGGGCTGCGCAGCGTCGCCCGGCACCAACTCGTCTACCGCACGCTCGGCGAGCGGATGGGACGCGAGATCCACGCTTTGTCGATCGAGGCGTTGACCCCCGCTGAGGCCGGGTCCTGAAGTGGACAAGCTGCAGATTCAGGGCGGCGTGCCGCTCGAGGGCGAGGTGCGCATCTCCGGAGCCAAGAATGCGACACTGCCGATCCTGGCCGGAGCGCTGCTCGCCGACGGTCCGGTGGTGGTCGGCAATGTGCCGCATCTGAAAGACGTGACCACCACGGTCGAGCTGCTCGGCGGGATGGGGGCGACGGTCACTATCGATGAGCGCATGCGCATCGAGGTCGACCCCACCACGGTGCGCGATTGCTCCGCACCCTACGATCTGGTCAAGACCATGCGCGCCTCGATCCTGGTGCTCGGGCCGCTGGTGGCGCGCTACGGGCGTGCCGATGTCTCTCTGCCCGGCGGCTGCGCGATCGGTGCCCGGCCGGTCAACATTCACGTCGCGGGCCTGCAGGCCCTTGGCGCCGATATCACCATCGAGGGCGGTTATATCCGCGCCCGTGCCGAGCGGCTGCGCGGGGCGCGCCTGGTGCTCGACACCGTCACCGTCACCGGCACGGAGAATCTGATGATGGCGGCGGTGCTCGCTGACGGTGAGACCGTGATCGAGAATGCCGCACGCGAACCCGAGGTGGTCGATCTGGCGAACTTCCTGATCAGCATGGGCGCGAAGATCCAGGGTGCCGGCACCGACAAGATCGTCATCGAGGGCGTGCAGCGGCTGAGCGGCACCCACTACGAAGTGTTGCCGGATCGTATCGAGAGCGGGACGTATCTGGTGGCCGGCGCCATCACCGGCGGGCACGTGCGCATCAAGAACACCCGCCCGGATCACCTCGACGCGGTGCTGGTGAAGCTGCAGGAGGCGGGCGCCGAGGTGGGCGTCGGGGAGAACTGGGTGGAAGTCGACATGCGCGGCCGCCGGCCGCGTGCGGTGGACGTGCGTACCGCTCCGTATCCGGCATTCCCGACCGACATGCAGGCGCAGTTCGCGGCGCTCAATACGGTCGCCGACGGCGTCGGCACCATCATCGAGACGATTTTCGAGAACCGCTTCATGCACATGCTCGAGATGCGTCGTCTGGGTGCGGAGATCCGCTTGGAGGGCAACACGGCGATCATCCACGGTGTCTCGCGCCTGACGGCCGCACCGGTGATGGCGACGGACCTGCGGGCGTCCGCGAGCCTGGTGCTCGCAGGGCTGGTCGCCGAAGGCCGCACCGAAGTCGAGCGCATCTACCACATCGATCGGGGCTATGAAGCCATCGAGGAGAAGCTCGCGCAGCTTGGCGCGCAGATCAAGCGGGTGCCGAACTAACGGTCCGAGACCGCGGCACCGCCGGACGGACAATGACCGGGGGGACTATGCGGATAGGAATGGTTGGACTGGGGCGCATGGGCGCCTACATGGTGCGTCGGCTGATCGAGGACGGCCATGAGTGCGTTGCGTACGACAAGTCGGTACAGGCGGTGCAGGCCGCCGCGGCGGTCGGCGCGATCGGGGTGAGTTCGCCGGCGGATCTGATCGCGCGGCTGCCCGCCCCGCGAGCGGTGTGGATCATGGTGCCGGCGGCGGCCGTGGACGCCGTGATTGCTCAGCTGCGCGCGCTGCTCGCCCCGGGCGACATGCTGGTCGACGGGGGCAATTCACATTACTCCGACGACATCCGCCGCGCCGATGAATTGCGTGGCGCCGGCATTCACTACCTCGACGTCGGCACCAGCGGCGGGGTGCTCGGGCTCGAGCAGGGGTACTGCCTGATGGTCGGCGGGGAAAAAGACACGTTCGATCGCCTCGAGCCGATATTCGCCACGCTCTCGCCCGGCGGCAGGATTCCCGCGACCACTGGCGAGGAACGCACCGCCGCCGATACGGCGCCCATGGGGTACATGTATTGCGGGCCGAGCGGCGCCGGCCACTTCGTCAAGATGGTGCACAACGGCATCGAGTATGGCGTGATGGCCGCGTACGCCGAGGGCCTCAGCGTGCTGCAGAGCGCCGATGTCGGATTGCGCGCGAGCGAAGCAGACGCCGAGACCGCGCCGCTTGAGCATCCGCGCCTCTTCCAGTACCGGCTCGATATCGCGGCGATCACCGAGGTGTGGCGGCACGGCAGCATCATTTCCTCGCGGCTGTTGGATCTGACCGCTCGGGCGCTGGCCGCCGATCCGGCGCTGGCGAGCTTCAGTGGTCGGGTGTCCGATTCCGGCGAAGGCCGCTGGACGGTGCAGGCTGCGATCGAGATGGGCGTGCCGGCGCACGTGCTGAGCGCTGCGCTCTACGCTCGCTTTGCCTCACGCGGCAAGGGTGAGTACGCCGACAAGGTGCTGTCGGCGATGCGCCTCGCATTCGGCGGGCACGGCGAGCGCAAGGGCTGAGCCGGGGCGAGCGCTTGGAGCGCCCCTAGTGTACTGCGGCCGGCGCGGTGATGTTGCCGATCATGGGCAGCACGCCGCGTCCGCCGACGACCTCGGGCAGACGTCCGTTCCACTTGACGATTGCCTGCTGTTCGATCAGTTCGGGCGTCAGTGTCTGCTGCAGCAGCTTTTGCGCCTGGGACTGCGCTCCCGCCTCGACGATCTTCTGCTGCGCGAGCACCTTCGCCTTCTGCAGCTCGTACTGCGCCTGCAGCGCGCGCTGCTGCGCGACCTGCTTCTGCTCGATGGCCGCAGCGAACTGCCGGCTGAAGTGAAAATCGGTGATATTGACCGCGTCGACCACCACGCGAAACGGCTCAAGCGCCTGGCGGATCTGGCGCTCGATCTGATTGCGCACCTGATCGCGCTCGACAATGAGATCCTGCGCATTGTAATGCGCGGTAACGGCCTTGACGGCGTTGCTGATGGCCGGACGGATCACCTTGCTCATCAGCTGCGACTCGCTGCCGATGTGCTGATACACCCACTCGGCATCGGCCGGGAGGATGTGCCAGTTGGTGGCCACGGTGGTCGAGACGTTCTGCAGATCGAGGCTGGCGGCGGTTTCGGTGGACTGAGAGTTCTGCACCTGTACGTTCATGCGCGCAACGCTCTGCATGAACGGCAGCTTCAGGTGCAGCCCCGGCTCGAGCACCCCGGGCTGCACGGCGCCGAAGGTCATGAGCACGCCGCGCTCGCCGGGGCCAATCTGCGTGAACGCACCGCTCGCCAGGAACAGTACCGCGACCCCGGCGAGGCCGAGCAGGAGCAAGCGAAAATTCGGTGGTGGCAGATCCGGTCTGCGCGCGTTCATTGCAGCACCGAGAGCGTCTGCTCGCGCCGCTGCCAGAGTCCGCCGATGTTGCCAGTGGCGAGCAGGCGCGGCAGCGCGCCGGCCGCCTCCGCGCCGTCCTGTAGGGAGAGCACCGCATCGCGCAGGCTCACCACGGCGAGCACCAGCTCGCTGTCGAGGGCCACGAGCTGCTCGAGCGTGGCCCGTTCGTTGCGATGCCGCTGGTGGATGCGGTCCATCTCTGGCACCGCTGCATTGCGGATGGCCGTCTCGAGCGCCTCGATCTGTTGCGTGGCGCGCTGCAGTGCCTGCGCGGCACCGACTGCGGCGGCATCCGGATAGGGGTGCTCGCGGGTCGGTGCGGGCAGATGCTCGCGCCGGAACGCCGCGTCGAGCCGGGCGGCGTGCGCGCGGCATTCGCCGAGCAGCTCGCTCAGCTTGGCGCGGATCAGCAGATCATCGGCGCGCAGCTGGTTCTCGCGCCGATAGAAGTTGTAGCCCCAGCCATAAAACAGGTTGGACAGGACCTGCTTGAGCGGACCTGCGGCATCGATGGGGTTGGCGGTGGTTTTCAGTTCCATGTGCGACTCCGCCGGGCGCGCCGCGAGTGCGGCGTGCCCGGTGCAGATCAGGTGCCGGACTTCGCCCCGCCGCCGTTCGGCTGCAGCACGGTGCCCACCGGGAACGTGCCAAGGGTGGCCCCGCCGATCACGAACGGCTGGCCGACCGCGGCGTTCGGTGCCGAGACCAGGCCCTTCTCGGCCATCTTCAGCGCGACGTAGTAGCGCACGGCATCCAGTTCGGACAGTCCGAAGGCGCGCAACGAGATCAGCTCGCGCATGCGCTCGTCCTTGGGCAGGATCAGCACCTTCGCATCGTTCAGCGTGACGCCATAGACCCCGAGGAAGTCCGCCAGGTGCGTCTTGACGAGCTCGACGATCTCGTGGATGTGCTCGTTGATCTTCTCCATCGGCGTGACCTGCACGATCTGGTTGATCGCCTGCTCGACCACGGGCCCGGCGTAGCTCGCGACCTCATCGGTGGAGATGAAGTGCTTCGCGAACGGCATGTGCGTCACGAGTTTCAGCGCACCCTCTTTGGTGTCGACGTGCACGTAGTACTCGACCTGATACTGCATCTCCGCCATCTCGGCGGACGTGGCGAGCCCGGCGTTGCGCACCAGCAGCTTCGCCCGATTGACGTAGAGCACCTCGTACTGCCAGGGCGACTGACCGCCGAAGAATCCCGATACGAAACTGCCGAGCAGCGGCTTGTCAGGCGTCTGGATCGGATACTGGCCGGTGTCGTACACGCCGAGCACCGCGCCGCGCGACTTCAGCACCGCGAAATGATTGGCCTCGACGGTGAGCAGACTACCGGAAACCAGGCTCTGATCGGGGTAATGAAAGGCCAGAACGTTCGGCCCCATCACGTCCGTGCCGTCCGGGTTCAGCGTCGAAACGACCTGTCGGGTCAATGCCATCGTCCGTCTCCTTATCTCGGGTGGGCGCGGGCGCTGCTCGGTCCGGGAGTTCCGACCGTCTGCCGCGCAGTGTGCGAAGTCTCATTCCGTGCGTGCGCTCGACGCGTGAGCCGCTGAACGGCACCGCGGCGCATTCTAATCCATCGACCGCTCCGCGTGCGGCTCGGGCCGCCCGGCACCGCCCGATCGGCGCGGCGCGCGGCCGCCGAGCCACCGGGGTTGAACTGAGCACAGGCTACGCACGTCTGAGCAAGACTGGCGCTGTGCTCGGCCTGCCGGGCCGGGGTACGCGCAGTGGCGCCGGCAGGTAAGATAGCGGCTACATCCCGGGTGCGCCCCGGGTCGCGAGTGGCGTTTGCGGACCGGCGCCCGCGCGACTGACGCCGATAGGGATCCGAGGGTAATGAGGTGATGGACATGAAGTGGGGATTGAAGATGCGTTGGGTGCTGCTCGCGGCCGTACTGGCCGCCGGGCCGGCGCTCGCAGGGGTAGCCACCTCGGTCACCCGGGTCACCCTCGGCAATGGGCTGCGGGTGGTGATCGTGCGCGATCCGCTCGCACCGGTGGTCTCGGTACAGACGAACTACCTGGTCGGGTCGGATGAGGCGCCGCCGGGTTTCCCGGGCATGGCGCATGCCACCGAGCACATGATGTTCCGCGGCAGCCCGGGTCTGACCGCCAATCAGCTGGCCGCCGTGACGGCGAACATGGGCGGGGCATTCGATGCCGAGACCGCCAACAGCGTCACGAAGTATTTCTTCGTCGTGCCGGCGCAGGATCTCGACGTGGCGCTGCACATCGCCTCGATCCGCATGCGCGCGGTGGACATGGCGCCGAAGCAATGGGCGCTCGAGCGCGGCGCGATCGAGCAGGAAGTCGCGCGCGATCTGTCCAGCCCGAGCTTCAAGTTCTATACCGAATTGGTCGCGCACCTGTTTGCCGGTACGCCCTATGCGCACACGCCGCTCGGCACCCGGCCGTCATTCAACGCCACCACGGCCGGAATGCTCAAGCGCTTTCACGACACCTGGTACGCGCCCAATAACGCCATCCTGGTGATCGCCGGGGACGTCGATCCGACCAAGACGCTGGCCGAGGTGAAGCGGCTGTTCGGCGGCATTGCGCGGCGCACGCTGCCGAGGCGGCCGGCGTACCATTTCCGCCCGGTGAGCGCAGAGACGCTGCGCTTGCCCACCGACAGCCCCTACGGGTCGGTGTACATCGTCTACCGCATGCCGGGCACGCGCAGCCGGCACTACGCCACCGCGCTGGTGCTTGCCGATGCCCTCGCCTCCAAGCGTGCTGCGCTGTTCGGGATGGGCATGGACGGTCGCGCGCTCTATGGCACGTTCTTCGCTCAATCGCTGCCGCGTGCCGGACTCGGGGCGGCGGTCGGAATTTTCCCGCGCGATAGCGCGCCGGCGCCGCTGGTCAAGCGCATGCAGGCCATTCTGGCCGACGCGGCCCGCCACGGGGTCGATCCGGCGCTGGTGCAGGCGGCGAAGCGCCAGGCGATCGCGCATCTGGAGTTCGCCAAGAACTCCGTCAACGGTCTGGCGGATGCCTGGTCCGAGGCGCTGACGGTCGACGGGCTGTCCTCGCCCGAGTCGATGAAAGCCTCGATCGAGGCCGTGACGCCCGCCGAGGTCAATGCGTTGGCGCGGCAGGTGTTCGATCCGGCCCATGCCTTTACCGCCATCCTCACCCCGCAGAGTTCGGGTCAGCCGGTGACGAGCAAGGGCTTCGGGGGACCGGAGAGCTTCGCGGCCAACCCGACCCATGCGGTGAAGTTGCCCGCGTGGGCTGTGCGTGCATTCGCTCGCCTGCCCGAGCCGCGCTCGCAGCTGCAGCCGGTCGAGTACACGCTGCCGAATGGACTGAAGCTGGTGGTGCAGCCGGAGTCGGTGAGTGACACCGTGCAGGTGCTCGGTCTGGTGCGGACCAACTCGGACCTCGAGTCTCCACGGGGGGAGAAAGGCGTCAGCGACGTGCTGGACGCCATGTTCCAGTTCGGCTCGACCCATCTGAACCGGCTGCAGTTCCAGGCGGCCCTCGATGCGATCACCGCGCACGAGAGTGCCGGACCGCAGTTCTCGCTGGAGGTTCCGGCGAAGTACTTCGCGCGCGGCATGGCGCTGCTGGCGGACAACGAGCTGCACCCGGCGCTGACGCCCCAGGCGTTCACGTTCATGCAGCGCCAGCAGGCCGGTAACTGGCGCGGGGAGATCCATTCGCCCGGATTCCTCAACGACATCGGCCTGCAGCGACTGCTGGTGCCGGCGGGCGATCCGTCGCTGCGCTACCCGACGCCGCACAGCATCATGGCGCTGAGTCTCGCTCGGGTGAAGGCCTATTACGCGCAGGCGTACCGGCCCGACATGACGACGATCGTCGTGGTCGGCAAGGTCGATCCCGCCGAGGCGATGTGGGTCGTGGCGAAGACCTTCGGCGGCTGGCTCGCCACCGGGCCGAAGCCCGCGGTCGAGTACGGCACGGTGCCGCTCAACAAGCCCGGTAGCCTGCACACGCCGGATCGCAGCGCGGTGCAGGACAGCGTGCAGCTCGCGCAGATGGTTCCTGCTACGCGCGACAGCCCGCTGCGCTATGCGCTGCGGCTTGGCAACCAGGTTCTCGGGGGCGGTTTCTATGCCTCGTGGCTCTATCACGATCTGCGCGAGAAGAGCGGGCTGGTGTATTACGTCGGCACGCACTTTTCGCTCGACAAGCACCGTGGTGAGTACACGGTGAGCTACGGCTGCGACCCCGACCACGTGCTGGCCGCGCGCACCCTAGTGCTGAAGGATCTGAAGCGATTGCAGTACGGCATGCTGTCGGCGGCCGATCTCGATCGGGCCAAGGGCATCCTGTTGCGCGGCATCCCCTTGAGCGAGTCGAGCTTCGATGCCATCGGTGCGCAGCTGCTCACCTATGCCTCGCGTGGCGAGCCGCTCGATGAGAACGTGATCGCGGGTCGCCACTATCGGGCGCTCAGCGCCGCGCAGGTCCAGCAGGCTTTCCGTAAGGTCATTCGGCTGAACGGCTTTGCGATGGCCGTGAAGGGGCCGGTGCCCACCCGCTGAACGGCGGCGCGAGCGCAGCCCGATGGGGCAGCGCTCGCGCCCGCCGGCTCAGGCGCTGTGCTCGGCGGCCTGTTCGACCCAGACCTCGATGCCGGCGCAGGCCTGCGTGGCCTGTACGGCGATGACGCCAGGGTCGGCGCGCTCGAGTCCGGCGATGGCCGCTGCCTTGCCGGTGCCGGCGATGAAGAACAGCGGTTGTGCGATGCGTGCGATGAACTCCGGGGTCACGGTGATGCCGCTGAGTCCGTCGGGCCGACTGACCGCGAGCGCCAGCCGGCCGCGCGCGCGAGCGAGATCCTCGGCACGGAACAGCGAGGCGGTGTGGCCGTCGGCGCCGAGTCCGAGCATTCCGAGCGTGATTGCAACCCCCCGATCGAGCAGCGAGCGCAGCTGCTGCTCGTAATCGAGTGCGGCTTGCTCGAGCGGCAACTCGGTGCGCACGCGCAGCACTTGCTCCTCGGGCAGGTCGAGCGCATCGAGCAGCGGCCGCGAGGCGTGGTAGTTGCTCGACTGCGAATCGCGCGGGACGTAGCGATCATCGGAGAACAGCAGGTGCAGTTTGCCGCGCAGCGCTGCACCCGAATGCTGCAGACGTGCGGCGAGCAGCTGGTACGCCGGCAGCGGCGAGTGTCCGCCGGAGAGCATGAGGGCCGCGCCGCCGGCGCGGGCGGCGGCGGTGACGGCCGTCTCGAGCCGCGCGGCGAGCGCGGCGTCGAGCTCGGTACGGGTGGCAAATCTGCGGATCTGGACTGTCTGCATGGGCCGTCCTGGAGGCTGGGAGTCCTGCTCACATGGTAGCGCAGGTCGGGCCCGGCTCAGGTGGGGCGCTGCTTGACGGGCATGGTCACGGTCAGTTTGCGGGTGCCGCGCAGCACCTGCACTTGCAGCGTTGCGCCGGGCTTGCGCTCGGCGATCGCGACGCGCGCCTGTTCTGCGGTTTGCACCCGCTTACCGCCAAGCTCAAGCAAAAGATCGCCAGGCCTGAGGCCGACCTGTTGGGCGGGACTGCCTTCATACACGTAGGCGATGACCACGCCGCCCTGCGCGAGTCCGAGCTGGTGTGCCTGCGCGGCGGAAATGTCCTCCGGAACGATGCCGATCCAGCCCCGGATGACCTTGCCGAACTTGATGATGTCGTGCAGCACCCCGCGCACCATGTCGACGGGAATGGCGAACCCGATGCCCTCGACGCCGAGATTCTTGGCGACGATGGCGGTGTTGATGCCGATCAGCTGGCCATTGGAATTGACGAGCGCGCCCCCGGAGTTGCCGAAATTAATCGGCGCATCCGTCTGGATGAAATCGTCGAACGCGGAGATGCCGAGATCCTCCCGGCCGGTGGCGCTCACGATCCCGTGCGTGACCGTCTGCGACAGACCGAGCGGATTGCCGATCGCGAGCACGATGTCGCCGACGCGGACCCGGTTGGATTGCCCGAAGGCGATGACTGGCAGGTGCGGCAGGTTGATCTGCAGCACGGCGAGGTCGGTGTCCGGGTCTACCCCGACGATGTGCGGCACGGCGACGCGGCCATCGGCGAGCTGCACGCGGATGGCGGCGGCATTGGCGATGACGTGATAATTGGTGACAATGTGGCCCTGTTTGTCGACGATCACCCCCGAGCCGAGTGTGCGCTCGATGCGCTGGCGGTACATCGGCAGGACGTTGCCGAACAGCTCACCAAAGTTGCCGAACGGGAAGGGATTGACCTGCTCGGTCACCACTCGCGCGGTGTAGATGTTCACCACTGCCGGCGCGGCGCGCTCGACCGCGCTCGCGTAGCTCAGGACCGGCGGCTCGCGCGGTACCGGGGCGTCGGCAGTGGCGGGCGCACCGGCCGGCGCTGCGGCGCGCTGCGGCGCCGGCTGTGGGCGCCCTGCGTCGATCAGGCTCGGATGCAGGGCCACGATGACGAAGGCCAGCGCGAGTCCCCCGACCACCGATCCGGCGATGAATGTCAAACCCCGGCCCAATCGCTGCAGCATTTCTAAAGATCTCCGGCTCGATATGGCGTAGTCGTCCTGGCCCGTCCGCGGCGGGCCCGAGGCACGCGCACGCCCACCCGTGCATACCTCCGCCGGTGCCGGCGGCGTGCGCACAGGGTTTGTGTATAATGCACCGACCCCCGATGAGCCGGAAACTGCACGAATCGCTCGTCGTGGTGCAAGAATAAAGCGGGCGCAGCGCGGCGCCGGGTGCAACCGAGCGGAAATTGGGAGGTTCTTCCGATGACCGAATGTGTCTGGGCGGCCGGCGGGCCATCCCGCCTGCGGGGGGATGCCTGATGAATGAAAAGAGTCGCGACTCCAGCAGCGGCGCCGATCCGGCGAGCGGCAAGGGTGGCCTGTGGGCGTGGATCAATAAACGCCTGCCGGTCGATTCGTTCATCTCCCATGAGTTGACCGGCTACTTCGCGCCGAAGAACTTCAATTTCTGGTACTTCTTCGGCTCGCTTGCCATGCTGGTGCTGGTGATGCAGATCGCCACCGGCATCTTCCTCACGATGTACTACAAGCCGAGCGCCGCCGCGGCGTTCGGCTCGGTGCAGTTCATCATGCGGGAGGTGCAGTGGGGGTGGCTGATCCGTTACATGCACTCCACCGGCGCCTCGTTTTTCTTCATCGTCGTCTATCTGCACATGTTCCGCGGCCTGCTGTACGGCTCGTACCGCCAGCCGCGCGAGCTGCTGTGGGTGATCGGCATGCTGGTGTACCTGGCGCTGATGGCCGAGGCGTTCATGGGCTACGTGCTGCCCTGGGGCAACATGTCGTTCTGGGGCGCGCAGGTGATCATCAACCTGTTCGGTACCATTCCGGGCATCGGGCCGGCCATCACGCAGTGGATCCGCGGCGATTACGGCATCTCCGGGGCCACCCTGAACCGCTTGTTCGCGCTGCACGTGGCCGCCGTGCCGATCGTGCTGCTCGGCCTGGTGGTGCTGCATCTGGTGGCGTTGCACCAGGTCGGCTCGAACAATCCCGACGGCATCGAGATTCGCGACCGGCCCGGTCCGGACGGCAAGCCGCTCGATGGCATTCCCTTCCATCCGTACTACACCGTCAAGGATATCTTCGGGGTCGGGGTGTTCTTCATCCTGTTCGCACTGGTGGTGTTCTTCGTACCGACCTTCCACGGGCTGTTCCTGGAGAAGGCGAACTTCACCCCGGCCAATCCGCTCTCGACCCCCGCAGAGATTCACCCGGTGTGGTACTTCACGCCCTACTACGCGATCCTGCGCGCGGTGCCGAACAAGGGCCTCGGCGCGCTGCTGCTGCTGCTGGCGCTGGTCTCGCTCATCGTGCTGCCCTGGCTTGACCGCTCGCCGGTGAAATCGATTCGCTACAAGGGCTGGGTGTCGCGGCTCGCGCTGGCGGTGTTCGTGGTGTCGTTCGTCGGGCTGGGCTACCTCGGCATGCAGCCGGTCTCGCCCATGAACGTCATCCTGGCCCGGCTGTGCGCGATCGGCTATTTCGGGTTCTTCTGGCTGATGCCGTTTTACACGCGCTGGGAGCGGGTCAAGCCCGTGCCCGAAAGGGTGGTTTACCATGCGCATTAACCATTGCCGCTGGGTGCCGGTGCTGCTTGGGGCGGTGCTGGCGAGTGCCATGGGAAGCCCGGTGCGGGCGGCCGATGCCGCCGCGGGCTTTGGGGCGCACTGGCAGAGCTGGCAGGCGAACGTCAACGTATCCGATCGCGCTTCGCTGCAGCGTGGCGCACGGGATTTCGTCGGCTACTGCCTGGGCTGCCATTCATTGCGGTACGAGCGCTGGTCCCGTCTCGGCAAGGACCTCGCGATACCGCCCGAGGTGCTGCAGAAGGATCTGATCCCACCCGGACAGACGCCCCAGGACTACATCGTCTCGCCGATGACGGCGGACGCGGCCAAATGGTTCGGCAAGCAGCCGCCGGATCTGTCGCTGATCGCCCGCTACCGGGGGCCGAATTATCTGTATCGGTACCTGAAGACGTTTTATGTGGACTCGGCTCGGCCGACGGGCGTGAATAACCTCGTGTACCCGTCGGTGGCCATGCCCGATGTGCTCGCCTCGCTGGAGGGCCTGAAGGTCGCCGTCTACCGCACGGTGGAGGAGCCAGGACCGCACGGCACGACGTTGCAACGCAAGGTCTTCTCGCACTTCCGGCAGATTGCCCCGGGCAGCATGACGCCCCAGCAGTTCGATCAGTTCGTGCACGACACGGTGAATTTCCTCGAGTACGTGAGCGATCCGCCGCGCGTCGAGCGGCACCGGCTGGGGGTGTGGGTGATTTTGTTCCTGATCGCCTTTACCTGGCTCGCCTGGCTACTGAAGCGCGAGTACTGGAAGGACGTGCGTTAGCAGGAAGGCTGCCGCCCGCGGCCGCCGCGGGCGAATCGTGTCCGCCGGTGGCATTGCGCCAGGCCCTGTGCGCCTCCCGGTGCGGTAAGATCACCGGGAGGCCGGCTGACCGGCGGGAGCGGTATTGTGTCGAGCAGACGATCCATCATGACGCTGTTCTCCGCTCCGGCCGATCCCTGGAGCCACCGCACCCGTATCGTGCTCGCCGAAAAGGGCATCGACATCGAAGTGGTGAGCGTCGAGCCCGGCAGCCTGCCGGAGGATCTGCTCGATCTGAACCCCTACCACTCGCTGCCGACACTGGTCGATCGGGATCTGGTGCTGTATGACTCGCGGGTCATTATCGAGTACCTCGATGAGCGCTTTCCCCATCCGCCCCTGATGCCGGTCGACCCGGTGACGCGGGCGCAATTTCGCCTGGCGCTTTATCGCATAGAACGTGACTGGTACAGTCTGCTCGGGCAGATCGAGCAGGAGCAGGATCGCAAGCAGCTGCCGCGGCTGCGCAAGATCCTCCTCGATACGATCGTGCAGGGGGTCGAGCTGTTCCAATTGAAGCCGTTTTTTCTGTCTGACGAGTTTTCCCTGGTCGATGCGACGCTCGCGCCGGTGCTCTGGCGGCTGCCGCATGTGCAGATCGAGCTGCCGGCCAAGGCTCAACCCATCACCAAGTACACCAGCCGCGTGTTCGCCCGTCCGGCGTTCGTGCGCTCGCTCTCGAATGACGAACGCGAGATGCGGCGTTAAAGTGGTTGCCTGATGGTCAAAACTCCCCCCAAGCGTCCCTATCTGCTGCGCGCGATGCATCAGTGGATCACCGACAGCGGCTACACGCCGCACGTGATCGTCGATGCCGAGCGTGCCGGGGATGATGTGCCGCGCGCCTACGCACAGGACGGCAAGCTCGTTCTGAATTTGAGTTATACGGCCACCCAGCGGCTGAAGATCGACAACGATACCGTCGAATTCGATGCCCGCTTCGCCGGTGTCATCCACCATGTGCGTTTCCCCGTGAGTGCCGTGATGGGGGTCTACGCCCGCGAGACGGGCGAAGGCATGATGTTTCCGGATCACGATGCGAGTCCGGCGCCGCCGCAGCCGCCGGAACCGCCCGAGCCGTCGGGTCCGACTGGTCCCCGACCTGGACCGAGCGTGGACGGAGGCGGGGGGGCGAAGCGGCCGCAGTTGCGGGTCGTGAAGTGACGAGAACCTTTGCAGGCCGCGGCTCGTTCTGATATTCAGCGTGCCGGGGAGCCGGCCGGGCAATCGCTGCCACGATCCGTTCGCGGGTCGCGGGGGAGGAAAGTCCGGGCTCCGGCGGATCAGGGTGCCAGGTAACGCCTGGGGGGCGTGTCGGGGCAAAGCGCGAGCTTCACCGGACACGTTCACGGACAGTGCAACAGAGAGCAGACCGCCCAAGCCCTCGATCCGGTGCCTTCGGGAACCGGATTGCAGGGACGGCAAGGGTGAAACGGTGCGGTAAGAGCGCACCGCGGCCTTGGTAACAAGGCTGGCACGGCAAACCCCACCTGGAGCAAGGCCAAATAGGGGAGCAGCAGGCTCTGGTGACAGAGTCTGCAGCGCTGATCCGCGCGCGCTTCCGGGTAGGCCGCTAGAGGTCCATGGCGACGTGGATCGTAGAGGAATGATTGCTACGCGGGTTGTGCCTCGTTGATCGGGGTGCCGCCCGCGACAGAACCCGGCTTACAGGCCGGCTCCCCGATTTTCCGCCGGTGTGCCGAGTCATGACTGGCGCCGCTCGTGCTGAGTGAGGAGTGCGTAGGCGGCGCTGCGGCTCGCACCGGTCAGCTGCGCGGCGAGCGCGGCCGCTCGGCTTGGCGGCAGCTCGCGCGCGAGCAGCTCTACGGCGCGTCGCAGCAGCGCCTGATCGACGGGCTGCGGTTGTTCCGGTGCGCCCTGCACGACCACCGTCAGCTCGCCGCGGCGGATGTTCTCATCTTCGAGCGCACGCTCGGCGAGCTCACCGAGCGTGCCTCGATAGACGCTCTCGTGGGTCTTGGTCAGCTCGCGTGTCACGGTGGCGCGCCGTCCCGCGCCGAACACCGCTGCGAGGTCGCTCAGCATCTCGGCGATGCGGTGTGGCGCCTCGAAAAACACAAGCGTACGCGACTCGTCGGCGAGGCCTGCCAGCTGGGCACGCCGCTCGCGCTGGCGCGCCGGCAGAAACCCTTCGAAGCAGAAGCGGTTGACCGGCAGCGCGGCGCAGGCGAGCGCGGTGGTGATGGCGCTCGGCCCGGGGATCGCCTCGATGCGGATGCCGGCATCGGCGGCGGCGCAGGCCAGTTCGTAGCCCGGATCCGACAACAGTGGGGTGCCTGCGTCGCTCACCAGCGCCAGCGTCTCGCCCGCGACCAGACGTGCGAGCAGCTGTGGCACGCGTTGCGTCTCGTTGTGAGTGTGCAGCGAGATCAGCGGCCGGGAGATGCCCAGCGAATGCAGCAGAGCCAGTGTGTGCCGCGTGTCCTCTGCGACGATGCCGTCGGCGTGCTGCAGAACATCGCGCGCGCGCGCGCTGAGATCCCCTAGGTTGCCGATCGGTGTCGCCACGACCTGCAACCGCCCCTGCACCTTGACCACTATAATCTCCGCTGCGCACCGGACCGGCGGGCGTAATCTTGGCTCTAAATGGAGCGACATTGAAGGGGCTTGCCACCATGCAGCGAAAGATCCTGCTTGCCGCGCTGAGCGCGACCGCCGCACTGCTCGCCGGCTGCGCGAGTGCGCCGCGCACCGCGCCGCCGACGGCCCGCACGGCCCGCGCGCCGGTGTTGCCGCGTCACGGCGGGATGCGCCGACCCCACCCACCGGCGCCATCCTCGCTGTCGCTGGCGCACACGCGCATCGCACTGCTGCTGCCACAGACCGGTCCGCTGCGCGCTGCGGCGCAAAGCGTCCGCGACGGATTTCTGACTGCGTATTACCAACTTCCGGCCGGTGAGCGGCCGCAGGTGCGGATCTACGATACCGCCGCCGGCGAATCGATTGCGGCGCTGATCGCGCGCGCGACGCGCGGTGGGGCGAACTTCATCATCGGACCGCTGCTGCGAGCAAACGTCGCGGCCGCCGCAGCCTACAGCGCGCCGCACCCGCCGCTCCTCGCACTGAATTTTGTGCCGCGCGGCGTGCCTCAGCCGTCGGGGCTGTTTCAGTTCGCACTCTCCCCGACTGCCGAGGCGCGCCTGGTCGCCAAGCGCGTGCTCGCCGATGGGCATCGGCTGGGCATTGCCATCGTGCCGGCGGGCGTGTGGGGCACGCGCGTGCTGCATGCATTCGCACGGCAGTTCGAGGCCGGTGGTGGCAGGCTCCTCGCCACCACGCGCATTGATCTGTCGGCGAGTGACTACTCCGGGCCGATCGAGCGCGTGCTGCTGATTCGCCAGAGCCGCGAGCGGCTGCAGCGGCTGCAGACGTTGCTCGGCATGCCGCTCGCGTTCGTGCCGCGCCGTCGCCCCGACATCCAGTTCATTTTTGCCCCCGCGCCGGCCAGCACGGAGCGGATGCTCGAGCCGCAGCTGCGCTTCTACTACGCCAACGGTGTGCCGACGTATTCCACCTCGGATGCGTTCACGCCCAATCCGACGGCGAACCAGGACCTCGACGGGCTACGTTTTCTCGACATGCCGTGGATGTTGGGTAATGCGCTCGCCAACGCTGTGCACGGCGTTGCCGAGCGGGCTTGGCCGGCCGGCGGGCCGGATCGGGGGCGGCTGTTCGCATTCGGCTTCGACGCGTATCACCTCGCCGTGGCGCTGTTTGTCCGCCGTGTCGCGCCGGGCACCCTCGAACTGAACGGATTGACAGGTCGATTGCGCATCGAGCCCGACGGTCGGGTGCATCGCTCCCTCATCTGGGCGCGGCTGCAGGGCGGAGAAATCAAAATCCTGCCGCCCAATTGACCCGCGGCGCAGCCCCGCGATCAAACATGCTGGCGCGACCGTGGCAGGCCGTCGGTGGGCGAATCTAATCCAATGGGTAAGCTTCCGACCACAACCATCTGATTAGAAAGAGCAATGATAAAAATTGGGCTGTTGGCCCACATCAGCCGTTCAACATAACTCAACGTGCAGATGACATTTTCCTACGGAATTCAATTGACATAGCGCACCCGCGATTCCTATAGTGGGACGAAGTGGGACGATGTGGGAGAGGATGGGCTAAGTCCTCGCTCGGAGTCCATGTTTCGCGGCGCTACCAAAATCACCCTGGATGACAAAGGCCGGATGGTCATGCCCACCCGTTATCGGGAGCAGATCTCCGAACGCGCCCAGGGAAAACTGGTGGTCACCGTCGACCGGGACCACTGCCTGCTGATTTATCCACTGCCCGAGTGGGAGCTGGTCGAGTCGAAGCTGATGAGCTTGCCGACGCTGCACGCACAGGCCCGGCGCCTGCAGCGGCTGATGGTGGGCCATGCGACCGACCTCGAGCTCGACGGGCATGGACGCATTCTGCTGCCGCCCGAATTGCGTGAATTCGCCGGGCTCGAGCGGCTCGGCATGCTGATCGGGCAGGGCAACCGCTTTGAATTGTGGAACGACGCTCGCTGGAGCGAGCGGCTGGATGAGTGGCTGAAGTCGGAACAGGCCAGTACGGATCTGCCATCGGAGCTCGATTCGCTGTCGCTGTGAGCGCGGTGGGGGTGGCCGTTGGCGGCGCAGTAACAGGGAGGGGTGAGATGCGCGCAGTGGCGTGGTGGATGGAAACGAGAGCGGCGCAGCGGTGCAGCGCCGGGCGGATCGTGCGGGCGGGACGGCCGGGGACGCGTGTCGCGGGTCGAGGCGGACACGTGGGTGATTCGGGGTGCGAGAGCTGGGCACGGCCCATGAGTCGGGCATTGCGGGGGGGCGTTGGCGGCCACTGCGAACGTGGGTGAGCACGTCCCGGTGCTCGAGCGCGAGGCGATCGCAGCGTTGGCTCCCGAGGCGGATGGCTACTATGTCGATGCGACGTTCGGGCGAGGCGGTCATACGGCACTCCTACTCGAGGCCCTGGGTCGAGAAGGCCGTTTGCTCGCGATCGACCGTGACCCCGCGGCGATCGATGCGGGCCGAGCGCGCTTCGCCGGCGAAGGCCGCCTCACGCTGGTGCACGCACCGTTCGCGCAGCTCGCGACGCTCGTGCCGGCTCATTCGGCCGGCCGCCCGTGCCGAGGCATTCTGTTCGACCTCGGGGTGTCTTCGCCGCAGCTTGATGAGGCGGCGCGCGGATTCAGCTTTCGCGCCGATGGCCCGCTCGATATGCGCATGGATCCGACGCACGGGGAAGCGGTGTCCGCGTGGCTTGCGCGCGCGGGCGTTGATGAGATTCGGCAAGTGATCGAGCGCTACGGAGAAGAACGGTTTGCACGGCGGGTCGCGCAGGCGATCGTCGAGGCGCGCACGCGCGCGCCACTGGAGCGCACCGGGCAGCTCGCGGAGGTGGTTGCCCGTGCGGTGCGCACCCGTGAGCCCGGGAAGCATCCGGCAACCCGGACTTTCCAGGCGCTGCGCATGTACATCAACGATGAGCCGGGTCAGCTTGAGCGTGGCCTTGATGCGGCGCTCGAGGTGCTCGCGCCGGGCGGTCGGCTGGCGGTGATCAGCTTCCATTCGCTCGAGGACCGGGTGGTCAAGCAGTTCATCGAGCGCCACTCGCGGCTTGATCCGGCGCTGGCCGATCTGCCCTCGGTGCCGGCCCACCTCGCCCCGCGTCTGCGGCGCATCGGGCGCAAAGTCCGACCGCAGCCGACCGAGATCGAGCGCAATCCCCGTGCCCGTAGCGCGCTGCTGCGCGTTGCCGAGAAAGTCGCATGAAGGCGCGGCGCGCAACATTCGGCCTGCTTCTCACCACGCTCTGGGTGGCGGTGCTCGCCTCGGGCGTCGGCGCGGTCTATTGCCGCTACCGTGCGCGCGAGCTGTTCATTCATCTCGAGCAGCTCAGCCGCCAGCGCGACAATCTGGACATCCAATGGGGCCAACTGCAGCTCGAACAGAGCGCCTGGTCGACGCACGCTCTGGTGCAGAGCGTGGCGCAGAGCAAGCTGCACATGAAGATGCCCCCGCCCCAGGACATCGTGGTCGTGCGGCCATGAAGTCTCGCCGCGTCCAACCGCGCGCGCCGGTGTACCGGTGGCGGGCCTACCTGCTGCTGGGGGTACTCGCCGTGCTCGGGCTCGGGCTGGTCGCCCGGGCGGTCGATCTGCAGCTGGTCGATTACACTTTCCTCAATCGTCAGGGAGACGCGCGCTTCACGCGCATCGTCACCATTCCGGCACATCGGGGCGTGATCACCGACCGCTACGGCGAGCCACTTGCGGTGAGCACGCCGGTCGACTCGGTCTGGGTCAATCCGGGCCAGATCACGCAAGGCCCAGGCCGCATCCGCCGACTCGCCCGGGCGCTGCATCTGAACGAGCCAACGCTGCAGCGTGACATCCGCAGCAATCTCAATCTGCAGTTTCTCTACGTTGCCCGCCAGCTGCCGCCACCTGAGGCACTGGCGATCAAGGCGCTCGGCATCCCCGGGGTCTATCTGCAGCGCGAGTACCGCCGCTACTACCCGGCGGGCGAGGTGACCGGGCAGCTGATCGGCTTCACCAATATCAACGATCAGGGACAGGCGGGACTCGAGCTGGCCTACAACGACTGGTTGACCGGCAGCGATGGCGAGAAACGCGTCATCGAGGACCGCTACGGGCGCATCGTCCAGGAGGTCGACAGCATCCGCCCGGCGCGGCCGGGACACGATCTGGTGCTCTCGATCGACATGCGCATTCAGTACCTCGCTTACCGGGCGCTGAAGGCGCAGGTCGAGGCCCAGCGGGCGCGCTCGGGCAGCATGGTGGTGATCGACGTCGATACCGGCGAAGTGCTCGCCATGGTCGATCAGCCCGGGTTTAATCCCAACGACCGCTCGCAACTGCTGCCGGGCCGCTACCGCAACCGCGCCGTCACCGACACCTTCGAGCCCGGCTCGTCGATCAAGCCGTTTTTCGTCGCCGCGGCGCTGATGAGTGGGCGCTACAACAGCCAGAGCACCATCAATACCTCTCCGGGGTACATCAAGGTCGACGGGCACGTGTTTCGCGACGAGCAGGATCTCGGTCCGATCGGCATCTACACCATTCTCGAGAAGAGCTCGAACGTCGGCATGGCCCACATCTCGCTGTCGCTGCCACCAGCGCTGATGTGGCACACGCTGCACCGCTTCGGCTTCGGCCAGTTTGCCACCGCGGGTTACCCCGGAGAGTCTCCCGGGGTCCTGCTGCCGTACCGCGACTGGCATCCGATCCGCATCGTGACCATGTCGCATGGCTACGGTCTGTCGGTCACCGCTCTGCAGCTCGCGCACGCCTACGCCACGCTCGGTGCGCTCGGCGTGCGGCGGCCGATCTCGTTCCTGCGGGTCACGACCCCGCCGCCGGGGCGGCGCATCATGCCGGCGAAGCTGTGCCGGGAGCTGTTGCAACTGATGCGCGGGGTGGTGACTGCGGGCGGCACTGCGCCGAAGGGCGCGATACCCGGGTACACCGTTGCCGGCAAGACCGGTACGTCCTGGGAGGCCGATGATGGCAGCTACCGGGAGCATCATTTCAACGCCGTGTTCGCGGGTGTCGCGCCAGCCAGTGCGCCACGGCTCGCCGCGGTCGTGGTCATCAAGGACCCGCGCGCGGGGCTGTATTACGGCGGGGATGTGTCTGCGCCGGTGTTTGCCCGAGTGATTGGCCGCGCGCTGCGGCTAATGGCAGTGGCCCCGGATGAACCGCTGCCGGCTGCCCAGACGCTGCAGGTGGCATCGCTGCAATGAGCAACGCACCGGCAATCGATGGGGGCGGGCAGGCGCTGCAGACACTCCTGGCGGGCATCGTGCAGGCTCCCGCCGGCGTACGCGTCAGCGACGTGACGCTCGACAGCCGTGAAGTCGCCCCGGGGGCGTTGTTTCTGGCCTGTCGCGGCCGCTCGCACCATGGCCTTGCCTTCGCCGCTGAGGCGCTCGCGCGCGGCGCCCGGGCGGTGCTGTACGAGCCGCCAGCGGAGGGGGTTGGCTCGCTCCAGGCGCTCGCCCCGCAAGCCTTCATTGCGGCCGTGCCCGAGCTCAGCGCGCGGGCCGGCCGCATTGCGGATCGGTTCTTTGGCGAGCCCTCCCGCGCCCTCGGCATTACCGCCGTCACCGGTACCAACGGCAAGACCACCTGCGCCTGGTTGCTTGCGCAGGCGCTCGAGCGCTGTGGACGGCGTGCCGCCTATCTCGGCACGCTCGGCTTCGGTCGCCCAGGTGCTCTGTGCAGTGCCCGTCACACCACGGCCGACGCGGTGACGGTGCATCGGCAGCTGGCCGCAGTGCGCGAGCTCGGCGCGCAGTGGGTGGGCATGGAAGTCTCCTCGCACGCACTCGATCAGCAGCGTATCGCCGGCGTGCGCGTGCACACGGCCGCCTTCACGAACCTCACTCGCGATCACCTCGATTATCACGGTTCCATGGCCGCCTATGGTCGCGCCAAGCAGCGGTTGTTCGAACTCGACACGCTCGTCAACCGCGTGATCAACATCGAGGATGCATTCGGCGCTGAGCTGGCCGCACGCGGCGATAGCGGCGCGCTGATCGTGACGACCCGCACTGCCGCCCCGCCGCCCGGTGCGCGTTGGGTGCGCGCCGTGTCGGTGGCGGCGCACGGCATCGGGCTGCTCATCGAGGTGGACTCGAGCTGGGGTGCCGAGTCGCTGCAGGTGCCGCTCATCGGGGATTTCAACGCCGACAACTGCCTAACGGTGCTGGCCGTTCTGCTCGGCGCGGGCGTGACGTTCGCCGCCGCGCTCAAGGCACTCGCGGAGTGCCGTGCTGCCCCTGGACGCATGGAGGCCTTCGGCGGCGCGGCAGGACAGCCGCTTGCCATCGTCGACTATGCGCACAGTCCGGACGCCCTGGCCAAGGCGCTGAGCAACGCTCGGCACCACTGCCGAGGAAGGCTGCATGTCGTGTTCGGCTGCGGCGGCGATCGCGACCGCGGCAAGCGGCCGCTGATGGGGCGAGTTGCCGCCGAGCTCGCCGATGAGGTCATTCTCACCGACGACAACCCGCGCAGCGAGCCTCCCGAGCGCATCACGGCGGAGATTCTCGCCGGCGTTGCTCCGCGTGCGGCCCGCATCGAGCACGATCGGGCACGGGCCATCCGTGAGGCCCTCGCCGGCAGTGCCGCCACCGATGTGGTGCTGATCGCCGGCAAAGGACATGAGACTGAGCAGGTCTACGGCGCGGTGCGCCGACCGTTCAGCGATCAGGCCGTGGTGCGCGCGGCACTCGGACTCACGGCGGGGGCGGCATGAGCCTCGAGCGGACATTGACGCAGTTCGCAGCCGCTTGTGGCGGGCGGCTCAAGGGGGCAGACCGGCCCTTCTCTGGTGTATCCATCGATACGCGTACGCTGCAGGGAGGCGAGCTGTTCATCGCGCTGCGCGGACCGCGTTTCGATGGCGGGGAGTTTGTCGCGGCCGCACTCGAACGCGGCGCGGCAGGTGCGGTCCTCGAGCGTGAGCAGTCGGTGTCGTGTGCCCAGATTATCGTCGCTGATGCGCAGCTCGCGCTGCAGCGCGCCGGGCAGGCCTGGCGGGAAGCCTGTTCGATTCCGGTGGTGGGCGTTGCCGGCAGCAATGGCAAGACCACGACCAAGGAGATGACCGCGGCGATCCTGGGCGAGACAGGCGAGTGTCTGGCGACCCGGGGCAATCTGAACAATCACATCGGTGTGCCGCTGACTCTGCTGCGACTCGAGGCGTCGCATCGCTTCGCGGTGATCGAGATGGGCGCGAATCGCGCCGGCGAGGTGGCCGAGCTCGTGCGCATCGCTCGCCCGACGGTGGGGCTGATCACCAATGCCGGCGCCGAACATCTGGAGGGATTCGGCTCGCTCGAGGGCGTGGCGCGGGCCGAAGGTGAAATGGTCGCAGGGCTCGCACCGGCAGCGACTGCGGTGCTCAATGCCGACGATGCGTTCCTCGCTCTCTGGCGGAGCATGACGCCGGCGCGTGTGGTGACGTTCGGGTTTGGTGCGCACGCCGATTTCCGCGCGAGCGATCTCGAGTCGACATTGACGGCCGGAGGCTTCCTCACCCGCTTCATGCTCACCTGTCCGCTTGGCACCGCGTCCGTCGAACTGCATGTCGGCGGTCGGCACAACGTCGCCAATGCACTGGCGGCGGCGGCCGCCGCCGCCAGTGCCGGTGCAAGCCTGAGGCACATCTGCACCGGTCTCGCGTCGGTGCGCCCCGTGCCCGGCCGCCTGCAGCTGAAGCAGGCCGAGAGCGGCGCGTGGATCATCGATGACTCCTACAACGCCAATCCGAGTTCGGTCCGCTCGGGCATCGAAGTGCTCGCCACGCTGGCCGGTGCGCGTTGGCTCGTGCTCGGGGACATGGCCGAGCTCGGTGCGTTCGCCGAGAGCGCGCACATCGAGATCGGGGAGTTCGCGCGGGCACAGGGCATCGAGCGCTTGTACGCCACCGGGCCGCTCGCGGCGCTCGCGGTGGAGCGCTTCGGCGCCGGCGCCCGCTGGTTTCCGGAGGCCGGCGCGCTTGCCGAAGCGCTGCGTGCGGCATTGCGCGAAGCAGGGCCCGCGGTGGTCGTGCTGGTGAAGGGTTCGCGGGTCAACAGGCTCGAGCGGGTGGTCGCGGCGCTCGCCGCTCAGGCACCACCGGAGGCGCACTAGATGCTCTATTGGCTCGCACGCCGGCTGCTCACCTGGTACTCGGGATTCAATGTCTTCTCGTACCTGACGTTCCGCGCGATTCTCGCCATGGGCTCCTCGCTGGTGATCTCGCTGCTCGTCGGTCCGGGCATGATCGAGCGCCTCTCGCGCTATCAGATCGGTCAGGTGGTGCGCGATGACGGTCCGCAGTCGCACCTGCCGAAGGCGGGCACCCCGACCATGGGCGGCACGCTGATTCTGGTCACCACGCTGGTGAGCACGCTGCTGTGGGCGAAACTGACCAGCCGGCAAGTTTGGCTCGTGCTCGCGGTGACCTTCGCGTTCGGCCTGGTCGGCTTTCTTGACGATTACCTCAAGCTCGTGGTGCGCAATGCCCGCGGCCTGCCGGCGCGCTGGAAATATCTGTTCCAGTCAATTTTTGGCGTCGCGATCGCCGTGGTTTTGTATTACACGGCGAGCGTACCGGCCGAGCGCACGCTGTATCTGCCGTTCGTCAAGACTTTCGCCGAGCCGCTGCCGGCGGCCGTGTTCATCACCATTGCGTACTTCATGACCGTAGGCATGAGCAACGCGGTGAATCTCACCGACGGGCTCGATGGTCTTGCCATCATGCCGGCCACGCTGGTGTCCTCCGGCCTCGGCATTTTCGCCTACGCCAGCGGCAATGCCGTGTTTGCCCATTACCTGGAGATTCCGATGATCCCCGGGGCCGGCGAGCTGCTCATCTTCTGCTCGGCGCTGTCCGGGGCAGGGCTCGGCTTTCTGTGGTTCAACGCTTATCCGGCGCAGGTGTTCATGGGCGACGTCGGTGCGCTGGCGATCGGCGCGGCCCTCGGGGTCATTGCCGTCATGGTGCGTCAGGAACTGGTGGCGCTGGTGATGGGCGGGGTGTTCGTACTCGAGACCGCCTCGGTCATTCTGCAGGTGGCCTCGTTCAAGCTCACGGGCCGGCGTATCTTCCGCATGGCACCGTTGCATCACCACTTCGAGCTCAAGGGCTGGGCGGAGCCGAAGGTCATCGTGCGCTTCTGGATCATTTCGCTGATCCTGGTGCTCGCCGGGCTCGCGACGTTGAAACTCCGATGAGCTCAGCCAGCCACAAGCCCGCCACCGCCGTCATCGCCGGGCTCGGGCGCACCGGTCTGTCCTGCACGCGCTATCTGCGCGAGCACGGTTGGCGGATCGCAGTCACGGACACCCGGGATGCGCCACCGCAGCTCGCCGAGTTGCGTGCGCTCGATCCGGCTATCGAGGTGCGTGCCGGTGGTCTCGATGCGGCCCTGCTCGATGAGGCGGTCTGCGTCGTGGCCTCTCCGGGGCTGCCGCTCGATCTGCCGTTCTTCGCCGAGGCACGCCGCAGGGGTGTCGAGATATTCGGCGATATCGAGCTGTTTGCGCGCGCCGTGAGCGCACCGGTCGCCGGCATCACCGGCACCAATGGCAAGAGCACCGTGACGAGCCTGCTTGGGCGGATGGCCGCCCGCGCCGGTGTCGCGGTGCGCGTTGGGGGCAATCTCGGCGAACCGGCGCTCGACCTGCTGAGTGCAGCCGAACGCTGCGCGCAGCCCACCGAGCTGTACGTGCTCGAGCTGTCGAGTTTTCAGCTCGATACCACCCAGTCGCTCGATCTCAAGGCCGCCGCGGTGCTCAATGTGACGCCCGATCATCTCGATCGCTATCCCTCACTCGAGGACTACGCGCTCTCCAAGGCGCGCATCTTCGAGCGCTGCGATACGGCTGTGGTCAATCTCGATGATCCGCTGGTGGCACGCATGACGCGCAGCACACAGCGGATGATCGGCTTCTCGCTCAGCGGTACCAGGGGCGCCGAGTACACCGTGCTGGAGCGCGAGGGTCGCTGGCTGGCACGCCGCGGCGAGCCGCTCCTGGCGATCGCCTCGATGCGGTTGCGCGGCATGCACAATGCCGCCAACGCGCTCGCGGCGCTGGCGCTCGGTGAGGCGCTCGAGCTGCCGAGGGCGGCGATGCTCGCTGAGTTGCGGGAATTCCCGGGTCTGCCGCACCGCACGCAATGGGTGGCGGAGGTGGCGGGCGTGACCTATATCAACGACTCGAAGGGCACGAATGTCGGGGCGACCCTGGCGGCGGTGAGCGGCATGGACGGCCCGCTGGTGCTGATTGCCGGTGGCGAGGGCAAGAACCAGGATTTCAGCCCGCTCGCCGCTGCGTTGCGGGGTAAGACGCGCTACGTGGTACTGATCGGCCGGGACGGCCCGGCGATCGGCCGCGCGCTCGAGGGAGTTTGCCCGACCGAGCTGTGCGGCACGATGGCCGAGGCGGTGCGCGCCGCGGCGCGCACCGCGGTTTCCGGCGACACGGTCCTGCTGTCTCCGGCGTGCGCCAGTCTCGACATGTTTCGCGATTACACGCAGCGCGGTGATTCATTCGCCGCGGCGGTAAGGGAACTGCTCTCATGAGCGCCGCGGAACGCACACCGATGTCATTCGCCCGCTCGAGCGGGCGTGCCCGCGTGATCCACATCGACACCACGACACTGGCGCTGGTGCTCGCGATCCTGCTGTTCGGACTGATCATGATGACCTCGGCGTCGATCTCGATCGCCGGCCAGTACACCGGGCAGCCCTTTTACTTTCTCGAGCGGCAGCTGATCGCGGTGGCGCTCGGTGTCGCCGGTGCGGTGTTCGTGTTCAGCCTGAAATGCGAGCGTCTCGAGCGTCTCTCACCCTGGTTGATGGTCGCCGCCGTCGTGCTGCTGCTGGCGGTGTTGGTGCCCGGACTCGGGCTGCGGGTGAACGGCGGGCGGCGCTGGCTGCACCTGGCCGGCTTCAGCTTCCAGATCTCGGAGCTCGCGCGCCTGCTGGTGCTGGTGTACATCGCAAGCTATGCCACGCGCCGCCAGGACGAGCTGCGCGAGAGTTTCGCCGGGCTCGTCAAACCGCTCGCGCTGCTCGCGCTGATCGCCGCGCTGCTGCTCGGGGAGCCGGATTTCGGTGCCGCGGCGGTCATGTTCGCCACCGGCTTCGGCATGTTGTTTCTCGCCGGAGCACGCTTGCGTTACGTGACGGCACTGACGCTGGTGGCGGTGCTCGCCTTCGCCGTGCTGGCGGTGACCTCGGCTTACCGGATGCGCCGCATTACCGGCTTCATCAACCCGTGGGCCTCGCCCTACGGTGCCGGATTTCAGCTCACGCAATCGCTGATTGCGATCGGTCGCGGCAAGTGGTTTGGCGTCGGTCTGGGCAACAGCGTGCAGAAGCTGTTCTACCTGCCCGAGGCACATACCGATTTCCTGTTCGCGGTGCTTGCCGAGGAGCTCGGTCTCGCCGGTGTTCTGCTCACCATCGGCCTGTTCGTGGCGTTTATCTGGCGCATCTTTCAGATCGCCGAGTTCGCAGCACGTGCCGGACTTACCTTCCACCGGCTGCTCGCCGCTGGCTTCGGCCTGTGGCTCGGCATGCAGACCTTCATCAACATCGGCGTGAACATGGGCATTCTGCCCACCAAGGGATTGACGCTACCGATGATGAGTTACGGCCGCTCGAGCATGATCATGACGCTGGTGTGGGTGGGAGTGCTGCTGCGGATCTATCACGAGACGCTGCTCGAGAGCCGCGGCGCGGCGCGCTTGCGCCCGGAGCCATCCGCATGAAGGGACCCATCCTTATCATGGCCGGCGGTACGGGCGGACACGTCTTTCCGGCGCTCGCGCTCGCCCGCAGCCTGCGCGCGCAGTCTGTGGAGGTGATCTGGCTCGGTACGCGGCGCGGCATCGAGGCCCGCCTGGTGCCCGCCGAGGGGATCGCCATCGAATGGCTGTCGGTGGGCGGTCTGCGCGGCAAGGGCTGGAAGACCCGGCTCGCTGCGCCGTGGCACCTGACGGTGGCGTTGTGGCAGGCGCTCGGGGTGATGCGCCGCCGCCGCCCGCGCGTGGTGGTCGGGCTTGGCGGTTTCGTCACCGGTCCGGGCGGCATTGCCGCCTGGCTGACACGCCGGCCGCTGCTCATCCACGAGCAGAACGCCATTGCCGGGTTCACCAATCGCACGCTCGCACCGCTCGCGCGCGAGGTGCTCGAGGCCTTTCCGGGCAGCTTCGAGCGCGCGGTGCACGCCCGCGCCATCGGCAATCCGGTGCGCAGTGAGATCACCGCGCTCGCCGCGCCGCGCGAGCGCCTGGCCCGCCGCGCCGCCGCGCTGCGGGTGCTGGTCGTGGGGGGCAGCCAGGGGGCGGTCCGACTCAATACCGTGGTGCCGTACGCGCTGGCGCGAGCCGCGCTCACCTGCCCTCTGGAGGTGCGTCACCAGGCCGGGGAGCGGTGGCTCGAGGCCTGCCGGCAGACCTATGCCGAGGCGGGTGTGCGCGCCGACGTACAACCGTTCATCACCGACATGGCTGAGGCGTACGGCTGGGCGGATCTGGTGATCTGCCGGGCGGGCGCCCTGACGATCTCGGAGCTGGCTGCGGCCGGGATCGGCGCGGTGCTGGTGCCATTCCCCGCCGCCGTCGACGATCATCAGACTTACAACGCGCGGCTGTTGGTTCGTCAGGGTGCTGCGATTCTCTTGCCCGAGCGCGAACTCACTGCCGAGCGGCTTGCCGGCGAGGTCGAACGGCTGTGCGGCGAGCGCGAGCGGTTGGTGCAGATGGCCGAGCGCGCCCGCGCGCTCGCCCGGCCGGACGCCACCGAGGCACTCACCGACACGTGCCTGAAGTATCTGGGGAGGGCCGCATGAGCGGATGGCCTGAGACGCCGGGTGGACTGCGCGCAGCGGGCGGCATCGGCCGCATGCGCCGTATCGAGACTATTCATTTTGTCGGTATCGGCGGCAGCGGCATGAGCGGCATTGCGGAAGTGCTGCTCAACCTCGGCTACCGCGTGCAGGGCTCGGATCTGCGCGCGAGCGCAGCGACTCACCGACTGAGCGACCTCGGCGTGCGGGTGACGCTCGGGCATGCCGCCGGCAACATCGCCGGTGCCGACGTGTTGGTCGTTTCGGGGGCGGTGCCGAAGGACAACCCCGAGGTGGCTGCCGCGCTCGAGCGGCGCATTCCGGTCGTCTCGCGCGCCGAGATGCTCGGTGAGTTGATGCGCTTCCGCTACGCGATCGCGGTGGCCGGCACCCACGGCAAGACGACGACCACCAGTCTCATCGCCAGCATCCTCGCCGAGGGCGGTGAGGATCCGACCTTCGTCATCGGCGGTCGGTTGAAGAGCGCCGGCAGTCACGCGCGACTGGGCTCGGGTCGCTATCTGGTCGCCGAGGCTGATGAGAGCGATGCCTCGTTCATGCACCTGCAACCGCTCGTGGCGGTGGTGACCAATATCGACAATGACCATCTCGCCACCCATGGCGGGGACTTTGCCCGTCTGGCGCAGAGCTTCGTCGATTTCCTGCACAACCTGCCGTTTTACGGACTGGCGGTCCTCGGTCTCGACTGCGAGCACGTGCGCGCCATTCTGCCCCGGGTCGGGCGGCACGTGCTGACCTACGGTCTCAGCAGCGATGCCGACGTGCGCGCAAGCGATGTGCGCCGCGAGGGACTGAGGACCCGCTTCACCGTAACCCGTCCGGCCGGCGGACCGCTTGAGGTGACGGTCAACCTGCCCGGCACGCACAACGTGCTCAACGCGCTGGCGGCGATCGCCGTGGCCACCGATCTCGGTATCGCCGACCCGTCCATCGGTCGGGCCCTTGCGCAGTTTCAGGGCATCGATCGGCGGTTGCAGCATGTTGCGGACATCGAGACGGGGGTCGGCAGGGTCACGGTCGTGGACGACTACGGGCATCATCCGACTGAGGTGGCCGCGACGCTCGAGGCGCTGCGCCAGGGGTATCCCGGTCGGCGCATCGTGCTCGCCTTTCAGCCGCACCGCTACAGCCGCACTCATGACTTGATCGATGACTTCGGCAGAGTGCTCGCGGGGGTCGACGTGCTGCTGGTGACCGAGGTGTATGCGGCCGGCGAGGCGCCCATCGCCGGAGCCGATGGCCGCGCCATCTGTCGTGCGGTGCGCAGCCGCGGACAGGTCGAGCCGTTGTTCGTCGCGCGCGTCGAGGAACTCGCCGAGTCGCTGCGTGACGTGATCCGCGACGGCGACCTGATCGTCACGATGGGTGCTGGCAACATCAGCGCCGTCGCGCACGGTCTGGCCGAGCGGCTGAGGGCAATCCTGCCACCGCGAGGGCGTTCATGACGGTCGCGCTCGCTCCGCAGTTCCAGACGCGCATCCGCCGCGAGGAGCCAATGAATCGGCACACCTCGTGGCACGTCGGCGGTCCGGCGGAGGTGTTCTTCACACCCGAGAGCCGCGCGGACCTGGCGGCATTTCTGCGCAGCGTGCCCGCCGAGGTGCCGGTTTACTGGGTCGGCCTTGGCAGCAACCTGCTGGTGCGTGACGGCGGTCTGCGTGGCGTGGTGGTGTGCACGCACGGCGCGCTGGAAAGACTCGAGCGCATCAGTGAGACCACGGTGTACGGGGAGAGCGGCGTGGCCTGCGCGCGCATCGCGCGGCAGAGCATCCGCTGGGGGCTCGGCCCCGCGGAATTCCTAGCGGGCATCCCCGGGACCCTCGGTGGGGCGCTCGCGATGAATGCCGGCGCGTTCGGCGGGGAGACCTGGCGGCACGTCCTCGAAGTTGAGACGATCGATCGGCGCGGCCGTGAGCATCGGCGCGCGGCCGCCGAGTACCAGGTGAGCTATCGACACGTCGAGCCGCCGGCCGAGGACGAGTGGTTCCTCGCTGCCACGCTGCGCTTCGAGAAGCGGCCCGCGGCGCACGCCAACGAGGTGCGCGACCTGCTCGAGCGCCGCCGCGCCACCCAGCCGATCGGGGCGTGGAGCTGTGGGTCGGTGTTCACCAACCCGCCGGGCGATCACGCCGCGCGGCTGATCGAGGCGAGCGGTCTGAAGGGTCTCACCGTGGGCGGCGCTTCGGTGTCTGACAAGCACGCCAACTTCATTGTCAACCAGGGCACGGCCAGCGCGAACGACATCGAGACGCTGATCCGCACGGTGCAACAGGTCGTCGCGCGCGAGCATGGCATCACGCTGAGCACCGAGGTGCGCATCGTGGGGGAGGGGCGCTGATGCGCTTGCACCACGATCCGGCGGGACTGCACCGTGCGCACGCCAGTGCCCAGTTCGGCCGTGTTGCCGTGCTTGCCGGCGGCGATTCGAGTGAGCGGGAGGTGTCGCTGCTGTCCGGCGCGGCGGTGCTCGAGGCGCTCAAGCGCCGGGGTGTCGCCGCCGAAGCGTTCGATCCGCGCGAGCGCTCGCTGCTCGAGCTTGCGCAAGTGGGATACGACCGGGTGTGGATCGCGTTGCACGGCCCTGGCGGGGAAGACGGCACCGTGCAGGGCGCACTCGAGTACCTCGGCGTGCCCTACACGGGCAGCGGTGTTATGGGCTCGGCCATCGGCATGGACAAGCTGCGCACCAAACGTCTCGCCAACGCGATTGGCGTGGCGACGCCGGCGGCGCTCGAACTCACTGGGCCGCAGGACTTCGAGCTCGCGGTCGAGCGGCTGCGGCTGCCGCTGGTCGTGAAGCCTTTGACTCAGGGCTCGAGCGTCGGCATCAGCAAAGTGGAACGGGCCGAGGATCTGCCCGCTGCCTACGCGGCCGCGCGTGCCGTCGAGGCGAGCGTGTTTGCCGAGTCGTGGGTCAGCGGCGCGGAATACACCGTGGCGCTGCTGCAGGGCGTCGCGCTGCCCTCGATCCGGATCGAAACCCCGCGGACTTTTTACGACTACGCGGCCAAATACGAGCGCGACGATACCCGTTACGTGTGCCCCTCGGGGCTCTCCGAGCCGGCCGAGCGGCATCTCGCCAGCCTGGCGCTCGCCGCCTATGCGGCCATCGGCGCGGAGGGCTGGGGCAGGGTCGACTTTCGGATGGACGCCGCCGGCCGGCCGCAGCTGCTCGAGGTCAACACCGTGCCGGGCATGACCGGGCACTCGCTGGTGCCGATGGCGGCCCGTGCCGCCGGCATCGACTTCGATGAGCTCGCCTGGCGCGTGCTCGAGACCAGCTTCGTCCGCTGCGCGGGCGAGACCGGGCATGGGGGGCACAGCTGACGCCATGCTCAAGCGCACCGGAAAACGACGTTCCGCCGAACTCGACGTCCCCGGCCGTCGACGGTTCAGGCGTCGGATGCTCGTCTCGCTCGCAGTGGCTGCGGTGCTCCTCTCGGCGCTGTGGGCGCTCAATCGGCCGATCCGCAGCGTGACTCTGCTCGGCAGCTTCCAGCATCTCTCCCCGCTCGCGGTCGAGCGGGTCGTCGCGGCGCAGGCGGCCGGTACGGGGATCTTTACCGTCAATCTCGCGCGGGTCCGTGCCGCAGTCGATGCGCTGCCCTGGGTGGCGCACTCGAGTGTGCAGCGTGTGTGGCCCGATACGCTCGCGGTGCGCGTGCACGAGCAAGTTGCGTTTGCACGTTGGAACGGCGGCGGGCTGGTCAATCGCGCCGGCGTGCCGTTCCTGGCGGAGGCGGTCGCGGCGCCCGAGGGTTTGCCGCGATTGTCCGGGCCGAGCGGGACCGCCGCACAGGTCACGCACCGTTATCTCAGCATGAGCGAGCAGCTTGCTCCCGAGGGCTTTGCGATCAGTGCGCTTGCGCTCGATGCACGTGGCACCTGGCAATTCACGCTGAATGACGGGATCACCGTGCGCCTGGGACGCTCGCAGCTCGATGAGCGGTTCGAAAAATTCCTCAACGTCGCGCTGACGATCGTCAAGCGCCGGGCCCAGGACATCTCATACATCGATATGCGTTACATGAATGGTTTTGCGATTGGCTGGCGCGCGGGCGCCTCGCAGGAGGCGTCGCCCGCGCAGCCCTCCCGCGCCGGGCGCGTCGCGCAGGCGACGAGCGTCCGTGCAAGGTGCGCGACAAGGCTAGCCTGCCGCCATGGACGGTTCCCGGCATGGTCTGCAGGAGACAACGATGCGTAAGCGATCCGACCGGGACCTGATCGTCGGTCTCGACATCGGCACTTCTAAAGTCCTCGCGCTGGTGGGCGAGGTCGGCGCCGACGGAGCGATCGAAGTGCTCGGTATCGGCACTCAGCCTTCGCGCGGCTTGAAAAAGGGCGTGGTGGTCAACATCGAATCGACCGTGCAGTCGATTCAGCGCGCGGTCGAGGAGGCCGAGCTGATGGCCGGCTGCGAGATCCACTCGGTGTTCGCCGGCATTGCCGGCAGCCATGTGCGCAGTCTGAACTCACATGGGGTGGTGGCCATCCGCGACCGCGAGGTCACCCCCGGTGACGTCGAGCACGTGATCGATGCGGCGCGCGCGCTCGCCATCCCGGCCGACCAGAAGATCCTGCACGTGCTGCCGCAGGAGTTCGTGGTCGACGGTCAGGAGGGCATCCGCGACCCGGTCGGCATGTCCGGCGTGCGCCTCGAGGCCAAGGTGCACATCGTCACCGGCGCCGACAGCGCGGCGCAGAACATTGAGAAGTGCATCAAACGCTGCGGGCTGGAGGTCGAGGACGTGGTGCTCGAGCAGCTCGCCTCGAGTTTCGCGGTACTCACGGACGATGAGAAGGAGCTTGGGGTGTGCATGGTCGACATCGGCGGTGGCACCACAGATATCGCCGTGTTTGCGCAGGGGGCGATCCGCCACACCGCGGTGATTCCGATCGCCGGGGATCAGGTCACCAACGACATCGCGGTCTCGATGCGCACCCCGACGCAGCATGCCGAAGACATAAAAATCCGCTACGCATGCGCACTCGCGAAGCTCGCCAACCCGGACGAGAGCATCGAGGTGCCGAGCGTCGGGGACCGCCCGGCGCGGCGTCTCGCCCGCCAGACGTTGGCCGAGATCGTCGAGCCGCGCTACGAGGAGCTGTTCGGTCTGGTGCGCGATGAGCTGCGCCGCAGTGGCTTCGAGGAAATCATCGTCGCGGGCGTGGTGTTAACCGGCGGCAGCGCGCGCATGGAAGGCGTGATCGAGCTCGCCGAGGAGGTGTTTCACGTGCCGGTGCGTCTCGGTCTGCCCCAGCAAGTGCAGGGACTTGCCGACGTGGTGCGCAATCCGGTGTTTTCCACCGGCGTCGGGCTGCTGCTGTACGCCCGCGAGAACATTCTGCCGGCCCGCCGCGGGCGCTCGCTTGGCAACAACGCCAAGTCGACGCTCGGTCGGATGCGAGCTTGGTTCCAAGGGAATTTCTGATCGTGATTCGTTTCATTCAACTTAGCCATCATCGAGGAGCGCGCAATGTTTGAACTAATGGATGCCTACAGCCAGAGCGCTGTGATTAAGGTCATCGGCGTCGGCGGGGGAGGCGGCAACGCCGTCGCCCACATGCTGACGAGCGGGATCGAAGGCGTGGAATTCATGTGTGTCAACACCGACGCGCAGGCGCTTAAGCATGCGAAGGTCAAGACTGCGCTGCAGATCGGCAGCAACATCACCAAGGGTCTCGGCGCGGGCGCCGACCCGGAGGTCGGCCGCCAGGCCGCCATGGAGGATCGGGACCGTATCGTCGAGCTCATCAAGGGCTGCGACATGCTGTTCATCACCGCGGGCATGGGCGGTGGCACCGGCACGGGCGGCGCACCGATCGTGGCCCAGGTCGCCAAGGAACTCGGCATCCTCACGGTGGCGGTGGTCACCCGTCCGTTCGAGATGGAAGGCGGCAAGCGCTCGAATGTCGCTGATCACGGCATCGCCGAGCTGGCCAAGTACTGCGACTCGCTGATCACGATCCCCAATCAGAAACTGCTCACCGTCCTGGGGGCGCAGACCACGCTGCTCGATGCGTTCAAGTCGGCGAACCAAGTGCTGCAGGGCGCGGTGCAGGGCATTGCCGAGCTCATCACCCGTCCCGGTCTGATCAACGTCGACTTCGCCGACGTGCGCACGGTGATGTCCGAGACCGGCATGGCCATGATGGGCACCGGCACGGCGAGTGGCGAGGGGCGCGCGCGGGCGGCCGCCGAGGCTGCCGTGTCCTCGCCGCTGCTCGAGGACATCAATCTCTCCGGCGCGCACGGCATTCTGGTCAATGTCACCGCGGGCATGGATCTGTCCATTGGTGAGTTCCAGGAGGTCGGCCAGATCGTCAAGGAGTTCGCCTCCGAGGACGCCACCGTCGTGGTCGGTACGGTGATCGATCCGGAGCTGAGCAACCTTGTGCGGGTGACCGTGGTGGCCACCGGTCTCGGCCGGCCGGCGGCCGCGAGTGGGGCCCGGCCCATCATCGGTGCGGCCCAGCGCGAGGCGCTCGGGTCCCGTGAAGCGGCGCTGCCGCGCGATGTACGCGCTGAGCCGCCGATGCGCGTGGTGCGTCGCAACGCTCCCTCGAGCAGCGACTACGCGCGACTCGACCGGCCGACCGTGCAGCGCCAGCGTGCCGTCGGCGACGGGCTGCGCCAGGACGTCCCGGCGGACGATCTGCTCGACATCCCGGCGTTCCTGCGCCGCCAGGCTGACTGAGCCCCGGTGCCGTCCTCCGGGGTCTGATGGCCCCCCGGGGGACGGCCCTTGTGACGCCGAGCGGCGACATGGAGTAAATGGTGCGGCTATGGTAGGGTAGCCGACCACTACCTGCCCGTGGGCGGCCCACACTTGGGTGGGCCGCAGGCGTGCGGACCACAGAAAAATACTCATGGTTGGACAACGGACGCTGAAGAACTCGATTCGGGCCACCGGCGTGGGCCTGCACACCGGTAAGAAAGTGCTGATGACCCTGCGTCCCGCTCCGGCCGACTCCGGTATCATTTTTCGGCGCACCGACCTGCCGACACCGGCCGAAGTGCGTGCCCAAGCCGAGAACGTCGGCGATACCATGCTCGGTACGACGCTCTGCAAGGGCGCCGCGCGCGTCTCAACCGTCGAGCACCTGCTGTCCGCATTTGCCGGGCTCGGCATCGACAACGCGGTCGTCGAGCTGTCCGCCCCCGAAGTGCCGATCATGGACGGCAGCGCAGGCCCCTTCGTGTTCCTGCTGCAGTCCGCCGGCATCGAGGAGCAGGCCGAGCCGAAGCGGTTCATCCGCATCACCAAGCGACTGCGGGTGACCGACGGCGATAAGTGGGCCGAATTCAGTCCGTTCGACGGCTTCAAGGTCAATTTCGAGATCGAATTCAATCATCCGTTGTTCAAGCGGCGCGCGCAGCGGGCGTCGATGGATTTCTCCACGACGTCGTTCCTGAAGGAAGTCAGTCGTGCGCGAACGTTCGGCTTTCTGCGTGATCTCGAGACGTTGCGCGAACGCAACCTCGCGCTCGGCGGGAATCTCGACAATGCAATCGTGCTCGATGACTTTCGCGTGCTGAACGAGGACGGACTGCGCTACGAGGACGAGTTCGTCAAGCACAAGATTCTCGATGCGATCGGCGACCTGTACCTGCTGGGTCATGGGCTGATCGGAGAATTCAGCGGTTACAAGTCGGGCCATGCACTGAACAACAAGCTGCTGCGGGTGTTGCTCGCCGACCGCGCTGCTTGGGAAGAAGTCGCCTTTGAGTCGTACGACGAGGCGCCCATTTCCTATATCGAGGCGCCGGCGCTCGGCGGTTAGACGGAGCGGCCGGCCGGCAGCACCCGGATCCTGACCTGTTGAATGTTGGGATCCTCGTGGCTGATGGCGGGCTGCAGCTCGCGCAGCGCATAGCGCAGCCGGGCGGCCCAGGCGGCAGAGTCGGCAAACAGCGTCAGCGCGCCGTCGCGCGCGACCGCGCCGGTCAGGTGTGCGCCGAGATCCTCTGGCAGCTTTTCAGACAACCAACTTCGCCAGAATGTCTGCCGGGCATTCTGGTCGCCTATTTGCGACAAAACACTGGTGCTGCGCGCGAGCAGATCGCCGATTGCCCGCGGCGTTGCTGATTTTGTGACGGTGGTGCGTCCGTCTCGCTTGTGCCTCGGGTCTTTTTTCGGCATAGTCGCGCGCCGGGTGGTTGTTGAATGCCCGGCTGAGCGACGATTGTACAAGTGATGGTATGGCAGCGGGGGGCGCACGCGAATGAACGATGCAGCTGAACACGATCGCTCGACACCCTCGCCTCTGATGCGCGCGACCGGTTGGCTGCGCCGCATCAACCCGCTGCGCGGACTGACGCTGCGCTCCGGTCGCCCAGGGCTGAGCGTGGTGGTGTTCAGCACCGACGGTCGCTCCCGCGTGCTCAACCTCAATCTGCGTCACCCGGTGCTGGTCGCAGTGGTCAGTGTGTTCACACTGGCCGTGCTCGGTGGCGCTTTTGCCCTGGGCGTTTCCCTCGGGCGCGGCAGCAGCGGTGGACTGGCGCTGGCGCAGACCTCCCACTGGATGGATGTTCTGTCCCAGCAGCGCGAGCAGATCGCCGATATGCGGGCGCAGATGCAGGCGCGCGCCGAGGCGCTGGCCATCCAGGTTGGGGATCTGCAGGCGCACATGATTCGCCTGGACGCACTGGGCGAGCGGCTGACCAAAATGGCCGGTCTCACTGGCGATGCCTTCGATTTTCACCGTCAGCCGCCCATCGGCGGACCGGAGAGCGCGCTGCCCGGCGGCGGGGCCGGTATGCCGAGCCTCGACCAGATGATCGGTCGCCTGCAGGGGGAAGTGACCCTGCGCGCCTCGCAGCTCTCGGCGCTGGAGAACCTGATCCTCTCGCGCAAGCTGCACCAGGAAATCTCCCCGCGCGGACGCCCGGTGCGCGTCGGCTGGATCTCCTCGCCGTTCGGACCACGGATCGATCCCTTTACGGGCAAGCCCGGATTCCACGAAGGCATAGACTTCGCCGCGCCGCTCGGGACGCCGATTCACGCGGTCGCCGCGGGCGTGGTCACCTGGGCTGGTCCGATGGACGGGTACGGCAATATGGTTCAGATCAAGGACGGTGAAGGATACTCGACCTTGTACGCCCACTCCGAGAAGCTCCTCGTGCACGTCGGGCAGACCGTCAGGCGCGGCCAGACGATCGCACTGGTGGGCGACACGGGCTGGTCAACCGGTCCGCATGTGCATTTCGAAGTGCTCAAGAACGGCCAGGCCATCAACCCGGCCCGCTTCATCGGTCGCGGCAGCATGACCCTGGCTCAGGTCATCAAAGGGCACTAGCGCGGCCATTGAGTGTCGCTGTGGCCCCGCCGGGGACGCGTCCGGCGGCGGGCCCGTCTCCCCCTTAGCCCCTGAATGCCCTCGGCGAGAGCAGGGCGGAAGAGCGCGTGCGGCCGGCCTTCTTCGCCAGTGGATCCACGCTTCGCCTGGCTTGCTGGGGCGCCCACAGTCGAATCCCCGCGGCCCATGCCCGGGCCGGCGGGTCCGGGAGCTGAACCTTTCCAGGACGACTCGGCCGGCCGTGTCCAGCACTGTGCGCGTCCATTTGCATGCGGCGGATGATCGGTACGGATGGCGCAACGCCGGGCGTCCCCGCGTAAACCCGATCGGCGGCACAGCTGCCCCCTCCCCATTAGGAGCGGACGGCTCAAGTGCGTACAATATCCGGTTCCGTAGTGGCGCACCCGCCAGGGGTGGGTGCGCACCGATAGCGAATCAGGATCGTCAAGTTGCTCAACACCCTCAAACGTATCTTCGGCAGCCGCAACGAGCGGCTCCTGCGCGGCTATGGGCGCTACGTACGCGCCGCCAAGGGATTCGAGCCGGCGCTGAAGTCATTAAGCGATGAGCAGCTGCGGGCCAAGACCGAGGAGTTCCGCACGCGGTTGCGCGCTGGCGCCACGCTCGATGAGCTGCTCCCGGAGGCCTTCGCAGTGGTGCGCGAGGCGGCCTGGCGCACGCTCAAGATGCGCCACTTCGACGTGCAGCTGATCGGCGGCATTGCGCTGCACCAGGGCCGCATCGCCGAGATGCGCACCGGCGAAGGCAAGACGCTGGTGGCGACCCTGCCGGCGTACCTCAATGCCCTGCCCGGCGAGGGCGTGCATGTCGTCACCGTCAACGAATACCTGGCACAGCGTGATTCGGACTGGATGGGGCCGGTATACCGCTTCCTCGGACTCACCGTCGGGGTGATCAAGAACTCCCAGACGCCTGAGGAGAAGCGTGCCGCCTACGGCTGCGACATCACCTACGGCACGAATAACGAACTCGGCTTCGATTACCTGCGCGATAACCTCGCCTTCAGCCTCGAGGAGCGCGTGCAGCGCAATCTCGCCTACGCCATCGTCGATGAGGTCGATTCGATCTTGATCGATGAGGCGCGCACGCCGCTCATCATCTCCGGGCCGGCCGAGGAGAGCACCGAGCTGTACTTGCGCATCAACAAGCTCGTGCCCCGCCTGAAGCGCCAAGAGGTCGAGGATGGCCCCGGGGATTTCTCCGTCGAGGAGAAGAACAAGCAAGTGCACCTCACCGAGGAAGGTCACGAGCACGTCGAGCAGCTGATGCTCGAGAGTGGGCTGTTGAAGGAAGGCGAGAGCCTCTACGATGCGACCAACATCCGCCTGATGCATCACTTGAACGCCGCGCTGCGTGCTCACGCGCTCTACAAGCGCGACGTGGAGTACATCGTGCGCGGCGGCGAGGTCATCATCGTCGATGAGTTCACGGGACGCACCATGCCCGGACGGCGCTGGTCGGACGGGCTGCACCAGGCCGTGGAGGCCAAAGAGGGCGTACAGGTACGCGAGGAGAACCAGACGGTTGCCTCGATCACGTTCCAGAACTACTTCCGTCTGTACAAGAAGCTCTCCGGCATGACCGGCACCGCCGATACCGAGGCGCCGGAGTTTCTGCAGATCTACGGGCTCGAAGTGATGGTCATCCCGACCCACAAGCCGATGGTCCGCAAGGACGCGCCGGACTTCGTCTATCTGACCCAGGCCGACAAGTTCAATGCCATCATCGAGGACATTCGAGACTGCGTCGAGCGTAAGCAGCCGGTGCTGGTCGGCACGACCTCGATCGAGACCTCCGAGTACCTCTCTGAACTGCTGCATAAGCAGAAAATCGAGCACCAGGTACTCAACGCGAAGCAGCATGAGCGCGAGGCCAGCATCGTGGCGCAGGCCGGCCGCCCCGGCGCGGTGACCATCGCCACCAACATGGCCGGTCGTGGCACGGACATCGTGCTCGGCGGCAGCTTGGATGCCGAGCTCGTGTCGCTCGATGCGGCCGATCAGGCGAGCCGCGAGCGCGCGCGCGCCGATTGGCAGGTCCGCCACGATGCGGCGCTCGCCGCCGGCGGACTGCACATCATCGGCACCGAACGGCATGAATCGCGCCGTATCGACAACCAGCTGCGCGGCCGCTCCGGCCGCCAGGGCGATCCGGGATCGAGCCGCTTCTATCTGTCGATGGAAGACAACTTGATGCGCATCTTCGGCGATCCGACGCGTACGCAGCGGTTGCTGAAGATGGCCGGCATGAAGGAAGGCGAAGTCATCGAAAGCGGCATGCTGAGCAAGCAGATCGAGAAGGCGCAGCGCAAGGTCGAGGCGCACAACTTCGATATCCGCAAACAGTTGCTGCTGTTCGATGACGTTGCCAACGATCAGCGCAAGGTGGTCTATCAGCAGCGCACCGAGATCATGGCCACCGAGGATGTCTCGGCAGCCATTCACGGCATCCTCGCCGAGGCCGTCGGCACACTGGTCGATCAGTTTTTGCCCAAGCACGCCATGGCCAGCGATTGGGATCTCGACGGGCTTACCCAAGCGGTCGCCCGTGACTTCAACGTGCCGGTCGACCCGAAGGGTTGGCTCGCGGCCGAGCCGGACCTCGAGGAGGCGGTGCTGCGCGAGCGGCTGGTGAGTGCGGTTGACGAGGCATACAACGCCAAGTCGGCGCGTCTCGATGCGGCATTGATGCACCACATCGAAAAGGACGTGATGCTGCGCACGCTCGACATGCACTGGCGTGATCACCTCGCGGCCATGGACTATCTGCGCCAGGGCATCCACTTGCGCGGCTATGCGCAGCAGGACTACCGCACCGAGTACAAGCGCGAGGCGTTCGAGATGTTCAGCGCGATGCTCGATCAGGTGAAGTTCGAGACCGTTTCGACCCTGATGCAGATCGAGGTGCGGACTCAGGAGGAAGTTGACCGCGAGGAAGAGGAGCGGCGCGCGCGCCTCATGCGCGCCTTGCAGGCGCAGCATGCAGAAGCCTCGGGATTCGCCGGCGCGGAGCCGGCCGATGCGCTGTTCGACGACGACTCGGGCGCGGTGGCTCAGCCGGGTGCACTGCAGCTGGAGTCTGACGGCCCACATAGCCCGTTCGTGCGCGGTGAGCGCAAGGTCGGGCGCAACGAGCCGTGCCCGTGCGGCTCGGGCAAGAAGTACAAACATTGCCACGGCACGCTCTCGAACGTCGGCTGAGGGGCCGTGCGCACGGTGCGTGTGGTCGCCGCGGCGCTGATCAGCGCCGATCGGCGCGTGCTGATCAGCGAGCGTCCGCCGGGTAAGTCCCTCGCCGGGCAGTGGGAATTCCCCGGCGGGAAGCTCGAGCCCGGCGAGAGCGAGAGCGCGGCGCTGCGCCGCGAGCTCGCCGAGGAGCTGGGCATCGAGGTGCTCGGGGGGCGCGCGATGATGCAGCTGCGGCACGCTTATGAGGATCGGGTGGTCGAGCTGTCGCTGTGGGTGGTCGAGCAGTTTCGGGGCGAGCCCCAGGGGCTCGAAGGCCAGTGCCTGAAGTGGGTCGAGCCCGGCGCGCTGACCGCCGAGGACATTCTCGAGGCGGACCGTCCATTCGTCGCAGCGCTGGTAGAATGGCTGGCTTCACCAGCCGCATGCGAGGGCCTTCATGGCCGCCACGAATGACGTCCCCGAGATCCAGCTCGACTCGGCCAACCTGTACCGCGAAGAGATCTTCACCGATCGGCGCGCGGGGACGCTCCGGCGGCTGACGCCGGTGACCGTCGAGGGGGCTCCGGATCCAGCGCGCACGGTGCTGTTCTCCGGCCAGACTCAGCTGCTGACGCCGGCCGGCGTTCTGCCACTGTCCTTCGAACTGCCGGGCAGTACCCTCAGCGAGGCGCTGACCCATTTCTCGGAGGGCGTGCGCATGGCGATCGAGCAGGCGATTGATGAGGCGCGAGAGATGCGGCGCGAGGCCGCCTCGCGCATCGTGGTGCCGGAGGTCGGCGCCAGCGGCCTTGGCCCGGCACCGGGTGCCGGCCCGGGCGGCGGCAAGATCAAATTTCCCTGAGCGGAGGTTCGCGCCCGCGAGGGCCGTCGCCTTCGAGCGCGGCGGCCTCGCCTGCGATGGCGTGCCGTTCGGTGAGCCAGCCGCCCAGGTCGATCAGCCGGCAGCGCTCGCTGCAGAACGGCCGATACGGTGCGCTCGCCCACTCGATGGCGCGTTGACAGGTGGGACATTTGACCTGCATGGCCGCCCTCAGGCGCAGGTGGTCAGCTGGAACGACACGTCTTCGCTGGTCTGCGTGGCGCGCTCCGAGAGGCCTTTCCAGGTGAGGAACCGGACGCTGCAGCGGTGATGACTGCCGCTCACCTCCGGATACAGGCCGCTCTCCGCCGGCAGCACGATGCGCAGCAACTGCAGCGGATTATCCCGATCGAAGGTAATGGTGAATGTGCCCCCGCGGGCACATTCCGGGCGCGTACGCCCGAATTGTCGCGTGAGCCACAGCAGCTCCGCGACCGCATCGCACAGCGGGCGCAGTACCGCAAGCCATTGGTTAAAGGCCTGCATGCGCGTCTCGTCGGGCTCGGACAACCAGTAAAGATAGTCCGGCAGATCGAACTCGCACGTCCCGCCGGGAATGCTGCTGCGGTGCTTGATGGCATTCAGGAATTCCGAGTCACGCAGCGGCTGCTGGCAGGCAACCCCAGCGTTCATCAGGTCCGAGCGCAGACGGCCGAGGTTGGTGATGAAGGTCTTCAGCCGCTGCGCGTCCACTCCCGGACGGGATTGATACTCGCTGAGCAGCTGCAGCTGACGCTCGATCTCCTTCAGCGCGTCCGAGCGCAGGTCGCTGCGTGTGATGACCGCCAGAATGTCGATCAGGCTGGTCATGGCCGCGCGGCTGCCCCATTGGCTGCCGGTCTCGTTGTGGTACAGCGCCTGGTTGTAGAGGAAGTCCAGTCGCAGGAACGTGCGCATCCGCTCGTTCAGCGGCTGCTCGAAAATCAGCGCCCGGCCGCTGCCCTTGGCCACAGGCACCGTGGTCGAGGAACGGGACGCAGCGGATGCGGGCGTGGGGGCTGCGACTTCAGCGGTATCGGTTGTCATGGTGAATATTGTGCGTGAGGAGCGCGTGGCGCGTAAATGTCCGCGACGCCCGACGCTGCGGCATTCTCAGGATTTGGCGGCGAGCTCCAGGTAGCGCTGATGGAGGCTCGCCACTTGGTCACGCAGTCCGGCGAGGTCCGACTCGTTGTGGATCACGTCATGGGCGGCCTTCAGGCGTGCCGCGCGCGAAGCCTGTGCACTCAGCATGGCACGAGCCTGCTCATTGCTCGAGCCGTCCCGTCTCTGCAGCCGCTCGAGCTGCAATTCCTCCGAGCAATCGACCACCAGCACCCGGTCGACCCGCCCCGTGAGGCCCTTCTCCACAAGCAGCGGAATGACCAGGATCTGATACGGCCCGCCCGCCGCGGCCGCCAGCGCCTCGACCGCCGAACCAATGGCCGGGTGGGTCAGGGCCTCGAGGTCGGCGCGGGCTTTCGGATCGGAGAACACGATCTCGCGCAGTTTCGGCCGGTCGAGGTGTCCGTCCGGAGTGAGGATGCCCTTGCCGAACCGCTCCACCAGCCGCTCCAGCGGGGGTTGCCCCGGTTCGACCACCTCGCGGGCAATTCGGTCCGTATCGATGATGGGCACGCCGCGCGCGCCAAACAGCTCCGCCACGGTGGATTTGCCGCTGGCGATGCCTCCCGTAAGACCAATTCGAATGATGTTCATGCCCAAGCGCGGAATTCTAGCGCGGTTTGCGCCCCGCGGGGTCGCTGCCTTAGCTGGGAAACAATCCCAGGTAAAGCCCGACCAGTTGGTGCCCGTACAGGAGCATCAGCCAGCCGGCGGCGGCGAGAAACGGGCCGAACGCGATGGGAACCGCGCTGCTGCGCCCCCGCACGACGATCAGGACGAGCCCGACTACCGCACCGACGGCAGCGGCGATCAGCACTGTTGGCAGCAGCATCTGCCAGCCCATCCAGGCGCCCAGCGCGGCGAGCAACTTGAAATCCCCGTAGCCCATGCCCTCTTTGGCCGTCAGCGCCCGGAACAGATGGTAGATGCCCCAAAGGCTGAGGTAGCCTGCCGCCGCACCGATCAGGCTGGCGCGCGGCTCGACCGGCACGGGGGCGCCGCCCGGACCGGGAGCAAACAGGCTCAGCACCAGTCCGATCCACATCAGCGGCAAGGTCAGGTTGTCGGGCAGCAGCTGGCGGTCGATGTCGATGACCGCGAGCGCCACCAGAAACCACGTCAGCACCAGCGCGGCGAGCGCCGGCCAGCCGAAGCCGAAGCGCCAGGCGACGAGGGCCGAGAGCAGTCCGGTCAGCGCCTCGACCAGCGGGTAGCGCGCGCTGATGCGCGAGCGGCAGTGCGCACAGCGTCCGCGCAGCCACAGATAGCTCAGCACCGGAATGTTGTGCCGCGCGGCAATCGGCGCCTGACAGGACGGGCAGGCCGAGCGCGGCACCATGAGGTTGTAGCGTCCGTCCGGTTCGGCGGGCAGAGTCGGCGTTTCGGTTGCGAGCGCGGCGCATTCGGCCTGCCAGTGCCGCTCCAGCATGATCGGCAGCCGGTGGATCACGACATTGAGGAAACTGCCGATCACGAGCCCCAGCACCAGACAGGTGCCGGTGAACAATGCAGGCGATGCGGCGAGCAGTTCGGCCAGCGACACGTCAGCCCACGACGTTGCCGAGCTGGAAGATCGGCAGATACATGGCAATGACGAGGCCACCGACGATCACGCCGAGGATCACCATGATCAGCGGCTCGAGCAGGCTCGACATCGCATCGACGGCATTGTCCACTTCGGACTCATAGAACACGGCGACCTTGGCGGCCATCTCATCGAGCGAGCCGGCCTCCTCACCGACTGCGATCATCTGCACTACCATGTTCGGGAAGATGCCCCGCGATTCCATGGCGCGCTGCAGGCGCTGGCCGGTCGCCACCTCGTCGCGCATTTTGAGCACGGCGTTCTCGTAGATGATGTTGCCGGTAGCGCCCGCGACGGACTCGAGCGCCTCCACGAGCGGCACGCCGGCGGCGAACATGGTCGAGAGCGTGCGTGAATAGCGGGCGATCGCCGCCTTGTTGAGAATGGGACCGATGATCGGAATCTTCAGCGACATCCGGTCGAGCACCTCGCGCATCTTGCGCGAGCGTTGCTTGAAGTAGACGAACGTCCAAGCTGCCGCGCCGATGACGAGTGCGATCCAGATGCCTTGGTGGCGAACGGCGTTGGAGATGTTAATGACGAATTGCGTGAACGCAGGCAGGTTCGCCCCGAATCCCTGGAAGAGCTTCTGGAACTCCGGGATCACGAAGATCATCAGCACCGTGGTCACGATGCCGGCGACGATCAGCACGGCAGCTGGATAGAACAGCGCCTTTTTGACCTTCTTTTTGGTCGCCTCGGATTTTTCTTTGTAGGTTGCGATCTTGTCGAGCAGTGTGTCGAGGGCGCCCGCTTGTTCGCCGGCTCGAACCAGATTGACGAACAGATCATCGAACTGCAGTGGGTGTTTGGCGAGCGCTTCGTGTAGTGAGGTGCCGGACTCCACATCTGCCTTGATGGCGAGGATCAGCGTGCGCAGCGCAGGCTTGTCGACGCCACTCGCCACAATTTCGAACGACTGTACCATGGGGATGCCCGCGATCAGCATGGTGGCGAGCTGGCGACTGAACACGGCGATGTCGGCGGCGTTGACCTTGCCACCCGTGAGGCTCTGGCGCTTGCGGCGCACGCGTGAGGCTGCGATGCCCTGACGGCGCAGTTCGGCGCGCACCGCAGCCTCGTCGGGGGCCATGGTGTTGCCCTTGACGCGCTGGCCGCGCTTGTCGCGGCCTTCCCACAGGAAGGGGACGTCGGGTTTTGAACTCTTGGCGGTCGCCGTAATAGCCGGTGCCATGGGATTGCCGTCCTGCGTCAGTCGATGGTGACGCTGTTGATTTCCTCGAGACTGGTGACGCCGGCCTTGACCTTTTCAAGTCCGGCTCGGCGCAGATCCCACACGCCTTCAATCTCAGCCTGATCGCCGATCTCGACTGCGCTGCCGCCTGCGAGGATGATGCGGGCAATGGCGTTGGTGACCGGCATGACCTGGTAGATGCCGGTACGTCCCTTGTAGCCGTCGGTGCAGGCCGAGCAGCCCGCCGGGCGATAGATCTTCAGTCCCATCCGGACATCCTCCTCGCTGAAACCCTCTTTCAGCAGGGCTTCCGAGGGGATATCGAGCGGCTGTTTGCACTGCGAGCACAGTCGCCGCGCCAGGCGTTGGGCGATGATCAGGCTCACCGAGGTGGCGATGGCGTAGGGCTTGACGCCCATGTCGACCAAACGGGTGAGTGTCTGCTGTGCATCGTTGGTGTGCAGCGTGGAGAGCACCAGATGCCCGGTCTGTGCCGCCTTGATGGCGATTTCCGCGGTCTCGAGGTCGCGGATTTCGCCGACCATGATGACGTCCGGGTCCTGGCGCAGGAACGCGCGCATGGCGGCCGCGAACGTCAGTCCCACCTTGGGGTTGATGTTGACCTGATTGACGCCCGGCAAGTTGATTTCCGCCGGATCCTCGGCGGTGGAAATGTTGGTTCCCTCGCGATTGAGGATGTTCAATCCAGTGTACAGCGAAACCGTCTTGCCGCTGCCGGTCGGCCCGGTGACGAGAATCATGCCCTGGGGCTTTTCCAGGTATTCCTCGTACAGCGCCTTCTGGAACGGCTCGTAGCCGAGCGAGTCGATCCCGAGCATGGCCTGCGAGGGATCGAGAATACGCATCACCACTTTCTCACCGAACAGCGTCGGGCAGGTGCTGACGCGGAAATCAATCGCTCGGGTCTTCGACAGCCGCATCTTGATGCGCCCGTCCTGCGGCACGCGCCGCTCGGCGATGTCGAGTCGCGCCATGACCTTCAGGCGCGCGGCGAGTTTGCCGCCGAGCTGCACGGGCGGCTGAGCAATCTCTTTGAGTACCCCGTCCATGCGCAGGCGTACCCGATACGTTTTCTCGTACGGCTCGAAATGAATGTCCGAGGCGCCGCGCCGGATCGCATCCACCATGATCTTGTTGACGAAGCGGACGATTGGGGCGTCTTCGACATCATCGCGACCGATGCGGTCTTCGATTTCGTCTTCCCCACCGGTGACTTCGAGACCCTCGAGATCGACGTCCGCTTCGGTCCCGAGCGAGCTGATCTGGCTGTCGGCCTGTTCGATCGCCTTATCGATGGCCGTCTGCAGTTTGTCCTCATCGACGACGACCACCTCGATGCTGAGGCTGGTCTGGAATTTGATCTCATCGATCGCGTGCAGGTGCGTGGGGTCGGCGACTCCGAGAAAGAGCTTCTTGCCGCGGCGATACAGGGGCAGGACCCGGTGTTTGGCCAGCAGCTTGTCGTTGACCAGCCGCACCGTGTCCATGTCGAGCGTCATGGCGTCGAGATCGAGCAGGGGCACGCCGAACTCGTTGGATGCTGCCACGGCGATATCGCGCGCCTGGGCGGCGCCGCTCTCGACGAGCTGGGTCACAAGCGGGACATTGCGCTCGCGGGCCGTGTTCAGGGCCTCGAGCATGGGCGCCTCTTCGACCACTCCGTCCTGGACCAGACGCTGAGGAAGGCCGCCGAGCCCGGTACGCATGCCCCCGAGCGCTGCAGAGACGTTGTCATTCATGGACTTACGATCGTCCGATTCGATCCGCGGGGCTCAAGTGTACCCAAGCCGGCGCTGCCGGCAATTGTCAATTCTCGTTAAATGCTCGCACAGAGCATGCGCGCTCACCGTGATTCGGCTCCCATAAATAAGGAAGCCCCCGCATGGCGGGGGCTTCCGAGCGTCCTGACACCAGGAATGATCAGGTCTGGCAGATGGTCGGCAGATACGAATTGTTTGTAATCGTTCCATTCGAAGCAGCGGTGCCGAGGTCGGTCAGATTATTCTTCGAAATGGCGTTCTGGGCCGCGGTTCCGTCGTTGCAGATCCAGGTGATATCCCCGTTCGGCGATTTGTAGGCCGTCCAAACCACCGTGCCCCCATTCACAGCCGAGTTCGCATTCGAGCCATACGAAACCGTGATCTGGCCCGCGGAGGTGAGGGCGACGCTGCTCACGTAGGTACCCTCGATCGAGCTGTCGATACCGATTGCGGCATTCGTGGCTGCCGCGGTACCGGTGTTCGCATAATTTTCGTCGAAGGCCGTCTCAACGCCGCCGATGAGCGAAGACCCTTCGGACACCTGCGCACGGATGGTGTAGTTCTGGTAGGCGGGGATGGCGATCGCCGCGAGGATGCCGATGATCGCGATGACGATCATCAACTCAATAAGGGTGAAGCCCTTTTGCACTGATTTCATTAACGAGACTCCTCTAGGGACTGATGGTCTGTGCCGAAAGGCGCAACAGGCGCCTGCTGACCCTGGAGAAAGCAAACGCCGTGCCAACCGGGCAGTACGGAAGTAACACATTGATTTTAAAGCATCGAGATTAGGGTCGCGCGCGCCCTATGTCAAATGCATGAGCGCCGAGTGACCGAGTGCAGACCGGTCACGCGTCAGAATGTGACGCAAAATGTCACTTCGTGTGGCCGGCTGAGGCCGAGCTCCCGTCGTCCGGCGGAATCTCGGTTCACGGCGGGAATCTGCCGAGCCAGTCACGCCCCGAAGTGCGCTTGCCCGGTGAGAATAAGTAATGGATATCCCGTGTCGCGCCCCGCCGTGCGCGTTGCGGCCAATTGAGCTGTGGACCTGGCGGGGCCGATACTACGCACGTGGAGGGTTGACGATGGTTGCGGTGGTCACGATGCCTGCGCACGAGGAAGCCGCCGAGGCTTTGCCGCCCTGCCCGCTCGAGCTGACGATCCTGATGCCCTGCCTCAATGAGGCCGAAACCGTCGCAACTTGCGTGCGCAAGGCGCGGAGCTTTCTCGAGCGAACGGGCGTGACGGGGGAGGTGCTGCTCGCCGATAACGGTTCGACTGACGGCTCTGCCGACTTGGCTCGCGAGGCGGGCGCGCGTGTCGTCGAGGTCGGAGCCAAGGGTTACGGCAGCGCTTTGCGGGGGGGCATTGAATCCGCCCGTGGTCGGTTCGTCATCATGGCCGACGCCGATGACAGCTACGATTTCGCGCAGCTTGATGGATTTCTCGCCGCGCTGCGCGCAGGGCACGAACTAGTGATCGGCCACCGCTTCCGCGGCGGCATTCGGCCGGGGGCCATGCCGTGGCTGCATCGGTACCTCGGTAATCCGGTCCTGAGTTTCCTCGGCCGTCTGTTCTTCTCGTGCCGCATCGGCGACTTTCACTGCGGATTGCGCGGTGTCGAGCGTGCAGCCGCCTTGCGCCTGGGTCTGCGTGCCCCGGGCATGGAGTTTGCCAGTGAGATGATCGTCAAAGCGGTACTCGCGGGCTGGCAGATTGCCGAAGTGCCGACAGTTCTGTCACCCGCCGGGCGCTCGCGAGCACCGCACTTGCGTAGCTGGCGCGACGGCTGGCGCCACTTGCGCTTCCTGCTCATCATGAGTCCCCGCTGGCTGCTGCTCTACCCCGGCATGTGCATGATCGCGGTCGGCAGCATTGTGGAGCTGTTGATCTGGCACGGCCCGCTCATCGTCCGTGGCGTCGGCTTCGACATCCACACGATGCTCTACGCGGCCGGTGCAACCATACTCGGCCTGCAGCTTGTGCTGTTCTCGGTGATCGGTCGCACGGTCGGAGTCTTGAAGGGGTTGCTGCCGATGACTCCGCGCCTCGGCAGGTTTTTGCGGCTGTTCACGCTTGAGCGGGGTGCGATGCTCGGCCTGGCTCTCGGTCTGACCGGGCTCGGGCTTGCCAGCTACTCGCTGGACACGTGGTTTCGCGCGCGATTTGGTCCCATGGGGCCGCTCGAGGCAATGCGTGCGGTCATCACATCCGTGACTCTGATGATTGCCGGCGGCGAGATTCTCTTCGCGTCCTTCCTGATTGAGCTGATCGACCTGCGCTCTGAGCGCGAGTGCGGACTGTGAGCATGTCCGCCCGCTCGCGCCAGTTGCAGCGGGCAGGAGTTTCAGTGCGTCAGGCCATCGAAAGGTGCACGCGTTCGCCGCGGTGCTATACCTACGTTGCTGTCACAATCCTGGTCGTCATAACGAGCTATCTGCTCGGTAAGGAGATGATCTGGGACACCATGGACTATCATGTCTATGCCGGGTTCAGCGCGCTTCACGACCGCTTTCGACGCGACTACTTTGCCGCCGGACCGCAGGGCTATTTCAATCCCTACGGATACATACCGTTTTATCTGCTGATCCGCTCTTCGCTCTCGCCGCTCGCGGATGCCTCGATCCTTGCGGTGCTGCAGAGCGGGATTCTATGGTTGACGTTTGAGCTCGGCCTTGTCAGCGCTCCCACGGCCGAACCACGGACACGCGTGGCGTTTGGAGTTCTCGCCGCCCTATTGGCGTTCGTCAACCCGGTCCTGATCAATCAGTTCGGCTCCAGTTCCATCGACGTGACGACGGCTGAGGTGGTCCTGGCGGGCTGGCTGCTGCTCGTCTTCGCGGTTCGTCAGCCGAGTGCGATCAAAGTGGCGGCTGGAGGTCTTCTGCTCGGCGTGGCAAGCGCTTTGAAGCCGACAAACGCAGTGCATGCGGTTGCTGCCGCCGCAATCCTGCCGTTCATTCCCGTGAATTGGTGGGGGAAAGTTCGTGCCGCCGCAACATTCGCCGCCACCATGGCGGGCGGGTTTCTATTGGTGAATCTACCGTGGTCGATTCACCTCGAGCGGCACTTCGGCAACCCACTGTTTCCATTGCTGAATGGAATATTTCGCTCGCCCTATTATTCCACTGCATCCATGTTGGATTACCGTTTCATACCCGACGGTATCGCTGCGGCATTGGCCCGTCCCTTCGCGATCATGCGGCCGGCGCCGATGGTCCAGTACGAACTCGTGGCGCCGGATCTGCGTTACGGGCTGCTGCTGCTGCTTGCCGTTGCGGTGCTTGTGCGTGGAGTGTGGAGGAAGATGCGCCATGCCGCGGTGCAATCGCCTGCCCCGGAGCACGTGCTGGCGGATCGGGCGGTTGCCGCGCTGGGTGCCGGATTCCTGATGGACTGGGTGATGTGGTTGGTGGCCTCTGGAAATGGCCGCTATTTCATCCCGATGGCTTGTGTCGCAGCAATATTGTGTCTGGCGCTTCTTTTCCGTCTGCTAGGTCATTGGCCAAGAGCGCGCAATTATGGGCTTGCGATAGTCGTTCTTGCTCAGACGATTCAGGTCTCTATCGGTAGCGGTTATCGTGTTTATCAGCCGTGGCGGAATCGCCCTTGGTTCAGTGTCAAGGTGCCAGCAAAGCTTGCCGAGCAGCGTAATCTCTATCTCATGTTAGGTGGAGAAACTAACTCATTTATCATTCCCGACATGCCGCGAGGTTCGGCCTTCGTCAATCTCGGCGGCAGCTACATGCTGCTCAGGCCTGACGGCCCGAATGGCCGTCGCGTTGCGGCGTTAATCCATCGGTACGGAGCGCACGTGAAAGTCGTCGTGCAGGACATTCTCTCCGATGCAGCATGGGCGACCCGCCTGCCGAATTCCGACGCCGTGGATAACGACCTTTCCCCGTTCGGGCTACGTGTCGTCCCGAATGAATGCGAAAAGATCGTCGTGCGAGGCGTGATGATTTCCTATCGCGTGGTGCTCGGAACGCACGAAGGCCATCGACGTCCCCGACCATCAGGTGATACGGAATATTTAATGGTCTGCAACGTCGTGCGCGCGCCGGCAGTGCGCGCCGTGCAACTGCCGGGTGGTCGAACTGCCGACCTCGCCTTCGATCATCTGGAGGAGGCATGTCCGCAGCTGTTTGCCCCTCGGCGTCCTGGTAACCGAATTATGGGAGACCGGCGCAGTGGCTACTTCTTCGAGCGAGTGTACCTGGCGACTGGAATGGTCGTTTGGATTACCCGCGGTAAGGTCTACTTCGAAAGGCTGATCAACGGGCACGAGGAAACCGCCGGCGCGGAGCGGTTGTGGCAGAGCGCCGTGCCACGTGTTGCATGCGGCAGAGCTCGAGGGGGCTTCCTGCGGATACTGGAGCCCGGAGCATGATGCCGCACATGGCGGGGCTCAGCGTGTTGCCTGCATCAGAGGGCGCAGGTGTCGAGATGTCCATTGCGCTGTCCAAGACCTTTCGCCATGCCTGAACCGTCCCAGCCTGTCTTGTCGCGTGTTGAGCGCATGGATCGCTGCAGGATCATCGTGCCGGTGCGAAACGGCGGGGCGCGTTGGCGGGAGGCCGCCGCAGCGCTGCAGGCGGCGCTCCGCGACCCCGCGCGAGCCGTGATCCTCGATTCTGGATCGACGGATGGCAGCGATCGCGTGGCGGCCGAGTGCGGTTTTCTGCTCGAGCGGATCGATCCGCTGAGCTTCAACCATGGGGCAACCCGGCAGTGGGCGCTCGAGCAGTTCTGCGCGGACACTGAATTCGCGATCTTTCTGACGCACGATGCGGTGCTCGCCGGTCGCGAGGCGCTCGAACTGCTGCTGGCATCATTTGCCGACTCGAGCGTAGGCGCTGCGTACGGCAGACAGCTGCCTCACCTCGGCGCTGGGCCGTTCGAAGCCCACGTGATTCTCTTCAACTACGGCCCGGACAGCGAAACCCGATCACTCGCGGATGCGCCCCGGCTCGGTATCAAGACGGCGTATCTGTCCAACTCGTTCGCTGCCTATCGCTTGGGCGCATTGCGCGCCTGCGGCGGATTTCCGCACCATCTCATTCTCGGCGAAGACGCGGCCGTGGCAGTCAAGATGCTTCTGGCCGGCTGGAAAGTGCGTTATTGCGCAGATGCTCAGGTGCGTCACTCCCACGCCTATACCACCGCCCAGGATGCACAGCGCTACTTCGATTTCGGGGTGTTTCACGCGCAACTTCCGGAATTGCTGCGCCACTTCGGTGCCGCCGAAGGCGAGGGCGCGCGCTTCCTCGCCTCGGAGCTGCGCTACGTTGCCGCCCATGCGCCGCTGTCACTGCCCCTGGTGCCGGTGCGCAACGGTGCGAAGTATCTCGGCTACCGTCTGGGACGAAGCTTCGCCCGGCTACCGCGCGGTTTGTGTCGGCGGTTGAGCATGACCAAGGTCTTCTGGTCGGCGAGGGGGACATCACGCCCCGGTGCGCCGTCCGGTTGAGACGGTCGGACGGTCAGCATGGCGCGGCTAGATATTTTGTATGCCGCGCCGCAGGCTGAGTCGGTACGTCACGAAGCGTTGCGCGAGGAAACTGATCGGGGCGGTGAGTACGCCGAGCAGGACGGCCGCAGCGAGATACCACATGTGCATTCGGTGTACCAAAAAATCGAGTGCGAGCGTGTTCACGCCGAGCAGTGTCGCGTTGACGAGCATGTAGCGTGCGGCGCCGGTGTGACTGACGGATCGGACCGAAAACGTGAAGCGTGCATTGAGCAGATAGCCGAGGACATTGCCGACGATGAACGAGGCGGCGTACGCGAGCAGATAATTCACCCCGGCGAGCGAATGCAGCGCGGCCAGCACGGCCGTGCTCAAGACGAGGCAGGTCAGGCCGACGGCGCCGAAGCGCAGCAGCTGTGCAATGGCTGCGCGCGCACTGCGTAGTCGGTGGCTTTCGGAATCTGCTGCTCGAGGCATACGGTCTTGGTGCGTCTCAAAGCGTGAGGCGCTTGAAGACACGCTCCGGAATCGCCCGGATGATCCACAGGATGGGGCGCCAGAAACCCGGCAAATATGCCACATCTGCACGCTTCTCGATGGCACGAAGAATACCGGCGGCCACCTGTTCCCGACTGGCCCAGAGCGCACCTTTGGCGAACCCCGCCGTCATCGGCGTGTCGACGAACCCGGGCTTGATCGTCAACACCTGAACGCCGCTGTGGCACAGCCGCTGCCGCAATCCGGAGAGGTACGTGCTGACCAGTGCCTTGGCGCTCCCGTAGACATAGTTGCTGGCTCTGCCGCGCTCGCCGGCGACGGAGGAAATGACCGCCAGCGTACCGCTGCTCTGGGCGGCAAGCCGGGGCGCGAGCCGGGTGCACAGCGCCACGACCGACAGCCCGTTCGTGGCAAGAGCCTGCAGGGTCCGCTCCACCGACGCTTCGCACGCGGCTTGATCGTCCAACGTGCCGTGCGCGATGAGCACGATATCCAGGTGCCCGAGCGCCGCCACGGCGCGATCGAGCATGGCCTCGTGGGCCGTGAAATCGGTGAGGTCCTGTGCTTCGCAGTCGCACTGTAGCGCGCCACGGATCCGCAGGTCGGCGGCAATCGCCGTGAGCCGCTGCGCGTCGCGGCCGACGAGATAGAGCGCCGCCTGTCCTTCGGCGAGTCGTCGGGCGGTTGCCTCGGCGATCGCCGAGGTCGCGCCGATGATGAGCACGCGTTTCATGCACTCTCCCTGATGCGCCGCCAGAAGCTCGATGAGCAGCGGGCGTCGGTGAAGCGCGTGAAGGTCTCCTGCAGCGGGTAGCCGCTGCGAAACATTGCGCCCGGCATGCGGGCGTCTTTTGCCGGGTAGAGCCGTCCGCCGGCCTCAACCACGATGGCGTCGAGCCGTGCAAACAGTTGCGCCGAGCGCGTGCCGCGGTTCGGGAAATCCAGGGCCAGGGTCACACCCGGCAGCGGAAAGGACAGTAGTCCCGGCGAGGGACGATCGGCGAAGCACTTCAGCACGGCCAGAAAGGACCCCTCGCCGCTCGAGGCGATGATCTGCAGCAGATCGCGTACCACCCCGCCCGCGCGATGCGTGGGCACCACGCACTGATACTGATAGAAGCCCCGCGGCCCGTACAGACGATTCCACCGGTCGATGCGATCGAGTGGGAAGAAGAATTTCTCATAATGCACGAGCGACCGAATTCGCCGGGGATGTCGCCGGTAATGCACACTGTTGAACAGCCGCAACGTCGCAGGATTGACTAGTGAAAACGGTGGGGTGAATGGCAGATGCAGCGCGGGTGTGACGTGCACCGCCGAGCCGGTCGCGTCGAGTTGCGCATGATTGGCGCGCTGCAGCAGGCCGCGGCCGAGACGTCGACGCCCGGCGGCACAGTCGACCCAGGCAACGGTGTATTCGAAATCCGCGGCGGACTCAAGGCTAACCTCGAGCAGCTCATCGACGTCCGCGCAGCGGATCGACTCCACGTCCAGCCAGGGTCCGGGCACCCGGCGCAGGCGCATCTCCGCCCAAGTGATCAGGCCCGTGAGGCCGAGGCCGCCCACCGTCGCGGCGAACCACTCGCGCCGCTCATCGGGTCCGCACTCGATGCGCTCGCCGCTTGACCGCAGCAACTCCAGTCGTCGCACGTGGCAGCCGAACGTGCCGGCTTGGTGGTGGTTCTTGCCGTGCACGTCGTTTGCAATGGCGCCGCCCACGGTCACGTACTGAGTGCCCGGCAGCACCGGGGGAAACCATCGCATCGGGGTGACGAGGCGCAGGATATCCGAGAGCAGAACCCCCGCCTCGCAGCGCAGCGTGCCGGACTGCGCATCGAAGTGAATGAAGTGGTCAAGGTTCCGGGTCCTGAGCAGTGCGCCGCCGACGTTAAGACAGCTGTCCCCGTAGCTGCGACCATTGCCGAACGGCAGTATGCACATCTGCTCCGGCAGGCTCGGGAATGGTGCGAAGCGGCTGGAGAGGTCGTAGAGCCGGTGCATGCCGCGGCTGACGGTGCCCCATGAAGAAACCATCCGAATGGGCGCCTCGGGCATCAGTGTGTCAGGCGAGCAGCAGCACTACGATGACGCATAGCGCCACGATTCGGCTGCCGCGATCTCGCAGTGCGAAGACCACCGGATCGTCATCGAGCTCACCCCGATGAGCGAGGAGCCACAACCGCGTGATCCAGTAGAGCAGCAGAGCACAGAGCAGCCAGAGCAGATCTGGTCGGCGGTAGAGCGCAGCTGCCTCTGGACTGTTGAGGTACAGCGCGAGCACCAAGACCGAAATGTACCCGGAGCCCACTCCGAGTTGACTGACCATCTGCAGATCGCCGGCCCGATAGCCGCGTCCATGCGGGAAATCTACTGCCGCGGCGTTAAGCTGTGCTAGCTCGGCGTGCCGCTTGGCCATGGCCAGGCTGAGGAAGAGAAAAATTGAGAACGCGAGCAGCCAGAACGACGGCGGAAGGCCGCTTGCCGCGTTACCCGCCAGCACACGCAGCGTGTACAGCCCCGCGAGCGCGAAGGCGTCGAGCGGCGCGATACGCTTCAGGAAGAGCGAATATCCGAGTGTTCCGACACTGTAGAGCGCGAGAATCTCGGCGAATGTCGCAGGCAGGGTCGTGGCCAGCAAGACGCTCACGGCTAGCAGCCCGGTCATCACAGTTATCGCGGAGCGTATCGAAAGCGTGCCCGCTGCCAATGGCCTGAGTCGCTTGGTCGGGTGGAGGCGATCGTGCGGCAGATCAAGCAGATCGTTCAGGATGTAACTCGCGGAGGCGACGCAGCCGAAGGCAAGGAAACCGGTCGACACCGCGCGCACCATCTCGAGATCGGCGACTCGGCGGCTTGCAACCAACGGGACGAAGACGAGCAGGTTCTTCACCCATTGATGCAGCCGAACCTGCTTCAGCCACGTGCGCCAATTTACGCGGGCACGCACGATTAATTCCGTGGCTTCTGGAACGCGTTGTGCCGCGGCCTCGGCCGAACCGCCCGCTGTGACCGCGATCCCGCCTCGGGCGTGCGCCCATGCCGGCGAATCCGCGCGTCCCACGTAGTCGAATGCTCTTCGCCCAAAGCGCCTCTCTAACACTGAACCGTCCCCGCCGCTGCGCCAGCTGTGCTCTCCGTCATGCACAAGCACCGTATCGATGCAGTCAAGATGGGCGGCAATCTGGGCTGCCCAGGACTTCGGCAGCGCGGTCACGAGGGCGATGGTGCGCCCACCCGCCCGCGCCTGCTGCAACCGGTTGAGCACTGTCTCGTCGTACGGGAGCCGGGCGGCCGCAAACTCCGTGCGCGCAGCGACATGATCCGCGAAAGCACGTGTGCCGCCCCGCACGAGTCGGCCGAGGGCAAGCAGAGCCATGGCGGGTCGGGATCGCAGCAGCGCGAACCATGCCTCCACAATCGGGTTGGCGCGCAACAGCGCGCCTTCGGCGTCCACGCACAGAGGACAGCAGATCGTTTCGCTGCTCGAGGTGCTGCCAGCAAGGTCTGCGCTCACCTGAACGACCACTCCCGGTGACCAAAATAGCTCGTAAAGACTGGAACCCCGACACCGACGACGTGCGCAAGAGTCTCGGCGTGATGGTGTAAGCCGAGATCTGGAAAGACGTGCTCCGCAAGCATGATGCTCACCAACCAGGTCTGTGCCAGCGCGGCCGCGTTGACAAGCGTGAAGTAGAATGCAGAACGCTGCACGCTGTTGCGTCCGCCGGAGAACACATACCTGCGCACGAGCACGAATGCCGCAATCATGCCGGTGAGATAGGCAAGGAGAATGGACGCTGAATAGTCCACCCATATGCCGTAGACGATCCTGCTGGCGACGTTGATTACGGCCGCCACTGCGCCGGCGAGAACAAATCGCCCGAACTGTCGTGGTACTGCCATCGCTACTGGCACGACATCCGCGCAATCTTGCGCGCCAAGCCAATGCTTTCCGATATTCCCCGATCCTCCGGATAGTAAAATGACGTGTCGGCGACAAACAGCCCGCGGATCGGCAGCCTCATTGGAGGTAGTTGCTCGGCAAATCCAGGAGTGCAGACAGGCTGGGCATGTCGGTAGCGACTAACCCGGACGTCGAGGAAGTCCTCATCATTGAGCGCGGGATTGACTCGCTTGAGATAGCGCTTGACCTTCTCCTCGTAGGTCGAGTCAGCGTCGCGATACTTGGGGTTGCTGCCCGGCATGTAAAATGGGACGTAGACGATGTGCCGATCGAGCGGACGGAGGTTCGAGTACTCGACCAAACCGGGAATGTCCATCTCCGTGTCATTGATGTTCAGCCAGAAGTTATCCGACAGGGACCGGGAAAGCTTGGCGATGACGCATACCACTGCAATATTGCGTAAAGAGCGGTAGGTGTTCAGCAACTCCAATGGCAGATCCGGGATGATCTTTGGCACGTAGGGCATCGGAACCGTGCTGATAACGCGTGAAAACGGGAAAAATCCGTCTGCAGTTTCAACCCCCGCTGCTGCCCCCTGTTCGAGCCTTACGCGGTGCACCGGGCAGCTGAGGCGGATCGTTCCGCCACGGCGCAGGATCTCGGCGCTCATGGCCTCTAGCAGTGCCTCGGAGCCGCCATGGATGAATCCCAGCTTTTCGCGAAAAATATTGAATCGGGAGCGTCCGATTCGGCGGATTCTGCTCCAGATCCAGGCCGCGGACAGTTCGTCCGCGAATTCATAGAACTTCAGCTCAAGTAGATTGCGCCAAAGGACCTCGTACGCATGCGATCCCACCCATCGGCGAATCCAGCGCGTGGCCTCGAGCCGATCAAGTCCCTGCCAGTTGTTTCGCTTGGTTGCCAGATAAGCATGCAATCCGCAGCGCACCTTATCGAGCAGACTGAGGCCGCGAAATTTCAGGAGCGCGTGTGGTGTTCCCCAGGGCTGCAGGTGGCCATCGACGTAGTAGCCCATTTTGGTCGCGACCCACTGTAGATTCTCCTGAAGGCCTAATTCTCTCAGTACGTCAAAAAGATCGTGGTCGCTCGTGCAATGGAAATGATAGTAGCGCTCGATGCGCAGCCCGCCAAAATCGAACGAAGCCGCCATGCCGCCGATCCGGTCATCTGCTTCGAATATCACGGGCCGATGTCCATCAAGAGCGAGCTGATAGCCCGCCGCCAGACCCATGGGGCCGGCGCCAATGACAGCAATTGCATCTGTGTCCATCGTCAGAACTCGAGCACGATATCTCTGTAGCGCGGATCGCGGAACGTTCGCTCCAGTGCAGCATCGAGTGGCGTGGCGGGTACGCCGAAGATCACCTCCCAGTCGATCACATCGAATACGTCGCCGGCTGTCAGAGCGGCAAGCTGCTCGGTGGTAAAGGGTGGGTTGGGGTCAAACAGTGCCCATACACGCAAGAGAAGCCTGAAGAGTTTATAGGGAATCCGGACGATCGCGCACTTGGCTCCGATGGCCCTTCTGATCTGGTAGATCAAATCGATGTAGTGAATGCGCTGAAGCCCCGTGATGTCGAACGATCGGTCGACTGGTCGTGACTTGAGGCAACTTATGATGATTTCGCAGAAATCGCCTACATACAGCGGTTGGCGCAAATATCGTCCGTGTCCTGGGATCGGAAAGACCGGCGTGCGGCGCATGAAGCGCGAAAGCCAGCCGAGATGTTTGCGATCAAACCAGCCGAACATCAAAGTTGGCCGCAGCACAACGTGCGGTATGTCGCTCTCGTGCACCAAGCGTTCCTGCTCTCTTTTGGCAGTCGTATACAGGTCGTCGGCCGCAGAATTGACTACTGAGGAGCTCACGTGAACCAGATATGGCACGTGCGCCTTGCTCATCGCGGCAAGTACGTTTCGGGTGGCTTCAATGGTGTTGCGGATGAATGGTTCACGGTTGCGCGCGCCGATCTGTGCCTGCAGCATGACGACCGCTTGCGCATCGCAGAAGAGCAGCTCCCACTCTCCAGGCTCGGAAAGATCCGCGCACACGCTGCGGATCTGGGGATGCAGTGCCTGTAGAACTTTGATGTTTGCTGCGGATTTGTCAATCACCAGGATCTCGCTGCAACCGAGTTCTTCGAGACGCGCAACGAGGTTCTGTCCCACGAGGCCGGCGCCGCCGGGGATCACTATTTTGCTGGTTTGCTGTAGCAAGTCAGGAGTCATGCCTGATATTCCCGCCCTTCCCGGGTGCTAACTGTCTAAATATACTCTTGCGGCACTCCGGGATCTGCGAATCGGGACTCATTACCTGATGTTTCTTCCCGCAGACGGCGCGAGCGCGGCCGGGAACACCTCGCCGGCGGCCCGCGAACTCGTCTGCAGGAACCGGATGCGAAGCCGCCGCACGTAGTCCGGTGAGCGCGGGTTGCAAGCGATCTTGATGGCGCTGATGAGTGGTAGGCCGGAGGTCTGGTGCGCAAATAGCTGTTCGGCGGCGGACAGCGAGCCGATGAAATATTTGATGAATACACCATCAGGGGCAACCGGATAGATGAATCGGTAGGGTCCCTTTACCGAGCCGTCTGTCAGTCTGAAGGAGATCTGAACCTCGGCGGGCTTGAACAGAACCCTCATCAGATGCCCAAAGAGTGTCGTCCGAAGAGAAATCGCCGCATAGCTGGCCTGCGGTGGAACTTTAATCCAAGTGCCAAGGGGCCGGCTTTGCGCATCGAGTTCGCGCAATTCCGGTGCGGCGCACGCGATGTGATCCAGTACCGCGTACCGGGTGCCCGGGTACTGCGTCCGATAGCAGGTGAGCAGCGCCCGAAACGTGTCCGGCTCGTCGAAGATGGGATAGCGCCGGTCTAGACTGCGGTAGCTAAAAATGATCTTCTCAGCGCTCTTTCCTTCCCAGATTTGCTGCGCATTCATGCGGTCTAGATAGGGCTTGTAGGCCGAATAGGATTGAATGACCGGGCTCGTCACCAGACGCATGCGGTAGGGCTGAGTCACCATCAGCGACCACGGGATGACGCTGACTGATGCATTTCCAACTGCGCTCAACAGTGGCTTTCGAAATTTAAACTGCGCCTTGATTGCGCGGTTCTGGGTGAGCTGCTCGCTCGTTTGGTTCGCCTTCGAGGAGATTAGGGTGAGATAGGTCTCGTAATTATGCAGAACGTGCCGGTACGATAATGACAGCACTGGGTAGCCCTGCAGAGAAAAATAAAACGCGAGCACATAGGAGCCGTATATGCCGATCGAGAGGCGCGGGGAGTCCTGCCAGGAAATCAGGGCCGTGCCCACACTCGCAATGAGCAACATGACGCCGTAGAACTCCATCGGGTGGCGGAAATAGCCTGGCTCTGGACGCGTGAAGCCCTCCTTCCAAGCCCAGAAGGCCACCACGCCGAGCAGTAGGCACTGTGACGCACGCGTGTTCTTACCGCGCAGCACTAGGCTCCCGAGTACGGCGACGAGTGGCGCGAGGATCATCAATGCCGAGAGGATTTGCAAGTGACTCGCCGGGATCGACATGGCGGGCGTGTAGCCACTGGCAATCGCCCAGGTGCCGCGCAAATAGGCAGCTAGATTCGACAGCCGCTGCGATGCGAGCAGCCATAACGCGCAGAACGAGATGATGAAACTCGCCAGCGGCAGCAGAGGCAGGTACGGGGTGCGTTGGCGGCCGCGTGCATAACGCCACAAGGCGGGATAAATCATCAGCACGAACAGAGAAATGATGAGCCCGGTGGACTTGATTGACGCACCGAGCGCGAGGAGCGCTCCGGCGATCACCAGTGGCACCGACACCGTGGCGGGCTCGTTGGCGATTGCGAGCACCAGAAGCAGCACGCCAGTGAACGTGGTTTGAGCGGAGAGATGGACGAAGGATGCTCCAATGATCCAACCCAGTGCGATCGGCAGGCTTGTGCGGGCGAACGGTCTCTCATCGGTTGCAAGAGAGTTAAGAATTGCCGCAAAGCCGAGTCCGAGCGCGAACCAGGCGACGAGGCGAGCAGTCGCGGTGATGTCCCAGAGCGCGTGGTACGAGTAGAAATATGAATGAGTCAGAAATCCCAGTGGACCATATGTGAATAATATGCTCTGACCCCACTGCAGCTGATGCTGCTGGGCGTAGCCCATCATCCAGGCCCAGGATGCATCAAGTGCATCCCAGGTCGGACAAAACGAGCGCACCAGGCGCGGCATCGTCACGGCGAGCATGAATGCGAACACGCCAAAGTGGATCGTCGCTCCAAGTCTTTGTGCGGGGCGCTTGCCGAGGTCGGTGATCCGTTGCCTTTCCCGCATGCCGAGTTCCTCTGTCAGGGGGGCGCGTGGAGGTCGCGCGCTGTTGTGTCGGTGAATAATGTAGATGTACTCGCGCGTCAAGCGAATGGTGCACGGATCCCGGCCGCGCGTTGTGCGCTGGATGGTATGACCGGTCCGGTGTGGGCGTACCAGGCAGAGTCTCGCTGCACTGCTCTTCGCGCCTGGGCAGGGGAGGGTGCGCTCTACAGCGGGCAAGCGCGTCTGCAACCTCGGCGAATATTCACACGCATTCGAGCTGGCGCCGATCGGATCTGCGAAGCTGAAATTTGGTGCTCACGGTGAGCAACTGGCAGGTGCGCCAGAAAGTCGACTCCAGTTCGGTCGGACGCTGAAAGAACAACCAGACGTTCAGCGGCCCACTGCTGAGTCTGCGGGATCTCTGGCCGTGATGCCGTGCGCACTCCGATGCGGTCTGCGCTGCCGTTGGCTACTCGATGCCGAGCTTCTTGATGCGGTAGCGCAGTGCCCGGAAGCTCATGCCGAGCAGCTTGGCGGCGGCGGTCTTGTTGTAGCGGGTCTTCTCGAGCGCCTGCAGGATCGCGTTGCGCTCAATCACCTCCAGGTGATCGCCGAGCGCGCTCGCGGGCGGGGGGGCTTCGGTGCGTGCGGTGGCCGGCGCCGCTACCGCGGCTCGGGCTGGGGAGCGCAGCTTGATGTGCTCGGCCGTGATGGTGCCGCCGAGGCACAACGTCAGCGCCCGCTCGAGCACGTTTTCCAGCTCGCGCACGTTGCCCGGGAACTCGTAGGTCTGCAACAGCGCGAGCGCGTCCTCCGCGATGCGCGGCGGCGGGCCGCTGATCCGCTTGCTCAGCCGGGCGAGCACCGCACGGGTGAGATCCGGGATGTCCTCCGGCCGCTCGCGCAGCGAGGGCACGTGCAGCTCGATCACGTTGATGCGGTAGAACAGATCCTCGCGGAACTGCCCTTGCGCAACGAGCTCCGCCAGGCTCTTGTGCGTGGCCGAGAGGATGCGCACGTCGACCTTCTCCTCCAGAGATTCGCCGACCGGACGGACGGTTTTCTCCTGCACCACCCGCAGCAGCTTCACCTGCATGTGCAGCGGCAGGTCGGCAACTTCATCGAGAAACAGCGTGCCGCCCTCGGCGGCCTGCACGAGGCCTTTCTTGTCTGCGACCGCGCCGGTGAAGCTGCCGCGCTTGTGGCCGAAGAACTCGCTCTCCATCAGCTCGCTCGGTATGGCCCCGCAGTTGACCGCGACGAACGCGCCGGCCTGGCGTGCGCCGGATTCGTGGATCAGGCGGGCGACCAGTTCCTTACCCGTGCCGGACTCCCCGGAGATGTGCACCGGCGCTTCGCTGCGTGCGACCCGCGCGATCAGCTCGCGCAATTGCTCCATGGGCTGGGAGTGGCCGATCAGCCGGGCTTTGCCGGGGGCCGGTGCGTCCTCAGGGGCGGCGCTCGCCGCTCCGAGGCGGATCGCATTGTCCACGAGCTTGCGCAGCACGCCCAGGTCGAGCGGCTTGGACACGAAGTCGAATGCGCCGAGCTTCAGCGCCCGCACGGCGGACTCCACGTTGCCGTGTGCGGTGATCACGGCCACGGGCAGCTGGGCACGGTTCTGCTGAATCCAGGCAACCAAGTCGAGGCCGTCGCCGTCGGGCAGCCGCATGTCCGTGAGACACAGGTCGAACGGCTCGCCCTTCAGCAGCTTCTGGGCCGTACCCACGTCGGGAGCGGTGCGCGTGCGCAGGTTCATGCGGCGCAGCGTCAGGCTGAGCAGTTCCAGCAGGTCCGGCTCGTCATCGACAATGAGTACCGTGGGCCGGTTGGCCTCGGTCCGTACTGCGCTCTGGCTTGTGCTCAAGCCTCACTCTCCCCTGTCCATCTGCCTGGGTCGGCGAATACCAGCCGAAAAATGCTCCCGCCGCCGTGACGTGGCTCATAGAGCAGCGTTGCGCCGTTCGCCTGGGCGAGCTCGCGGGCCAGGAACAGGCCGAGTCCGGTGCCCCGGCCGGCGCTGAAAAACGGCTCAAAGATACGCTCAACGTGCTCAGCAGGCACCCCGGGGCCACGGTCGGCGACCTCCAGGTAGGGTCGCCCGCTCGCGCTGCGCCGGCCGCAGCGCAGCTCAATTGTCCCGCCGTGCATCGCATCGAGGCCGTAGCGCAGGACATTTTCGCAGAGATTCCACACGATCTGGCGCAGCTGGCCCGGATCGAAGCGGATCTCGAGCGACTCCGCCGCCATCGCCAGCTGCAACCGCTCCTGCGGCCACTGCATGGTGTCGCAGAACTCCTGCTGGAACGTGCCGCTCCAGTCACTGAGGATGAGCCGCTCGGCGCGCGCCGCTTCGCGGCGCGACAGCCGCAGCACGCTCTCGATGATGCGGCTGACGCGATCGGCGTGGCTGTGGATGATCTCGGTCAGCCGCTTGTCCTCAGAGGAGAGGTGGGGGGATTCCCCGAGCAGTTGCCCGGCGTGACTCATTGCACCGACGGGATTGCGGATCTCGTGGGCGATGCTGGCCGAGAGCCGGCCCAGGGCCGCCAGCTTCGACTGCTGAACTTTTTCGGCCAGCAGGCTCGTGTCCTCGAGAAAGATCAATACCGCAGCGGGCTGCGTCGTGCCGAGTGCGGCAAAATGCGCGCGGATCTCGCGCGTTCCGTCCGGTCCGGTGAACGTAGGGTCTTCACTCGGGTACAGGCCAGTGCTGTCGGTGCTGTGCCGCCAGCGTGCGAGCAGCTTGACCAGATCGGCGGACACGCTCTCGAGCGCAGCGTCCACTCGCGCCGTTTCCGGTCCAAGCAGCCGTGCTGCGGATTCGTTGATCAGGCGGACGCGGTCCTGTGGATCAACGACGAGAATGCTCTCGCGCAGATGCCGCACGATGTACTCGGAGAGCTGCGCGAGATTGGCCAGGTCGATTTCCTGCCGGCGTACCGTCGCTTCCGTCGTGCGCAGCCGGTCGGCGAGCGGCCAGGCCGACAATGCGATGGCAAACAGCACCACCCCAAGCATGCCGGCGGTGGCAAATCCGGCCGGCTCGGCGGTGCGCAGTCCGATGAAGAATTGCGGCACCAGCACCGCCAGCGTGGCCCCTGCGGCGATCAGCAGCGCCTCGCGCCGATCGGCGAGCAGCGTGAGCGCCAGTACGGGCAAGGCGAGCAGGATCCCGAGCCCGCTCGCCACCCCACCGCTTGCCGCGAGGATCAGGGCGATGGCGACCGAGTCGAGCAGCGAGTTGGCGAGCGGCCGAATCAGCGGTTCGGCCCCCCGCAGGCGCTGGCGGACGATCAGGGCCAGGGCGGCGACGAAATACCCTGCGCAGGCCGCGACGAACAGCCCCGGCAGACGGACCGAGAGGTACGGCGCCTGAGCGAGCACCAGCAGCCCGAGCAGCACCGTCGGCACGAGCAAGCGGTAGACGTTCAGCCAGCCGGCGACGCGGCGGGCGAGGTCGGTGGGTGCGGAGGCGTTCGCGGCGCTGGCCGGCATGGCGGTGCGAAATCGGGTGGGGGTCGGCGCGGACTGTAGCACCGTGGGGTGCGGCGCGACGCGATGGGCGTCGCAGCACGCCGGCGGATTAAAGCCGATTTATTGGCAGTACCCGGGGATTTTGGCGACAATCCCCGGCTTCACGCCCTCGGTCAGGACTTCAAGAGCGAACAATGAATCTGCACGAGTATCAAGCCAAAGAGATCTTCAGGAAATACGGCATTCCGGTGCCGGCGGGCCGGCCGGCCAGCACGCCCGATCAGGCTGTCGCCGCTGCCAAGGCGCTCGGCGGATCGGTCTGGGTAGTCAAGGCGCAGGTGCATGCCGGCGGCCGCGGCAAGGCCGGTGGCGTGAAAGTGGCACGCGACCTCGATGCGGTGCGCAGCGCCGCCGCGGCGATGCTCGGCACGCGGCTCGCGACCAAGCAGACCGGTCCCGAGGGGCTGCCGGTCGAGAAGGTCTATGTCGAGAGCGGCTCGCAGATCGAGCGCGAGATTTATCTGTCGCTCACGCTGAATCGTGAGAAGGGGCGCATCGCGCTCATCGCCTCCTCGGCCGGCGGCATGGAGATCGAGGAGGTGGCCGAGAAGACGCCCGAGCAGATTCTCTCGGTCACGGTGCATCCGGCGGCCGGCTTACAGCCGTTCCAGGCGCGCCAGCTGGCCTTTGGCCTGGGCCTCGCCGGCGAGCAGATCAAGCAGTTTCAGCACATCGCTCTGGCGCTGTACAAACTCTACCTCGAACAGGATGCGAGTCTGCTCGAGATCAACCCGCTGATCGTGACCGAGTCCGGACAGCTGGTGGCGCTCGATGCGAAATTCAACATCGATGCGAACGCGGTGTTCCGCCATGCGGATCTGGCTGCTCTGCGCGATCCGAGCCAAGAAGACCCCATGGAGCGACGCGCCAGCGAGCATGAGCTCAACTACGTGTCGCTCGACGGGGACATTGCCTGCATGGTCAATGGCGCCGGACTCGCGATGGCCACCATGGATCTGATCAAGTTGCACGGCGGTCAGCCAGCCAACTTCCTCGACGTCGGCGGCGGTGCGACCAGTGAGCGCGTCACGCACGCATTCGAGCTCATCCTCTCGAACAGCAAGGTGCGCGCGGTGCTGGTCAACATCTTCGGCGGTATCGTGCGCTGTGACATGATCGCCGACGGTGTCGTCAACGCAGTAAAGAATGTTGGCGTCAAGGTCCCGGTGGTGGTTCGACTTGAAGGGACCAACGCCGAGAAGGCACGCGAAGTGCTCTCCGGCAGCGGCCTGACCATTACGCCGGCAACGGATCTGACCGATGCGGCGCGTAAAGTCGTGGCGCTTGCGGCCGGCGGTGCGGCTTAGGCCGCGCGTGAGAACAAGAGTAAGGGTTTCGACGCATGAGCATTCTGGTCAATAAGCAAACCAAGGTGATCTGCCAGGGCTTTACCGGCAAGCAGGGCACGTTCCACTCGGAACAAGCCCTCGCCTATGGCACCCAGCTCGTCGGTGGCGTGACGCCCGGGCGCGGCGGGGAGAAGCATCTCGGCCTGCCGGTGTTCGACACGGTCCGCGACGCGGTTCGGGAGACCGGCGCGACGGCGAGCATGATCTACGTCCCGGCGGCTGGTGCGGCCGATGCGATTCTGGAGGCGGCCGATGCGGGCATCGAACTGGCCGTCTGCATCACCGAGGGCGTGCCGGTCAACGACATGGTGCGGGTCAAGGCCGCCCTCGCCGGCTCGCCGACGCGGCTGGTGGGCCCGAACTGCCCCGGCGTGATCACCCCGCAAGAGTGCAAGATCGGCATCATGCCGGGATTCATCCACCAGAAGGGCGCGGTCGGTATCGTGTCGCGCTCCGGCACCCTGACCTATGAGGCCGTCTATCAGACCACGCGCATCGGACTCGGTCAGAGCACCTGCGTCGGCATCGGCGGCGATCCGGTGCGCGGGCTGAATTTCGTCGAGGTGCTCGAGCTGTTCGAGCGCGATCCGGGCACCGAGGGCATCATCCTCGTCGGCGAGATCGGCGGCAGCGACGAGGAGGCGGCCGCCCATTACATCCACCGTTTCGTGAGCAAGCCGGTGGTTGCCTATATCGCGGGTGTCACCGCGCCTGCGGGCAAGCGTATGGGCCATGCCGGAGCGATCGTCGCCGGCGGCAAGGGGACTGCGGCCGATAAGTACGCTGCGTTTGAGGCGGCCGGGGTGCGGACCGTCAAGTCGCCCGCTGAGCTCGGAAGCGCCATGAATGACCTGTTGCGTAGGCGCCGTGCGCGGGCGGCAGCCCGGGCGGCCAGGCCTGCCGCCAAGCCGGCGCCGCACAGGGTAGTCAAGACGGCTGCCCGGCCCGGGGCGGTGAAGACGACTGTGAAGGTCGTGAAGCGGAGCGTCACGGTGGCGGCCAAGAAGACCGTCAAGAAGGCACCGAAGAAGGCCGTCAAGAAGGCGCCGAAGAAGGCGCCGAAGAAGGCGCCGAAGAAGGCGCCGAAGAAGGCAGTCCCACCGGCGCGCAAGGCCGCTCGCACTCCTGCCGCCCGCCGTCGAGGCCGGCAGCGCTAATCCGCAACCCAGGGAGGCTCATGAGTGAGTCTCTGCGCATTGCCCTGGCTCAGCTCGACCTGCTGGTCGGCGACGTCCAGGGCAATCTGACCCAGATCGTGCGCGCCGCCCGGATCGCTCAGGAGGAGCACCGGGCGGATCTCACGCTGTTCCCGGAACTGGCGCTGTCCGGCTATCCGCCGGAGGATCTGCTGTTCCATCGCGGCTTTCGGACCGAGGTCGACGGGGCGCTCGAGCAACTGTGCCGAGAACATTTCGCCGGTCATCTGCTCGTGGGCTTCCCCGAGTACGTCGATTCGGGCATCGCCAATGCCGCGGCGCTCATCGCCGCAGGGCGTATCGAGGCGGTGTACCGCAAGGCGGAGCTGCCCAACTACAAGGTATTCGACGAGAAACGCTACTTTCACGCGGGCGCCGAGGCTACCGTGCGCACGATCAAGGGCTTTCGCGTCGGGGTGCTTATTTGTGAGGACATCTGGGTTGCTGAGCCTGCGCGCCGCGCGCGTCTCGCCGGTGCCGAACTGCTGGTCGTCATCAACGCCTCACCGTACGAGCGCGGCAAGCAGCGCGAACGCGAAGCGGTTGCTCGCACCCGCGTGATCGACGTCGGGCTACCGATGGCGTACGTGAACACGCTCGGTGGCCAGGATGAGTTGGTGTTCGACGGCAATTCGTTCGTCATGGATGCGGCCGGTACGGTGGTCATGCGTGCGCCGCCGTTCGAGGCCGGGGTGTTCTGCTTGGATTTCGTCCGCGAATCCGGCCGGGTCGTACCGCGGACGGGTTCGATCGCGGCGGAGCTGAGCGAGGAGGCGAGCGTGTACAGCGCGCTCGTGCTCGGCGTGCGCGACTACGTCAATAAGCACGGTTTTCCGGGAGTCGTCATGGGGCTGTCCGGGGGCATCGACTCGGCTCTGACGCTCGCCATCGCCGTGGACGCGCTCGGCGCGGACCGGGTGCACGCGGTGATGATGCCGTCGCGCTACACAGCACCGATCAGCCTGAGCGATGCAGCCGAGGAGGCGAGGCTGCTCGGCGTCAAATACAGTGTGCTGTCGATCGAAGGCATGTTCGAGGCGACGCTGGCGACACTGGCGGCGGAGTTCGCCGGGCTGCCACCGGACACTGCCGAAGAGAACATGCAGTCGCGCTGCCGCATGCTGTTGTTGATGGGGTTGTCCAACAAGACCGGTCGGATGCTGCTCACGACCGGGAACAAGAGCGAGATGGCTGTCGGCTACGCCACGCTCTACGGTGACATGGCGGGTGGCTTTGCGCCCATCAAGGACTGCAGCAAGCTGCTCGTCTACCGTCTGGCCGCCTACCGCAACGGCATCCACCCGGTGATCCCGCAGCGGGTGATCGAGCGGCCGCCGTCGGCGGAGTTGCGCTTCGACCAGAAAGACTCCGACAGCCTGCCGCCCTACGAGGTGCTCGATCCGATCCTCGCGGCATTCGTCGAGGAGGATCTGTCAGTCGATGAGATCGCCGCGCGCGGCTTCGACCGGGTGATCGTCGGGCGGGTGCTCGACCTGGTCAAGCGCAACGAATACAAGCGCCGCCAGGCGCCGCCCGGAGTACGGGTCAGCCGCCGCGCGTTCGGGCGTGACTGGCGTTACCCGATTACCAACGGCTATCGCCGCTGAGCGGGCTCGTCACACCGCGCTCATGGGGGCGGCCGCTGCGGGGTGCGAAGGTGAGCATCACCCGTCGAGTCTCGCGGAACTCAGGATTGCGAGGCTCGATCGAGGGATTGCCTCATCGCTCTGCCTGCGCGGCTGGCGAGTACGGCCGCCGCGACCCCTGTTACCAGAAGTGCCACCAGTGCTTCACGGTGAGGTCCGCCGCGCCGCTCACTGGGCCGGTGAAATTCGCCGCGTACACCCTCTGGGCCTGGGCGGCGAGCGACTTCAGGCCGAGCCGATCGTATGAAAGGATCATCAGGGCGAGGGCGCTCTGCACCGCGGGGGCCCCCTCGTAATTCTCGAGCACGAGCCGGCAGCGGCGCACCGCGGCCACGTACGCCCCACGCTCGTAGTAATAGCGTGCCACGTAGGTGTCGTAAGCGGCCAGCCGGTCGCGCAGATAGATCATGCGCTGCCAGGAGTCCTGTGCATAAATGCTGTGCGGGTAGCGCGTGACCACCGTGCGGAAGGCGACAAAGGACTTGCGCACGTTGATCGGCGGACGTTTGGAGAGCTTCGCGCCGAACAGCCGCTCGATCGGGTTGGCGCGCTTGGGAAAGCGCACGACGCCCTTCATATACCAGGCGTAATCGACTCGCGGATGGGTCGGATGCTGCCGGATGAAGGTATTGGCCGCGTCGATGGCGGAATCGTCCTGGCCCGCACGGTAATATGCGTAAATCAGATCGAGCTGTGCCTGTCGGGCCTGCGTGCTGAACGGGAAGACCGCAGTGAGCCGCTGGTAGAGCTTGATCGCGGCGTTGAATTCAAGGTCCTTCAGGTCCTTATTGGCCTGCTGGTACAGCGCCGTCGGGCTGTTCAGCATCAATTTGCGATGCGTGCAGCCGGTGAGGGCGAGAGCGGCCACGCACAGCGCGACCGCGATCATGCCGCGCGCGCGGCCTCGGGAGGACGGATTGGGAAGCATGGGGAAAGAGTATAGCGAAACCGCCGCGGAAACTTCGGATTCCGACCCGGCCACGGGCGCGGAGTTCCGTGTGCATCGATTCGCGCTGCCGGTCGAGCTCGCCGGCCTGCGCCTCGATCAAGCGCTTGCGCGCGCGTTGCCGCAGTACTCGCGCGCACGCCTGCAGGGCTGGCTCGAGGACGGTGCGATCGAGGTGGACGGCCGCCGTCCGCGCGCCAAGGAGAAAGTGCTCGGCGGGGAGCTGGTCTGCGTGCGTGCGCGGTGGCAGGCCGACACACGCATCGAGGCCGAGTCCCTGGCGTTGACCGTCGTGCATCAGGACCGCGGGATCATCGTGCTCGACAAGCCGGCGGGACTGGTCGTGCATCCCGGTGCCGGCAATCCGCGGCACACGCTGCAGAACGCGCTGCTGGCGCTCGATCCGGCGTTGGCGCGTGTGCCCCGCGCCGGTCTGGTGCATCGCCTAGACAAGGACACGAGCGGCCTGCTCGTAGTGGCCCGCACGCCCGAGGCGCATATGCGCCTGGTCGCCGCACTCGCCGCACGAGACATTGAGCGGGTCTATATGGCAGTGTGCACCGGCGCGATGACGGGCGGAGGCACCGTCGATGAGCCCATCGGCCGGCACCGTACGCAGCGGACCCGCATGAGCGTGCGGGCCGACGGGCGTGAGTCGGTTACGCACTACCGCATCGTCAAGCGGTTCAGGGCGCACACGCTGGTCCGCGTGCAGCTTGAGACCGGACGCACCCATCAGATTCGTGTTCACCTCGCGCATATCGGCTATCCGGTGGTGGGCGATCCGCTCTACGGCGGGCGCAAGCGCGTTCCGGCGGGCTGCAGCGCGACGCTCGCCGCAGAACTGCGCGCCTTTCCGCGCCAGGCGCTGCACGCGGCGCACCTGGCGCTCGAGCATCCGCTCACCGGCAAGCGACTCGGGTGGGATGCGCCGCTGCCGGCCGACATGGCCGGGCTAATCGCAGCGCTCGAGCAGGATCAACATGCACGGTGAGCCTGAGCTGATCGAGCCCGACTGGCCGGCTCCGCCCGGTGTGTGCGCCGCGTTCACGCTGCGCACCAGTGGAGTGAGTGCGCCGCCGTTCGATGCATTCAATTGCGCAGCGCACGTCGGGGATGCGCCGCAGGCGGTCGAACGCAATCGTGCCGCGCTGCGTGCGCGCCTGGGGCTCGCGGCCGAGCCGGCTTGGCTCGAGCAGGTGCACGGCAGTCACGTCGTCATGTTGTGCGGTGCGCCGCTCGAGCCGGCGGATGCTGCCGTGACGGACGAGCGCGGGCGGGTCTGCGTGGTGCAGGTTGCCGACTGTCTGCCGGTGTTGTTCGCGGCGCGAGATGGTTCGGCGGTGGGCGCGGCGCACGCGGGCTGGCGCGGACTGGCCGGCGGGGTGTTGGAATCGACGGTGCGCGCGCTCGGCATCGCGCCGCAGGCGCTGCTCGCCTGGCTCGGACCTGCGATCGGGCCGCAGCACTTCGAAGTGGGCGAGGAGGTGCGCGCCGCGTTCGTGCGCACCGATCCGGGCGCGGCGGCGGCGTTCGCGGCCAATGCGCGGGGCCGCTGGCAGTGTGATCTGTACGCCCTGGCGCGGCGGCGACTGTCGGCCCTGGGCGTGACGGGCGTGTACGGCGGCGGCTGGTGCACATACGCAGATGCCGCAAAATTCTTCTCCTACCGGCGCGATGGGCGCTGCGGACGGATGGCCGCGCTGATCTGGCGCTCTTGAACGCCGGGACCCTCGCCCCCATTCCGCCCGAAGCCCCGAATTGCAGGTGCTTCCGATGCGAATGGACAAATTGACCAGCCGGTTTCAGCAGGCACTCGCCGACGCGCAGTCACTTGCCGTCGGGCGGGACCATCAGTTCATCGAGCCGGCGCATGTGCTGCTCGCGCTCATCGACAGCCAGGGCGGCACGGTCCGCCCGCTGCTGCTGAAGGCGGGCGCGGAGGTCAATCAGCTGCGCGCCGGGCTCGGCGCGCAGCTCGACCGGCTGGCGAAGGTGGAAGGCGCCGCGGGGGAAGTGCACGTCTCGAACGAGCTGAACCGGATTTTCAACGTTACCGACAAGCTGGCCCAGCAGCGCGGCGACCAGTTCATCTCGAGTGAGATGTTCGTGCTCGCGGCCTTCGAGGATCGCACGCTCGCCAAGCTGTTCCAGGACTGCGGCTTGGTGCGCGGTGCGCTCGCCAAGGCCATCGATGAGGTGCGCGGCGGGGAGAAAGTCGCCGACGCCAATGCCGAGGAGAGCCGCCAGGCGCTCGAGAAATACACCGTGGATCTCACCGCGCGCGCCACTTCCGGCAAACTCGACCCGGTCATCGGCCGGGACGAGGAGATCCGCCGCACCATCCAGGTGCTGCAGCGGCGCACGAAGAACAACCCGGTGCTGATCGGCGAGCCCGGCGTCGGCAAGACCGCCATCGTCGAGGGCCTCGCGCAGCGCATCATCAACGGCGAGGTGCCCGAGGGGCTCAAGGGTAAGCGCATTCTCGCGCTCGACATGGGTGCGCTCATTGCCGGGGCGAAATTCCGCGGCGAGTTCGAGGAGCGGCTGAAGGCCGTGCTCAACGATCTGGCCAAGCAGGAAGGCCAGGTGATCCTGTTCATCGACGAGCTGCACACCATGGTCGGGGCCGGCAAGGCCGAGGGGGCGATGGATGCCGGCAACATGCTGAAGCCGGCGCTCGCCCGCGGCGAGCTGCATTGCGTCGGCGCCACGACGCTCGATGAGTATCGCAAGTACATCGAGAAGGACGCGGCCCTCGAGCGGCGCTTTCAGAAGGTGCTGGTCGATGAGCCCTCGGTCGAGGACACCATAGCGATCCTGCGCGGCCTGCAGGAGCGTTACGAAGTGCACCACGGCGTCGACATCACCGATCCGGCGATCGTGGCGGCCGCGACGCTCTCGCACCGCTACATCTCCGACCGGCAGCTGCCCGACAAGGCAATCGACCTGATCGATGAGGCCGCCGCGCGCATCCGCATGGAGATCGACTCCAAGCCTGAGGCGCTCGACCGGCTCGAGCGGCGCATCATCCAATTGAAGATCGAGAAAGAGGCACTCAACAAGGAGCACGACGAGGCCTCGCGCAAGCGCCTCGCGACGCTGCAGGAGACACTCGGTGGCCTCGAGCGCGAATACGCCGATCTCGAGGAAGTGTGGAAGTCGGAGAAAGCGGCGCTGCAGGGGACTGCGCAGTTTCGCGAGGAGCTCGATCGGGCGCGCGTCGAGCTCGAGACGGCCCGCCGGGCCGGGGATCTCGGCCGCATGGCCGAGCTGCAATACGGCCGGATTCCGGAACTCGAGAAGCGCCTCGCAGCCGCCGAGAGCAGCGAGGAGCAGACCCCGAGTCTGGTGCGCAACAAGGTCACCGAGGAGGAGATCGCACAGGTCGTCTCCAAGTGGACCGGAATTCCGGTGACGAAGATGCTCGAGGGCGAGCGGGACAAGCTGCTGCGTATGGAGGAGGCGCTTGCCAAACGCGTGGTCGGCCAGGAGGAGGCGCTGCGGATCGTCGCCGACGCCATCCGCCGCTCGCGCGCGGGACTTGCCGATCCGCGCCGTCCTACCGGCTCGTTCCTGTTCCTCGGCCCGACCGGGGTGGGCAAAACGGAGCTGTGCAAGGCGCTCGCGGAGTTCCTCTTCGACACCGAAGAGGCGATGGTGCGCATCGATATGTCGGAATTCATGGAGAAGCACTCCGTGGCGCGCCTGATCGGCGCCCCGCCCGGCTACGTGGGCTACGAGGAAGGCGGTTACCTCACCGAGGCGGTGCGCCGCCGACCGTACGCGGTCATCCTTCTCGATGAGGTGGAGAAGGCCCATCCGGACGTGTTCAACGTCCTGCTGCAGGTGCTCGATGACGGCCGGCTCACTGACGGGCAGGGTCGCACCGTGGACTTTCGCAACACCGTGATCATCATGACCTCGAACCTCGGTTCGCAGGTGATCCAGGAGTACGCCGGGGAGGGCAACTACGCACGCATGAAGAGCGCGGTCATGGAGATCGTGCAGCAGAGTTTCCGCCCCGAATTCATCAACCGCATCGATGACATCGTGGTGTTTCACCCGCTCGGTGCCGCGCAGATCCGCGCCATCGTCGACATTCAGCTGCTCTACCTGCGCAAGCGCCTGCAGGAGCGCAACATGGAGCTCACCCTGGATGACGCCGCGCGCGACCGGCTGGGCGAGGCCGGCTTCGATCCGGTGTACGGCGCGCGGCCGCTGAAGCGCGTGGTGCAGCAGCAGATCGAGAATCCGCTCGCGCAGCGCATCCTGCAGGGGCAGTTCGGCCCCGGCGACCGGGTGGCGGTCAGTACGCGCGACGGCCAGCTCGCTTTCACCAAGGCCTGAGGGCCGTTGCGTATAATCGAATCTCGGTTTCTTCAACCACACGGACAGACCTTCTGACCATGCCGTTCTACGAATACCAGTGCCAGAGCTGCCAGTACTACGTCGAGGTGATGCAGAAGATCACGGATGCGCCGCTGAGGAAGTGCCCCTCCTGTGGCCGCATGACGCTCGTGAAGCTCATCTCCGCGCCGGTTTTTCGCCTAAAAGGCAGCGGCTGGTACGAAACCGACTTCAAGTCCGACAAAGAGGCGAAGCGCAATCTGGCGGGCGCCGAGCCCGAGGAGAGCAAGCCCGCCGAAGCGGCCAAGAGCGCCGCGAAAACCCCGGCGGCAAGCCCTGCGAGCCCGCCGGCGGCCGCCAAACCCGCCGCCGCCCCAGCGGCCGGCGGTGCCGCGCGCCGGCGCGCCAAACCGACGGCCCGCGCTGCGGGCGGGCGAGTGCGCGGCAAGACGAGTGCGGCGAAGCGAGCGACCCGGGGTCGCTCGAAGCGGTGATCGCTTGAACGTGCCGCTGACCGTCCGTCCGGCGCCGCCTGGTGCGAAGCGCAAGGGCTCCCCGTTGCGGCGGATTCTCTTGTCCGGTGTGCTCTTCTGGCTGCCCATTGGCGCGACGCTCTGGGTGGTGATGTTCCTGCTGCACGTGCTCGATCGCATCGTGCCGCTGCTGCCGCTGCCTGCAGCGTACCGGCTGGAGGCCCTGGGCCCGGTGGTGCAGGCGGCGATCGGTCTGGTGCTCGCACTCGGGATCCTGTTCCTCACCGGTCTGCTGGTGACGAATCTGATCGGGCGGCGCCTGGTGGTCTACGGCGAGGAGGTGCTGCACCACATCCCCATCGTGGGGGCCGTGTACGGCGGGGTGAAGAGCTTCGCCGAGAGCGTGTTCTCGCAATCGAGCGCGTTTCGCCAGGTGGTGCTGGTCGAGTACCCCCGCCAGGGCGTCTGGAGCCTTGGCTTTCTCACCGCGGAAGACGTCGCGGAGGTCTCGGCGCGCACCGGTGAGCCGCATGCCGCGGTGTACATCTCGGCGGCGCTGAATGCGACTGCGGGCGTGCTGGTGATCGTGCCGCGGCGGCAGCTGATCGACCTCGACATGAGCGTCGATGCGGCCATGAAGATGATCATCACCTGCGGCGTCGTCACGCCGCCTTCGGCCGACAAGGAGCGCTCGGCGCAGCGGCTGCCGCCGTCCGGACCGCAGCGGTGAAGGCGATGCGGCTCGGTGCAGCCGGCGCACCGCTGCAGCTCGAGACATTGCAGCTGCCGCCGCCCGGCGAGCATCAGATCCGCATCGCGGTCGAGGCTTGCGGGGTGTGCCGAACCGATCTGCACCTGCTCGACGGGGAGCTGCCCGATATCCACTACCCGCTTACGCCCGGACACGAAATCGTCGGTCGGGTGGTGGCGCGCGGGGCCGCCGCGACGCGCTGGCCGGTGGGCGCACGGGTCGGGGTTCCCTGGCTCGGCGGTACGTGCGGCGCGTGTCGCGATTGTCGCGAGGGACGGGAAAATCTCTGCCCGAGCGCGCGCTTCACCGGCTACAGCCTCGATGGAGGCTATGCCGAGCAGGTGCTTGCCGACGAACGCTACTGCCTGTCTCTGCCCACCGCAGGGGCGGCCGCAGAGCTGGCGCCATTATTGTGCGCCGGACTGATCGGGTACCGTGCCTACCGCGCCGCGGGGCCGAGTCAGCGGCTCGGCTTGTACGGCTTTGGCGCCGCGGCACACCTGCTGGCGCAGGTGGCGCGGGCCGACGGGCGAGAGGTGTACGCGTTCACCCGCGCCGACGATGCGGCGAGCCAGCTGTTCGCACGGCAGCTCGGCGTGGCATGGGCGGGCGGTTCGGATCAGGCGCCCCCCGAGCCACTCGATGCGGCGATCCTGTTCGCACCGGTGGGTGCGCTGGTGCCCGCGGCGCTCGCGGCGGTGCGACCGGGCGGGCGCGTGATCTGCGCCGGGATTCACATGAGCGACATTCCGCGCTTCCCCTACCGACTGCTCTGGGGCGAGCGAGAGGTCCGCTCCGTGGCGAACCTCACCCGTGCCGATGGCGAACAGTTTATGCGCCGCGCCGGGCAGCTCGGTCTGCGCGCCACCGTTGAGTGCTTCCCGCTGCACGCGGCGAACGAGGCGCTAGGGCGGCTGCGCGCCGGCACACTGCAGGGTGCGGCCGTGCTGGTTGCGGGGGGCAGCGGGGCTTCGTAACATCGCGCCCCTTATGCGCTCACATTACTGCGGACAGGTCGATGCCCAGCTCATCGGCCAGAGCATCGAGGTCGCCGGATGGGTTCACCGTCGGCGCGACCACGGCGGCATCATTTTCATCGACCTGCGCGACCGGGAAGGGGTGCTGCAGATCGTCTTCGACCCGGACAGCCCGCCGCTGTTCAAGGAAGCGGAGCGGCTGCGCAACGAGTTCGTGATCCGCGTCAAGGGGCGTGTGCGCGCTCGTCCCGAAGGAACCGTCAACGAGCACCTCGCCTCAGGCCAGGTGGAGCTGCTCGCCGCCGAGCTCGAGGTGCTCAATCGCGCCGAACCGCTGCCGTTTCAGCTCGATGAGACGGTCGGCGAGGAAGTGCGGTTGCGCTACCGTTATCTCGACCTGCGCCGTGAGGAGATGAGTCGGCGGCTGCGCCTGCGCCACCAGCTCACGCGTGCGATGCGGGCCTACCTCGATGAGCATGGCTTCATCGATATCGAAACCCCGATGCTGACCAAGGCGACGCCCGAGGGGGCGCGCGATTACCTGGTGCCGAGCCGCACGCATGAGGGGAAGTTCTTCGCCCTGCCGCAATCGCCGCAAATTTTCAAGCAGCTGCTGATGGTCGCCGGCTTTGACCGCTATTATCAGATCGTGCGCTGCTTCCGTGACGAGGACCTGCGCGCCGACCGCCAGCCGGAGTTCACCCAGCTCGACATCGAGACCTCCTTCCTCACGCAGGAGGAGATCATGGTGCTGATGGAAGGGCTGGTGCGCGATTTCTTCCAGCGGGTGCTCGGGACGGCGCTGCCGGAGCCCTTCCCGCGCATCACTTACACCGAAGCGATGCGCCGCTACGGCTCCGACAAGCCCGACCTGCGCATCGCGCTCGAGCTCACCGACGTGGCGGATCTGGTCGCAGACTGCGACTTCAAGGTGTTCTCGGGGCCGGCCAAGGATCCCAAGGGGCGCGTGGCGGCCCTGCGTGTGCCGGGCGGCGGGGCCATGCCGCGCTCGCAGATTGACGGCTACACCGCGTACGTGGCGCGTTACGGCGCCAAGGGGCTCGCCTACATCAAAGTCAACGAGCGCTCGCGCGGGCGCGAGGGGCTGCAGTCCCCGATCGTGAAATTCCTCAGCGACACGGCGATCGCGGGCATCCTGGAGCGAACCGGGGCCGCCGACAACGATCTGATCTTCTTCGGCGCCGATGCGGCCAAGGTCGTGAGCGATGCGCTCGGCGCGCTGCGCCTGAAGATCGGCCAGGACCTCGCGCTCGTGCAGCCGGGCTGGCGGCCGCTGTGGGTGGTGGACTTCCCGATGTTCGAGTGGGATGCCGAGGAGCGCCGCTGGGTCGCGATGCACCATCCGTTCACCTCGCCAAAGAATGACGATCCGGCGGCCCTGCGTGCCGACCCGGAACGCGCCTTCGCCAGAGCCTACGACCTGGTGCTCAACGGCTCGGAGATCGGCGGTGGCTCGGTGCGTATCCATCGCCAGGAGATGCAGTCGACGGTGTTCGATCTGCTCGGGATCGGACCCGAAGAGGCGCGCCTGAAGTTCGGCTTTCTGCTCGACGCGCTGAAATACGGTGCGCCCCCGCACGGCGGCATTGCCTTTGGTCTGGACCGGCTGGCCATGCTGATGGCCGGCGCGGACAGCATCCGCGAGGTCATCGCATTCCCCAAGACTCAGACTGCAGCGGATCCGCTCACCGATGCGCCAACGGAGGTCAGTGAGGCGCAACTGCGCGAGCTGCACATCCGGGTGCGCAAGCCGCTGGCGTGAACGCTTCTGGGTCGGCGCGAGATTGACTAGGCAGGCTCGAGCGCAACCGGGGCGCGGCGGCCGGCGGGCACGCTCCGGGCGGGGCAGACGGCCGGCGGTGCACGGCTGATGAGCGCCGCTGAACACGTGATCTACGTGCACGGACTGTGGATGTCCGGCGGCGAGGGACTGCTGCTGCGGCATCGGCTTGCGCGCGAACTCGGCGCCACAGTCCACGCATTCTCCTACTCCGCCGTCACCGACGGCATGGAGGAGATCACCGAACAGCTGCGCGCGTTCGTCGCAGCGATTGACCCGCCGCGCGTGCATTTCGTCGGCCACAGTCTCGGCGGGCTGGTGATCTACCGGTTCTTCGAGCGGTTCGCACAGCAGCCGCCGGGGCGGGTGGTGTTTCTCGGCTCGCCCTGTGTGGCGAGCCGTGCGGCTGTCGAGGCCAGTCATTCGCGCTTCATCAGTGCGCTCATGGGTCGTTCGGTCGCCGAAGAGCTGCTGACACCGCGTCAGCGGCGTTGGTGTGCCGATCGCCCTCTCGGCATCATCGCCGGCTCCTACTCGTTCGGCGTCGGTCAGTTCCTCGCCGGCTTCGAGGATGACAGCGACGGTACCGTAGCGGTGAGCGAGACCCGTTTGCCGGGAGCTGCCGCGCACATCGTTGTGCCGGTGAGCCACATGGGCATGTTGGTCTCGGCGCGCGTGGCGCGCGAGACGGCACATTTTCTGCGCGCGGGGCGCTTCTCCCTGCTCTGATTGCCGGGCGGGGCGTGCGAACCTCAGCGCAGCATCTTCGCCATGCACAGCGCGCTGGCCGGACACAGCGTGGCGAATTCCTCGCTCAATTGGACCGCGAAGGGCGCTTGCGCCCGCTCGATCACCCGGTAGTCGAGTTGGCTGAAAAACGCGCTGGCCGTTTGCGTCAGCAGCACCACCTCGCGCACTCCGGCGCTGCGCGCCCGGCGTTCGAGTGCCTTGACGAGACGGTGACCGAGACCGCGATTGCGCCAGGGCCGGGCGACGAACAGCGAGCGCAGCAGTGCCGCTGAGGCGTACAGTTCCAGCGCCCCAGCGCCCACTAGGTCCACTCCAGCGCAGGCGACGATGAACTGCGGTCGTGACCTGCCGAGATCGCTCACGAGCAGACCCTCGCGTTCGAGCAGTGCGGCGAGGGTGGGCAGATCTGCGGCCGAAGCCGGGCGGATCAGCAGACCCGAGGTCCGTACGGCGGCAGCGTCAAGCGGTGCTTGCGGCATACTGAGAATCCGTCAACAGCGGCTGCAGGCGGACTCGGTCCGAGTCCCGATCGCGCCTGAGCCCGGGGGCGCAGGACACAGTGTAAGCCTATTGCGGGGCGCATCGGCCGGCGTGAGGCCGCGCCGCGCGCATCGAGGAGACTCCGATTTGACCGTGCAGAAACCTCTCATGGCAGCGCTGCTGTGGTTCTTGCTCTGTGCGGCAGGCGCCGGCCCGGCCGCGGCGCGACCGCTGGCGCAGGTCCCGACGGGCGTGGCGGCCCGCCATCCGCTGCGCGCGATGCGCGGGCAGACTGCGGGCGCTTGGCAGAGCGCCGGCCCGGGCCCGGCGCTCTATTCACGGGGGCTCTGGTACGACCTCGCGTTTCGTCCGAGCGTCGTTTTGCCCGCTGCCGCCCGGATCACTACGGTGCACTGGAGTTGGGGGCTCTCGCGCATTCCGGCCGGATTGGACGTGCGGCTCTGCTGGATGACGAACCAACACTGCGTGACGATTTCGGCGCGTCAGTCGGGCGACACCCGCGCCTTCGCTGGACTGTCCGCCGCGGGGCCGGCGATCTTGGCGTTTCGCGTCCGGGGCACGGCCGCCATGCTTCCTGTGTACGGGGCGGCTGATCAAATCATCGTCAACTACATCGTCGGCTAGCGGTCGGCGGGGCCGGCCCGACGCGCTCTCTCGGGGAGCATGCGCCTCTTCCTCGGCGGCCCCCAGTACCCGGCTCTGCCCATCAGGTGGTGCCTTCGGGGTCGGGCTCGAGCAGCCGCCGTAGCCGGTACAGGGTCTCGAGGGCCGCTTTGGGCGTCAGCTCATCGGGGTCGATCGCCTCGAGTGCGGTGCGCACCGGGTCTGCCGGCACCGCAGGGGCGGCGGCGAACAGCGGCAACTCCTGCTGCGGTTGGCGGGCGGGCTCATGCTCGTCACGCTGGGCCTCCAGGGCTTCGAGGTAGCGGCGTGCTTGCACAATGACCTCGCGCGGCACGCCGGCCAGCTGTGCCACTTGCAGGCCGTAGCTGCGGTTGGCGGGCCCTTCCCTGACGGCGTGCAGGAACACGATGCCATCGCCGTGTTCGGTCGCGTCGAGATGCACGTTCGCGCAGCCGTCGATCTCGCTGGCGAGGCGCGTCAGCTCGAAGTAGTGCGTTGCGAACAGAGTAAAGGCCTTCAGGCGCGTACCGATGTGTCGCGCGATCGCCCAGGCGAGCGACAGGCCGTCGAAGGTGCTGGTGCCGCGCCCGATCTCATCCATCAGGATCAGGCTGCGCTCCCCGGCGTTGTTCAGGATGTTGGCCGCTTCGGTCATCTCCACCATGAAGGTCGAGCGGCCGCCGGCCAGATCGTCGGCGGCACCGATGCGCGTGAAGATCCGGTCGATTGGTCCGAGCAGTGCCTGCTCGGCGGGCACGTAACTGCCGATATGCGCCAAGATGACAATGATGGCGGTCTGGCGCATGTAGGTGGACTTGCCACCCATGTTCGGGCCGGTAATGATCAGCATCCGTCGCTCGGCATCGAGCCCCAGATCGTTCGGGACGAACGCCGCGGTCGTAAAGCGCTCGACCACCGGGTGCCGCCCGCTGTCGATGCGGATCGAGGGCTGCTCGGTGAGTTGCGGCTCACTCCACTGCAACGTACCGGCGCGCTCGGCGAGTGCGGCCAGCGCATCGAGTTCGGCGAGCGCCGTTGCGGTCGTCTGCAGGGGCGCGAGCTGTTCGATCAGGCTGCCGAGCACGGTGTCGTAGAGTTCCTTCTCCCGCGCCAGCGCCCGGTCCCGGGCGCCGAGCACCTTGTCCTCGAAGCCCTTCAGCTCGGGCGTGATGAAACGCTCGGCAGACTTGACCGTCTGGCGGCGCAGGTATTCCGGCGGGACATTTTCGGCATCCTTGCGCGGGATTTCGATGAAGTAGCCTTGGACCCGGTTGTAACCGAGCTTCAGGCTCGCGATGCCGGTGCGTTCCCGCTCCCGACGCTCCAGGTCGAGCAGGAACTCATCGGTGTGGGTGGCGATCCGCCGTAACTCATCGAGCTCGGCGTCATAGCCGGGCGCAATCACCTCGCCGTCGCGCAGGAATGTCGCCGGCTCAACGGCAATGGCGCGGCCGAGCAGTTCCGTCACCTCGGCGTGTGTGCCGATCCGTTGGCCGATCGCCATCACGAGTGGCGAGTCGATCGGCGCAAGCGCGGCGTGCACCTGTGGTACCGCACCGAGCGAGGCGCGCAGCTGCGTCAGGTCCCGCGGGCGCGCCGAACGTAACGCAACGCGCGAGAGGATGCGCTCGACGTCACCGATCGCGCGCAACCGCTCGCGCAGTGGCTCGAAGCGGCGGGCCTCGAGCAGTGCGCCGACGGCCTGATAGCGCTGACGCAGAGTCTGCTGGTCGGTGAGCGGGCGGTTGAGCCAGCGGCGCAACTGCCGTGAGCCCATGGCAGTGGCGCACGCGTCGAGCAGCGCGAACAGCGTCGCTTCCTCCCGGCCTGTGAGGCTCGCGTCGAGCTCGAGATTGCGCCGCGTCGCCGCATCGATCAGCAGCCCTTCGGCGCGTTCCTCGACCGTGAGTCCGCGGATGTGCGGCAGCGCGCTCTTTTGCGTATCCCGCACGTACTGCAGGAGTGCGCCGGCCGCCGTGATCGCGAGCGGCAGCTCATCGACCCCGAAGCCCTTCAGGTCGAGCGTGCCGAGCTGATCGGTGAGCAGCCGCGAGGCGCTCGCCAGCTCGAAGTGCCAGGGCGGGCGGGTGCGCAGCGCGGCGTTGCGGCGCAGATCCGCGACCGCATCCTCCGGCACCAGCAGCTCCGCGGGCTTCAGACGCTCGAGTTCGGCTTCCAGCGCTCCGATGCCGCTAGATTGCAGTACGGTGAAGCGGCCCGCTGCGAGGTCGAGCCAGGCGAGTCCGAACTGCTCTCCGTCGCGCGCCACCGCGGCGACCAGCGTGTCCTGACGCTCATCGAGTAGCGCCGCGTCGGTCACGGTGCCCGGGGTGACGATCCGCACCACGTCACGCTCGACCGGGCCTTTGGATTTGGCCGGATCGCCGAGCTGCTCGCAGATCGCCACGCTTTCGCCTTTGCGCACGAGCCTCGCCAGGTACGCCTCCACGCTGTGCACCGGCACACCAGCCATCGGGATCGGCTGGCCGGCCGAGTGCCCGCGCGAGGTGAGCGTGATGTCGAGCAGCGCGGCGGCCCGTCGCGCATCATCGTAGAACAGCTCGTAGAAATCGCCCATGCGGTAAAAGAGCAGCACATCGGGATGGCGGCTCTTGATCCGCAGGTATTGCTGCATGACCGGCGTATGGGAATGGACTGGGTCGTTCAAGGACTGATTTTCCAACTCGGATGGCAGCCAGCCGAGCAGATTAGCCCGACGTGTGCCGAAGTGCGAGCACCGCTATGCGCAGCGCCGGGTCGCGCCCCCCGGAATGCCCATTCTCCAGAGCAGGTTCGGCCGGACTGCACACGCGCGGCGTCATAGGCGCCCACCGTTGCGCAACCCCCGAGGGCCTGCCAGGCGTACCGGATGTCGCGGTCGTGCCGCAGCGCGCCGAACGGCTCGAACAACGCGCGAATTGGAGGGACGCGTGGCCTTCAGGTATCGGGTTGACGGTGCTGATGAGAGTCGCGCCCGATTTTACTGTGACCCGACGCGCCACTCGCCTCCGACCTGGGCGTTTATCGCCTATAGACGCTCCTCATACGGTCCTGCGGCGCTGCTGCGACGCGTCAGAGCCACTCGCCTGTGCCAAGGCGGAGTCCACATGGGAATTCTTCTCGAGCGAGCCTTCAGCGTTACCTTTGCCAGTCCTCGTGGGGCGCAGAACGGGGCACGGCCATCTCGATTGGGTGAGCCGAGCGGCTCCAAGGGGCAATTGGAGCACCTCCTCCTTCGGTCTCTGTCGAGCTCGAAGGGCTCGATTCACTCCCCACCCACGGGTACCGAGGAGGTTGGGCGCCAGATGAGGGATGTGGGGCTGCCGCAGCGCCTTCGGGTCCGACGATCGAAGGGCGCTGTGAAGCTGCGGCTCAGCAGGCGGCCGGTGCCCACCGTGACCGGCACGAAGGTTTCGTTGCTCGGGTCAACTCGCCGTCGTGCGGGAGCATAACCTGATCCCTAGTATGCGTCCGCCACTTCACCCAACCGGGTGATTCGCGCGCGATCTCGATTCGCTATAAGGGCATCAGGGTTCCAACAAGAACGATACCCATGAAACCCCACAGCAGACGAAGACATCCGCCGCCCGCCGGTGGCCGGTCGCCCGTGAGACCATTGCTGGCACCTGGTGTGGTTGCGCCGCGAACACTCCTCCTGTCTGCTCATGAGTCCTTGTCGCAGCCGAGGTGCTGCCGAGGGATTGAGGAATGTTCTGCCGCGACAAGAGACCACAAGAAGGTCAGGCGTGTGGCGTGCGCCATGGCAGCCGCATGCGTTCTGATGGGGATTGCGCCGCGCTGCGGCGCAGCGGCGCCAGAGAGGTTTCACGCGATGCACCGGTCCGAGACCTCCCGCCCAGATGCCTCGTGGCGTGCGGATCACCGCGCGCTCGACTGGACGTCCGTTCGAATCGGTTCTGTCAATCCGCGTCTGACTCTTCGGGGCGAGGAGGTGCGATCTGCGTCGATTCGCGCTGCTTCATCGCTCGTGCGAGAGAAATCGCCTCTGGAGCTGCCAACACAACCCGCTGGGGCTTACTTCGTTGGCTCGAGCCGAGATTGGGAAATTCCGGGTTCAGGCCAGTTGAATTCGACGCAGCTGTCGTTGGCGTTGATGTTGCTTTCTGCGGGACTGATGTGGTTGCGTTGGGTGGTTCGCAGAGGCCAGAGGTCCCGGCTCGAGATTCACGAAAGAGTGGTCCATGCCGGGGTCGCGCGAGCCCCCGCGTATGGTGCGTCAAAGAGCGGGAGCGGCCCCCAGGACATGACCGCTCTTGGGGCGCTGATCGGCGCCGCAGCGGCGGCTCGTCGTGATCACGGCGTGGCAGGCGGTGGAACGGTCTGGATTGCACGTCCTGCTGAGAATGCGACCCTCGAGCGGCTCGTCCCGCCCATCCCGGTCGGTGAGGCTGCCTCGCTTGTGGCACCGCGCGCGAGGCAAAGGGGGCCACGGCCATCGCCCGGGGTCTCGGCGGCAAGCAGATTTGCCGCGAACTCGGCATCAGCTACAACACGCTCAAAACCCATCTGAAGCACATCTATGCCAAGACACGCGTGCGCGGACAAAGCGATCTCGTACGGCTGCTGGCGCAAGAGCTGCCGGGGAGCGTGTTGTGCGAGGGCAGTCACAGCCTCGAGCCGTCCCGGTCTGGACTCCCCGCGCCATCGACGTGAATGCAGCGCCGGGTAGCGGGGGGAGGTGCTTGGGGTCGCCGCTGCCCCAGGGGTTAGTCGGGCGTGGGGTCGAGGCCGGCGAGTCTGCTGGCCGCGCGGGTGGTCTCGCGCTTGAACAGAAAGAGCGACCCGAGCAGAAGCGTCATCGGCAGCAACGAGCAGTAGAACGCGTGAATGCCCCCGAAGCGCGCGAACACGATGGCGGTGATGCGTGATCCGAGCGTGCCGCCGAGGGCCGAGAAGACCAGGATGAGGCCGGTCATCGAGGCGTGGGCGGGCTTGGGCAGCGCGCTCAGCGCAACGGAGTTGATTACCGGGTAGATCGGGGCCATCAGCAGGCCGATGAGCGGAATCAGGTAGGCTGCCAGCGGCGCATGCGCCCAGCCGAAATGTCCGCTGCTCACCCCGCGGGCGAGGGGCAACGTCACGACCATCAAGATGCCCATGCCCAGCACGCACACGTTGAGCAGCGCAAACCAGGCGACTCGCTTCAGCAGCTGACCGGCGAGCACCCGACCGATGGCGATGGATGCGGCCAGCATGCTCGCCATCTGCACGCTCACCGCGTCCGGCAGTTTGAGGACCTCGTAATTGAAGGTCGGCAGCCAGGTGCCAAAGCTTTGTTCGATGAGCACGTAAAAGAACGTCGAGGCGAGAAAGACGTACACCATCGGGCGCAGCGCGGAGCTGCTGATCTGCGCCAGGGAGTTGCGCGCCCGAGTGCCCTTGCCGCGTGCCCCGGATTCGTCGAGGCGCGATACGCCGAGCAGCGTCATCGCCAGGACGCATGCCCCGGCAATCACCCAGTACACGCGCAGCCAGGCGACGTGCGCGGCCGGGCCTGAGCGGATGAACGCGCTGAACAGCCAGCCGGAAATGACTACGCCCACCATGAACAGCCCCTCGATGACGTTGGTGAGGCGGGTGTGCTCGCTTTGGGTGCCGGTGAGCAGCCCGATGGCGCCGTAGACCGAAACCTTGGTGAGCGCAAAGGAGATGCCGACACAGACGAACAGCAGCGCGGTGGTGTGAAAGCCTGGAAAGAGCGGCATCAGCACGCAGGCGATCGCGACGATGGCGAGCGCCAGCAGAATCGCCCGCCGGTAGCCGAACAGCGGCAGAAAGGATGCCACCGCGAACGAGGTGATCACGATCGGCAGATCCTTGAACAGTTCGAGCAGGCTGGCCTCGGGTTTACCGACCCCGAAGCTATGGATGGATTGCAGGATCACCGTGCCCACGCTGTTCAGCAGGATCGCGAAGATCATGAAGCTCAGCGCCAGCGCGCTGATCATCCGGTAGCGGTTTGCCAGGTGCGGCATGACGGTCAGTCTTTACGTGCGGGGTACGCCCGTGGATCATATCGGCATCTCCAGCGAAGCGAACCTGCGGTGGCGGATCGGAAGAAACAAGCCCCTGAGGCGCCGTCAAGTCTCACCATGGCGGATCTGGCCGGCCTGGCGGGGGTTTCGACCATTACGGTGTCCCGCGCACTCGCGGGGAGCGATCTGGTGAGTCCGGCTACCCGCGAACGCATCCAGCAGCTGGCGCGCAAGCACGGTTACAAGCTCAACGTGAGCGCGCGCAACTTGCGCCTGCGGCGCAGCCACGCGGTGGCGGTAATCGTGGAGATGACCCCGACCCCCGAGCGCACGATGTGGGATCCGTATCCGCTGGCGCTGCTCGGCGGCATTTCCCAGGAACTGACCTCGGCCGGGTACAACGTGCTGCTGACGACCCGCCAATCCGGCGGAGATGTCGCGGTGCAGGCCGCCGACGGGCTGATCCTGCTCGGTCAGGGCCCGCATCAGGACGCCGTGCATGCCTACGATAAGCTCGGTCTGCCCATGGTGGTCTGGGGTGCAGCGGGGGTGGGCGGTGATGAGCACGTGGTCGTCGGCAGCGACAACCGCCATGGCGGCATGAGCGTCGCGGAGCGGTTCGTTTCGATCGGTCGCCGCCATCCGGTGTTCATCGGCAATCCGGATCACCCCGAAATGGCGCAGCGGCTGATGGGCTTTGTCGATGAACTCGGCCGCCACGGCATCAAGCCGCTGCTGATGCGACGGGCCGACTTCACGCTCGAGGGGGGCGTGCAGGCGGTGCGCTCGCTGCACAACCGGCACGTGCAGTTCGATGCCATCTTCGCCGGGTCGGATCTGGTGGCCATGGGAGCGATCCGCGCATTGATCGAGCTCGGCCAGCGGGTGCCGGAGGACGTGTCTGTGATCGGCTATGACGACACGCCTCAGGGGGCGACTTTCCTGCCGCCGCTCTCGACGGTACGGCAGAACTGGCAGGAGGGCGGGGTGCTGCTGGCGCGCAAGGTCCTCGGCCTGATTCGCAGTGAGCCGGTCGAGTCGCAGATGCTGCCCACCGCACTGATCCTGCGCGCAACCTGAGCCGCTCTGTGCCGCGCTCCTACCCCCGACGCCCAGGCCTGCGGCGCCGGGTGCCACGTGGCCTCATTGTGCCGCTCCACGGGCCTCTCGAGTCCGCCCTCGCGCTCGGTGCCGACGCTGGGACCGGCCTCGGGTGGGGGTAAACTTCGCGCATGACTGCCCCACGCCTGACAGATACCGATCTGTATCAGCTGGCCGAGCGGACCGGGCGGGCGCTGCAGCGATGCGGCTTGCGGATCGCCACGGCCGAGTCCTGTACGGCCGGCTGGATCGCCAAGGCACTGACCGATGTGCCGGGGAGCTCGCAGTGGTTCGAGTGTGGCTACGTGACGTATTCAAATGCGGCGAAGGTGCGTGATGTCGGCGTATCCGCCCGGACTTTGCAGGAGCACGGTGCCGTAAGCGAGGCGACGGTCCGGGAGATGGCGCAGGGGGCGCTCGATGTCTCGCTGAGCGAACTGGCGGTGGCGGTCAGCGGTATCGCTGGACCGGATGGCGGAACGGAGGCGAAGCCCGTCGGCACCGTGTGGTTCGCCATAGCGGCTCGAGCGTGGCTTGCGCCGCGCTGTGAGGAGCGGCACTTCGAGGGCGATCGGGACGCGGTGAGGCGTCAGACGGTCGCTCATGCTCTTCAGCGGGTGCTCGAGACCATCGCCGTGGTGGCCGGTGGAGGCGGTGGCGCTCGCCACCGATGATGCGGTTGGGGGGGCAACGTGAGTGCACCACCGCCCGACAAGCAGGCCTGGCCGGGGCGCGAGGCACGCCGACTGTTCTTTGCTCTTTGGCCTGACCAGGCCGGCCGCGAGCGGCTCGCGCACAACGTACGGGGTGCCGTACGCGCGAGCGGCGGTCGTCCCGTTGCGAGTGACCAGCTGCATCTGACGCTGGCCTTTCTCGGTTCGGTTCCCGAGACCCGTGTGGTGGAACTCGCCGCCCTGGCTGCTGAGCTCATCGGTACGGCGAATGGGGCGCTCGGACCGATCGCCTTGTCGTTCGAGCGTCTGGCGCATTGGCCGGGGCCACGAGTGCTGTGCGCGCTGCCTGAGCGCACGCCCGCCGCGCTCGATCAGCTGGTCAAACGGCTGCTGAAGGCGCTGACCGCAGCGGATTTTACTCCGGATCTCAAGCCCTTCCGCCCACATGTCACTGTGGCACGCAAAGTGTTACGGTCCAGTCGGTCTGCCGCCCTGCGAGCGGTGCACTGGCGGTTCGAGGCGTTCGCGCTCATCGCGAGCCGCACCCTCGAGTCCGGGCCGGTATACAGTGTTGTCGGAACGTACCCACTGTGCAGCGAGGCGCAGGCGAGAAAATAACACCTTGCGCAGGCATGCGGAGGTGATGCCGGCGACGCGTTTGTGGGATAATTCCAGTACGCTTCGTTTTCACAACTTCCGGGACAACCAGATGGAAGAGAATCGCAAGAAGGCGCTCGCCGCCGCTTTGGGCCAGATCGAGAAGCAGTTCGGCAAGGGCTCGGTGATGCGCCTCGGCGACGCCACAGCGGCCTATGACGTCGAGGCGGTCTCGACCGGCTCGTTGGGACTGGATATCGCGCTCGGCGTGGGCGGACTGCCGCGCGGCCGCGTGGTGGAGATCTACGGACCGGAATCCTCGGGTAAAACGACTCTGACGCTGCAGGTGATCGCCGAGGTGCAGCGCAATGGCGGCACGGCAGCGTTCGTCGACGCCGAGCATGCGCTCGATCCAGCCTATGCCGAGAAACTCGGTGTGAACATCGCGGACCTGCTGGTCTCGCAACCCGACACCGGCGAGCAGGCTCTGGAGATCACCGACATGTTGGTGCGCTCCAACGCAGTTGACATCGTCGTGGTCGACTCGGTGGCGGCGCTGACTCCCAAGGCTGAAATTGAAGGCGAGATGGGCGAGATGCAGGTGGGCCTGCAGGCGCGGCTGATGTCGCAGGCACTGCGCAAGCTGACCGGCAACATCAAGCGCTCCAACACCATCGTGATCTTCATCAACCAGATTCGCATGAAGATCGGCGTGATGTTCGGCAGCCCCGAGACCACCACGGGCGGCAATGCTCTGAAGTTCTACGCTTCGGTGCGGCTTGATATCCGCCGCATCGGTGCAATCAAGAACGGCGACGAGGTGGTTGGCAACATGACCCGCGTCAAAGTGGTCAAGAACAAGGTGGCTCCGCCGTTCCGCGAGGCCGAATTCGAGATCATGTACGGACAGGGCATCTCGCGCGAAGGCGAGATCATCGATCTGGCCAGTGCGCAGGAGATCATCGAGAAATCCGGCGCGTGGTATTCGTACAAAGGCAACCGGATCGGCCAGGGCAAGGACAATGCCCGCCAGTTCCTGCAGAGCAATCCGGAGGTGGCGCGGGAGATCGAGGCGGAAGTGCGTGCCCGGCTGCTGCCAGCGCGCCCGCCGCGCAGCACCGGCGGTGAAGCGGCCACGGCCTGAGGCGCCCGGCGACCCGAGCCGTGTGCGGGCCGCCGCACTGGCGCTGCTCGCGCGCCGCGACTACTTCAGCGCCGAGCTCGGCCGCCGGCTGATCGAGCGCGGGTTCGACCTGCAGGCGACGGCGGAGGCACTCGCGGCGCTGACCGCCGAGCGGCTGCTCGACGATGCGCGCTGCCTCGAGAGATTTGTGGCCTACCGCGCCGAGCGCGGCCAGGGGCCGCTGCGCATTGCGCTCGATCTGAGGGCCCAGGGCGCCCCCGCCGAGCTGATCGCCCCGGCGCTCGAGGCGGGCGCCGACTGGCGCGCCCGGGCTCGCGAGGTGCGCCGGCGGAAATTCGGTGTGGCCGCCCCGGCGGGCTGGACCGAAAAGGCGCGCCAAGCGCGTTTTTTGCAGTACCGGGGCTTTTCATCGGATGATATCCGCGCGGCCATTGGCGCCGAGCTCGAACTGGACTGACGAACTTGACCCGACCCCACTCTCTGGGCGCCGCCGATGTGCGCCGCGCCTTCCTCGAATTCTTCCGCGAACGCGGCCACACCATCGTGCCCTCGAGCCCGCTCGTGCCCGGCAACGATCCGACGCTGCTGTTCACCAATGCAGGCATGGTGCAGTTCAAGGACGTGTTTCTCGGCAAGGAGAAGCGCGATTACGTGCGCGCCGTGAGCAGCCAGCGGTGCGTGCGCGCCGGCGGCAAGCACAACGACCTCGAGAACGTCGGCTATACAGCCCGGCACCACACGTTCTTCGAGATGCTCGGCAATTTCTCCTTCGGCGATTATTTCAAGCGCGAAGCCATCGGCTTTGCCTGGGCGTTCCTCACCGGTACGCTGAAGCTCGATCCGGCACGCCTGTGGGTCACGGTCTTTCGCGATGACGACGAGGCGGCCGATATCTGGCTGAAGGAAATCGGCGTGTCCCCCGAGCGGTTCTCGCGCATGGGCGAGAAGTCGAACTTCTGGGCCATGGGCGATACGGGCCCGTGTGGGCCGTGCAGCGAGATTTTCTACGACCACGGCCCGCAGATCCCCGGTGGGCCGCCGGGTTCTGCCGATGAGGATGGCGACCGGTTCGTGGAGATCTGGAACCTGGTGTTCATGCAGTTCGAGCGCGCCGCCGATGGCACGCTTACCGGACTGCCGAAGCCCTCGGTGGATACCGGCATGGGCCTCGAGCGCATCTCCGCGGTGCTGCAGGGCGTGCACTCGAATTACGACATCGATTTGTTCCGCACGCTGATCGCGGCCGCAGCTGAGCTTGCCGGTACCCGGGATCTCGCTTCGAGCTCGCTGCGCGTGATCGCCGATCACATTCGGGCCTGCACCTTTCTGGTCCTCGATGGCGTGCTGCCCTCCAACGAGGGACGCGGCTACGTGCTGCGCCGCATCATCCGCCGCGCCGTACGCCACGGGTACAAGCTCGGGATCAACGAGCCGTTTTTCTACAAGCTCGTGGCGGTGCTCGAGCGCGAAATGAGTGAGGCCTATCCGGAACTCACCCGCGGTCGCGAGCAAGCCGAACGCGTGCTGAGGCAGGAGGAGGAGCGCTTCGCAGAGACCCTCGCCAAGGGCATGGCCCTGCTCGATGAGGTGATTGCGCAGCTGCCGCCCGCCGGGACGGCTGCGGGGGGAGCGGCCGTGATCCCGGGTGAGGTGGTCTTCAAGCTGTACGACACCTACGGATTCCCGGCCGATCTCACTGCGGACATCGCTCGGGAGCGCGGCTTGGGGATCGATCAGGCGGGCTTCGATACCGCGATGGAGGCGCAACGGCGCCGCTCCCAGGAGGCCAGTAAGTTCGGGGTCGACCTGCGCGGGGGCGCGCCGATCGAGGCATGCACGACGTTCGAGGGCTACGCGCTGACCGAGGCCGAGGGACGAGTCGTGGCGTTGCGCAAGGATGGCGTCGAGACCGAACAGATCGCTGCCGGCGAGCGTGCCGAGGTGGTCTTGGATCGCACGCCGTTCTACGCGGAGTCCGGTGGCCAGGTCGGTGACACGGGCTATTTGGCCTCGGCAGACGCACGCTTCGAGGTCGAGGACACGGTCAAGCACGGTAAGGCCTATGTGCACATCGGTCGGCTCGCCGAGGGCAGGATCCGTGTGGGCGATACACTTCGTACGACGGTCGACGCGGAACGCAGGAGCGCCGTCGCGCGCAATCACACCGCGACCCACTTGCTGCATGCGGCGCTGCGCAAGACACTCGGCACTCATGTGCAGCAGAAGGGCTCGCTCGTCGCGCCCGATCGTCTGCGGTTTGACTTCTCGCACCCTCAGCCGGTGACGGGCGAGGAACTGACCGCGATCGAGCGACTCGTTAATGCGCAGATTCGCGCGAATGCAGCCGCCGAGACACGTGTGATGGAGTACGAGAGCGCGGTGGCCGCAGGCGCCATGGCACTGTTCGGTGAGAAATACGATCGGGACGTGCGAGTGCTGCGGGTTGGATCGTTCTCAATGGAGCTGTGTGGTGGCACCCACGTGCAGCGGGCCGGTGATATTGGTCTGTTCAAGATTGTCAGCGAGGGCGGAGTCGCCTCAGGCGTGCGCCGCATCGAAGCGGTCACGGGCGAGGGCGCCGTGGAGCTCGTCGAGCAGAATGATGCGCTGCTGAAGGACGTGGCGCAGCTCCTGCGTGGTGCGCGCGAAGAGGTCAAAGATAAAGTGCGTGAGACACTTGAGCGCGTTCGGCAGATGGAGCGGGAGATCCGTACGCTCAAGGACCGTCTGGCCTCCGGCCAGGGCGTTGATCTGGCCTCGGGTGCGCAGGAGATTAACGGGGTGAAGGTTCTGGCTACGCAGGTCGCCGACGCCGATGCCGCGGCGCTGCGCAGCGCTGTGGACCGGTTGAAGGAGCGCTTGAAGTCCGCGGTGATCGTACTGGCTTCGGTGCAGGGCGCCGATAAGGTGGTACTGGTCGCCGGGGTGACCGCGGACCAGACCGGTCGGGTCAAGGCCGGTGACTTGGTGGGGGCGGTCGCAGGCCGGATCGGCGGGCGAGGTGGCGGGCGGGCGGATTTTGCCCAAGCGGGTGGCAACGATCCTGCTGCGCTCGAGGCGGCGCTCGCCGAGGTGCCAGATTGGGTGCGCGCGCGCCTTTCGGGCTGAAATCCCGGTTTCCACCGATTCAGGGGGGCGCCGAAAGGGTGTAAAGTCTAAAAAAGGAGGTCAAGCCATGCTCATACTGACCCGGCGAGTAGGCGAGACGCTGATGATCGGGGACGAGGTCTCTGTGACCGTCCTCGGCGTCAAGGGCAACCAGGTCCGGATTGGAATCCAGGCGCCGAAGAGCGTCGCGGTCCACCGGGAGGAGATTTATAAGCGCATTCAGCGTGAAAAAGAGCAGCACAGCGGGGGGCCGCATTCGGATGCGGAAGCGAGTACCAGCGAATCGGCAGGGGGCGAGGCGGCCAGAAAGGACGTGCAGGACGTCCTGATTTGACCGAACGAGGCGCTCAAACGTCCCAATCTTCCGGCGTTTCCAGTATCATGCGCCCCTCCTGGCAGCGGCGTGGGATGGTGTGCGCATTGACGCACTCCAGTCGTTCGAGACGTCCGCTTCGAAAAGCCGGAGAGATGGCCGAGTGGTCGAAGGCGCACCCCTGCTAAGGGTGTAAGGGTCAAAAGCCCTTCGAGGGTTCGAATCCCTCTCTCTCCGCCAGTTCACATTCTCGAACGGTTTCAGCCCGTCTCGAAACGAGAAAAAACTCAAACAGATCACAGTCTTACGGCTCTCAGGGCATCCCGCCCGGCGGCTTGCTGTCTCCGCCCCACGCGGGTACATTCGGGGGTATCGGATCTGACGGAACCTCAGGTACCAACAGATGCTCACCGATTCTGCGATTCGGAGTGCAAAACGCGCCGAGCGCCCCCGCAAGCTCAGCGACGGGGGCGGTCTGTACCTCCTCGTCGCCCCCAACGGCGGCCGGTACTGGCGTTATAACTACCGCTACGCTGGCAAACAGAAGACCCTCGCCCTCGGGGTCTATCCGGACGTGGGGCTCGCCAAGGCGCGCGAGCGCCATTTGGAGGCGCGGCGCCTGCTGGCGGACGATATCGATCCGGGCGCCGAGCGAAAGACGGCGAGCAAGACCTTCGAGGACGTGGCGCGCGAGTGGCACGCGCACTGGAAGTCCAATCGTCACGAACGCCATTCCCATTACGTGCTGAAGCGGCTCGAGGCGGACGTCTTTCCCCGGATCGGATCGCTGCGCCTCGGCGAAATCCCGACCTCCGCGTTCCGCGACATGGTCCGCAAGATCGAGAGCCGCGGCGCAGCTGACATTGCGAAGCGCGTCCTGCAGACCTGCGGACAGATCATGCGCTACGCCATGACGAACGACTACACGTCGCACAATCCGGTCGCCGGCATCAAACCGGGTGACGTGCTGAAGCCGCACAACCGGCGCAACTACCCGCGCATCGATCAGAACGAGTTGCCGAGGCTGCTGAAAGCGATCGACGCCTATGTGGGCTCCGACCACACGCGCTTGGCGTTGCAGCTCATGGCACTGACCTTCGTTCGCACGTCGGAATTGATCGGCGCGCAGTGGTCGGAGTTCGACATCAACGCGGCACGGTGGGTCATCCCGGCGGAGCGCATGAAGATGAAGACCCCGCACATCGTGCCCCTGAGCCGGCAGACCCTCGCGGCGCTGCACCGGCTGCGTGAACTCTCGTTCGATCGGGAACTGGTATTCCCCGGCGACGTACGCCCGTCGAAGCAGATGAGTAACAACACGTTGCTCTTCGCGCTGTATCGCATGGGGTACCGCGGAAGAATGACGGGACACGGATTCCGCGGCGTCGCCTCAACGATCCTGCACGAGCAGGGCTGGCCGCACGAGCACATCGAGCTGCAGCTTGCTCATCAGGAGCGCAACAGCGTCAGCGCCGCGTACAACCATGCCCAGTATCTGCAGCCGCGGGCGCAGATGATGCAGGCATGGGCCGACTATCTCGACCAGCGGCGCAAAGAAGACACGGACGGCCAAGCCCTGCGCGACGCTGCCTGACCGCCGGTCACGCCTAGACTGGATATTTCCTGGGCCGCCCGCGTCTGCAGGGCGCACCGGTGTCTGGTGCGTTTGGCTCTCGATAGCCTTCGGGGTCGCTAATCCAGGTCTGCAATGCGACGACCGACCAGCCACACGCGCGGCCCCCAAGATGAACCGGTGGGGGAAACCGCCGCTCGGCGATGCGTCGATACAACGTGGGACGGCTGAGTGACGTGATGCGCAACACATCGCGGATCCGCAGGAACGCCGGCAGGGGGAGCTTCTCAGCGCCCCAAGGCACGAGTGACGCCGGCAGCACGTTCTGAGTGTTCATGAATTGCGATTGGGGCTCGTGGATGCTCATGGTGATTGAGGTTTACATGTGATTCGAGCCGTTCAGAGACAAGTTGTCACTCAGGCGCGATGATGGCAGGGTTGGGCCATTCGGGAAGCGGGAGTTTCGCCGAATAATCGGGGAAACTGCCGCACTCAGGGTGGGCAAGAGCCCCTCGACTGTGTTCGCTGTTCGAAGGCCTGGGTCACATCAGGTCCCCCTTTTGCGATAGCGCGGGATCCGGAGCGAGCTGATCGACCCTGAATGACGGAGCCGCCACGCCCAGGCGCGGCGACGGCGCCCGATCGGCGCCGAGTCATCACGCCGCGCGGAGCGTCGCCGCCCTCCAGGCGGCGCTGCAGAGACACGAGTGTGCGCGCCACGTAGATCTTGGCCATCCGTGAGCTGATGTGCATGGCGCGTCCGACCTCCTCAAACGGCAGGCTTTGCGCAATCCGGAGGACGAATGCCTGATGCTCCCTCGGAGGCAATTCGCTCACGGCCTGAGTGAGCAAGGTCCAACGCTCGCGAGCATCTGCTACGACCTCCGCCGAGGGCGCAATGGGCTCTTCTTGTGCTGCAATCGTCTTGGCCATCCGATTCCAGCGCTGACGCGCCCGCCCGTGATCCGTTGCGATGTTCAGCGCGCTGCGCCACACGTAGCGCTCGAGCTCGCGAATCTCCTCCGTGCGCTCGATGGCGAGGATGCGGACGAAGGCATCCTGAATGATGTCCTCGGCTTCAGCGCGAGACACCGCCCGACGCGCAAGAAAGCGCAGGAGGGATTCATGTTGGAGACGGAAGACGTCGGATAGGGCTTTCTCCAGAATGGCAGTGTGTCTGGCGTGAGTCGGGTTCGCTGGGGAGGTCGGCGGGCGGACGATCTGGCTCGGCGGCCGCACGGCACCCGGCAGCCGCTGTCTATGGGTTATGTCCAGGAGACGCTTCATCACGACCTCCAAACTCGCATCATGGGGTAGGTGAGGGGGTCTGCCGCCTTGAACGGAGGGTTGTCCTGTCGAGGCCGCTATACGTGGCACGGAGAAGTCGGAGGGCATGACGAAGGGCAACCTCCTCGTCACCCGTGCCTGCGGTCTCGTGCGCTGCCAATGATCGGTGTACGACGGTGACTAGCGCGATCGCATCCGAGAGCTCACCCAATAGCGCCACGACGTCGCTGCCGCATGTTGGAGTGGGTGAGTCCGCCGGCAGACGCCGTGCCGGGAACGAGCGACGCTGCCTGCGTAAGGTTGATGCCACGCTAGATGTCCTTCCGGGGCGTAGGCGACAAGTCCAAAATAGAATAATTTGATGCTACGCGACCTGTTTCCTCGTGTCTAGTCCAGAATCGAATAATTCCGCTTTGGGATTATATGTGCATGCTCCAGTCCCGCGGAGCGCGCTCTTGAAGTCCCTGCGAACCCGTACTCATCGGTCGTTGTGCGCGGTGCTCGTGGAAGCCCGCAAAAGCGCGGGTATCAGTCAGCAGGAGCTGGCCCGACGGCTCAAACGGTCGCAGTCCTTCATTGCCAAGATCGAGGTCGGGGAGCGGCGCATCGATGTAGTCGAATTCATCGAGATCGCGCGCGCGCTGGGCCGTGAGCCCGCCGAATTGCTCACGCAGGCCCTGGAGTAGGACACCTTACCGAGACGGATGCCAGGTCGAGGGCCACGGGATGATGTCCCTGCATAGCTACCTGCTGTTCGTCTTGGCCGCCATCGCGCTCATTCTCGTGCCCGGGCCGGACATGCTGTACATGCTCGGCCGGTGCGTCGCGCAGGGGCGCCGAGCCGGGATCCTCTCCGCCATCGGGTTCAATCTCGGCGGCTACGTGCACATCACGGCTGCCGTGCTCGGGCTCTCGGCGATCCTGGCGGCATCCGCCACGGCGTTCACCGTCGTGAAGTGGGCGGGCGCGGCCTATCTGGTGTACCTCGGGATCAGCACGCTCTGGCGCAAGGAGCGACCCCTGGCGGTCGAAGCGGTGGCGGGCGGCGTCCGCGGCCGGACGATTCTCTGGCAGGCGTTCCTGAGCGACGTGCTGAACCCCAAGGTCGCGCTGTTCTTTCTCGCGCTCCTGCCGCAGTTCGTCGATAAAGACGCACCGCATCCAGCTCTGCAGATCTTGCTGCTGGGTCTGACGGTGAGCGTCATCGCGCTGCCGACCAATATCCTCATCGTCTGCTGCGCGGATCGCATCACCGGGAGCTTTCGCCGCAATGCCTCGGTGTCCCTGTGGCTGCGCAAGGGCCTCGGGGTGCTCTTCATCGCGCTCGGGCTGCGGATCGCCGCCGAGAAGATCTGATCGCGTCCCGGGCGGTCACAGTCGCACCCCTCCCATCCGTCATAGGGATGAGGAGGACGCTATGAAATACGTACTGCTGATTTTCCATGGACCCACACCGTCGCTGCCGGGCTCGGATCGCTGGAAGGCGCTGCCCGAGGCGGAGCAGAAAGCGATCTATGCGGACTATGCGGCACTGGGTAAGGCGCCTGGGGTCACGCCGGGGTTGCCGCTCGGACTACCCCAGGAGGCCCGAACCGTGCGGGTCCGCAACGGCAAGCCCGAGGTCAGGGACGGCACGTATCTTGGCGAGTGTGCCGGCGGATACCTGGTGCTGGAGGCGGAGGATCTGGACGCCGCAGTGGCGCTCGCCGCACACATCCCGGCGGCCCGCCTGGGCGGTGCCATTGAGATCCGTCCCGCCGAGCAATACTGGTAAGGGTGCGAGGAGTGCGTCGTGAGCGGTGAGACGGGGGCATCGATGGACGAGGACGACTGGCTCGGGAAACGGTTCGATGAGAATCGTGCCCGACTGCGGGCGGTGGCCTACCGGATGCTGGGCTCGGCGAGTGAGGCGGAAGACGCACTCCAGGAGACGTGGCTGAAGCTCAGCCGATCGGAGACCGACGCCGTCGAGAACCTCGGCGGGTGGCTGACGACCGTTCTCGCACGGGTCTGCCTCGATATGCTGCGCACCCGCCGCTCACGGCGCGAGGACCCGCTTGAGGCGGCACCCCAGCTTCTGGGGGAGGGGAGTCCCGAACACGATCTCGCGCTTGCCGATGCGACCGGCCCGGCATTGCTGATCGTCCTCGAGACCCTGGCGCCCCCGGAGCGGGTCGCCTTCGTGCTGCACGACCTCTTCGATCTGTCCTTTGAGGAGATCGCCCGGATCCTCGAGCGAACCCCGGTGGCGGTGCGGCAGCTGGTGAGCCGCGCGAGGCGCCGGGTCCGGGGCACGGAAGTGCCGCCGGCAGACCTGGCACGGCACCGCGAGCTGGTCGGGGCGTTCCTCGCTGCTTCGCGGGACGGGGATTTCGATCGCCTGCTTGCCGTACTGTCCCCGGACGTCGTGCTGCGAGCCGATCCTCTGGCGGTGAGCATGGCGGCCCGCCGCCAGGAGCACGGTGCTCCCGATCTGGCACCCGAGGTGCACGGCGCCGCCCAAGTTGCGCAGGTCTTCAAGGGGCGGGCTCAGGGTGCGGTGCCGGCCCTCATAGACGGTGAGCCCGGGGCGGTGTGGGCGGCAGGGGGCCAGGTCCGGGCTGCATTCCTATTTACCCTGAATGGCGGGCAGATTGTAGAGCTGGATATCGTCACGGAACCGGCGGATCTCGCCGACCTGGCGGTTCAGCTCGAGTGATCGGGGCGGCCCTGCAGTAGCGGCCTACGTCGACGGGCAGCAGTGGACATGACGTTCCGGTTTCCCGCGCTCCGGTCCGGATCGCAAGTCCAAGTCATGAATTCGCGCGCAGGGGAGCGGTGAGTTTCGCCGATTATTCGGTGAAATGCAGGATATTGTTGTAGCGGCTATTGGGTCACACTAGGACCCATGACGGCGACTGAAATTCTGAAGACACGTGTGACGCCGGAAATGAAGGCGCGCGTCGCAGAGATTACGCAGTCTGAGCTGCTCACTGAGGCAGTATGGCTCAGGCGCATCATCGCGAGGGAACTGCGGGAGAATCGCACGACCTCCGTCCCGCACGAGGCAACTGCGCGCCATGGCGGTGGCACGCTTGCGAGGCGAGGGCCATGCTCTAAGGATGTCGGGCCGGCGTCACGGGTTTACGTTCGGATGAGGCGAGAAGACCACCTGCTGCTCCACGAACGAGCCGCGGCCCGGGGCATGGCGTCCGCGACCTACGTCTCCGTGCTGGTCCGATCACACCTGCGGGCATTGACTCCGTTGCCCAAGGACGAGCTCGCCGCACTTCAGCAAGCCGTGTCTGAGCTGGGCGCCATCGGCCGCAACCTCAACCAAATCACCCGCGCGTTCAATCAGGGGGGGCGGATCACCGGCCCTGGCCGCGCAGAATTCGAAGCCATCTTGAAGATCTGCGCGGCGTTGCGCGACCACACCAAGAACCTCATTAAGGCAAACACTGCCAGTTGGGCAACCGGGTATGCCGAAGACGTTTTTTGATTTCCGGGGCCGGCCGCTGCTCGATATTGTATCGCTAGGACGTGCTGGACCCAAGGGCAGCGTCCGCCTCTCTGCTGAGCAGGTCGCGGCAATCGATCGCACCGTCCGACGCGTTCCAGAGGTGATAATTAAGGTCCTGCCGAAGGACAGCAATAATCTCCGGTCGGTGCGCCGGCACTTCAGCTACATCGGTCGCAACGGTAATCTTGAACTGGAAACCGACGACGGTGAGCGCGTAGGTGGCAAGGAAGCCGGTCGGAGGCTGCTCGAAGATTGGGACCTGGATCTCGACGAACACCGCAAGCAGCCGGCTCTGGCTGCGGTCTCCGGCCGGTCACCCAAGCTGGTCCACAAAATCGTACTGTCCATGCCGCCCGGGACGCCGGCAAAGGGAGTGCTCGAAGCCGCGCGAAATTTTGCCCGCGAGGAATTTGCCCTCAAGCATCGTTACACGCTTGTCTTGCACAACGACGAGCCGCATCCTCACGTGCATCTTGTCGTCAAAGCCGTAAGCGAGCAGGGTGTGCGGTTGAATGTCAATCCGGCAACCTTGCGGAAATGGCGCTGTGAGTATGCGCGGTACTTGCGCGAGAGGGGTATCGCCGCCAATGCTACTGAGCGCGCCCTTCGAGGCGAGACGCGCATTCATAAAACCGATGGCATTTATCGCGCGATGATCCGCGGCGATTCCACCCACGTCCGTGCGCGTATCCAGTCCGTCGCCGCCGAACTGACACAGGGACGCGTTCGGTGCGAACCTGGCCGATCTAGGCTAATCGAGACCCGAACAAGCGTTGAACGCGCGTGGCGAAACATCAGCGACATCTTAGCCTTTCAGGGCTCCAAGGAGCTCGCAGGCCGCGTCCGTCGGTTCGTTGAGGAAATGCCGCCCCCGCGCACAGAAAAGGAGCAACATGTCGCTTCGCTCCTCCAGCGCATTCGTAAACCTCTCGAGACCTCTCCCGCCCGGTGAGGGACGCAAGCGAGCGTTACCGGCTAGCCCGATTCGAGTAACGCTACAGCGCTACGGCGTCTATGCCAATCGGAACATTGGGTCACCCGTGCTGATGGCAACGCCATAGTGCGGACAGGGTATGCCTTCCAGGTACTTGAGCCGCGGGCTTGGGGTTACCTGTAAGCTGTTGCCGTCATAGATGAGGTAGGGCGGCACATGAAGCTTCACATGCCACGGCAGCAATAGCCCCATCGCCATGCCAATGGCCGTTGAGGCGAGTACGCCATTCGGCCAGATAACCTGTGCGCGCTCTCCGGCCTCACCGTAACGGGCGGCTTCCTCTGTTAGGAGGTCATCGCGAATGAATCCGAAACAGCGCATGCAGTGCATGCCAGGCATTGAGAGAATGGCTTGACCAACGATGCCAAAGCCCTCCGCGTGCTGAGCAACGTCCATCCCTATATCGATCAGCGGGACGTGAAAGCGTCGTAGATATCGCTCAAGTTCGTCTCGAGCAAGGTACCCGTCCAAGCAGGAGAATACGAGATTGCAGGTCCGGAGGACTTGATGTACCTCTTGCCACGCACATGGATGGGCATGCACTACTCCCTCCGGGTGCACGTGCGACATCAACCGTTGTGCCACTCGCACTTTCTTCCAACCATGCTTAACAGCGGCGGAGCTGATGCCGATCAGTCTGTGGCGGTGGTGCTCTTCAGTAACGTCCCCGTCGATGAGGTGAGTCGTGCCTATTCCTAGGTGCGCCAACTGCTGAGCGATAGGCGTGCCGCCGCCGCTCACGCCGACGACGGCAACCGTCGTGTTCGTAAGAATCTCATCGCTCCGTTCTCCCAGGAATGATTGTCGTCGCGAACGGGGTTTCATATTCTACCCCATCGTTGTAACGGCATGCCGACAAGCTCATAGATCTCGATTGGCTGGCCTGCGGAATCTGCGCGAACCCATATCATTCCGTTCGCCCTATCGTGGCTGAGAACGAGCGCGCCGTGGGGACGCGTTGGGCAGGCGTTAAAGAAGCTCGGCACGAATTCGTGCATGCTCCTTACGTCTGTCCTACTGAATTGAGGTCTGCCAGCATGCTCGTGTCGATGGACGTGTATGATGCTCGCAGGTTGGCGGTAAACGTTCTGCAGAATTCTCCGGAACGCAACTGGCCCGATACAGGCTCCTACACTTGGATCATCCAGGTAGTTGCTGTCATCGATGACGTGCCAGGCCTGCGCAAGGAGCAATAGGTCTCGACCGTCGACGTTGGTGCTTCCACAAGTCAGGAAGCCGACGCGTTCGGCGGCTCTTGGGTGTGGACGAGAGAGATCGGTGTGAATTTCGGAGAGCAGGGTCTGCGGGAGCCGAAGTCGGATGTTCATCGTAATACTCTCGCGTGCTCGGCGAAGATTCGAATCCACGGCTGGCCGGGAGGCACTTGGTTCCAACTCCACGTTGCCCAAGTCCTTCCGAGGACCACTACGTGTTGCCAGTTTAAGTTCGGCTTGTGGGAGAGGCGCCGCTCGAGGAGCAATCTGGTTACGTAGCCTGCGAGACCGCATGGACACAACAGTGTATCCATGGTCTGGACGCCGCTCGAAGTGACGAGCCGAGTCTGCGGCAACAGAACGCAAGTGATTCCGCCATCAGTATGAAGAGAGGCCTGCGGGCTGATCTCCCGCAGAGCCTCCATTTCCTCTTCATGAACGCTCACGAGGACTGACCCTGGCCACAGTGCGAAACGAATTTCTCGCCTCCGTGGATATTGATCCGTTCATCGTTTGCGATCGGCCGGAACTCGTGATGAATCACCTGATCGAGTTCGTGCTCGACTGGAACCTCGAGCGCAAGCTTGAGCGTGCGGCCGGTGTATTCGCCGGCGGCAATGCGTTTGTGAGTGCCGTTTAGCTCTACCTCAACCAGGTGAGGATGGAGATTGGCATCCGCTGTGGGATGCTGGTCATTGGATGTATGCATGGTGTACCTAAAGGGGTCTGTAAGCCGTAGTATCTGTATAGCAAGTAATTGCGAAAGCGCAATTACGGTACGACTTGCAAAATAGCTTGTCAATCCCTAAAATGCAATTTAAGGAGCGGAGCCAAAAGTGCCTGATCAAGAACCTGTTTTCGACTTCGAGGGCTTTTACCGCGCGCTGAATGCCACCCGCGAGTCGCGAAATCTCACGTGGAAGCAGGTCGGGCAGGAGGCATCCGTCGGCGCCTCGACGCTTGCCCGGATGGGGCAGAACAGGCGTCCCGATGCAGATGGATTGGCGGCGCTCTCCGCATGGTCGGGGCTTAACCCCGCGGATTTCGTGTATCGCACGAGAGCGCATGCTCCGGAGCCGCTTGCACAGATTTCGCAGGCGCTTCGCGCTGATGGTCGGCTTGAACGCAAGGATGCCGAGGCACTGGAGGACATCGTGAGGGCGGCCTACGCGCGCCTCCTGCAGAAGGGCGCGCCCGGCAAGGCTGATTGACCGGGTTGCTGCCGGCGTGGTGGGCTTCATCTGCCGATTGCGCGCGGGGCCCGTCTCGTCTAAAGTCCTGCCGGCCCAAAAACAATCAAAGAGTTGCGGAAGGCTTGGCAGTCCTGGGAGTGCTTTTGCCGCTAAGGTGTGTGCCTTTCGGGGGAACGGCGAACCCCCGGAGGTCATTTTTGTCTCATAAGCGGCTGTCCGACACGGTCCTTCCTTCTACCTTCAGCAGGTGGACCTGAAACGGTCAGGCCTTTCGAGCAGTTATGGGAATGTGCACTGGAGCGCCATCGATGAAACACCCGGACCGCGATGACCCGCGAGATCTGGCTTGCCGTGCGCTCGCGTGGTTTCACAGCGAGAGCGGACAGGAGTCCCTCAAAGAATCGGAGCGCCGCGTTGCGGAAACCGCGGCATTGCTCGAAAAGGGGCGCGATATCGACCCGGCCAAATTGGACGAGCCATTCACCGTCTAAAATCGCCGGGCTCGACGTCTCGATAAGAGATTGAGTCAGCCCCTATTCGAAGCGTTCCCCTACGGTCTGGAGCGGCTCGTCGCGCTCATCGCCGAGGGCTCGTATCACAAGTCGGAAGAGGAGATTCGAGATAAGCGGCACGTAGCCTATCTCGAAAGTTACCTCAAGCACATCGAACCTAAAACGCTCGTCGTCGAGCGTCAATACGTCGATCGCGACTTCCTCGAAGACTTCGCTGCCTATTACGTACGCTGCTTCCCCCGGTACGAGAAGACCTGCACGCGCGTCCATTTTTTCCGCAATCCTTTCTCCCAGAAGGAACTTGCCGAGTGCCTTGGTGGAGAGGAACGTACGCTCTCCGCGGAGATGATGCGGGCAGGCTATTTGGGATTCATGGTCATAAAGCCGTTGCCCCAAACGGTGATCGGCCGCACCTGTCTAACCACATACGAAGAAACCGCAACCCGTTATTTCCCGGCGGCACGTGCATCTGAATTTGGCGCAAACCTCTTCGGCATCCATCTGCCCATCCCTCGTACCCTTCCGTTTCAGGAGCAGGACAGCGTCGTCGCCGCGTGCGCGACAAGCGCCCTCTGGACCGTCTTTCAGGCAACCGCGCGAGAATTCCAGCACCAACTTCTTTCGCCAATAGAGATCACCAAAGCCGCAACGCATCTCTTGCCTACCGAGACGCGCGTCATACCGAACCGCGGGCTCTCGAAACAAATGATGGCTCACGCGATAAAAAGCGTGAACCTCGAGCCGTTTCTTATTTGCGTCTCGGAAGCCTACCTGCTACAAGCCGCTATATATTCGTACGTCCATGCACGAATTCCCCTGATCCTGGGCGTCGCGCTCGCAGATGGCACAAGCGACGACGACCTTGCCCCAATGGGCATGCACGCACTTGCCGTCGCTGGCTACAGCCTTGACGGCGCCCCTAAGCCAATCACCGCATCGGGGTTGCTGCTGCGTGCGAGCCGCATGGACAAGATTTACGTGCACGATGACCAAATCGGGCCGTTCGCGCGCATGGAACTTCTGAATGGATCTGTTACCGTGAAGGAGGCAGGTGGCCACACTTATGTAGCGAACACTGCCCTCGCAACATCATGGCCTTCCTCCGCCAATAATGGCCGTGTCCGCGCGATTCCGGATATGCTGCTGGTGCCGCTCTATCACAAGCTCAGAATCTCCTGGGAGTGGGCGTTACTGCGGGTGACAGAGATCAATGCCTTTCTTACGCAACTCACGAGCGCTCTTCATGTTTTGAAATTAAGTTCCCTTGAATGGGATGTCTACGTTACGAGCGTTAATGAAGTGCGGCGAGAGATGCGAACTTCAGGCACGGTCGATCCAGGCAAGCGGTTTGCCGCAGTGACCCGTCCAATGCCGCGGTTTATCTGGCGGGCAACAGCGCTGCGAGAGGGATTGCCAGTTATCGACGTGCTGTTCGACGCAACGGATGTTGATACAGCCGACGCGCTCGTGCAGGCACTGGTCTACGATGAATTTGCCTTGAACCTCGTCAAGGAGCTCGCTCGGGCTGGAGACATCAACAAGCTGCCATTTCCAAAGTCGGTGCGAAGATTCGTTAGCTGGGTAAACGAACATTCTTAGCGAAACGAACGGGACCAAGCCATCTCCATCCGCGTCAAACTCCTGCCCGCGCGCGACGCACCGGCTACTGCCTCACGGCCCGAGCCGCCGCCCAAGGTCAATGTCCACCTAAGAAAGCGCGCCCTCCGCCTCCTGCGCTGCGGCGGAAATACCACATGAACCAGGAACCTGGGCGTCGCCGTCCATTCAGCTGCCATCACGAGGTTCTCCTATCCAGACCGTCCGCCAGCAGGAGATTCTGTCTTGATTGACCGAGCAACCACCTCGACGACGCAACCTCTACGAGCAGCAATCAGTCCGCTTTTGTCACTCCCTTCGCTGGTTCACTAGTTCCTCGTACGTAGCAGGTGAAATTTCAAACACCCGATCGAATCCCTTCTGGGGTAACTCGATAATTACGCTTCGCTCCGCCATCCTTTCCACATGTAGCGTGGCGATTTTGTCTGCTAATGAGCGAGAGATATTCCGCCCTCCTATGAGCGCCAGCCATGGTGAGAAATACTCATGATGGCGGTTGGGCATCAATTGCTTGGTCCACTCAGGAAGCGTAAACCGTCGCGGGTGCCCGTCGGATCGAGCACGCCGTTCAATCATCCTAATCATGGTCTGCCGCATGCCTTCTTCGGAAGACAAGAATTCAGTTAGCTCTTCCTGCCTACGTTCTCGGGTCCAGGTCATAAGGAAGAATGCAGCAGAGTACGCAGTTGCAATCAACAGAATCCATTGTGCCGCGGTAGTCTGCACCCAATGACCGATAAGTGGGTTATCCTTGGCAGAGCTTGGGAATGCGAATAGAAAAGCACATATCGCGGCAAATGCTCCAGACCCAATACGTGGAACCATTCCCCGGGACCGTGCATCGCCCCGGGCCTCCGCCTTCAATGACGAGAGTCTGCTTTCGATTGAGTTTGACCGAACTTGAGAAAAGATCTTTACCAGTTCTTTGACCTGAGAAATCGGAATCATCTGATTCTGTGGCGTGTCAGGCTTCGACATGGCGAGGGATTCATCTAGAAACGCTTTTGCAGAGTGAAGTTGATGCCACAGCTCTTCCGTCTCGAAGTCAGGGAATCCGCTTTCATTGCTATCGGGGTGGATTGACGCCATCTTCTTCACGACCGCGCGACGCAGGGCGCCAAGATCGCCTTCCGCAGCTTCTCGGAGGTCGAAGAAAGCGGCGATCTGCTCTGAACTTTCCCAATTCATAGTGGACTTGTCATTCGGATGTATCTACTGACCTGCCGGCGTGACGACCAATCGGCATTCCTGATCGTGCCGTGCGGCAAGCCATCGGTCAACAATCCGTTATGGCTCCACCAACCGTAGGCTGCCCACGGGTGGTGCCTTCCGGGTAGGGGCAGACTGACGGCAAATCGGCGGACGGCTGTAACCGTTTGCTCAGGGGTGGAACTGCGTACCTCGTCGGAGATCCGATGGTGGTCTCACAGATTGGAGGATAGACGAAAGGAGCACCGTTGATCAGAAGCGCGCGCAGCGCTGCCATGCTCGACCGGATGACGTCGGTGTGTTGGGTGAGAGGCGGGCCGCGATCAAGCGCTGAACGGCCACGTGGGCCTCGAATGGGGAGAGCCGCGTCTACTCGGCGAGAGCGGCATAGGGCATTTGCTCTCCGTGCAGCGCGACGAGCTTCAGAGGGACAGCTGAGTCCTGCGGCTTGAGGACCCACTGCCTGTCTTTCGTGCGCTGGTTCGGAGCCGGGACTATGCATAAAGCATTCGAGCGCTATTCTCGGGAAGAACCGCTGCTTGGTGTGGCTTTTACAATTGAGCGAGCAAGATGCGGGAGATCTGCGGGAATCCGTTGTGCTCTGTTGTGCTTCGTCGTGCCAGTCGCAGCGGGCGTCCGTTGGCAAGTCGTTGAATCTAAAGGTTACCTTGAGCGGAGTGGTCGGCTCATAATGCCGGGGTCGAGGGTTCGAGTCCCTCCCTTCCATCAATACAATCAACGAGTTGGACGGCTGCTCGACCAAAAATCTGGCCGAGACGCTCGGCTCCAAGTCCACAGCAATTCAAACCGGAAGCATCTCGGCGCCAAATCGCCCATGGGGCGGGTCCCATAACTCACACCGCTCGACCGCTCTTGCGGCGGTTCGCGAGGCTATGGCACTGCTCGAGCGCGCATCCGCCGATTGGCGCGGTAACGGCTCGGCTGACACCGGTCCGGTGCACTGGCCTGTCGCGGTCGCTTTCGCCCGGCGCCAGCTCACCCAGGCCCTCGAGGTGCTCGAGCCGCGTCGGGTGCTGCAGCTGCGCACACCGCTGAATGAGTGGCTGTGCGGACATTGCGGCGGCAGCGGCTTCGACGGTGACGAGCCGTGTGCGTTCTGCAGCGCCGCGGGCAACGACGCCGGATTCGACACCGCCGATGCGCGCGCCGGCATGGCCTGGTGGCAATCCCTGACGCCCACCAGGCGCCGTGAGTGGCTCGAGGCTGCTCACTCGGTTCGGCCGGCTGATGCCTAGGACGCCTTCAGGGCCCAGGGAGCATGACGATGGTCGAGCTCGCGGCCGACATCGTGGCGTTTTGCGTCGTGGCGGCCGCTGTAGTCGCCGCCGTGACGGCGCTCGACGCGGTCTGGTTCAGCTTCGGCAGCTGGCTCGAGGCTGTCCCTGGACGTCCCGGGCGCGTCTGGACGCTCCTCGGCACCACGGCCGCTGTGCTGGTGCTGCTCGCATGGCGCTCGCTCTCGCCGGTGACGTTAGCCGCGGCGGCCGGCGGCGCGGTTCTCCTCGGTGTCGCTGTCGGCATCCTCCGGATCAAGGATCGCTGGCCCGCGGCGAGCGTGTGGCTGATCTGGCTCACCTGGTGGGGATGGCTGCTCGGCCTGATCGCCGTGGTGCTGCACGCGCAGGGGCGCCTACCGTGAACCCGGTGCGCTACCTGATGCGCTCGCTCCGCTTCTCCTGGCTCGCCCACGGTCGACCATCCCGCCGACGTGTCGGCATCCTCGTGGGGCGCGTGATCGGCGGCATCATTGCTACGCGATGCATTTCCAATCGGACGCGAAGAGCCTCTCGAGCGTAAGCTCGCACCATAGATATGCAGCATCACCCTTGGACGCCCCCGTCTGAAGCAAATGGCGCGATCGCCCGAATGGCGTGAAACACCGCTCGATAGCCCGGTCACCCGAGTGGCCATACCCATCATTTCGGTCAGAGGCAACGTGTGCCGCCTATCCGGGACCGCATGCGTGATCGCCCCTTGGCTAGCGATCACGGCGCGCCATGTGATCGAGAGCGAGTTTCGCGCGTTTGGTGGAACACTAGACGACCCGACAGGGACGTATGAAGCTCTTCATCGCACCTTTGCTTTGACGTGGCCCCGGGATGGCAAGCCTGGAATGACGCTGCACGTCGTTAGGAGCTGGTGTAGCAGCCAAAGCGACCTTGCCGCCCTGTGGTTAGCTCCCGATCGGCAGGAAGACGTCGACTGTCGCTGGAGCTGCCCCATCCTCTCGCTAAATCCCCCCTGCACTGGGACGAATATCGCCGCCTTTGGGTTCCCGAAATCAGAGACAGCGCAGATGGATGCCAATCAATTCAATGTCTCGGTGTTTCCGATGACGAGCACCGGACATGTAACCGAAGTCCATCACGCCCAACGAGATCGCGGCCTATTGCCATTTCCGTGTTTCAGGACCAACGCGCGCTTCGACCCTGGGATGAGTGGCGGTCCAGTGTTTGATGAAAAGGGCCGGCTGTGCGGTCTCGTGTGCGCAAGTCTGTTTTCCCCGGGAGAGCCGAGCGTTGAGCATATTTCGTACGTGTCAACGTTGTGGCCTCTCCTCTCAATAAACATTGACATGCCTTGGGACCGTTACCCTTCGGGCGCGAGATACCCGCTATATCGGTACGCCGAAGCCGGCATTGTGCGCGTGGAAGGACTGGATTTCCTCGAGGTGCGGGAAGATCCCGCCGGGAGTTCCGTGACATTTCGAGGTGAATTGCCGTGACACACCGGCAAATGCGACTGAATCGATGTGCGGAAGTAGCAGTGCATCCTGGTCTCCCCTGACAATTAGGCTGCCCTCGCCTAGATAGTCCAGGCATCAGTAATGTCAGCTAACGCGAGCACGATATCGGTAACAGCTGAATCGCACCAAGCCTGAGGACCATCGGTCATATCTCGGCTGAAAGCTGAATCGAATCGCCACCGCTTGCCGGGATCTGCTGGATTCGCCGGCATCGTGTCGAGAACTTCTATATCGCCACCCAGCGACGCGTGAATGTGTCGGGGCAATGTGCCGCGGTGGAACAAGACGCGCCGCAAATCACTCAGCGTGCGAAATTCATCGGCTGCGCTGTGGCGCTTGAGAACTTCCGTAATCTTCAACTGAGGAAACCTCTGCGCCACCTTCTCTGCAATCCCTTTGACAGAGAGTCGCAAATCCCCGTCATCCATTGGGTCAAACGAATCAGCGCTTGCCACGGCCGTAACAATCTCAGCCGCAAAAAAGGCGCACTCAATCGCTGATTGGGCCGCAACGACCCAGCAGAACATTTCGTCGTCCTGCTGGAAGCGCTCCTCGGGCGTTGATGCAGAACGACTAGCCAGCTCGCTGAGCCTTTCGGCATGCCGGTGGGCCGCAATCAGGCGATACGCGACGGCGTTCCACGCGGCCGCGAACCCGCGCCACGCCGAATCGTTCGATTGAATCGACCTGCGCCGAGACATTCCTTGATCCACGGCGTCGAATGCCTTCACAGGGAACGAAGATATGAGCGAGATGCCAACCGTCTTGCTGGGGAGCGCCATTGCCGATTCCTCCGCTGAGCTTGCGCGATGCCCTTAAACGCGAATCTTACTGTCAGACGAAAGCCCCGGCACGTGGCCGGGGCCTCGTGGAACGCTGCCTGTCCCGGCGCTCAGACTATTCTCGAATACTCCACCGACTCACGCGAAAGGGCGTCCAGTCGCGCCAGCACCCGATTGAGCCCGTCAATCGAGCGGTCGAGGACGTTGTGGGGCGACCAAATGTCGATCTCCGGCTGCTCGTTCTCGATGGCGCTCAAGGCCTGAGAGCTGCACCGGCAGGGAAGCCAGCGCCTGGCGAAACTGCTTGAGGCAATCAGCCGTTTCAATAGGCGCGCTGGTCGCCGGCGCGGCGTCGCTAGACCCGCTCCTGGCAAGTCCCTCGGGGATGCCGGCGCCCGCGAACTGCTCAAGCTGGTGCAGCGTGCAGTCGTCGTTGTCGGCCTGGGGCGTCAAGTACATAACGACCGACTCCAGGCACCCGAGGCAGCTGGTCATCTCGCGTCGCAGAAAGTGCGCGTGGTCCCAGTTCTCCTCACTGCCACGATTGTGCTCGGGCAGCTCATCACAGAGCGCTTCGATGTCGGCCAGCAGATGCTTGGCGCGATGACCCATAGGCGCGAGGCGAGCGAGGCGAGCCCGCGCGCTCTCAGGCGTTGTCGGGCAAGCCGGCTTGGGGCGATGGCGGCGGGGCTACGCGAGGGCGCCCGAGGTGACATGCGATTGCGTGGATGCGGTCTTGAGCTTGTGAAACTCCGATTCAGGGCGTAGTGGTGCGAAACCGGCGCTCGGGCGGCCGAAGCCGCGGCGAGCGCCGGGGGTGTGAACATTGGTGGCGATTCAGGACCGGGATGGCGCTGCGGTTGAGTTGGCCGAGACGATGAGCCCATTGCGGCCGTGATCGTGATGCAGGGTGAGACCGCCGCACGCGAGGCCCGTCCCAAGGCGCGGGATCGGCGCGCGGGCGTCGACAAGAAGCACTGCATTGCCGCTCGGCACCGACGGTGGGCGCCTCTTGCAGCGGATGCCGCGCCGGCTCATCCGATCACCTGCACGAGGTCGTCGCCCCCGGAACGCGGCCACATCGGCGAGATACGCGAAGATCAGCTCGCGCGCTGTGCGGCCGATTTCCGCATCGGACACGTCCGCGTCGACGGCGAGCTTGAGCAGCCCGTCGTAGCCGTCGGACTCCGGCAGCGCCTCGACGAGGGCCGCTCGGTAGTCGCCCTGGCGGGTGAGGCGCTCGGCAATCCGTAGCTGCCGCGAGCGCGGCAGATCCTCGAACGCCGGCACGTCGAGCGCTTCGGCGTACTCAGACCGATCGAGCGGCCGGGCGCGCAGCACGCGCTAGGCGTGGGTGCGCACCAGGTCGGCGGCGAAGTCGAAAAGGGAAGTCCCGGCCGAGAGCGGGTATAGTTGCGGCCGCCATTGTCGAACCTCGTTCGTTCAGTGGTGGTCAGGCCCTCGGCGGTGTTACCAGCACTGTCGGGGGCCGTTTGCTTTCTACACATTGGAAGGATACGCTACTAGTAGATGATTGCAAGGAGTATTTGACGTGCCGAACAAGAAAAAGTCGAAGCCGAAGGGCAATCCGAAGGGGCACCAGGTGCAGGTGATGGGGTACTACCCGCGCGAGCTCGCGGAGCAGTTGAGTGAGCTGAGCGACGCGACGCGCATCCCTAAGGCAGCGCTCCTGCGCGAGGCGCTCGAGGACCTACTGAGGAAGCACGCCCAGATACGGCGGAAGGGAACGATGTGACCAGTTCAGCAATTCCGGCCCTCGTCGGTGCTCTCGTCGGTGGCGCACTAACCATCGCATCTAATCTTGTCTTGGAACACCTGCGCGCCGCATCCAAGGCTCAGCAACTTGCACATGCGATTGCGGGCGAAGCGCTGGCGCTCATCGAGATTGTGGAAACTCGCCGCTATGTCGAGCTTGTGCGCGCCTGCGCAGATCTCGCGCGGAAGGGCGAGCGTCAACGTATCGAGATCGTCGCGCAACGGAATTACTTTCCGACGATAGAGGCCAATCTCGACTCGATTGGGCTCCTTCCCGCAGACCTTCCTATAATGGTGCCACGGCTGTTGACCTTCAGTAAATCCGCGCTCGAAGACTTCGACCGATTGGCTAGCATCAACGAACGTGCATTCCTGGAGCTCGATTTAGTCCGCCAATATGAAGAACTGGACTTTGTGCTAATGATGTCGCTGACAGCGGCGCGCGGCATTGTCGGACGGGTTGCTGCGATCTATGGCTCTCCGCACTATCGCCTGCCGATAACGCTCAAGTGGCGCATGCACCTGCGGAGAACTTGGAATTGGATCTTGCGTCGCAAAGAGCCCAACGAGGCAGCCGCCAGTGGCAGCTCGGGAGAAAAGCCGCTGAGGGAAAATTCGTGATCTGGCTCGCTATCAGCCTGTGGACGATAGGCAGCTGCGCCGCTGCGTGGTGTCTGTGGAGGGAGTTTCCTGGCGCTGATGGCCAGACTCTGGCCGTGTGGTTTCAGGCCGTAGGCTCCATAGCCGCGATTTTTGTTGCATTCATGGTTGGGCGCGAACAGTCAAGGGCGGCTCTGAGGGTCGTGATGGAAGAGCGACACGAGCGACGCCGAAGCATCGTCGCTGTTGCAGGTGCGGCTGCCGAGCATGCGCGCAGGATTGGTGAGGTACTCGATAAAGGTGATTCAGGAGTTCCCGGGCACCCCATGATGTACACCGTATACGATAAGAGCATTGTTGATGGCTTGGTACACGCTCTCAGCGATTCGCCGGCACATGAAGTCGGATCACCAGAGGGTGTGGTGGCACTTTTGCTGCTGAGAGACCAAGTCGCGTTTCTTGGTGCGCAAATGGAAGAATACCTAAAGGGGCCCTGGAATCATCCGGAGCACAGAAAGTCAATTGAGTCGTGCGGGGACAATGTCGAACATCAGCGCCTTACGGTTGCGCAAGCCCAGGAAACACTCGAGAAGAGCGTGCGCCAGCGACTTCAAGCGATTCGGCAGCGCTACGACGAGTTGCAGAAGGCTGTGGCGCGGGTCGCGCAGTAGATTGAGGGCGTGAGCCCTTCAAGTCGACGGGCTTCGTTCGCGGCTCACCAGGAGTCCATGCGCGTGCTTGAGATCGCCCTTGCGAAAGCCGTAGGGGCATACAAGAGGGTGGATTTCGAATTCTCTACAGCGTCGAGGTAAGCGCTCTTTGATTGGAGAAAACCATGCGTGAATTCTCGATGTGGGCGCTTGGGATCCTCAGCAGTTCGGGGGCGAGTGTTCTGCTCGGAGGATTTATAGTGTGGCTGGCGAGAGCGTGGATCGTCGCACGACTTACTGCGAGTTTGCGCGTCCAGACCGAGAAAGAGCTCACCGCTTTCGGCAAGAGACTCGACGCGACCGAGCAGCAGGTCAACTCAGTGCGCGACGCCGGATTGGAGGCGGCTCGTTTTGCCAACGCTGCCGTGTTGCGTGAGCGCGTGCGCGCAACGAGGGAGTTCGCTCATGCTCTTATTGAGTGGAATTCGCTAGTGGCACTGAGCATGCTCATTGGAGCGATGAATTCGGAGTGGGCAAAGAAGAACGCGCGAGAGCCCGGCACCAGTTCTTTCGCTGACAGCATACTCAAGTCTTCAAAGGCGGAAGATCTGCTGACTCGGATGCAGGCACTTGGAGCGTATCGACCGTTTGTGACTGAGAAATCGTGGGCGCTCTTTTCTGCACTCCAGAGCTTCTACGCGATTCGCGTCGCAAAATGTATGGCGCTTCGGATCGGTAATCCCGAAATGGCAGAGCGTCTGTGGGCGGCTGATGCCGAGCGTAAGCTGGTTGCCGCAATCATTCCGGACCAGATTGAGGCGTACGATCGTAATCCGGTCGAGACTGAAAGTCCGTTCACCGATGCCGTGCGCGACCAGTTATTGGCCGAATTGCGGCGCGGCCTGTCAGGCGAACACAGCGGATCGGAGGCAGTCCACGATGCAGCGACCATCCTGGGGGCAACCGATGAGGTCACGCGCGAGGTTGAGCGTTTGCGGCAGACAAGCTTACCCGACGTACCAAAGGTCGCCCCCGGACCCGAGACATTTTGAACTCAGGAACCGAAGCGCGAGGTGAATCACGTCTCAGCTGTCCATACCGGCAAAGGCAGTCCCATCTGCGTCAGACGTCCACGGAAATACGCGAGCACCAGGCGCCGCTCCTCATACACCGATTGTCTGCGCCGCATGCCGAGCAGCTCGGCCATCTCCGCCGCCGTCGCATCCGACCGAGACCACAGTTTGACGAAGTGCTTTTCGGGCGCATCAGCCGTGCGCACGGCCTCGTCCACAAGTTCGGCTTCTCGATCATTGAGCGCTGGCACGCCAGGTGCTTGCACTGAGTCGAACAATCGAGACCGGGCGGGTTGCGGGAGTACACCGCCGTTCCCGGGCGTCGAGGCCCACCGCTGAAAGCAGCGGTCAGTGCTGCGCAGGCGAGGGTCGAGCGCGCCCGGGCGTTCGAGGGTGCGCAGCTGCTCAGGCATCAGGTGTGGAACGTGCACCGCTTCGAGACGCGAATCCGCGCGGTCGACGGAGGTCGAGCGTGGGGCAACCGGCCGAGGGCGGTCGGGCATCACGTAGGGATGTGGTTTACGCCCGCCACGCATTGTCCCTCAGGAGAGCTCAATTGGGTCTTCCAGACAGTCACATCGTCGAACGTGGGCTTGCACGCTCTAGCGGTCTACCGAACTGCTGCTTGGTGAATTGTCTAACGACCCCTCGGTTTGGTGATTTCTGTAAGTAATGCTGCGCGCGTGCGATGGTGCCGCATCCCGGTCGATTGAGCGGGTGCATCAGTTGGTACTGAAATCGCTAGAAGTGAAAACAATTAGCGAATTCAGTATCTTGCGCGCAACTTCGAATCCCTCTCTCTCCGCCAAAAATTCTGTTGTAAATCAATATATTGCAGAGTTCTCTGCGGCAATTTGCGCCGTGCCGATGGCGCGGTGCCTGTCACGCGATCTCAGGCAATGTCATCTGGCATCGCATCGTCTGGGGTGAATGTGGCGCTGTTTCATTCAGGAATGTGGTTTGGTGTCAGTGCGAGCAGAAACTCATCGCACGGCATACACAGCACTCCGTCGCGTTTGATTCGGTCCTTGCCTCGATAGAGCAGATACCGTTGGCTTTGAGGATAGTCCTCGCCGAAGCTTCTGAGTGCGCGCAAATCCTCGGGACGGACTCTCGTCGAATTCTTGACCTCAATGGCATGGATACCGCTGGGTCCATAGATGATGAAATCGATTTCCACTTGTGAGCGCGTCTGCCAGTAGTAGAGTTCGTGCGGGTCGCTTGAATAGGCGCACCATGCACGCAAGTGCTGTGCTACCAGGCCCTCCAACGCAGCGCCGTCGATTTTCGCTACAGAGTCAACCCTGGCGGCCGGGCAACTTCCTCCGGCTCGGGCCACTTGAAAATCCCCCACCCCTGAAGTGAGCGGGGTGCCGGTCGGCGCCCGGGGCTCGACGGCGGCAGACGTTACGCTGCCCCCTTTTGCACG
>JAKBCE010000082.1 GCA_021808195.1 Pseudomonadota bacterium
CCGCGCTCATCGACATCGGTGGCGAACCCGGCGAGGTGGATCTGGCGGACGTGCTCGAGCGGAAAGTGCGCGAGGTAGCGGTGCGGATCCCATTGCTGGTTCGTGCAGGCGACATGCACGTTGTTGACGTCGAGCAGCAACGCGCAGCCGCTGCGGCGCGCGACGTCGGCGAGAAATTCCGGTTCGGAATATGTGCTGGTCGCGAACGCGACATAGGTCGAAGGGTTTTCGAGCAGGATCTGGCGGCCGAGGCACTCCTGCACCTGATCGAGGTGCTCGCACACCCGCCGCAGCGTCTGGGCGGTGTAGGGTATCGGCAACAGATCGTTGAAGAATGCGCCGCCGTGTGACGACCATGCCAGGTGCTCGGAAACGAGCCCGGGCTGGTAGCGGCGCGCGAGGGCCGCCAGCCGGCGAAGATGCGCACCGTCGAGCGGACCGTCCGATCCGATCGACAGCCCCACGCCATGCAGCGAGAGCGGATAGTCGGTGCGGATCGCCGTGAGATAGCGGTGCGGGGGACCGCCGGCGCCCATGTAGTTCTCGGCGTGAACCTCGAAGAACCCGATCTGCGGGTGGGCATCGAGGATCACCCCGTAGTGGGCGGCCTTCAGCCCGACGCCGGCCCTTGGGGGGACGACTTCGGGCTTCGGGCTTCGGGCTCAGGGGCACGGTGTGTGTCACTGACTTGACGATGCTGACCGGGGGCCCACGCCGTGCGTCCCTCAGCGAGCGCCCTCGGTGATTTTGCTGAGGCTGCCGTGGCCGTGAACGATCGTGACGTACGGGGTGGTGATCGCCGTGCAGGTTCCCGTCGGGACCAGCTTGAAGGCGTTGCCCTGGTAGTTGCGGCTCGCGGTGCCCGCGCAGGTGGTGCCGGGGCCGGCGTAGCAGTCGTTGTGCCCGGCGAGGGCGACGCCGAAGCAGCGGACGAATTTGCCGGTGTGCACCTCGGCCATCGTGTGCTCGCGCTGTTTCATCATCATCGAGCCATTCATCGACATGCCGCCGGCCGTGGCGAGCGGAGCGGCGAGGGCGGTGACGGCGGTGGCGAGTGCGCTGGCGACGGCGAGGGAGGCGGTGCGGGTGGACATGAAAAGGTCTCCAGATGCGTGGATCAAGTTGTGCTGGCGCTGCCGGTTGCAGCGGCGCGCAGGTTCCGTTGCTGTATTCGGGCCGGCGAGCCAAAAGGTTACGGGGGCATTGCGACCGGCGGCGGCCCCTCTCGTGTAGTGCACGGCAAGCGTGCAATATGTGCAGGAGCTGCCGTGCGTCACGGGTAGGGGGAACGGTGTCTCGAGCCTGGATCCAGCCGAACGGGTGCGACTGAAGTGGAATCGATTTATTACGTGTTGTCCTGGGCCTGCCATCGCAAGTGCCGGCATTGCTATGAGCCGCGATTTCGTCCCTACGTGCGCTCGGCGCTCGAGGCGGTGGTGACGGAGGCGGAGCAGAATTTCCCGCGGATCATCGATCACTTCCCGTCGCGGTTGACGTATCTTGATCGCGAGCATCCGGCGCCGGATGGCAGCCCGGCGCAGCGGCCGGGTCGGATCATCCTTGCCGGCGGGGAAGTGCTGCTCGATGCGGTGCGCGAACGCGTGCTGTATCCGGCGATGCAGCGCATTCAGGCGCGCTATCGCGATCAGGAAGGTGTGGAGCTCATCGTACAGACCACCGGAGATCTGGTCACGGATGCCATCGTGGACGATCTGCTCGCCCGCGGACTGACGACGTTGTCGGTCTCCGGCGTGGACGATTTCCATTCCGGGATGCAGGGCGAGGCGCGTCAGAGCGCCTTCAAGGAGCGCCTCTCGCGTCTGCTCGAAGCCCACGGGTTGCGCAATGCCGCAGCACCGGTGCGCGCCGGGAACGAAGTGTCCCGGCCGCGTGGACCGACCTATAATTTTTTCGGAGCAACGCCGGACGCCTGGATCGGGCGGCTGTGGCCAAGGGGCAGAGCGTGGGACAATGGTCTCTCCACGGCCACGCTGGCGGACAATTTCTGCAACCGCTGGTCGGGCGGCCTGAATTTTCTCCAGCACCGCTACAGCGGCTCGGAGGTGTCCATCGATCCGGCCGGCAATGTGTTTCCCTGTTGCATCAAGACCCGTCTGCCGATTGGCAATCTGCTCGAGGATGATTTGATCGCGATCCTCGACTCACTGGCCGAAGAGCCGGCGTACACGGCCATCTCCGCCGGGCATCCGGAGCGCATGGGACTCGCCTACGGGTGGAGCGAAGCGCAGTTCGTGGCCGCCTCGAGCACGCACACGCCCAAGGGCGAGCCGTACGCGAACCTGTGCATCGGCTGCGACCGGTTTCATCAGGCCGTCCTCGGTCCGGTGATCGAAGCGGCCCGGGCCCGTCGCGCAGCAGCCCGGAGTGCGCACCCGTGAGAATCCGCTCGCTGATGTTCGCCACGGCTGCCTGGGTTTTGCTGGGAGGGCTCGCCCCGCGGCCGGCATCGGCCGGCACCTGGCAGAGCGTACTGACGCGGGCGCGCGGCCAGCACGTTTATTTCGACGCATGGGGCGGAAGTGAGCGCTTCAACACGTACATCGCGTGGGTGGCGCGTCAGGTCGCGGCCTGTTGCGACGTGACGCTGCGCGAGGTGCCGCTGGAGGATACCTCGCAGGCCGTGACGCAGGTCATCGCGCAGAAAGCCGCCGGCCAGAACCGCAACGGAACCATTGATCTGATCTGGATCAACGGCCCGAATTTCTACGAGTTGAAGCGCCGGGGGCTGCTCTACGGTCCATTCGCGCAACGTCTGCCGAACGACCGGCTGGTCAGCCCCCACAACCGCGAGTTGCGTTACGATTTCACCGTGCCGGTGGACGGCTACGAGTCGCCCTGGCGGACCGCACAGCTGGTGTTCGTTTACGACTCGGCGTATGTCAAGCACGTCCCGCTCAGCATCCGCGCCTTTCCCGCCTGGGCGCAGCGCCACCCCGGCCGGTTCACGTTCCCGCAGGTCGAGAACTTTCTCGGTGTTGCGTTCCTCGAGCAGGCCCTCTATGCGCTCGCTCCGGATCCGTCGGTGCTGGAACGACCGGTGACCCCGGCGGCGTTCGCGCAGGCGACCGCGCCGCTCTGGGCGTGGTTCGCGCAGCTGCGACCCTTCCTGTGGCGCCACGGTCGGGAGTATCCGGCGAGCGGTCCGGCGGAGCGACAACTGCTCGAGGACGGGGAAATCGATCTGATGCCCTCGTTCAATCCGGCGTCGGCCGCAATCGACGTCGCCGCAGGGCGGCTGCCGAAGAGTGTGCGCACCGTTGTGCTCACGGGCGGCACGCTCGGCAACGCGAGTTTCGTGGCAATTCCCTACAACGCGGCACACAAGGCGGGCGCCATGGTCGTGGCCAATTTCTTGCTGTCGCCCGCAGCGCAGGCGCGTGCCGGGGAGATTCGTGCCCTCGGGGGCCCCACGGTGCTCGATCTGGCGAAACTCACCCCGGCGCAGCGCGCCCGATTTCGCACCCAGGCCATCAATCCCTGGCTGCCGCCGGCGGCGGCGCTCGGCCATGTGCTGCCCGAACCGCATCCCTCGTGGGCCGTGCGGCTCGCGGCGGCCTGGGAGCGGCGCTACACACCGTGACGAACGGCGGGGGACTCGCAGTGCAGCCGCAGCAGCCGTCCGGCCTCGGGCTGACATCCTCGCGGCTGCGCCACGCGCCGCGGCTCACCGTGGCACTGCTTCTCGTGCCGATCGGTGCCGGGCTGCTCGGAACTGCGCTGCCGGCTTTCGGTTGGCTGCCGGGCGTTGCAAGCCGGCCGTGGACTTTGGCGCCGTGGCGCGCGCTCTGGGCACAGCCGGGCATCGGCACCGCCATCGGTCTGACCGTCACGAGCGGTGTGAGTGCAACTTTGCTGTCGGTGCTCCTGGTGTTCGGCTGGTGTGCGCATCTGTCGCATCGGCCGCCTGGGCGCCTCGCGCGGGCGGTGATGGGGCCGATCCTGGCCGCGCCGCACGCGGCAATGGCGATCGGCGTTGCATTTCTGCTCGCCCCGAGCGGCTGGGTCGTGCGCCTGCTCTCGCCGTGGCTCACCGGCTGGCACCAGCCGCCGGACATCGCCACCGTGCAGGATCCGCACGGGATCGCGCTCACCGTGGGCTTGCTGGTGAAGGAGATTCCGTACCTGCTGCTGATGAGCGCGAGCGCGCTCGGCCAGGTCCCTGTTCAACGTCAGCTGGATGCCGCCGCGGCGCTCGGGTACGGGCGCACCGCCGCGTGGTTCAAACTCGTGCTGCCGCAGATCTACCCCCAGTTGCGCCTGCCGATCTACGCCGTGCTCGCCTATGCGCTCTCGGTGGTGGACATGGCGCTGATCCTCGGTCCGGGCAATCCGCCGACGCTCAGCGTACTGGCATTGCGGTGGTTCAGCTCCCCGCATGTGCGGATGTACTTCCCGGCGGCCGCAGCGGCGCTACTGCAGTTCGGCATCGTCGCGGCCAGCATTGCGCTGTGGCGCGGCGGTGAAGTGCTGGTCGCGCGGCTCGCCCGCCGATGGATCGCGCGAGGCGCGCGCCACAGTGTGCTCGAGCCTCTTGCCGCGCTCGGGCGCGGCATCGTCGTCGTCCTCGCGCTACTCGGGGCGGCCTCGCTGCTGGCGCTGGCGGTCTGGTCGGCTGCATCGGGTTGGCGTTTCCCCGATCTTCTGCCGCAGCGCTGGAGCGCTGCGGTATGGCATCAGCAGGCCGCAACGGTGCTCTGGCCGCTCGGCACGACGCTCCTGGTGGCGGCCGCGGCGAGTGCCGCGGCACTGCTGCTCGTTCTGGGCTGTCTGGAGCAGGAGCAGCGCAGCGGTGCGCCTGGGGGCTCGCGCAGCCTGTGGCTGCTCTACGTGCCGTTGCTCGTCCCGCAGATTGCCTTTCTGTTCGGCACGCAGGTGCTGTTCACGGCGATGCGTCTCGACGGGACGCTCCTCGCCGTGATCTGGTCGCACCTGCTGTTCGTGCTGCCGTATGTATTTTTGTCGCTGGCCGATCCATGGCGTGCGCTCGATCCGCGCTATGCACGGACTGCGCTCGCGCTCGGCGCCTCGCCCGGGCGAGTATTCCTGCGCATCAAACTGCCGCTGTTGCTGCGGGCCGTCCTGGTTGCCGCCGCGGTCGGCGTTGCGGTCAGCGTCGATCAGTATCTGCCGACGATCTTTGCCGGCGCCGGGCGGGTCGTAACGTTGACTACGGAAGCCGTGACGCTCGCGAGCGGGGGGGATCGGCGTGTCACCGGGGTGTTTGCCGTGCTGCAGTCCGCGCTGCCGCTCGTGGGGTATGGGCTCGCGGTGCTGGTGCCGCGGCTGCAGCGCAGAGCATTGCGTATCAGGAGTGCCTCGTGAGCGATGCGGCGTTGCGTCTTGAGCAGGTCTCGATCGCCCTCGATGGGCGCGTGCTGATTCCGCCGCTGACGGAGCAGATTCCGCCCGGGACGGTGCTGACGTTGATGGGACCGAGCGGCTCGGGTAAATCGACGCTGCTGAGCTTTCTCGGCGGCACGCTCCGCGGTCCATTTCGCACTGCGGGCCGGATCTGGGTGGGCTCGCGCGAGGTCAGCACCGTCGCTGCCGAGCAGCGCCGCATCGGCACACTGTTCCAGGATGATCTTCTCTTTCCTCATCTGACGGTGGGCGAGAATCTCGCTTTCGGTCTGGCGCGCGCCGTGCGCGGCCGACGCGCACGCGCAGCACGCATCACGGCAGTTCTGGCCCACGCCGGGCTCGAGGGGTTCGCCTCGCGCGATCCGGCGACACTCTCCGGTGGCCAGCGGGCGCGCGTTGCGCTGTTGCGACTGCTGCTCGCCGAACCGCAGGTGTTGCTGCTCGATGAGCCGTTCAACAAGCTCGACGCGGCGCTGCGCGCGGCGTTTCGCCGGTTCGTGTTCGAACACGCGGCTGCGGCGGCGTTGCCGGTCCTGCTCGTGACCCATGATCGCGCCGATGCCGAAGCGGCCGCAGGCGCGGTGCTAGAGTTTCGGACCGATGCGACGGGCACGGTGTGCATCGAGCGGACGAGCCCCGAGCAGAGCGAGCGCGCTACGTCGGCGCCGGGTGTCGAGACCGTACGGGAAGGGGGTGGCTGATGAGTGCAGTGCTGCAGTGTGACCTGTGCGTGATCGGCGCCGGTGCGGCCGGACTGTCCGTGGCGGTGGGCGCCGCGCAGCTCGGGGCGCGCACCGTACTGTTCGAGCGCGGCTCGATGGGCGGGGACTGCCTGAACTACGGCTGCGTTCCCTCCAAGGCGCTGCTTGCCGCGGCGCATGCGGCGTATACCAGTACGCACTCGACGCACCTGGGCGTGCCTGCCGCACCCGGTCCGATCGACTTTGCCGCGGTCATGCGGTACGTCCATGCGGTGATTGCCCAGATTGCGCCGCATGATTCCGTCGAGCGCCTCGAGGGACTCGGCGTGCGCGTCATCCGGGCCCATGCGACGTTCACGGCGCGCGATGAGATCAGCGGCGGCGGTGTCACGGTGCGTGCCCGGCGCATCGTGATCGCCACGGGTTCTGCTGCAGTGCTGCCGCCGATCGAGGGTCTCGAAGGGGTGGATGCGCTCACGAATGAGACCCTGTTCGAGCTGACCGAGCGCCCCGAGCATCTGCTGATCCTCGGCGGCGGGCCCATCGGGGTCGAAATGGCGCAGGCCTTCGTGCGTCTGGGTAGCCGCGTCACGCTCTTCGAGCGCGGGACGGTGCTGCCGCGCGATGCACCGGAGTTTAGCGGGATACTGCGCGAGCAATTGCACAGCGAAGGCGTCACGGTATGCGAGCACGCCTCGGTGAGTGCGCTCGCCCGATCGGGGCCCGCCATCACGGTCCGCTGCGCCGACGGGAAGGAAGTGCGTGGCTCGCACCTGCTTGTTGCGGCCGGTCGTGCGCCGCGGATTGCCGGACTCGGCCTCGAGCGGGCGGGGGTCGCCTTCGGACCCGGGGGCATTACCGTCGACGCCCGTCTGCGCACCACCAATCGGCGCATCTACGCGCTCGGGGACGTGCTCGGTCGACCGCAATTTACGCATACGGCGGGCTATCAGGCGGGCATCGTCATCCGCAATGCGCTGTTTCGGCTGCCGGCGCGCGTCGATTACCGGGCATTGCCATGGGTGACCTATACGGATCCGGAGTTGGCGCATGTCGGCCTGACGGAGTCGCAAGCGCGTGAGCGTTTCGGTCCGGCCATCCAGGTGGTGCGGTCGGATTTTGCCGGGAACGACCGCGCGCGCGCCGAAGGACAGACCCGCGGCGGCATCAAGGTGATCACGGACCGGCGCGGCCGGGTGCTGGGTGCGGACCTGCTCGGTGCACACGCCGGGGAACTGGTCGGACTCTGGGCGCTCGCCATCACCCGACGGCTGAAGCTCGCGGCGCTCACCGGTGTCATTTTCCCGTATCCGACTCTGGGGGAGATTTCCAAGGCGAGTGCCAGTGCGTTCTTCGCCCCGAAGCTCTTCAGCCCCGGACCGCGGCGCTTGGTGCGCCTGCTGCTGCGCCTGCCGTGACGCCTCGTGTCAGACTCGAATGAACTCGGCGGGATGACGCTCGACGTGTCGATCATCATCCCGGCGCTGAATGCGGCGCACCATCTGCCAAAGACACTCGCGGCGTGTGCCGGGGCGCGTGAGACCATCGTCGTGGACGGGGGTTCGTCCGATGAGACGGCCGCGAGGGCGGCACAGAACGGGGCGCGCGTGGTGGTCAGCCCGCGCGGGCGTGGCCTGCAGCTTCAGCACGGTGCCCGGCAGGCATGCGGCCAGTGGCTGCTGTTTCTGCACGCTGATACCGTGTTGAGCGACGCGTGGCGGGAGGCGGTCCGGGCGTTCATCGATGAGCCGGCCCATCGCGAATGTGCCGCGACCTTCCAGTTCGCGCTCGATGATCCCGGGCCGCGCGCGCGCCGTCTGGAGCGCGGGGTGGCGTGGCGGGTGCGCGCCCTGGGCCTCGCCTACGGGGATCAGGGTTTACTCATTCACCGGACGTTCTACCACGCCCTGGGCGGGTTTCCGGCCTGGCCTCTGATGGAAGATGTTGAGCTGGTGCGCCGCATTGGCCGGCGGCGTCTGTCCGTGCTGCCCGCGTTCGCACACACGTCGGCCGAACGCTGGCAGCGGGAGGGCTGGTACCGACGCAGCGGGCGCAACCTCGGGTGCCTCGCGCTCTATTTTCTCGGTGTTCCGCCGCGGCTGCTGGCGAAGCTCTACGGCCGCTGAGGCACTGCTGGGCGACATTGCCCGGCGCTCAGAACCGGTGGCGGTACTCGAGCAGCACCGTCAGAGGCTCCAGCGTCGCGACCTGCGGGATCACCGTTCCATTGGGCGTGTATTGCGCGTAGCCGATGTAGCCGATGTCGCCGAGGTTCGGCCGGGCATTGGCTGCGTTGCGCACGTTGATCGACACCGCGCTGCGCGCCCGGCGTACCCCGAGCCGAAAATCGACCAGCACGTACGATCCGCGGCTCGCGAACGTGCCGTTGCCGCCGTTGAGCAGCGCGCGGCTGTGTCCGGTGTAACTCGCGTCCGCTTCGATGAATCCCTGCACAGTGGGGGTGAGCCTGCGGGTGTAGATGCCCGAGAGCGAGGCGGTCCAGGCCGGCGTGCCGAGGACGCTCGATCCGGGTTCGATCCCGACGATGGCGAGCGGACCCGGTTCGCTGATGTCAGTCTTCTCGTACCCGATTCCGGCACGCAGCTGCAGCGGCGGACTAACGTGGCCGTCGAGCTCGAATTCCGCGCCGTTGATCAGCGCGCGCCGGCCGTTGATGTCGAAGATTGCCTCGCAGGGCAGGGCCACCTGCTGCTGCGGATTTCGCCAATCGATGTGAAACGCAGCCGCCGAGAGCAGCAGCGCCGTGCCCGGCACGGGCGTCTTGGCACCCACCTCGTAGCTCCAGAGCGTGTCGGATTTCAGGTGGGTGATGTCGCCGATTGGCAGCGTCGGCAGCGCGCAGAAGGGTAGATAGGTTTGAGCTGCGCCGGCGCGGAACCCTTCAGCGGCCGAGGCGTACACGAGTGCGTGGCGTTTGAAGCGGTACGACACGGCCAGCTTCGGATCGAGGCCGGACTGGCGGCTCGATTGCGGCGCGCTCGGCGTGAGGCCGAAATTATTGAAACCGTTGGCGGTGAAGTCGGACCGTTGGTGCAGCCAATACTGGCGCGCTCCGAGCGTCAGCGTCAGTCGGTGTCCGAGCGGCACGTAGAGTTGCCCGAACAGCGCGACATCGCGCTGCAGGGCCGGATTGTAATCGGTCCACAACAGATCGTTCGGCCAGGGGCCGACGACCGTATTGGTGCGGGTTGCGTCGATGAGACCCTGCGCGTAGGTTGGCGGGATGGCCAGCAGCGAGCGGGTGCGTGCATAGAATGCGCCGAACGTGCCGCTCACGCCCCAAACGTGTTCGAATGCCAGCCGGACTTCCTCAGTGAACTGGTTCTCGTAGTGCTCCTGGTCCCAGAGAAATGGCTGCGCAGGCAGCTCCGTGACGCCGTAGTAGCTCGCCAGAATCTGCTGCGTCCCGTAGGTCGAGTCCTCGATGTCGCGGTTGTGCCGATAGAAATAGCTGGTGGCGCTCACCAGGCGCGCCTTGGCTCCCCGCCAATGAATCTCGAGCGAGGGCAGCACCCAGGCGTCGGTGGCACCCGACACGACGTTGAACGCCCGATCGAGCGTGTAGCGTGGTTTGAAGGCGGGCAGGGGCGCGAAGGCGGCGGGAAAGCCCTTGCTGTGCGTGTCCTGCGCCATGACCCGAAGCTGCACGCCGAGCGCGCTGCTCAGATGGATGCGCGTGGTCACCGACCCGCCGTAGACGCTTTTAGCGCCCTGATCCCCGATGCGGGTGCGCGGCACCGGCAGATTCGGGTCGGTCGTTGCGGGGCTCGAGGGGGCCGGGAACGTGCGGGTGAGATATCCGGCGTCGTGGTTGCCGAACAGCACGATGCGTGTCGCGATCCGACCCGGTGCCATGACGAGGTTGGCGATGACGCTCGCACCGCCGTCGGCGCTCCCGCCGCCGATGGTGAATCCAGCGTCCGTGCGGTAGCGCAGTGATTCGCGCCGCAAGTCGGGGTGTCGAGCGATGATGCGAACGGTCCCACCGAGGGAACTCTCACCAAACAGCGTCCCCTGGGGACCTTTGAGCACTTCGATGCGCCGCACGTCGATGATGCGCGGATTGATCGACTCCGGCAGCGGAGTGTTGTCGATGTAAAATCCCGTCGCGCCGGACGTGCCGAAGAGGTTCTGTCCACTGATGCCGCGGATCGCGACCGTGCGCGCGTTCGAGATGCCGGTCGAGCCGGCGCCGTACACGAACGAAAGATTGGGGGTCTTGCTGGCGTAATCGTCGAACGAGCGGATGCCGAGTGCGCGCAGTGTGCCTGCCGAGAACACCGTGATGCTCTCAGGCACGGCGGTGATCGGCTGGCGCTCACCCTGGGCAGTGACGATCACGGGGCGCAGCGTGGAATGATCGGGTCTCGCAACTGGTTGATGCGCGAGCGCGGCGCCGCTGAACAGCAGCGAGCAGCCGGCGACGTACCGTATCAGGCGTACCGACGTCGGTATGCGGCCGTTCGCGCAGGTCATCGTGGGTGCGACGCTGCCTGGGACGCCGAAGTGCCGGGCGTGATTCTGCCGCTGCGCGCCTCCTGTGCCGGGCGTATGCGGCAGTCGCAGCAGACCCTACGTGTTGCGGTGATGCCGGCCAGTCCGAGGGCGCGGTGCCGACCGCAGCGCTGGCGCGCTCGCGCATCGCCGGTGAGCGCGGCGGCGCACAGACCTGCGATGGTGCGTGTGACGACGTGAGGTATGTGCATGAGCTGAAGAGATTGTGCCGCACGAGCGCGGTT
>JAKBCE010000083.1 GCA_021808195.1 Pseudomonadota bacterium
CGCGCTCACCAGGTGCAGCGATTGGTTGATGCGGCTGTGGTGGTAGTAACGATGGTCGTCCCAGCGCTGCACGGCGAGGGCCTGAAGAAACGACTTGATCATGGGCGGTCCTGTTCTCGTGGCGGAGAAAATCACACCGAGCCGCTACCAAATAAAACGAATGTGTTGCCGCAATATGACGGTCGGGCCAGTTCGGATCCAACAGGGCGCGACTGCAGCGCCGCGGGGCCGCTCGCCGGTGATTTTCGCTGCGGTTTCGTCAAACGGTCATGGGAAGACCGTACAAAGGGGCGGTGTGGTCCGGCGGAGGTTCGCTCGAGCGTGAAAACCGTGCTCATCGTGACGGATGCATGGCATCCAATGACCAACGGCGTGGTCACGACGCTGACCCAGACCGTGCGCTGCCTCGAGAGCTTCGGGTACGAGGTGCGCGTCATCGAGCCGAGCGCCTTTCGCACGGTGCCGTGTCCGAGCTACCCCGAGATCCGCATCGCCGTGCTGGCGCAGCGGCGCATGCGTGCGCTGCTCGGGGCGCGGCTGCCGCACGCGCTGCACATCGCCACGGAAGGGCCACTCGGCTGGGCGGCGCGGCGCTTCTGTCTGCAGCGCGGCCTGCGCTTCACGAGCTCGTATCACACGCAGTTCCCGCAATACCTGCGCTCGCGCGCACCGGTGCCGCTGGGACTCTCCTATGCGCTCATCCGGCGCTTTCATGCCGCCGCTGAGCACTGCATGGTCAGTACCGCATCGCTGCACCGCGAACTGACCGCGCGCGGCTTCACCAATCTGGTGCACTGGAGCCGCGGGGTGAACACCGAGCTGTTCCGTCCGCGGCCGAAGTCATTTCTCTCGCTGCCGCGGCCGATCGCCGTCTACGCGGGGCGGCTGGCGGTAGAAAAGAACGTCGATGCCTTTCTCGAGATGCCCTGGTCGGGCTCGAAGCTCGTCATCGGTGACGGTCCGGAGCGGGCCCGTCTCGAGCGCCGCTTCGCGGCGGCGACCTTCGTCGGCTACCGGTATGGGGAGGATCTCGCGGCCCATCTGGCCGCCGCCGACGTGCTGGTGTTTCCGAGCCGCACCGACACCTTCGGGCTGGTGAACCTCGAGGCGATGGCCTGCGGGGTGCCGGTGGCGGCCTATCCGGTCACCGGGCCGATCGACGTGGTCCGCGACGGCATCACGGGGGCGCTCGATGAGGACCTCGGCCGGGCTGCCCGGCGCGCCCTCGGGGTGGATCCGAACGACTGCCGCGAGCAGGCGCTGCGTTCGGCCTGGGAGGCGTGTGCACGCCAGTTCGACAGCCATTTAGTCGAGTGCTCGGCCGCCCCGAGTCCTCAAGCGGTACGCCGCGGCGTGCTGGTGAAGCGCTCGGAGCGGGCGCTGCCGTAGCGGCGCTGCGCTCAGGAGAGCGCAGCGCCGCGGTGCCCGCTGACTTCCGCGCCGGTGTCCTGCGCGAGCGTGACGTAAGAGACGAGCCCGAGCGCGCCGAAGGCGGCCATCAGGGTCAGCGCGACGCGGAAGTCGAATGCGCTGAACGTCGAGGCATGACGCGCCAGGCGCGTGAAATTCAGAATCAGAGCCGCACCGGCCACGCCGGCGGCCATGGAGATCTGCTGAGTGAGCGAGAGCAGTACGCTCGCCGGGGCCCGCTCCTCGTCGGACACTTCGGCAAACGTGGTGAACATCAGGGCGGTGAACTGCATCGAGCGGCTGGCCCCCGCGAACAGCAGGATCAGCACGATCAGCGACTCCGGCAGCGCCGGGGAGATCCAGGCGCAGGCGGCAATGCCGCAGGCGGTGATGGCGCCGTTGACGATGAGCACCTGACGCAGCCCGAAGCGGCGCACGATCGGGTTGGTCACGGTCTTCATCAGCAGGTTCGCCGCCATGTACACCAGCAGCAGCACACCACTTTGCAGCGGCGTCAGCCGGTAGACCACCTCGAGCATCATCGGCAGCAGGAAGGGCGTGGCGCTGATGGCCGCGCGGGTCAGTCCGCCGCCGCTCACCGTGGCGACGCGAAAGGCACGGTTGCGCAGCACCGCGAGCCGCACCAGTGGACGGGGTGTGGATTCCAGATGCCGGAATGCGCCGTAGCCGGTGGCCACCGCCGCCGCGAGCAGTCCGAGTGCGAGCGGCACCTCGATGTGCTGTCCGCCGAGCAGATCGAGCCCGTAACTGAGGCAGCCGACCGCCGCGGCGAGCCACAGGAAGCCGCGCCCATCGAATGCGGTCCGCTCACTCGCCTTGTGATTGGGGATCACCGCGAGCACGAGCGCGATGGCGATCACGCCGATCGGGACATTGACGTAGAAGATCCAGCGCCACGAGAGCGCCTCGGTGATGAACCCGCCGAGCGCCGGGCCGATCACCGGGGCGAGCAGTCCCGGCCAGACGAGCGTCGAGAGCGTCGGCATCAGCTCGCGCTTCTCGGTGCTGCGCAGCACGATCATGCGTCCGACCGGGGACATCATCGCGGCCGAGCCGCCCTGGATCAGGCGTGCGGTGATGAAGACCGTGAAGCTGCCGGCGAGCCCGCAGCCTATCGAGGCGAGCGTGAACAGACCGATCGAGGCGGCAAAGAGCGTGCGGGCGCCGATGCGTTCGGCGAGCCACGCGCTCGCCGGGATGCACACCGCCGCGGCGAGCGCGTAGGCGGTGATGCCCTCGCTGACCCGGCTCTCGTTGGTGGCGAAGCTGTGCGCCATCGCCGGCAGTGCCGTGACGATGATGGTCGAGTCGAGGTTCTGCATGAACATCGCACAGGCGACGATCAGCGCGACGCGCATCGAGGGCCGAGCGAACGCGGCCAGGAGTTCGCGGAACCGGGGCATTGTCCCAAGTGTATCGTTTCCAGCCGGCCCGAATGCCGCTCTCCTCCGAAAGGAGGATGAGGCGGGGGGCCGTCCGGGGCCCCCCGGGGGAGGCGCGCTGCGCGCCGCGGCCGGTCGAACCGGTCGGCGTGCACGCCGCGCGCGCTCTCAGCTGCCGAGCGCCTCGATGACCGCGGCGAGCTCGCCGCGGACCTTCTCGGCCGTGGCGCGCAGCGCGTCGTTGCCGGTGCGCTCCAGGGAGGCCACCGGATCGACGCTCGCCACTTCCACCTGGTGCTCGGCGGTCTCGCGCACGATCACGTTGCACGGCAGCAGCACGCCGAGGCGCGTCTCGCGCTGCAGCGCTTCGTGCGCCAGGCGGGGATTGCAGGCACCGAGGATGCGGTACTTCGGCGTATCGACGCCGATCTTCGCCTTCAGAGTCGCCTGGACGTCGATGTCGGTGAGCACGCCGAAGCCGTGCTCCTTCAGACGCGCGGTGACTTCGCTCACCGTTGCATCGAAGTCCTGGTGCAGAGTCTTGGCAATGTAGTAACTCATGGGGAAAACCTCGGCGGGAGTTTCAGCTCTTCAGAGAGGCCATGTCGATCACGAAGCGGTATTTCACGTCGGCCTTGCTCAGCCGCTCGTAGGCCTCGTTGACCTGCTGGATCGCGATGACTTCGACATCCGCGGTGATGTTGTGTTCCCCGCAGAAGTCGAGCATCTCCTGGGTCTGGGGCAGGCCGCCGTTGACCGAGCCGCTGATGCTGCGCTCGCCGCTGAGCAGCGCGAACGCCGGAATCACGAACGGTTGCTCCGGAATTCCGACCAGGGTCAGATTGCCGTGATGGCGCAGCAGGGCGAGATAGGTGTTCAGGTCGTGCGCCGCCGAGACCGTATCGAGGATGACATCGAAGTAGCCGGCGTATTTGCTCATCTCCTCGCCATTGCGCGTGACGATCACGCCATCGGCGCCGAGCCGGTGCGCATCCTCGCGCTTGCGCGCCGAGGTGGTGAGCACGTGCACCTCGGCGCCCATGGCGTGGGCGAGCTTCACGCCCATGTGGCCGAGCCCGCCGAGTCCGATCACCCCGACGCGGGTGCCGGGGCCGACGCCCTGGCGGCGCAGCGGCGCATACGTGGTGATGCCGGCGCACAGCAGCGGCGCGGTGCCGGCCGGATCGAGGTTCTTCGGGATGCGCACGACGAAGCGCTCATCGACCACGACGCTCTCGGAGTAGCCGCCGTAGGTCACCCCGCCGGTGTGCTTGTCCGGGGAGTTGTAGGTGAGCACCGAGTTGGCGCAGAGCTGCTCGTGGCCGGCGCGGCAGTCCGGGCAGGTGCCGTCCGAGTCGACCTGACAGCCGACACCGACCAGATCGCCGGCGCGGTAGCGCGTGACGGCGGAGCCGACTGCGGTGACGCGACCGACGATCTCGTGCCCCGGTACGACCGGGTAGACCGCCGGCATCGCCGCGCTCCACTCGTCGCGCACCAGGTGCAGATCGGAATGACAGACGCCGCAGAAGAGAATCTCGATCCGCACATCGGTCGGGGTCGGTTCGCGCCGCTCGATGGTGTGCGGGGCGAGGGGCGAGGCGGCGCTCTGGGCCGCATAGGCTTTGGCTTTGTACATCGAGTCAAACTCCTGATGAAATCGAGCGCCGCCGTGCACGGCGGCGCAGTCCGGGATCGCCCGCCTCAGCGGTCGACCAGCCGGGCCATCTGTTGCGAGTAGCGCTCGCCGTGCACCGGGATGCGCTCGGCGGCCTCCTCGATCTGCTTCAGCTCCGCGGCATCGAGGTTCACCGCCGCGGCGCCGATGTTCTCCTCGAGCCGCTCCAGGCGGGTCGTGCCCGGGATGGGTACGATCCAGGGGTGTTTGGCGAGCAGCCAGGCGAGGGCGAGCTGCGCGGCGGTGAGTCCCTTGCGCGCCGCCATCGTGCCGAGCAACTCGGTGAGCGCTCTGTTGGCGCGGCGTGCCTCAGCGCTGAAGCGCGGCACGGTATTGCGCATGTCGGTCGCATCGAAAGCGGTGTGCTCATCGATCTTGCCGGTGAGAAAACCGCGTCCGAGCGGGCTGAAGGGCACGAAGCCGATGCCGAGGGACTGCAGGGTCGGCAGCATCTCGCGCTCCGGCTCGCGCCACCACAGGGAATACTCACTCTGCAGCGCGGTCACCGGCTGCACCGCATGGGCGCGCCGGACGGTGGCGACGCTGGCTTCCGAGAGCCCGAAATGGCGCACCTTGCCGGCGCGGATCAGATCCTTGACGGCACCGGCCACGTCTTCGATCGGGACCTTGGGGTCGACGCGGTGCTGATAGAACAGGTCGAGCGTCTCGCGCTTCAGCCGCCGCAGCGAAGCCTCGGCGACGGCGCGGATGTGCTGCGGGGTGCTGTCCAGACCCTCCTGGCGGCGACCCTGCGCATCGATGCGAAACCCGAACTTGGTGGCGATCACCAGCGGTTCGCGCACCGGCGAGAGTGCCTCGCCGAGCAACTCCTCGTTGGCCCACGGACCATAGACTTCGGCAGTGTCGAAGAAGGTGATGCCGCGTTCGACGGCGGCACGCAGCAGCGCGATCATCTCGCTCTTCTCGCGCGGCGGCCCGTAGCCGAAGCTCATGCCCATGCAGCCGAGGCCGAGTGCCGAGACGACCAGGGAGTCCGTGCCGTTGGTGCCGAGTATGCGGGTGTGCATGCGATCTCCTGTGCGGGCGCGGGGGCCGGAGCGAACGGCCGCCGGGCCGAGCGGCGTGTCGGCCGCTGCGCGATGAACCGTGAACTCACCCGGTGGTCCGCCCGGACCGCGCCGCCCCGGGCGCGGCGCGGTGCGGCGGCGCGGGGGCATCGGGGTGAGGCCCCAGTGTACCTCAGTGCGGGCCCGGCGCGCCCCTGCGGGGTTTCGTGCGAATATATTCGATTCGGGCGCACTGGCGCCTGCCGCGGAGTCCTTCATGAACGCCCGTACCGTGCTGTTCGCATCCGCCCTTGCACTGTGGACTGCCACCGCCGCCCAGGCGCACCCGGCCCTGACGCTGCGCGACTTCCGTGCCCTGGTGCGCTTCGGCACGCCGCATTTTTCCCCGGATGGCGGCCGGATTGCGGTGCGGACGATCCGCCCGGATTTCGTGCACGACCGCTGGGATGCCACGCTGCGCGTGCTCGAAGTCCCGGGCGGCCAGATGCACACGCTGGTGCGCGGCATGCGCGAGCTGACCGAAGCGCGCTGGAGTCCGGACGGACGCAGCGTTGCGTTCATCGGTAAGGTGGACGGGCAGGCCGCGCAGGTGTACGAGGTCCCCGCCACGGGCGGCACGCCGCGCGCGCTCACCGATGCGCCCCGGGGCGTCGAGCAATTTGCGTTCAGCCCCGACGGCCGCACGCTGGCCTACGTCACTGCGGATCCCTCGCCGCTGAGTGTCCGTCAGCGTCAGACCCACCACGATCTGTTCGCGATCCATGACGATGATTATCTGATCCACCAGCCGCCGGTCCCCTCCGAGATCTGGCTGCAGCCGCTCCCGGGCGGCGCGGCGCGCCAGCTCACGCACGGTCCGGGCAGCGTGCTCGAGACGCCGCCGCCGTTCGGCGGCGGCATCACGGCCCCGTCCTGGTCGGCCGACGGGCGCTGGATCGTCTATACGCGCCAGGTCGATGCCGATGATGCGGACAGCGACCGCACGACCATCATGGCGGTCAATGTCGCGAGCGGGGTCGCGCGGCGCATCGGTACGCACCTGAGCTACGAATATGCGCCGCGCTTCGCGCCGCAGGGTGGCTCGGTCGCCTACCTCTATCCGCACGGACCCGGTCCGGTGAGTGTGATGGATCTGTATGTCGGCTCGCCCGAGGGGGCGGCGCACGACGTGAGCGCCGCGCTCGGGCGGGATTTCGCGGCCGACTTCGCCTGGCTGCCCAACGGTCAGGCGCTGCTCGGCATGGCCGATGAGGGCATCGACAGCCACCTGTTCCTGCAGCCGCTGCAGGGGCCCGGCCGGGCCGTGGCGCTCGGCGGACTGCAGGCGCTCAGCGTGGCCGTGTCCTCGCGCGGAGCGATCGCAGTGGTCGCGGACGCCACGCGGCGCGCACCGGAGCTGTACCTGCTGCACTCACCGACGAGCGCGCCGCGGCCCCTGACGCATTTGAACCGCTCGTTCGATGCCTACGCGTATCCGCGCAGCGTCGAGGTGAAATGGCATGCCCCCGACGGGCAGCCGAATGACGGGATCCTCACCTATCCGAACGGCTATGCGCCAGGTCGGCGCTACCCACTCGTGGTGTTCAGTCACGGCGGGCCGGAAGCGGCCTCGACCGGTCATTTCGATGCCGATGAGATCGGCCCGCTGCGGCTGCTGTTCGCCGCCGAGGGGTACCTGGTCTTCGAGCCGAATTACCGCGGCAGCGACAACCTCGGCAATGCACACGAGCACGCCATCTATCGCGATCCGGGCGTGGGCCCGGACAGTGACGTGATCTCCGGTATCCAGATGCTCCAGTCCCGCGGGATCGTCGATGACGCGCGCATCGCGGCCGTCGGACACTCCTACGGCGGGTACATGACGACGTGGCTGATCGGCCATCAGCATTTCTGGCGCTGTGCGGTGGTGGCCGACGGCGTGACCGACTGGACCGAGGAGTACGAGTTGTCCGGCGCCGGGAATCTCGCCTGGACACGCGACTCGCTCGGCGGCACCCCGTGGGATCCGCACGCCGCGGCGCTGTATCGCAGCGGCTCGCCGATCACCTATGCCGGTGACATCACCACCCCGACGCTCATTCTCTCGGGGACCGCGGATGTCACCGTGCCGATCACCGAGTCGCTGGCGCTCTACCATGCACTGGCGAGCCGGCACGTGCCGGTGAAGTTTCTCGGCATTCCGGGGGCCTATCACATGCCCCAGGACCCGGTGCACCGGGCGCTGTTCTACCGCGCGATGCTGCGGTGGGTCGTGCATTACCTGGGTCACTGAGGAAGCCCCGATGACGCGCCACGAATCGCGCTCCGATGAGGTGGAGTGGGTGCTGCTCGAGGCCTGTGCGGATCCGCTCGCCGCACAGGTGCTCGCCGGCCGGCTGCAGGCCGACGGTATCCCGGCGCAGGTCAGGGCGTTCGAGCCGATCCCCGGGCTCGAGCAGAACGCCGAAGTGCACGTGCCGCGTCCCTGGCTCGCCCGGGCCCGCGAGTCACTCGAGGCCCAGCGGCCGAGCGACGAGGAGCTGACCGCGCTGGCGCTCGCCGCCGCGCCCGAGACGCCGGGATCAGACGGGTCCGGCTAATCGAGGACGGGTTCGGCGGCGGGACGGCGGACCAGGGTGAGTGCAGCCGCGGAGAGAAACACGACGAGCAGGATCGTGCCGTCCAGATAGGCCGGCAGGTGCAGGGTGCGGCGCGCTTCGAGGTACAGCACGGTGGTGATCAGGCCGCGCGGGGCGAGCCAGGTGAGTTCGGCGCTGAGTGTGCGTCCGAAGGGTCGAAGCATCACGAAGCGCAGTCCGTAGATGACCGCGAGGATGATCGCGGCCGCCGCCCAGGCGCGCAGCGAGGTGAAGTCGATGAGCTTCGTCGAATACCCGAGCACGAAGAAGAAGAATCCACGCACGGCGAAGGTCAGCTCCTGCACCAGCACCTTCAGCTCCCCGACCGTCTGGGTCGAGATCTTCTCGGCGATACGCGCCACCCCCGGGATGCGGGCGAGGACCGCCTGATTGTTCAGCATCAGTCCGAACAGCAGCACCATGATCAGCGGCGAGAGGTGCAGCAGCTCGCCGGCGGCGTACAGCGCGAACAGTCCGGCGAGCAGCGGGATGTAGCGCACGTGCGCGGTGGCGCGCGTGGAGATGGCCACGAGCGCCACGGAGCAGACCGCCGCCAGCAGCAACGAGAGTACGCCGCCGCCGGCAAGCCCGGTGAGAAATCCCGGCAGCGTCCCACCGGAGTGCACGAGCGCGAAGAACACCAGCACCCCGAGAATGTCGGAGGTGGAACTCTCGTACACGACGAACTCGCGGGCATGCGGGCCGAGATTGCGGCTGGCGGGGATGGCGACCGAACTGCTGATCAGGGCGAGCGGAGTGGCGAGAATCGCGCCCTGGACGTAGGAGAGCCCGAGCACCTTGGCGGCGATGAGCATGAACACCCCGCCGTAGAACAGGAGCGCGAGCGTCGCCATGACGAGCGCGGTGGCGGCGAGCTTCAATCGTTCGCGCCGCAGTTCGATGTCGAGGGCGCCTTCGAGCACGATCAGCACCAGCGCGACGGCACCGGCGACGGGCACGATCGTAGTGATGCCCCGCACGACGAACCCGGCGGCCTGAAGCAGCGGTTGCGCCAGCAGGCCGAGCGCGATCATCACGACGACCGAGGGCAGCCCGGAGGCTCGATCGAGCTGCTCGACCGCAAAGGCGATGAGCAGGAATACGGCAGCCACCAGAATCGCCACGTAAATCATGTGCGCGTCCTCGCGCTCCGCCGCAGAGGCGGGTCCGTTGCAGCGTAGCAACGGCGGGGGGCGGGCGCAACGGTCGCCGAGGTCTGCCGGTCATGCGAGCGCCCGGCCGCCGAGGTGCATTTCGCGGCCGCGCTGCGCGCTGCGAGCAGGTGTTGCGACTGCCGTTTCGGGGATATATTCCTGCCTCTGCAGGTGGCTCACGCGGTGCGCCTTGATGCGCGCCGAGGGGCGTGTGCGCACGTCGAGCGGGGTGCCGTTTGACACATAAGTGTCAAACTTGACAGGCGCGGAATGCGGCGCCTATGCTCGATCAGCATCTCTCGGGGAAGATGCACTGATACACAGAAAAACCAGTGCTTCCAATGTCGATCTGATCATCACTTGCGATTCTCTGCGTCAGGCGTTCTCCGGGGTGTCTGCAATAACAACGGGCTGAATGTTGAACAACAACAACGAAGCTCTCCGGTTCGAATGGAAATAACAAATGAGGAGTCACTCCATGCAAAGGTCGCGTTTATGGTCCTTCGCGTTGGCCGCGGCGGCCGGCACGATTGCGACGGTGCTGACCTGCTCGCCGGTCCAGGCCGCCGAGCAGGCGCTGCATCTGACGGTGGATCTCTCAGGCGCCGCAGCGAGCGTCGTTGCGCAGGCGCATCAAGGCATTCCGCACGTGTTGTACGCCAACACGGCGGCCGGCCGGATGGCGCAGAGCGCGCAGCGGTTCGAGATGCGCGGGGGCGGTCCCGGGGATTCGTCTGGGAACTGGCAGGACAACAATAAGAGCACCCGCTATCCCGGCACTCTGGAGTACCACGGCGGACACACGGTTCAGACGGCCACAGAGTACATGATCTACGTCGATACGACGACCAACGGGTCATGCAACTCCGTCGCCTCGTGCTGGGGTGATCCGGCTGGCTTCCTGCACGATCTCGGTCGCAGTCAGATGATTCACATCACCGACCAGTATGTGAAGGCCTACGACGGCGATCGGTACCGCGTGTTTCCACAGGCCATCATGGTGACGCTGAACGGCCTCACGCCCGGCACCGCGCTGTCGGATTTCCAGATGCAGGAAATCGTCTACGAGGTGACGACTGCGTTCGGGTTGCCGACCGGCTTTCACGCCATCTACGACATCTTCCTGCCGCCGGGTCAGGATGAGTGCCAGCCCTCCGGGCAGTGCTACTCACCGGACAATCCGAGCACCTTCAACTATTGTGCGTACCACAATGCCTCGGTGTTCCCCAACTCGACGCTGGCGCTGTATACGGTGGAGCCGTATCAGGACGTGAGCGGCTGCTCGGTGCGACCGAACACCGGCAACGGTCAGCTGGTGGACTCCACGGACAGTGTCCTGTCGCACGAGACGTTCGAGACCATCACCGACCCGAATACCTCGGGCAACTGGCCGACGGGCTGGTGGAACGAGGAGGCCAATGGTCTGTTCGGCCA
>JAKBCE010000031.1 GCA_021808195.1 Pseudomonadota bacterium
TGGCTACGAACCATGAGGTCGGGAGTTCGAATCTCTCCGGGCGCGCCAGTCTCACGCCAGCGGACCGGACTCTCATCGAAATTGGAATTCGACGGCCCAGCGCCCCCATTGCGCCCAGTCTGTGCGCCGCATGCCTCCCTCCCGGCGAGAGTTTTGATTACCATAATGGGGTCACATGCGCCTGAGATCCATCGCACTCCTTTTTGCGGCGTTCTCGCTGCTAGCGACCCTGCCCGCTCAGGCCGAGTGGGCGGCATTGGGGCGGCTGCAGCGCCAGGGCGCCCTGGTCTCCGCTATGGCGGTCGACCTCGACACCGGTCGGGTGATCGAGCAGCTCGATCCTGACCGTCGCCTCACTCCTGCCTCCTTGACGAAACTCGCCACTGCGGCCCAGGTGCTGCAGGAATGGCCGCCGAATGAACAGTTTCAGACCCGCCTGCTGTCGGCGCAGCCGATTCAGGCCGGGGTACTGCGGGGCAATTTGATTCTGGCGGGCGCGGGCGATCCGTCGCTCGACGATCGCTCCCTGTGGGAACTGGCCGCCGAAGCGCGTGGCGCGGGTTTGCACACCGTAACCGGGGCGCTGCTCGTCGATCCGCTGCCGTTTGGCACGATGGCCTGCGGCAATCACGATCGCTGTGCGGCGCTGCTGCGCAGCGATAATGCCTACAATGCGCCGCTGTCGGCGGTCGGTGTGGATTTCGGGACCTGGTGCGTGCGGGTGGTGCCGACCTCGCCGTGGCACGATGCCCGCGTGGGTGGCTGCGGAGTGACTCATCTGCCGATCGCAGTGATCGGCCATATCCGCACCGTTGCGCATGGGGCCCGCCAGACGTTCTGGGTGGAACGGCGTACCCAGAACGGTGAGGACACGCTGGCCGTCGGCGGTGATGTGCCGATGGGCGATGGCCAGCGCGTCTATCGCGCGATGTCCGACCCGGCACGCGGCACCGGACTGCTCTTGCGCGAGGCGCTGCGCGAGATTGGGGTGCGGGTTGAGGGCCCGGTCGTGGTGCGTTTCGAGCAGGCGCCTCCCGCGGCGCATCTGCTGGCGCGGGTCGATGGTCTGCTCGTACGCGAGCAGCTGTGGCGGATGCTGCAGTATTCCAATAATTACATCGCCGACGTGCTGACCCTCGACATGGGCGCGGTGAGGCAGCCGCATGAGACGCTCGCTTCAGCGAGCCGGATGTTGTCCGATTTCATCGCGCGCACCGAGTATGGCGACCCGCCGGCCGTGGGGCCGCCACCGATTTACAGCGGCAGTGGCCTCACCACGGGCAATAGACTCTCGGCGAACGATCTGGTGCGGCTGCTGACGTACGAATACCACGATACGCGGCGCTTCGCCGCCTTCTACGCCGGCCTGGTGAGCCCGTACGACGCGCCGTTTGTTTTCCTGCGGCAGGGCAATGCGGCGTGGCTGAACCGCGTAGCGCTGAAAACCGGCACGCTCGATAATCCGCGTTCGGTGTGCGGCATCGCCGGCTACCTGCGCAAGCGCAATGGCGGCTGGATCGCCTTCTCGGCCATCGTCAACGGCGGGCCTCGCTGGCGCCACGTGCCGTTGTATCGGGCAATTGGTGCGGAACGCACCGACATCGAATCGCTAGCCCGCCGCTACTGAGGCCCGCTCCGGCCAGCCGTCGTTTGCTATCCTGCGGGAATTTACCGGAGGATCCCCGTGGCGCGACTCGGTGGCGACGAGCAGACCCCGACGGCTGATCCCTGGGGCGAGCGCATGCCGCGCACCGTCGGGCTGTGGAGCGCGGTGGCGGTGCTGGTTGGGGTCACGGTCGGCAGCGGCATCTTTCGCGTGCCGGCCACCGTCGCGACCCTGCTGCACTCGCCAGGTCCGGCCATGCTGTGCTGGGTGCTCGGCGGCGTCGTGGCGCTCGCTGGAGCGCTATCGGTGGCCGAACTGGCGGCCGCCTTGCCGCGCTCGGGCGGCATCTTTGCCTATCTGCTCGAGGCGTACGGCCCGCTGCCGGCGTTCCTATTCGGCTGGACGGAACTCGCCGTCATTCGTGCCTCGGCGCTCGGGGCGACCTCCACCATCTTCGCCGAGTATCTGGGTTATTTCATTCCGCTCAGCCCCGAGCAGGTGCATCTGGTGGCGGCGGCCACCATCTTCACGGTGGGAACGATCAACTACGTGGGCGTCAAGCGCGCGGTCGCGGTGCTGACGCCGGCTACCGTTGCCAAATACGGCGCACTGCTCGTGCTCGGTTTGTTGGCCTTCACCGCGCTGTCAAACGGCGGGGCGGCCGGGCACCGCGTGATCTGGCAGGGCGGGGCCCAGCTGTCATTGATTGCCACGGCACTGGTGCCCGTGATGTGGACCTACGACGGCTGGGCCGACCTGTCGTTCATGGGGGGTGAGGTCGCAGACCCCCAGCGCACCTTGCCGTTGGCGCTGATCATTGGAACCTGCTGCGTGATGCTCGTGTATCTGGTGGTCAACCTCGGGTTCTGGTACGCGTTGCCTGCCGGGCAGATCGCGCACGCCTCCCTGGTGGCCACTACGGTTGCGCAGCACATTCCACTCATCGGCGGTGCCGGCGCGGCGGTCATTGCGGCCGTGGTGCTGCTCTCGACCTTCAGCGGCCTGCACGCCTCACTCATGACCGGCTCGCGCGTCATCTTCGCGATGGGTGACCGCGGACTGTTGTTTCGCAGCATCGGGCGAGTCTCGCCGCGCTTTCACAGTCCGTCGGTGGCGATCTGGATCGCCACGGCGCTCGGCTGCGTGTTCGTGATGGAAAACGACTTTGCGCAGCTCGCTGCCCGCTTCGTGCTCGGCCTGTGGCCGTTTTACGTGCTCACCGTTGCCGGTGTATATGTCTTGCGCCGCACACGCCCGGATCTGCCGCGGCCGTACCGCACTTGGGGCTATCCGCTCGTGCCAGCGGTGTTTCTGCTCGCCTCGCTCGGCATGCTCACTAATGCGCTGATCACCGACCCGCGCGACACCGGTGTGACGCTGCTGGTGATCGTGACCGGGATACCGGTCTACTATCTGTGGCAGCGGTTCACGGTGCGCCCGGCGGCGGCGTAGTCTCGATCTGCTCGGGTGCGTCGAGGTTGTCGCCGAGCAGGCGTCGTACTGCTACGTAACACAACGGGATGATCAACACGCCGATCACCACCGCAGTCAGCATGCCGCCGACCACGCAGGTGCCGATATCGTGTCGCGCGTTGGCCCCGGCTCCGGTTGAGACCACCATCGGAAAGACCCCGAGGATGAAGGCGAACGAGGTCATGATGATGGGGCGAAAGCGCAGCCTTGCCGCTTCCAGCACGGCGTGATGCAGATTGCGCCCTTGGCGCTGCAGCTCAACGGCGAATTCCACGATGAGAATGGCGTTTTTGGCGGTCAGGCCGATGATGGTGATGAGACCGATCTTGAAGAACACGTCATTCGGCAGGCCGTGTAAGGTCGCGGCGGCGGCGCTGCCGATGAGGCCGATGGGAACGGCGAGCAGCACAGCCGCGGGAATGCTCCAGCTCTCGTAGAGCGCTGCGAGCGCCAGATACACCACCAGAATCGACAGCGCGAACAGCATCGGGGCCTGCGCACTGGAGAACATCTCCTGCAGCGACTGCCCGGCCCAGTCAGATCCGAAGCCGTCAGGCAGATCGCGCGTGACGAGCCGCTGCATCTCGCTCATGGCCTGTCCCGAGCTGTACCCCTGGCCCGCCGAGCCGAGGATTTCGACCGCCGGGTAGCCGTCGTAGCGCGTCAGCGCCGGAGCGGCCACCGTCCAGTGGCTCTGCACGAAATCCGACAACGGCACCATCGATCCGCCCGAGCTGTCCACATAAAACTGCTGCAGATCGCGCGTGCCCATGCGGTACGGCGCCGCAGCCTGCACCAGCACCTGCTCGACGCGACCGTCGTAGATGAAATCATTCGCGAACACCGGGGCGAGCATCAGCTGGATCGCCTGATAGGCCTGCTGCACCGATACGCCCATCGACTGCGCCTGCACCCGATCGACGTGCAGGCGCAGCTCCGGTTCCGGCGCGAGCCCGTTGATGCGCACGTTGTAGAGCTTTGGATCAGCGTTCGCTTTCGCAATCAGGGTGTCCGCCGCCGCATTCAGCGCCTCGCGCCCGAGACCGGCTCGGTCCTCGAGGTAGAAATCAAAGCCGCCGAACTGGCCGAGGCCCTGGATGGTCGGCTTGTTCACGACGAACACCTTCGCGTCGTGGATGTGCTTGTGTGCCTGCCGGTTCGCCCAACGGATCACCTGGTTGGCCGTCTCGGTACGATCGCTCCACGGCACCAGATGCATGAAGGCGCGGCCGGCGTTTTCCGAATTGCCGGCGAAGCCGGTACCGGCGATCTGAAAGACGTCGTGCACCGCCGGATTCTTGATCATGATCTTGTAGATCTGATGGAGCACCGCCTCGGTGCGCTGCAGCGTCGCGCCCGCCGGTAGCTCCACGCTCGCAAAGATGTCCCCCTGATCCTCATCGGGTACGAAGCTGCCAGGCAGCTTCACGAACAGGAATACCCCTAGCGCGAGCATGACTGCGAAGCCCGTCATCCAGCGCGGCAGATGCGCGACGGATTGAAAGACGCGACGCACATACGCCGCCCGTGTGCTCTCGAAGGCGCGGTTGAAACTGCGGAACAGCACATTGGCCTTCAAATGCTCCGGGCGCATCAGCGATGCGCACAATGCGGGCGAGAACGACAGCGCCAGCAGCGCCGAAAACGCGATCGACAGCGCAATGGTGAGCGCGAACTGGCGGTAGATGACGCCCGTACTGCCGGTCTGCAGCGCGCTTGGAATAAACACGGCCGCAAGTACCAGCGTGATCGCGACGATGGCGCCGGTGATCTGGCGCATCGCCTTGCGCGTGGCCTCCTTCGGCGCCAGATGATCCTCGCGCATGATCCGATCGACGGCTTCCACGACCACGATCGCATCGTCTACCACGATGCCGATGGCGAGCACCAGCGCGAACAGCGTCAGCTGGTTGATCGAGTAACCGAGTGCGTAGACCCCGATCATCGCCCCGAGCAGCGCGGTCGGTACCACCAGCATCGGCACCAGCGTAGCGCGTAGGCTCTGCAGGAACACCAGCATGACGATGAATACCAGTACGAACGCCTCGAGCAGCGTCATGGCGACGTCCTTGATCGCCGCTTTGATGAAAATCGTCGAGTCGACCGGCGCAAACCAGGTGACGCCCGTGGGGAAGGATTTCTGCAGCTGGCGCATCTTCGCGTTCACGAGCTTCATGACCGTAAGCGCATTGGCGCCGGGCAGCAGCTGCACGCCGAACGGCGCGACGGTCGTCGTGTTCACCGTGCCGGCGAACGCATAGTCCTGCAGACCGAGCTGCACCTGAGCGACGTCCTTCAGGTAGACCGAGGTGCCGTCGGGGTTGGTGCGCAGCAGGATGTTGCGGAATTGCGCCGGCCGGTTGAACCAGCCTTGAGTCGTCACGGTTGCAGTGGTCTGCTGGCCGGGGACGGCCGGCGCGGCGCCGATCGAGCCAGAGGCGATCTGGATGTTCTGGCCTTGCACCGCCTGTAGCGCCGTCGAGGCAGACATGTTGTAGGCGTGCAGCTCGTTCGGGTTCAGCCAGATGCGCATCGCATAGTCCGAGCCGAACAGGTTGGCCGCGCCGACGCCTGGGATGCGTGCGATCTGATCGAGGATGTGCGCTGCGACCAGATGGTTCAGTTCGGCCCGATCGGGCCCGCCCGGCCCCGAGCGCAAGGCGAGCACTGCGAGGAACCCGGCGCTCGATTTGTTGATTCGGATGCCCTGTTGATTGACTTCCGCGGGCAGTTGGGGCGCGGCGAGCGCGACGCGATTTTGTGCCTGGACCTCGGCAATGTCAGGATCGGTGCCCGTGGCGAAGGTCAGGGTGATCTGCGACTGGCCATAGCTCGACTGCGAGGTGAAGTACAGCAGATTGTCGATGCCGGTCAGCTGCTGCTCGATGACCTGGGTGACGGTGGACTCGACGGTCTTGGCGTTTGCGCCCGGGTAGCTCGCGGTGATCACGACCTGCGGCGGGGCGACGTCGGGATAGGAGTCGATCGGCAGGCGGCTGAGCGCAATCGCCCCGCCGAGGCAGATCAGGATCGCCACGACCCAGGCGAAGACCGGGCGGTCGATGAAAAACTGAGGCACGCGCGGCTCCTGGCTAGCGAGTGACGGCGGGGGCGCGGCGCTCGTCCCGCAGCGTGGCTTTGCCGCCGGGCAGCACGCTTTGAATGCCCGAGACAATGACGCGATCGCCATTGGCGAGACCGCGCCAGACGATCCAGTTCGCGCCTGAAGTGCCCTCGGTCGCGACCGGCTTTTTCATCACAGTGTCGTTGTCATTGACGGTGAGGACGTAGGCGCTGCCCGTGCTGTCCCGCTGGATGGCTGCCTGCGGCACTAGGAAGACGCGCATCGCGGTGCCCACGGTCAGCCGTACGTTCACGAACATCCCCGGCAGCAGATGGCCGTCGGGATTGGGGATTACCCCGCGCAGCACGATGCTGCCCGTGGTTGGGTCGACGCTGGCGGCGCGGAAATCGAGCGCGCCGGGCCGGCCGTAGGGGGTGCCGTCGGGCAGCGTGAGTTGCACCGGTGCGTGCGCACCGGCGAGTGTGATGCGGCCGGCTTGTGCCCGCGCCGTCAGTTGTTCCTGCTGCGCTGCAGGCTCGTTGAAATTGACGTAAATCGGGTCAATCTGATCTACGGTGGTGAGCAGCGTCGGGGTGCCCTGACCGACCAATGCGCCCTCGGTGACCTGTTGTTCACCGGCGATCCCGGCAATCGGGGAAGTGACGTCAGTGTAGGCGAGATTGATGCGGGCGGCTTCCACGTTCGCCGCCGCCTGTTTGACGAGCGCGGCGGTGGAGCGCTCAGCCGCCTGATCGGTATCGAGCTGGGATTCGGAGACCAGGTGGTCGCGGATCAGTACCCGGTCGCGCTGTGCCGTCACGGCGGCGTTGGCAGCATTGGCTTTGGCTTGAGCGAGCGTGGCAAGCGCCGCGTCGAGGGCGGCCCGGTACGGTGCCGGATCAATCTCAAAGAGAGGTTGCCCTGCTGTTACCTCGGTACCTTCGGTATAGCGACGTTTCAACAACACGCCGGCCACCCGCGCCAGTACGTTCGCTTCGCGGTAGGCGGACAGGCGTCCGACATACTGCTCTGTCAGGGTGACCTGCTGCGGATGAACGCTCACCACCGAGACCACTGCGGGTGCCGGCGCTGCCTTCTTGTTACTCGTGGCACCACAGCCAGCGAGCAGCGCGGCAGCCGGCGCGAGCAACAGCAGAGGAAGGATTCGTGCGTTGTCCTGCCGGGCGTAGACGCATTTCTTCACATTTCTTGACAAACGCATCATGAGCGGCAAGAGTAGGACTCCTTGGTGCCAGCCCCGTCAGTGGCCGTAATTCCATCGCAAGAATAAAGACGGGCGCCAGAGACAATCGATCTTAGCGATGCTTGCCTGGGCAGGCCAGCCGTATTCGGCAGAACGACAGAATACAAAGATCAGCTTGCGCCGATGGAGCGCCCGAGGGTGGCGTGTCGCACGGAACTGTGGCGGGACCAGACTACGCGGACATCCTTGTCCGGGAGTCTGGCGAAGGCGCGCAGAGGGGGGTCAGCGCGCGCCGTCGGCCGAGACGTGAGTGAGCTGCGGGTAGAGAGTAAGGAGCGCTTCGGTGACGCCGTTTGTCCAACCGAAGCCGTCCTGGAGGGGATATTCCCCACCACCGCCGGGCAGGTCCTGCTCGACGTTATATTTTTCCACCATCTTGCCGGTGTGCCGGTAGACGCGTCTGACCGTGCCGACCCAGCGGCGAGCGATGCCCAGCGCGAGGCGGGCGTGGTCGTAGCGGCGTAGTCCCTTGATGGCGATCCATTGCAGTGGTGCCCAGCCATTCGGCGCGTCCCATTGCTGGCCCGTGACGAGCGTGGTAGTCACGATGCCGCCGCGTTTCAGCAGCCGCCGGCGGGTGGCGGTGGCCACGGCATTTGCCTGCGGCGCCGTGGCGAGTCCAACAAACAGCGGGTACAGCGTTGCGGCGGTGAGTTCCGTGCTGCGCTGGCCGGTACGCCAGTCGTAATCAGCAAAGTAACCATCTCGGGCGCTCCACAGATAGCGGTCAATGGCTCGCCGGCGTCGGCGCGCCCGCGCAGCGAACGTCCGGGCGCAGGAGCGATCATGCCGTGCGGCGCAGCCGCGAGCGATCGCCTGTTCCATGCCATAGAGCAGGCTGTTCAGGTCAATCGGTACGATGTCGGTGGTGCGGATGGTGGTGAGGTGGTGTTCATCGCCAAGCCAGCGTGAGCTGAAGTCCCAGCCGCTTTCTGCCGCCGCCCGCAGGTCGCGGTACACCTTTGCGGGCGTTCGGCCGGAGGCGCGCGCCAGCAGCACGTCGTCACGATAAGATTCATCGCGCGGTGTGTCGGCCGCCGACCAATAGCGGTTGAGAAGCGCTCCATCGGGCATCACCACCACGTTGCGACGTGCTTGCCCAGGACGCAGTCCGGTTGCACCGCGCATCCAATACGCGTACTCGCGCCGCAGCGTGGCGAGATGATGGCCCCAGGCCCGCGCCGGATCGCGCCGATCCAGCAGGGCGATCATCAAGTAGTAAACGGGAGGCTGGGAGCGCGACAGATAATAGGTGCGCGTTCCGTTTGGGATGTGGCCATAGGTGCGAATCAGATACGCGAAGTCATCGATCATGTCCCGCGCGCTGGCCGTGCGTCCATCGGGGATGAGCCCGAGCATCGTGAAATACGAGTCCCAATAGTAGAACTCTCGGAACCGTCCGCCGGGAATGACGTACGGCTTGGGTACGTACAGCAGTGAGGAGTACAGCGGTGGCACGAGCGCCGGGCGGGTGAGCAGCGGCCACAGCGCCGCAATGTGCGCCTGCATCGTCGCGCTCTTTGGGACTCGCGTGCGATCGGGTGCGGGGAGCGTGAAGTTCTGCTCGACGAATCGCAACAGCGCGGCCCGCGTCTGCGGGTTGCTTTTGCGAAAGCGTTGCAAAATGACCCGCGGGGCCGCCTTCGGGACGGCATCGACGAAGGTCTTGCCGTCCGGGAACACCGCGTCCATCTGCACCCGCACGAACAGCGGACCGAATAGCTGAGCGGGCGTTGCATAGTAGGGCTGTGCGGCGCCAGCGCATGCGCCCCAGGTAAGTGCGAGCAGGCCGCACCAGGCCAGCGCGCGCCGGGCCCCCAGGAAGGGTTTCATCAGTATCATGCTCATAGGTATGGGTCGGCAGTGGAACACCTCGCGCTCGGCGCTGCGGCGCAATGGGCCGCCGCAGGGGCGCTCGCACGAGTCAACCGCCACCCGGTCGGCTCAGTCCCCTCCTGCTCCGTTCCTGCCGCATCCGCCATCCGAGGTGTCATCTTGATCTGCCCCTGTGCGCGACCGAATGGCATTTGTCAGGGCCAAATGACATCGATATCATTAGGCCGATGATATCCATGTCATGAGGGCGTTGCAACCGCGCTTCGACTCCCGAATGCCCGCTCCGCTTGAGGACGATACCCATGCCTGATCGCAGTGCCCTGCCAGCCCGCCTGATCGCCGCGCTGCTGGCGGCCGCCTCGTCGGGGCTGCTGGTGACGGCCGGCGCTGCACCGCACCCCTTGGCCTTCACGGTCCGCCAGGGCCGCTTTCTCAACGAGTTTTACCGGCAGGGGCCGGTGGCGGCTGACCTGGTGCTGCGCTCCGGCCCCGATCCGCGGCTCATCGTGGCCTTTCCAGCCGGGGACAGTGGCGTCGGCATCTGGTTCGCGCGCGAGCCGAATCCGGTACGCTGGCAACTGCTTGGCCGCCCCCGGCCGGTACGCACCGTGGATCGGCAAGGCCGGCCGCTCTATGGCATTTCCGCGGTCGTGCAGTTGCACGGTGCTGCGGCTCTGCAGGTGCACCGGGCGGTGCTCTCCAGTATCCGAGTGCTGCGCGAGTACGGCTCACTCGGCAGGTTGCCGCCGGGCATCGCAGTCGCGCCGCGCAGCGGTGCTCAGCGCATCGTTTGGGTACGCCAGCGCCTCGATGGCGCGCTGAGCTACCAGCTGCGGCTGCGGGTTCTGCGCGGTCGACTGCAGGGCACGCGCATGTTGAGCGACTCAGCCGGCGTGATCCGCGTTCGCATCACCGGCCTTACCGGCGAGCCACCGTTGAGTCCGCTCGCCGGACGGGCGCTGTTGCGTCACCCGCGCGCCGGCAGCCGTGCGGCACGTGACACGCTTACATTCCTCGCATACAGGCAGAAATTTCTGGCCGGGTCGTGGCGCTTCGATACCTACTTCGGCCGTGACACGTTGATGAGCCTGCGCCTGTTGATGCCGGCGCTCACGGCGGGAGCAATTGATGACGCGCTCGACTCGGTGCTGGCGCGTTTGTCTGCGCATGGCCAGGTGGCCCATGAGGAGGACATCGGCGAGGAAGCGGTGCTCGAGAACCTCAAGCGCGGCTTGCATTCGGCTGCGCCGAGCTACACGTATCTGATGGTCGACGAGAATTACATGTTGGCACCCGATGCGGCGGCTTGGCTGTTGAATCGGCGCGAACGCTCGCAGGCGGCAGCGTTCCTGGCTGCTCCGGTCGGCGGACCGCAGCAGCGACTGGGAACGCACGGCGCGGCTCTCGTGAGGAACCTGCGCTACGTGCTCGCGAGCGCCACGCCGTTTGCCCGCGACCCGAGCCGGCGCCACCTCATTGGTCTGAAGCCGGGCATTGCGGTGGGTGACTGGCGTGACAGCCCGACCGGCCTCGGCGGTGGGTACTACCCCTACGACGTGAATGCGGCGCTCGTGCCGGCGGCGCTCACGGCGATCGCGCGGTTGTACGCGAGCGGGCTGCTCGCTCCATACGTGACCGTCGCCGAGCGTCCGCGGTTTGCCGAGGCGGCAGGCATGGCGCGGGTCTGGAGCCGTCATGTCTCCCAATGGTTCCAAGTCGTGGTGCCGCACGCCGCTGCCGTGCGGGCGGTGCGCAGCTACGCTGCCGTCGATGGGGTGCCGGCGCGACCGGCAGTGCTGGCGCTCAGCCAGGGTCCGGTCAGGTTCCCCGCGCTGTCGCTGACCCGTGCAGGTAAGCCCGTCCCCGTGATGCACTCGGACGTGGGCTACCTGTTGCTGTTCGGCAAGCCGACCGCGCGGGCGCTGGCCCGGCTGGTCACGGTGCTGATGCGGCCGTTCCCGGCCGGGCTGATCACCGGAGCCGGACTGGTCGTGGCGAATCCGGTTTTCGCGCCGCGCGTGTTGCAGGCTCAATTTACCCGACACGCCTACCATGGCACCGTGGTGTGGTCCTGGCAGCAGGCGCTGCTCGCGGCCGGTCTGGCCAGACAGTTGCGCCGCACTGATCTGCCGCCGCCGGTACGAGCGCGGCTGCGTACGGCACAGCGGACGCTCTGGCGAGTGATTGCGGCAAGCCGCTCGATGGCCAACACGGAGCTGTGGTCGTGGACCTGTCACGCGGGGCGCTACCGCATCCGTCCGTTTGGCTCAGCGAGCACGGATGCTTCTGAGGCTGACGCCGCGCAGCTGTGGAGCACCGTGTATCTGGCGATCAAGCCGCCGAGGCACCTGCGTATCGCCCTCCGGCGCGCTGCGCAGTAGCCTTGTGGCTGGTGTGCGACTGCCGTCCTTCAACTGATGCGGTCGCCTCGTCGAGTCGCTGCCGGCGCTATTTTTTCGGCTCCGGCAGTCGGGAGCGGGTGTGCTGGAATTCGAGCATCCAGCCCGGATACTCCGGCGGCAGGGCACTGACTTGGTCGAGGGCCGCCATCTCCTCGACTGTGAGGTGCACGTCGGTGGCGGCCAGATTGTCCTCGAGCTGCGCGAGAGATTTCGCGCCGATGATGATCGACATCACGAACGGTTTGGCGAGCACGTACGCGAGCGCAATGCGCGCCACGGATACCCCGCGCGCATCGGCCACTTTGCGCAGCGCGTCGAGGCAATCGAAGAGCCGTTCGCGATTGACCGGCGGAAAATCGAAGGCGGTACGCCGCGCATCGGCCGGACCCTGGCCGTCGCGCGTGAACTTGCCCGAGAGCAGGCCGCCGGCGAGCGGGCTCCACACCATCAGGCCGAGGTTTTCAGCCTTAAGGAGCGGAACGAGCTCGCGTTCCAGATCGCGTCCAGCGATGGTGTAATAGGCCTGCAGTGTCACCGGACGGGTCCAGCCGTGGCGCTCGGCGATGCCGAGTGCCTTCATCAGAGTCCATGCCGACCAGTTCGAAACGCCTACATAGCGGACATGACCTTGGCGGACTAGGTCATCTAGGGCACGCACGGTTTCCTCGAGCGGCGTGATCTGATCGAGCGCGTGCACCTGGTACAGATCGATGTAGTCGGTGCCGAGACGCTTCAGACTCGCCTTGACCGCGTCCATGATGTGTCCGCGCGAGGCTCCCCGGTCGTTCACGCCGGGGCCGGTCGGGCCGAACACCTTGGTCGCGAGCACGATCTCGGTGCGGGCACGCCCGCTGTTGCGCATCGCCTGGCCGGTAATTTCCTCTGAGAGCCCCTCGGAGTACACATCGGCCGTGTCGATGAAATTGACGCCGGCATCGAATGCCCGGCGGACGATGCTGTCGGCAAGCGACTGATCGAGACCGCCAATCGCGGACCAGAAGCCGCGGCCGCCGAAGGTCATGGTGCCGAGGCAAATCTCCGAGACGTGCAGGCCGGTATTGCCGAGTGTCCGATAGCGCATGGGCGGTCTCCTGGGCAGGGGCGGCTAGGGTAGACCGTCTGCGCGTTTTGCGTAAGGGCATGGCGGCGCCGGTGTCCCGTCAGGCACACACTCCCCTGCGCGCCGCCGCATGCTTCGCCGCCAAAAAAACCGCCGCGCTTCGCAAGAAGCGCGGCGGCGGGGGCGGACCCCAGGGGTGATCAGAACAGATACTTCAGCTGAATCTGCCCCTCGCGGCCGAAGATCGGACGAGCCATCTCGAAGCCGTTGGAGATGCCGGAGGTCAGCACCCGGGCATTGCCCTCCGTCAGACCGATCTGATTGGTCAGATTAGTGCCTTGCACCCGCAGCTCGAAGTGCGCGCCGATATCCGCGACGATGCCGGCATCGAGCGTGTAGTACGAGGGCAGAATCTGCTGATTGCCGGGATTGGAGTAGCGCTGATCGATATAGCTGTAGGTGGAGAACATGGTCAGCGCGCCCCAGGTTTGCGGCAGCGAGTACTGCGGCGTGAAGCGGAACTGCAGGCGCGGCTGGCGCTGCAGGTACGTGCCGTCATTGCTCGCCGTGCACTGCCCGGCTGCGTTGAACTGCGTGCAGTAGTGCGTGTATTTCGAGTCCTGCCAGTCCCCGATCAGACGCAGTTGCAGTCGCTGGATCGGCTCCCAGTCCGCCGACCAGAGCAGTCCGGTGGAGTTGGCGCCGTAGGTGGCGGTCGCCTGCGATCCATTGGCGAGGAACGCCTGGAAGGGAACGCCGAAGAACTGCCGGTGGAACAGCGTCAGGGACGTGAAGAAGTTGCTCGTCTGCGCCTTGAAGCCGACTTCGTAGTTCTTGATCTGCTGCGTGTCGGGCGTGCCGCTGCGCAGGTCATCGAAGCTCGGGAAGTGATAGCCGCCGTTCACCCGCACGTACGCGCTCATGTGGTGGGTGAAGTCGTAGTTGGCGCCCACGCTCCAGGCCCCGAGCGTATGGTCATAGTTCGAGGGAGTCCACTGACCAGTGACCACGCTGACGCTGTTGTTGTAGAGAGTGAGCAGATTGCCATCCAGGTTCTCGTTCTGATTGCCCTCGATGGTCCCGTCGATGACGTGGTTCTCGAGACGGTACTCCGCATCGAGCAGCCACGGTCCAATGCTCCACTGGTCGGAGAGGTAGCCGGCGATGTCGCGTCCGGTGTACCGATCCTGCAGCGTGTAGAACGAGCCGCCGAGAATGCCGTTCTGCGTCACATAGGCCGTGCATGCGCCGCCGGCAGTCGTTGCCGTCGGGCAGCCCGCATTGGTCGCCAGCGTGACATTGATCAGCTGGGCGTTCGGCGTGGCCGTCATCAGCTCGTTGTTGCCGAGGTACCAGGAGTCGTTCGACGAATAGCTCGCGAAGTAGTTGCCGACGGTGAGCGTGTTGCCGTGGAACAATTTGCGGCTGAGGCGAATGTCGTTGGTGAAGGACTGGATCTTCTTGCTGACGATCCAGAAGCCGAGCGAGGCGACTTCGGTGTTCATGCCGACCGCGCCGCCGCCGTTGACCCAAGTGCCTGCGCCGCTGGTGAACGGCACGCCACCGGTGGCGCTCATCACCGACCCGGAGGTTGCTGCAGGCGCATTGACCGTGGCGAGTTCGCTCGCGATGAAGCTGCCCAGGGTCTCGGGCGCGAGATTGTTGAACAGCGCGTTGGTGGGCATCGTGCCGCCGGTGTAGCCGAGATTGTCGCTCAGCTGCCAGGCGCCCTGGTGCAGGTTCAGGTCTGCGCCGAACATGTGAATATTGGCGCCGCGACCGTTGGCCAGATCAGCGCTGATGGTGCCGGGCTGACAGTTCGGTGCCGGAGTGCTGCAGGGGAACTCCTCGACCGTGATGGCGCGCGTGGCGTCGCCCGCAAACGTGCCGGTGTGCGGATTGAATCCCGGAAAGGCCGAGACGTTCTGTCCGTTCGGGCTGACCGCCACGGGAACGTCCGTGATGAACAGGTTCTTATCGTTGAGGCTGCGGCCCCAGAGCAGCAGGTTGCCGTTATGCCAGGTGTGGTACAGCGTGGCGGTGAGCTGCCCGCCGCGGTCCGATGGGAACTGACTCTTGCGGATGCCGCTCGATTCCCGATAGAAGCCGCCGATGCTGAAGTACCAGTGGTGGGCCAGCGGACCACCGTAGTAGCCGTCGAGGCGATAGAGCCCTTCGCTGCCGAGGGTGAGGCCCATCTCGCCATGTGGCGTCGCGGTGCCGTGTCGCAGGATGTAGTTGACCGTGGCGCCGATCTGGCCATTCGAATAGACGGCCGATGGACCGCCCTGTACGACCTCGACGCGCTGCACCGTGTCGTCCAGACGGATGAGCGAGGAGTTCGCCATGAACGAGAGCGTCGGGGACTCGAATACCGGCGAGCCGTTGATCTGCGCAGTGACATATGGGGCATCGCCGCCGCCGGGGAACCCCGCAAGTTCAATGTTTGCGCCCGTGGCGCCGCCGCTCGATTCCGCCCACAGGCCCGGCACGATCTTCAGCAGGTCGGCCGCGCTCGATGGCATGGCATCGTGGATCTGGGAGAGGTTCGCAGTGGTGACCGAGAAGCTTGCGTTCAGCAGCTTCACGCCCCCGGCCGTCGGGGTGGCCGTGACCACCACCGTCTGCAGAGTAGGCATCGAGGGGGCGCCCGCGCTCGCGCTGCTTACCGCTGCCCCCTGGGCGACCTGCGGGGCCGGTTTGGCGTGGACGGTGCCGGCCGAAAGGGCCAGCACACCGGCCAGGTAGGCCGGCAACGGGTGCGTTTTCATGGGTCGGTTCTCCTTGAAATGTAGCGGAAAGGGACAGCTCACAGGGGATACACCGCAAGCGGTGGTGCGCACTGTCTGGCCGGTGGGGCTTGGAGGGGTGGAAGTGCGTGGACGTACCGCGCCGCAATGGCGCTGAAGTCCGTAGCGCCCGTCTGCGCCGCGAAGTGAGCGCGATGGGCGTGCGACTCTGCCTTGTCTCGGCAGAGCCGGCGCGCAGGACGAGCGTTGTCAGCGTACATACAGCGGCTGCCTCCCCCCAATACAGCAGCAATTCGATCTCACCAGCCGAGGGGTCAATGACATCGATAACAAATGGTATCGATGTCATGCGCTGAATGCAAGCTTGCTGTTGTCTGGAGCGCGACGCGCCGAACCGGTTCCGGCCGCAGTCAACCCGCGTGTGTGGTGGAAATGCGACGAGCGAGGGTGGGGTGAGGATGCGCCGCGGCTCACTCAGCGCGGCGAGATGGGCGTGCCGCCGGCTGGCCGTCAAGACGTCAGGGCGATCGGCCGACGCCGCATGCACTGTGGACTATATCCCGTGGACCAAATCCCACAGTCCCCCGCATCTTCGCGCCGCCCGCAGGGCATTGCGCAAGGTCGGCATGAAGGCGCCGCGTCATACCAGTGTCAATCAGATTCCCGCCGTTTTCGGCCGGGTATTGCGCGAGGAGCGCAAGCGCCAGAACATCTCGCAGGAGCAGCTGGCGCTCTATGCAGACGTCGATCGGACGTTCGTCAGCCAGATCGAGCGCGGCATCCGCCAGCCAACGCTCACCACGCTGGTGAAGCTCTCGCGCGTCTTAAAAGTCGCTCCTTCGGCGCTGGTGGCGCGAATGGAGCGGCAGCTTACGCGCTGAGCGCCTGCGGATCGCTGCCGGGCTCGCGCTGCGCCCGCCGGCGGTCCTGTTCCTTCAGGTGCCGCTTGCGGATGCGAATGGAATTCGGGGTGACCTCGACCAGCTCGTCTTCGGCGATGAACTCAACCGCGTATTCCAAGGTCAGCTCGATCGGCGGGGTGAGCAATATCGCGTCATCCTTGCCGGCCGCGCGGATATTGGTCAGCTTCTTGGTCTTAATGGGATTGACCACCAGGTCGTTGTCGCGGCTGTGAATGCCGATGATCATGCCTTCGTAGAGCTTCTCGCCCGGGGAGACGAACAAGCGGCCGCGCTCCTGTAGATTAAAGAGCGCATAGGCGACAGCCTCGCCCTGCTCGTTGCTCACCAGCACGCCGTTGCGCCGATCGGGAATCTCGCCCTTCACGGGCGCGAAACCGTCGAAAATGTGGCTCATCAGCCCGGTGCCGCGCGTCAACGTGAGGAATTCACCTTGAAAGCCGATCAGACCGCGTGCCGGCACGCGGTACTCGAGGCGTGCTCGGCCATTACCGTCGACGGCCATGTCCGTGAGTTCGGCGCGGCGGCGACCAAGCGCCTCCATGACCGCGCCCTGATTGGCCTCCTCGACATCCACGGTGAGTGCCTCGAACGGCTCGTGCACCTCACCATTGACCAGATGCGTCAACACCTGAGGGCGTGACACGGCGAGCTCATAGCCTTCGCGGCGCATATTCTCGATCAGAATGGTCAGATGCAGCTCGCCCCGACCACATACCCGGAACACGTCCGGGGAGTCGGTGTCCTCGACCCGCAGTGCGACATTACTCTGCAGTTCGCGCTGCAGTCGCTCGCGCAGCTGCCGGCTGGTGACGAACTTGCCTTCCCGGCCGGCGAACGGCGAGGTGTTCACCTGAAAGTTCATGGCGAGCGTTGGCTCATCGACTCGGATCGGCGGCAGGCCCTCGGCCGCCTCGACGTCACACACCGTCAGGCCGATGTTGACCGTCTCGATGCCGGTGACTGCGACGATGTCGCCGGCGAATGCCGCCTCGACCGGATGGCGCTGCAGGCCGGTGAACGTGAGCACCTGCGCGATACGCGCAGTGCCGCGATCTTCCTCGCCGTATCGCAGTACCACGTTCTGGCCGGGGCGGATAACGCCGCGGCGGATACGGCCGATGCCGATGCGGCCGACGTAGCTGTTGTAATCGAGCGTGGAGATCTGCAGCTGCAGCGGCAGTGCCTCGTCGGCGGCCGGTGCCGGCACGTGCGCGAGGATCGCATCGAACAGCGCGCTCATGTCCTCACCCGGCGTAGTATGGTTGGTGCCGGCACGCCCCTGCAGAGCGGAGGCATAGATGACCGGAAAGTCGAGCTGCTCGTCGCTCGCGCCGAGCTTGTCGAACAGCTCGAACGTCTGATCGACGACCCAGTCCGGACGGGCCCCGGGACGGTCGATCTTGTTCACCACGACGATCGCCTTCAGGCCGAGGGAGAGCGCCTTGCGGGTGACGAAGCGCGTCTGCGGCATGGGCCCGTCGACTGCATCGACCACGAGCAGCACTCCGTCGACCATCGACAGAACGCGCTCGACTTCACCGCCGAAATCCGCGTGTCCCGGCGTGTCGACGATATTGATACGCGTACCGCGGTACTCGATCGCGCAGTTCTTGGCGAGGATGGTGATGCCGCGCTCTCGCTCCAAGTCGTTGGAATCCATGATGCGTTCGGCGAGCTTCTCGTGCGCGGCGAACGTACCGGATTGTTTGAGCAGGCAGTCGACCAGTGTGGTCTTGCCGTGATCGACGTGCGCGATGATGGCGATGTTGCGAATGGGCTGGCTCATGGGGGACCGCGAGGCCGCAGTGCGGCCGGGTGACAAAGACCATCGAGAATAGCATATTTATTCTCGTCTAGGGGTGGCTGTGTGCCTGGGGGGGGGCTCTGCAGTACGGCCGCGCTCCAGCTGGCTGACGGCGCGCGGGCGGTGGCCCGCGTATTCGGCGCGCCGGTGCTTGCAATCGGGTCACGGCGCCGCCAGTCTGCGCACCAATGCCGATTGCCGCTCGCCCTCGCCCGACCGCTGCCCCGCCGGCCCCCGAGGGTCTGACGCTGCGCGCCTTTCTGGGCGTATTCCGCTACAGCCGCCATGCGGTCCGGCTCGTTTGGACGACCAATCGGAAGCTGACCGCGGTGTTCGCTGCGCTGACTCTCGCCGCCGGAGTGCTGCCGGTCTCGGCGGCGTACGTGGGCGGCCGCATCGTTGATGCGGTAGTGGCCGCAATCCGCGCCGACGGCGCGGCGCTTGATCGCGTTGTGACCCTCGTGGTGCTCGAGGGTGCTCTGGTCGCGGCGCTGGCTGCCGCGCTGCGCGGCCTGTCGCTTGCGCGCTCGCTGCTGCGCGTACAGCTCGGGCAGCGTGTCAACGAGATGATCCTGCAGAAGGCCGCCACGCTTGAGCTGCACCATTTCGAGGACTCGGAGTTCTACGACAAGCTCACGCGGGCGCGCCGTGAGGCTTCGACCCGGCCGGTGAGTCTGGTCACGCGCACCTTTGCGCTGGGACAGAACGGCATCTCGCTGGTCAGCTTCGCGGCCATGCTTGCCGGGTTCTCGCCATGGGCAGTGCTGGCGCTGCTGCTCGCGGGGGTGCCAGCGTTCATCGCTGAGGCGAAGTTCTCCGGCGATGCGTTCCGGCTGTTTCGCTGGCGCTCGCCCGAAACGCGCATGCAGGCGTATCTGGAGACGGTGCTGGCGCGCGAGGACTACGCCAAAGAGGTCAAGCTCTATGGACTTGGCCCACGACTGCTCGAGCGCTACCGGGACATTTATCAGCGGCTGTACCGTGCCGACCGGGCCTTGACGTTGCGTCGTGGTGCATGGGGCTTTCTGCTCGGACTGGTGGCGACCTTCACGCTGTATGCGGCCTACTTGTGGATCGCGCTGAGCGCTGTGCACCGGGTGATCACGCTCGGTTACATGACCATGTACGTCGCGGCGTTCCGCCAGGGACAGACGGCGGTCTCGGCGATGCTCGCGGCCATTGGCGGGATGTACGAGGACAACCTTTATCTGTCCACTTTGTACGAATATCTGGATACCTATGTGCCGCCACCGCCCGGGACGGTCAGCGCCGGCCCGCGACCCGGGGATGGCATTCGCTTCGAGGAGGTAAGCTTCCTCTATCCGGGAACGGACACCCCGGCGCTCGAGAGCATCACGCTGCATCTGCGTCCGGGCTGCACGCTGGCGCTGGTCGGGGAGAACGGCTCGGGCAAGACCACCCTCATCAAGCTGCTGACGCGTCTGTACGCGCCGACCTCCGGGCGCATCCTGCTCGACGGGGCGGATCTGGCGGACTGGGACGAGCAGCGGTTACGCGAGCGCATCGGAGTCATCTTCCAGGACTTCGCTCGCTACCAGCTGCCCGTCGGCCACAACATCGGGGCAGGCGATGTGCGCGCCTTCGACGATGAGATGCGCTGGCGCGCAGCGGCCGCGCAGGGCCGTGCGAGCGAGTTCATCGAGACTCTGCCAGAGGGCTACCACACGCAACTCGGCAAGTGGTTCCAGGACGGGCGCGAGCTCTCCGGCGGTCAGTGGCAGAAGGTGGCGCTGTCGCGAGCCCTGATGCGCGCCAATGCCGATGTGCTCGTACTCGATGAGCCGACCGCGGCCATGGATGCGCAGGCCGAGGCGGAGGTGTTCGAGCACGTCCGCGGTCTTGCCCGCGCACGCATGGTCATTCTCATCTCGCACCGCTTCTCCACGGTGCGCATGGCCGATCAGATCGTGGTCCTCGAGCGCGGCCGCATCCTCGAGCAGGGCAGTCACGAGGAACTGATGCGCGCCGATCGACTGTATGCGCGACTGTTCGATCTGCAGGCGCGCGGCTACCGATGAGCGCCATTCGGCAAATATTTTTATATTGTTATGACAATGTGATATAAAATTGTCAGCCGGCTTGTCAGGCGAAGGGGGAGGTCATGGATTTCTCGCTCACCGAAGAACAACAGCTCATTATTAAGACAACCCGCGATTTCGTCCGCCGGGAGCTTTATCCGCACGAGGCTGAGGTTGAGGCCACCGGCGGGGTGCGTCCGGAGCTGCTCGCGCAGCTCAAGGCCAAGGCGATCGCCGCCGGCCTGTATGCGGCCAACATGCCGGCCGAGGTGGGCGGCGGCGGACTCGACGCGGTGAGCTGGATCCTCTACGAGAAGGAACTCGGTGCCACCAGCTATGCGCTGCATTACGGCTGCGTGGGGCGGCCGTCGAATATCCTGCTTGCCTGCGAAGGCGAGCAGCGAGAACGCTATCTGCTGCCAGCGGTGCGCGGCGAGCGCGTCGAGTGCCTGGCGATGACCGAGCCGGGCGCGGGTTCCGATCTGCGCAGCATGAAGACCAGCGCGACCGTCGAGGGTGATGAGCTGGTGATCAACGGCACCAAGCACTTCATCAGTCATGCCGACCATGCAGATTTCGTGATCCTGTTCGCCGCTTCGGGCGAGGAGCGCACCGAGCGCGGCACGCGCCGACTCATCACCGCGGTGCTCATCGACATGGGTACGCCGGGCTTCGAGGTGTTGCCGGGCTATCAGAACGTGTCGCATCGAGGCTATACGAACAGCATCCTTCGTTTCACCAACTGCCGCGTACCCAGATCGGCCGTGCTCGGCGAGTTGCACCAGGGCTTTGAGGTGGCCAACACCTGGCTCGGAGCCACCCGCTTGCAGGTGGCCGCGGGCTGCCTCGGGCGGGCCGAGCGAGCGCTCGAGCTCGCCAAGCAGTGGGCGGTCGACCGGGTGCAGTTCGGTCAGAAGATCGGCAAATTCCAGGGTGTCGCGTTCAAGCTGGCGGATATGGCCGTGGAACTGCGCGCCGCGGAGCTGTTGACGCTCGAGGCGGCCTGGAAGCTCGATCAGGGCACCGCCGGCGACATGGACATGGCGATCGCCAAGCTCAAGGCCACCGAAATGCTGGCCATGGTCGCCGACGAGGCGCTGCAGATCCACGGCGGCATGGGATTGATGAGCGAGCTACCGCTCGAGCGGATCTGGCGCGACGCGCGCATCGAGCGGATCTGGGACGGCACGAGCGAAGTGCAGCGGCACATCATTTCACGCTCGCTGCTGCGTCCGCTCGGCGGCTGAACCGGCGCCGGCCGCGCTCAGCGGCCTTGCCATCGCGGCGCGCGCTTTTCGGCAAACGCGCTGGCGCCTTCCTTCAGATCCTCCGAGCGCAGAACCTTCTGCACTGCATCGAGGCTGTCGTGCAGCTCGAAGGCCTGATGCTCGAAGAGCATCTCGCTGTGGCGAAGCAGCTGCTTGATCGCGGGGAACAGCAGCGGCGGGCCGCCGGCGAGCTGGGCGGCGATTTCACGTGCCTTCGCGAGCGCCGCTCCTGGGGCCACCACGTGGTTGACCAGACCCCAGTGCTTGGCTTCGGCGGCATCCATCCAGCGGCCGGTCATCAAAAACTCGACCGCGACGTGATAAGGGATGCGTCGGCGCAGCTTGATGGTGCCGGCGTCCGCCAGCACCCCAACATTGATTTCCGGCAGCGCGAACCGGGCATGCTCTTCGGCGACGATGATGTCGCAACCGAGCATGATCTCGAAGCCGCCGCCGCAGGCGATGCCGTTGATGGCAGCGATGAGCGGCTTGTCGAGGTTGCGCGGGTGGTTCAGGCCGCCGAAGCCGCCGCTGCCCCAGTCGGAATCTGACTGCTCGCCGCCTGCGGCGGCCTTCAAGTCCCAGCCGGCGCTGAAGAAGCGCTCGCCCGCGCCAGTGACGATCGCCACGCGCAGTGCCGGATTGTCACGGAACTCGCTGAAGATCTGATTAAGATGGCGGCTGGCTGCCAGGTCGATGGCATTGGCTTTCGGCCGGTCGATTGTGACTTCGAACACTGCGCCGTGCACCGCGGTGCGAATGCCGGCGACTTCGCTGACTGTTGGCATATCAGGACTCCTCAGTAAGGCGCACCAGTGCGTCGACCGCGACGGCGCCGAGTCCGGCGGGCCGGACGATGACGGGATTCAGATCAAGCTCGACCAGTCGCTCGAGATGATCCTGAGCGTAGCGGGTGCAGGCGAGCGCGGTGTCCACCAGCCCCGCGAGGTCACCGGCGGGCCGGCCACGAAAGCCGTCCAACAGCCGCGCCACGCTGAGTTGGCGCAGCGCGCGCGCGATGCTCTCGGCGCTGAACGGCGGCAATACCACGACGGTGTCGGCGAGCAATTCGGCGAGCACGCCGCCGGCCCCGAGCAACAGCACCAGTCCGAACTGCGGATCGCGCGTGATGCCGATGAGCACTTCGGCGACGCCGTCGGCGACCATCTGCTCGACAAGCAGCTCGTCTGAGAGGTGCGCCAGCTGTGCGGCCGCTGCGGCTGCCGCCTGAGCGTTGCGCACGTCGAGCACGACGCCGCCGACATCGGATTTGTGCTCGAGGTTCGCGCCGCTCGCCTTGATCACTACCGGGAAACCCAGTGCACTCGCTGTCTGCGCCGCCTCGGCTGCCGGGACGACACGCGCTTGCGGAACTCGCACGCCATAGGCGGCGAGCGCCGCCTTGCCGGCGTGCTCGCTCAGCGTCGTTGCGTGCTGTGTCGACGGCCGCCGCGGCAATTGCAGTCTCACCTGTGCCCCGTGCATCCAGGCCTCGCCGACCGCGGCGGCGAGCTCGAGCGCCTCGAGCGCCTCGCGTTGCCCCTGCAGGGGTGCAATGCCTGCCGCCAGGCAGCTGGCGCGCACCGGAGCGGGCAGCGATTCCGGTAGTGAACTGATGACTGCCGCGCGCGTATCGGCGCCGCGTGTGGCTGCCTGAAACTCCTCGATGACGGCGAGGTAACTGGCCGGATCCGCTTCCTCGCTCGGCGGGCAATCGACGACCAAGCCCGTGACATCATAGCCAGTGCGTGCAGTGAGGGCGAAGAACTCGTTGCAGCGCAGCCGGTCGAACCAGATCTGCGTTTGGAAGTCCAATGGGTTGGCGAGCGCGACGCGCTCGCCGAGCAGCGGGCGCAGTCCGGCGGTGGCCTCTGCGGGAAGAGGGGGGAACTCGAGCCGCAGGTCTCGGGCCGTATCGGCGGCCATGGCCATGTCGCCACCGGACGCGCCCATGAGCAGGATTCGCCGGCCGCGTAGCGGTCCGCCGGTGTGCAGCACCTTGAGTGTCTCGCACAGGGTCGCCAGAGTGTCGCAGCGTGCGATGCCGCTCTGCCGGCAGTATGCATCGAAGACCGCATCGGAGCCGGCGAGCGAGCCGGTGTGGCTGTGCGCGGTGCGCGCGGCCGCTTCGGTGCGGCCGGCTTTCACCAGAGCGACCGGCTTGCCGGCTGCTCTGGCCTTGTCGAGCGCGCACGCAAAGCGCTCCATGTCCTTGACGCCCTCGACGTACAGCCCGAAAGCGCTCGTCCGCTCATCCTCGGCGAGTGCCTCGATCAGGTCTTCCACGGCAAGCCGCGCCTGATTTCCGACGGTCAGGACATAGCCGATGGGCAAGGATCGTCGGTTGAACAACAGGTTGAGTGCGATCGTGCCGCTCTGACAGATCAGTGCCACGCCCCGCTCTGGAGCCTTGCCGACCACTTGGTCGGGCCAAAGCGCAACGCGATCGAAGAAATTGATGATGCCGTAGCAATTTGGACCGAAATACGGCAGGTCGGCGGCACTCGCCCGCAATGCGGCGTCGAGTTGGTGACCCTCGGCGCTACCGGCTTCGGAGAAACCGGCAGCGAAGCACACGAACCCGCCCGCGCCGCGCCGCGCCAACGCAGCGGCAATTGCGGGCACCTCACGTGCCGGCGCCGCAACGAAGGTGGCGTCCGGCGCTGCGGGCAATTCGTCCACCGATCGATAGTAGTGCTGCTCGGGGCTCGACGGTCGGTTGGGGTGGACACGCCAGAGCTCACCGCGGTAACCGACGGCTCCGCATGCCGCAGCCGCCGCATCCGCCCACACGCCGCCCAACAGAGCGACGCTACGCGGAGCCAGCAGACGCTGCAGTGCGCTTCTCGTCATGATTTCCGCTTACCCTGAGTTATAATATTATGACGTTGATAATACGATAGCCCAATGGCGCGCAGCAAGATCCAGGGGAAGGGACGATGCACGGTAAACTGGGGAATGCCGCCTGGCCAAGCGCCGCGCTGGCCGGGTCGGCGTGCCGCTCAATCCGCTGATGGCGGCTGCGCGTACGGCTTACACTGCGGTGCGCCACGTCACGATCAGAGTCCAGGTCCGCCCCGCGAGGAGTTCTAAGATGCGCGCGAGAATCAGGTCTATCTTTACCGGTTGCGCACGTGCCGTCCTCGTGCTGGCAGTTGCCCTCGCGCCGAGCGGCTGCGCGCGCACCGCGCCCAAGGCGCCTCGGCAGCGCGTCCTGTACATCTACAATTGGGCCGACTACATCGGCAAGAATACCGTACGCGATTTCGAGGCGGCCACGGGCATCAAGGTGATCTACGATACCTATGACTCCGATCAGACGGCCGAGGCGAAGCTTCTGGCGGGTGATTCGGGCTACGACGCCGTTACCGCCTCGACCGACTACTTTGCGCGCCAGATCCGAGCTGGGGTCTACCAGAAGCTCGACAAGGCGAAGCTCACGAACTGGAAGAACCTTGACCCGCACGCCTTGGCCGTCGAAGCAAAGGCCGATCCGGGCAACCTCTACGCCGTGCCCTACATGCACAGCATCGATGGGTTCGCCTACAACGTGGCGGCAATCCGGGCGCGCATGCCGAACGCCCCGGTGAACAGCCTGCGCATGTTGTTCGACCCGAAGGTGCTGAAGCACTTCGCCGGTTGCGGCGTCTCGTTCCTCAATTCGCCGGAGGGTGTCGAGCAGTTGGCGCTCGTGTACCTGCATCTTGATCCGAATACCACCCGTAAGCGTGATTATTTGAAGGCGGAGAAGCTGCTGCTGTCGGTGCGACCGTACATCCGGGCGTTCGATTCGGCCGAATACATGAATGGTCTGATCAACGGGGACTTCTGTATCGCCATGTCCTATTCGGGTGACTACTCGGTCGCCGAGGCGCGGGCGCGGGCGGCGGGCAAGACGCTCGATCTGGCGTTCACCGTGCCGGTCGAAGGGGCCAATATTTCCTATGATGCGTGGCTCATTCCCGCCGGCGCACCGGATCCGAAGGCCGCGCTCGAGTGGTTGAACTACCTGCTCAGACCGCGCGTGATCGCTGCGATCACCAATCAGATCCACTACGGCAACGACAACCGTGCGGCCAATCCCTACGTCGATCCGTCTATTCTGCACGATCCGGCGATCTACCCGCCGCCGCAGGTCGAGGCACGGCTGTTCGAATCGAACGAGGTCTCCGCCCGGCTCGAGCGGTTGCGGTTGCGCATCTGGATGCGGGTCACGACGGGGATCTGAGCGCGAGCGCCGCATCCGGGGCTGCCGCGGATGCGGCGTTGGCCTGCTCGGCCATGCGCATCTCGAGTTCGCGACGGCGCTCCGCCCGCCGCATCATCCAGCCGGCGCCGATGACACAGACCCCGACTGCGGTGATGATGACGGTGGCGAGCGCGTTCACCACCGGACTGACGCCGAGCTTGACCTTGGAATAGATGAGCATCGGCAGGGTATTGGTACCCGGACCGGCCACGAAGCTCGAGATCACCAGATCATCGAGCGAGAGCGTGAAACTGAGCAGCCAGCTCGCCAGTATTGCCGGCGCGATCAGCGGCAGGGTGATCTCGAGAAATGCCCGTGTCGGTCCGGAGCCGAGGTCCATAGCGGCCTCCTCCAGCGAGCGGTCTGCGCCGAGCAGTCGTGAGCGCACCGTGACCGTCACATAGGCGATACAGAAAGTGACGTGCGCCAGCACGATCGTGAGAAACCCGCGATGCGGCCAACCGAAGGTCTGCAGCAGCGAAACGAACAACAGTAGCTGGGTGATGCCGGTGATGACCTCCGGCATGACCAGTGGGGCGGTGACCATCCCGGTCAGCACAAAGCGGCCCGGGAAGCGCGTGAAGCGCACGAGCGCGATCGCGGCGAGCGTGCCGAAGACGACCGCTGCCGTGGAGGCCGTGACCGCGATTTCAAGAGACAGCAGTGCCGCGTGCAGTAGCGTTGTCCGGTGCGCCAGGGCGCCGTACCACTTCAACGAAAGCCCGCCCCACAGGCTTACCAGCGGTGAGGCGTTGAACGAATAGCCGATCAGCACCAGGATCGGTATGTACAGGATGGCTATGCCGAGGCACAGGGCGGAGATGCGAAACAGGGGGTAGCGTCGCTGCACGAGATCAGCTCTCTGAATGTTGGTCGCTGAAATGCCGATAGACTGCGATTGGCCCCACCAGCACGATCAGAAACATGATCGCAACGGCCGAGGCGATCGGCCAGTCGTGGTTGATGAAGAACTCGTCCCACATCACCCGGCCGATCATGAGGTTGCCGGGCCCGCCGAGCAGCGAGGGGATGACGAACTCCCCGACCGCGGGAATGAATACCAGCATCGAGCCTGCGGCCACGCCGGGCATGGACAGAGGCAGCGTGACGTCGAGGAACGTGCGCCAGGGCGGGCTGCCGAGGTCGGCGGCCGCCTCGAGCAGGGTCGTGTCGAGCTTCTCCAGGGTCGCGAAGATCGGCAGCACCATGAACGGCAGGTAGGAATAAATGATGCCGAGATAGATGGCGAAATTCGTATGCATGATTACCAGGGGATGGGAGATGATCCCCAGGTGCAGCAACAGGGTGTTCAGCAGCCCGTCATTGTCGATGATCGCCTCGAGCGCATAGACGCGCAGCAGAAACGACGTCCAAAACGGCAGGATGATGACCATCAGGAGAATGTTGCGGGTCGAAGGCCGGGCGCGCGCGATGGCGTACGCGATCGGATAGCCGAGCAACAGGCAGATCAGAGTCGAGAGAAAGGCGGTCCGCAGCGAGAACAGGTACGCTAGGACGTAGAGTCTTTCGGTGAAGATGCGCCGGAAATTGGCGAGGCTGATGACGAGGCGCAGGTGGTGGTGCGTCGTGCGCGTCAGGATGTCGGTGAACGGCGGGATGCGGATCACCGAGTCGGCAAAGCTGATCTTCAGGGTGAAGAAGAACGGCACCAGAAAGAAGATCAGCAGAAACAGCAGCGGCGGCAGGATGATGAACCAGCGCCACGGGTTTCTGGTGCGATGCATGCTGCGCGTGCTGATAAAATCCCCCTAAACCATTATGCAGGACAGAGTTGCCGCCGTGTCAACTGGACATGAAGCCGATCCGACTCCCCAGGGGCATCGGGCGCTGCGCATGCGCAAGCGGCAGCGGCTGATCGATGCATGTATCTCCGCGTTGCATCTGTACGGGCCGTCGCGCACCACCGTCGAGAAGGTGGTCGCCATCGCCAAGCTGTCCCCGGGCATCGTGCGGTTTTATTTCGAGTCCAAGGACGCCATGCTGGTTGCTTCCCTGGCGTACCTTGCCGCCGAGTTCGAGGAGCGGGTGCTGGGGGAGGTGTCCCGGCTGAAACACGCGCCGGCCCGCGCCCTCGAGCGGCTCGTGGAGCTGTACCTCGACCCGGAGATCGCCAGTCCGCGCAAGGTGTCGGTGTGGTACTCGTTCTGGGGGGAGGCGAGCTCCCGGCAGGAGTACCTGCAGATCTGCGGTAAGAAGGACGAGGATTTCGCCGCCCTGGTGCGCGAGCTCATCGATGGGCTGATGGCCGAGGCCGGTTTGCACCATCTGGACGCCGATGCGATCTCGCTGGGACTGATCGGGGTACTCGAGGTGTTGTGGCAGACCTTCGCCTTCCAGGACGAAGCGGACATCGATCGAGCGGCGGCGCGTCGGCGCACGCTGGCCTATCTGGCATCGGTGTTCCCAGGCGTATTCGCGGCGGACACCCGGCTGCAACCGGTGGTCGCTGCGACCGAGGTGCGTGGCACTGTGCCCGGGGGCGTGGGCGCTCGACGGGAAGAAGATGAGGGGGCGCTGCCGCCCTGGGCGTATCGGTGCGCGGCGCTGTTCGAGCTTGAGCGTGAGCATTTGTTCAGGCCTGCCTGGCAGGTGGCGGGCCTGGACAGTCAGTTGAAGCGCAGTGGTGACTTTCTCACCGCGTCCTGGCCGTGGGAGCGGGTGCTGCTCGTGCGCGCTGCGGACGGGCATCTCAGCGCGCTGCGCAACGCGTGCGGCCGTCAGCCGCACGCGTTGCTCGAGGCGCCCGCCGGACATGTGGAACAGACGTTGCGCTGCGTTGCGCATGGTCTTGTCTACGATCTCAGCGGTGCGCTGGTGCAGGGAGCGACGCGGGGTGATCTGACGCCGCTCGATCTGACTCAGGTCGGCCCGCTGTTGCTGGTCCGCTCGCCGCAGTCGCACGGGAGGGTGGGGTCGCCGCCCGCTGTGCCGGTGCAGGACTGGCCGGATCTGCAGGTTGGGCGCAGCGAGGTACTGTCGGTGGCGGCCGACTGGAAGCTGCTCGTCGAGCAGTGGCTCGAGCACGATCGGGCCGACTGGCATTTTCTCCCACCCAATCAATTGATCGACCTGTCCGCCGAAGGACCACGGCTCCTGCAGGTGGTGCCCGAGGCGCCGGGTCGCGCGCGGCTGGTCTGCGTGGCGCTGCGCGCCGCGCGCGCTCGGCGTGCGCAGCGCACCGCTTCAAGTCCAGATCTCGGCGCCGAGATCGCGCTCGCCGAATCGACCCAGCGCGGCCTCGATGCTCTGCCGGTCGAGCGTGAGGATGCCGGTCCCGTCTCGCCGACACTGCGGCGCTTCCGTGCTGAAATTGCCATGCTGCTGCCGCGGGTGGCCTCGGTGTCGATCGTCACGCGTTAGGCGAAGTGGGTGGGCGCATGGGATTCGCGCAGTTCCGGTATCCGCTCGCGCAACAGGTCGTGGAACTGCAGCATGCAGCTTTCGAGTCGCGATAGCGGACCGGGCTCGTATGCGCGCGAACCGAGGCCCCGCTGAACGCGGTTGCATAGGAACTCGTCTTCGCGCTGCACCTGGCGGTTGATGCGCGCACACAGATAGCGCAGCACCCGCATTTCGCGCCGTGCATCCGGATGCGCGAAGCATCCGCCGCGGATCGTGCATTTGCCGGGACCGCGCGGCAGCACCTGGAAGAAGTCCATCTGATCGGGATAAATGTCGATGCCGAGATTCGGCAGCGCGCTGTAGAAACTCCAGCGCTTGCGCAGCGGCTCGGGCAGGTCCGTGGCGGTCGTGCCGACCAGTTTCTGGTAATAGCGCTCGGACCAGTAACGAGAGGGTTGCTCTCGCATGTGACTGATGCCGCGCGCGACGCCGCTGGGCAGCAGCACCTGGTCCTGGTAGTCGGGGCTGAACATGCGCTGCAGGCCGGGATGGCCGATCGGCACGTGATAAGACTCCAGATAGTTGTCCATCGCGACTTTCCAGTCGCAGTCCCAGTGCTCGATGTACAGTGGTCCGAGTGGCTGCATCTGCTCGATGCGGTACGGGGCCAGCTCCTCGGCGAGTGCTCCCCAGGTGTGCTCGACCGGCGGTGGATCGCCGGCGAGGCACACGAACACGAACCCCAGGGCCAGCTGTGCACGCACGGGCTTCAATCCCCACTCGGCACGATCCAGGCCGGGGAAGCTGTCGCGCTCGGACACTCCGCTCAACTCCCCGCTCAGGCGATATGACCAGCCGTGATACGGACAGACGATGTGCCCGGCACAGTGGCCTGTGCCCTCGAGCAGTCGCGAGCCGCGGTGGCGGCAGACATTGTGAAACGCGCGGATCTGTCCGCTGGCGTCGCGTGTCACCACCACGCTGTTCGTGCCGAGTTCGAAGGTCGCGAAATCGCCGGGTTTGGCGATCGCGCTCACGTGGCAAACAATCTGCCAGCTCGGCTCAAGGATGCGCTCGGACTCGAGACGCGTCATTTCCGGATGGTTATAGGACCACGCCGGCAGCGCGTGCGGTAGGGCTGGGGACTCGCTCGTCCGTCGGGCGGCAGGTGTGTTCATGGAAGCCTCGAGCGGATTAATTTATACGGGTCTATAAATTATACGCGAAAAAATTATATATCCATATAGACAATTTACGGGGGGTAATGCTACCGTGCATGGACCACGGGGCGAAGGAGAATGGCAATGTCGCGGGTCCTCGATAAAAGTCATGCACACTACCGCCGTGCGTTGACACGGCTGCCGCTCGGCGTCGCCTCCAACTTCCGTTTCTGGGGCGAGGATCGCACGATCTACGTGAAGCAGGGCCGCGGCGGGCGCATAGTCGATCTCGACGACAATGAGTACGTCGATTACCGGCTGGGTTACGGGCCGGCGATCCTCGGGTACGCGGATCCTCGAGTCGATGAGGCGGCCCGCGAGGGTATGCAGGTCGGCGGCGTGTTTGCGTTGTCCACCGAGCGCGAATACCGAGTGGCCGAGCGGATTGCCAAGATGGTGCCGGCCGCGGAACTCGTGCGTTTTTCCAACTCCGGTACCGAGGCGGTGATGGCCGCATTGCGCTTGGCGCGCGCCTACACCGGCAAGGACGACTACGTGATCCTCGAGGGCAGCTATCACGGACTGTTCGATGCTGCTATGTGGTATACGCCCATGGACAAGTGGTCTCAGGTGGGCGAGCCGGAGGTGTATCCGTACAGCCAGGGCGTACCACTGAGCACCCGCAGCTTTGCGCATTTCGTGCAGGCCAACGATGCCAACCAGCTCGAGGACGTCCTCAAGCGCCATGCCGGCAGGATCGCATGTCTCCTGATTGAGCCGATCATGGGCAACTGCCTCGGCATCGGCGCAGACCCGGCGTACATGCGAGCGGCGCGCGAACTCTGCGACCGCTACGGCGTCCTGCTCCTGATCGATGAGGTGAAGACGGGCTTTCGAGTCGCTCGCGGCGGGGCACAGCAGATCTACGGCGTCGAAGCCGATCTGTGTACCTTCGCCAAGGCAGTTGCCAATGGTTATCCCATCTCGGTGCTGGCCGGTCGCGAAGAGATCATGCGCAAGATCGGTCGTGGTGTCGCCCACGGCGGGACCTACACGGCGCACGCCGTCTCGCTCGCTGCGGCTGAGCGCACGTTGCAGATTCTGGACGAGACCGACGCACTTGAACGGATTGCCAGCTATGGTACCGCGCTGCGCCAGGGGCTCAGCGCCATCCTGCGCGCTCGCGGCATTGCGCACAGCTTCGTCGGGCACCCCTCGATGAGCGGGTTGTATTTTGCGCAGGAGCCGCCGCGCAACTATCGCGACTGGAAGGGCAGCGACTACACCTTCTACGACACGGTGGCCAGGCACCTGCACGATGAAGGGGTGCTGTGCGAGCCGGACTCGCGCGAGCCGTGGTTCATCTGTGCCGCGCACGATCAATCGTGTCTCGCCGACACGCTGGCGGGCTTCGAGAAGGCCGTCGACGACACACTTAATGAACTGGATGGATCGCGTCAGGCCAAAGCATGAGCGATACGCCGCCGTCCGGGGGCGGGCGGACGAGTCGCTCGTCCGCCCGGGAGCCGCATGACGCCATCGTAGTGGGGGCGGGCCACAACGGGCTCATCGCCGCCTGCTATCTCGCGCGCGCCGGGCTGAAGGTGCTGGTGCTCGAGCGAAATCCGTACATTGGAGGTGCGGCGGTCAGTCGCGAGCTGTACAGCGGCTTTACCTACTCGAACTGTTCGTATGTCTGCTCGCTGCTGCGTACCGAGATCATCCGCGATCTAAATCTGCCGGCGCATGGTCTGCAGATCATCCCCTATGAGGGGGGCTGCACATTGATGCGCGACGGGGGTTATTTCGCGCTATACGATAATCATGATGCGTTGCGGCGCGAGATTGCCCGACACTCGCGCAAGGATGCCGAGGCGTATGATCGTTTCGTGCGCGACATGCTGCGCCACTGCATGTTCATTAAGCCGCTGCTGCTGCGGGCCCCGCCGGAGCCTACCACTCTAACGCCGCACGGCATCCGCGAACTGATTAGTTTCGGCCGTCATTTCTACCGTCTCGGCGAGGAGCGCATGGCCGAGACGATGCGCTTCTGGACGATGAGCTGTGCGGATCTGCTCGATGAGTACTTCGAGAGCGAGATCATCAAGGCGCATCTCGCCGGTAGCTCAATCATCGGCACGGCGCTCGGGCCGCGCTCGCCTGGAACGGCCTACGTCCTGCTGCATCATTACATGGGCAGCATCGACGGCACGGTCGGTGCCTGGGGTTTCGCGCGAGGCGGAATGGGCGCGATCACTCAGGCGTTGAGCGCGGAGTTGCGCGCCCTGGGCGGACAGATCCGCAGCGAAGCGCCGGTGCAACGCATTCTCACGCGCCACGGCCGTGCGGTCGGCGTGCAGCTTGCAAGTGGTGAGGAGCTGCGCGCTCGCACCGTCGTGTCGAATCTTGACGTCCGCCGCACTTTCCTCGAATCGATGGCGCCGGGTGACCTGCCGGATGAATTCCTGGCACAGGTGCGCAATTTCAAGATCCGCGGCTCATCGGGCAAGCTCAACATCGCGCTCGACGGTCTGCCGAGCTTTCCTGCGATTCCGCCCGGTGCGCCCTGCATCCGCGGCGACATGCATGTCACTGACACCATTGAGATGCTCGAACGCGCCTACGACGATTGGAAGGAGGGCCGCTGGTCGCGCCAGCCGTATGTCGACATGCTCATTCCGACGCAGATCGACCCCACCATGGCGCCGCCGGGCAAGCACTACATGTCGGTTTTCGTGCAGTACTGTCCGTATCAGCTCGCCGAAGGACCCTGGACTGAAGAGCGCCGAGCACGATTCGGCAGCACGGTGATCGATGCCATCGCGCAGCACAGTCCGAACTTCAAGGACTTGATCCTGCATGCTGAGATCCGTACGCCCTGGGAGCTTGAGAGGGAAGTCGGTCTCACCGAGGGCAACATCTTCCAGGGCGAGCTGACGTTCGACCAGCTGCTGTTCAACCGACCAATCCCCGGCTACGCGCAATACCGCTCGCCGATCCGAGGTCTTTACATGTGTGGCTCGAGCACACACCCGGGCGGGGGAGTCATGGGAGCGCCGGGCTTCAATGCGGCGAACGCCATCCTCGGAGATCTGCGTCGGTGAGTACTGCGCGCTACGATGCGATCGTGGTCGGTGGCGGGCATAACGGGCTCGTCTGTGCGGCGTACCTGGCGCGCGCCGGACGATCCGTGCTGGTGTTGGAGGCGAACGAGCGGGTGGGCGGCGCAGCTGTAACGCGGGAGTTCGCCCCGGGTTTTCGGGTTTCCGCGGGCGCGCATCTGCTGCATCTGCTGCCGAAGCGGCTGATCACAGAGCTCAACCTGTCGCGGCACGGCCTGAACATGGCTGCCACGCACATGCCGACCTATGCGCTGGCGCCCGACGTCGGCGCAGTGCGCATCGAGACGGCCGCCTCTGGCGCAACGGATGGACTCACCGCCGCAGACGCACAGGCGCTTACCGAATTCCTCGGCCGCATGCATAACCTGGCCGGGGCGCTCTGGCCGCTGCTCGAGACCCCGCCGCCGCGGCTCGGCGCCGGCGAGTGGCGCGAGCGGCTGACGATGGTGAGGCTGGGAGTCAAACTGCGCCTGCTCGGGCGGCGCAAGCTGCGCGATCTGCTGCGCATCGCCGGTATGTGCGTACACGATCTGCTCGAGGAGCATTTTCAAAGTCCGCTGCTCAAAGGCGCGCTGGCTTTCGACGCCGTGCTCGGCACCAACTACGGCCCACGCTCGCCCGGCACGGTATTTACCTTGCTATACCGGCTGGCGGCCGAAAGCGCCGCCGGCCAGGGGCTGGCGCAGCCGCAGGGAGGCCTCGGCGCGCTGTGCGAGGCGCTCGAGAGTGCGGCAAGTGCCGCCGGTGCGGTGATTCGCACCGATGCGCCGGTGCAGAGCATTCTGGTAGATGGCGAGCGAGCGTGCGGCGTGCAGCTCGAATCGGGCGAGCAACTGCAGGCCGCTACCGTGATCTCAGGCGCGGATCCGCGCACGACATTTCTGAAGTTGCTCGGCACGCAACATCTGGACACCGGCTTCGTGCGGCGCATCATGCATCTGCGCACCCATGGCATGACTGCCAAATTTCATGCCGCGCTCGAGCGGATGCCGATTTTTTCCGGTATCGAGGGCATGCCGCGCGGGCGAGTGGTGCTTGCGCCGTCCCCCGAGGCGATCGAGCGCGCGTTCAATCACGCCAAGTACGGGGAATTCTCAGCAACTCCGGTGCTCGAGGTGGTGGTGCCGACGAGTTGCGATGCCGCGCTCGCGCCCGCCGGCAAGCACGTGCTCTCAGCCATCGTTCAATACGCCCCTTACCAGTTGCGTGGTGGCTGGGACGCTGCGCGCGAGCGCTTCACAGACCTGATTCTTGAAACTCTGGAGCGCCATGCCCCCGGAGTGCGTGCCGCGGTGAGCGCCACCGAGCTGCTCACACCGTCGGATATCGAGGCGCAATTCCGCATCAGCGGCGGACACTGGCACCACGCCGAGCTCGCACTCGATCAGTTCTTCACGATGCGCCCGGTGATCGGAGCGGCGCAGTATCGCGCCCCGGTGCCGGGATTGTATCTGTGCGGGGCCGGCACTCACCCCGGCGGCGGCGTGCTCGGCATTGGCGGGAGAAACGCCGCCCAGCAGGTGTTGAGGGAGGCGCGTTGAGATGCTGACCGAGCGCGAGCCGTATTACCGTCAGCCGCTGCTGCATACGCCGTTTCACGCGCGCATGCGTGAATTCAGCCAGGTTGATTGCTTCATTCCCTGGTCTGGATACAGTACCGTCGATGTGTTCACGACGGTGGAGCAGGAGTACTTCGCGATCCGCAACAGCGCCTCGCTCTACGATCTGACGCCGATGGTGAAGTATCGCATTGCCGGCCCGGACGCCACGCGCTATCTGGATCGGCTGATGACGCGCCATATTGCCAAGCTGCCCGTGGGTCGGGTGGCTTATGGCATCTGGTGTGACGATGCCGGCAAATTGATCGATGACGGAACCGTCTTTCGCCTCGGCGAGTCGGAGTACCGGCTGTGCACCGCCGAGCATCAGCTTGACTGGCTGCTCGACTCGAGCATCGGCTTCGATGTGCACATCGAAGAGGTCACGGCACAAATCGCAGCACTTGCCCTGCAGGGACCATGCTCGTGCTGGGTGTTGCGCACGATCGGTCTGAGCGGCATCGAAACACTCGCGCCGTTCGAATCCAGGTCCTGCACGCTCGGTGAGATGACGCTGCTCGTTTCGCGTACCGGGTTCACCGGTGACCTCGGCTACGAGCTGTGGGTCGAGCCGGGGTACGCCGAGCCGCTCTGGGACCGGCTGATGGCAGCGGGCCGCACGCGCCTGCTCCGGCCGATCGGCTCGCGCGCACTGAATATCGCGCGGCTCGAAGCGGGCTTCTTGCAGCCGAACCTTGATTTTGTCTCGAGCGCGCGCACCCTGCGCAACGGCACGGCACGCTCCCCGTTCGAGCTCGCTCTCGGCTGGCTCGTGGACTTGCGCAAGGGGCACTTCACCGGCCGGAGGGCCTTGCTGCAGGAGAGCCTGGCGCCGCCGCTGCGTCGGTTGGCCGGGCTCGACGTAGCGGGCAACAAGCCGGCTCAGAACGCACTGTTGTACGCCGATCGGCACGGCCGGCGCGAGATCGGCAGCGTCACCTCGGCAGCCTGGTCGCCGACCTGTAAGCGCAACATCGCGCTCGCGATGCTCGCCGCGCCCTACTTCGAGATCGGCCAGGAGGTGTGGGCGGAGATCTACCTGAACCGGGAATTGGTCTGGGAGCGGCGCATGGTGAGGGCGCGAGTGGTGGAGCGACCGTTCTTTGCTCCGCAGCGCCGCCGCAGTACGCCGGCAGGGAACTTCTGAGTACACCGCCGGTCGCTCCGCAGTAGACACAGAAGAGACTTGACGGTATGTGTTCTCGGGGATAACTGCGGGGCCCAATCTTGACAAGCAACGTGCTCAAGGCGGACAGCGACCGACCGTGGACGAATCCGGATGCCAAACCCCAGATCGTCATCGACGGGGTGAGCAAGACGTTCGGTTCGGTCACGGCCGTCGATAATGTCAGCTTGAATATCTTTCAGGGCGAGATGTTCGCGCTGGTCGGCGCATCGGGCTGCGGCAAGACGACATTGCTGCGCACGCTGGCCGGGTTCGAGCGCCAGACGAGCGGGCACATCAGTATCGATGGCGTCGAGATGAGCGACGTGCCGCCGCATGAGCGTCCCGTCAATATGATGTTCCAATCCTACGCGCTGTTCCCGCACATGACGGTCGAGAGCAATGTCGGCTACGGCATCCGACGCTTTCGGATCGACCGCGTCGAGCGCAAGCGGCGCATCGAGCAGGCGCTCGAGATGGTGCAGCTGGCGCATCTGGGCCGGCGCAAGCCGCATCAGCTCTCCGGCGGGCAACGTCAGCGGGTGGCACTCGCTCGTGCGCTGATTCGTCGGCCGAAGGTGCTGCTGCTTGATGAGCCGCTCTCGGCGCTCGATAAGAAACTGCGCGAGAAGACACAGTTCGAGCTGATGGACCTGCAACATGAGGTCGGCATCACTTTCGTCGTGGTCACACACGATCAGGACGAGGCCATGGCACTGTCCAGTCGCATCGCCGTTATGGATCGCGGCAAGGTCGTGCAGGTGGGTACGCCGTCGGAAATCTATGAGTTTCCGGCGAGCCGATTTGTCGCGGATTTTGTCGGCACGACGAACCTGTTCGAAGGCACTGTCACTGCGGCCGAGCCGGGTTTGGTGCGGGTGCAGTGCGGCGAGACGGGCGGTGAGTTGCTGGTCGATGACGTCGGGCGCTTCTCGGCGCGCCAGCGCGTATGGGTGGCCCTGCGGCCGGAGAAGATCCGCCTGGGCAAGCAGCCGCCGGCCGGTGAGCGGGTCAACGTGCTGCGCGGGGTCGTCTGGGAACTCGGCTATCTCGGCAAATCCTCCACCTACCAGATCAAGATTCCAAGCGGCAAGCTGGTCACTGTGCAGGCACAGAACGAGCGGCGCACCTCGGAATGGGCCATCGATTGGAACGACGAGGTCTATCTCAGCTGGCAGGCCGACGCAGCGATCATTCTGCAGTCCTAGCGCGAGCGCGATCATTCGGCTCGAGGTATGCGCCTCGTCGGCCGTGCCGGCGACCGAGCGGGTTCAGACCACCACCCGATCGCGTTTCGGTTCGGCGCATGGCGAGTCGCCGTCGAGCTCTCGAGCGGCTTTGTGTCCCGAGTAGACTGCATGGGCAATGAGGGCAGGCTGCAGACAGTCACCGATGCGCTGGATCGTTGCGGGCGCGCCCTGACGCTGCTCGAGGGATTCCTCGGCAACCAGTTCGCGGTAAAGAGCATCTTGGGGCTCTCGCGAGGTTACCAGTACCAGCGTATCGGTGGCGTGGGCACGCACTTCTGAGGTGTAGATGCACTCGAGAGATGCGCTTTCACCGTCGAACGCGCAGACTGATCTATCGGTGATGATTTCTATGCCGAGGGTGAGCATCTGGCGTTGAATCGAGTCCTGCTCGCCGGTGTAGTGGCTCCACGCGCCCGCGCGTCCCTCGGTGGTCACATAGGTGACGCGGGCGCCGGTGCGCGCGAGCAGCGTGGCGAGCACCGGTCCCATGTAGTAATGATCGTCATCGAATATCGTGACGGCGCCCCCCGGACGGACGCCGTCCATGATGTCATCCGGCGTGAGCACGGCCGGGGTGTGCAGATTTGCGATGGGCGCTGCGTGCCAGCGGCCGAGACCGTTGCGGCGCCAGCACGCGCCGGTGGCAATCAGAACGTGCTTGGCGCCGAATTCGCGCACATCGGCCGCCGACAACGTGTTGCCGAGATACAGTGAGACGCCCGGTAGGCGCTGGATCTGGCCGAGACGGTAGTCACGCACTCGCGACCATTCGGCCAATCCGGGCAGTCGGCTTTCACGCGCGACTCGTCCGCCCGGGGCTTCGGCCGCGTCGGCCACCGTCACCGTGTAGCCGCGTTTGGCGAGCACTTGCGCCGCCTCGAGGCCCGCCGGACCGGCTCCGACGACGAGTACCGAGCCGCCGGGTCCGGTGGGCACTTGCTCCGGGTGCCAGCCGCTGCGCCATTCCTCGCCCATGGTCGGGTTCTGCGTGCAGCGCAGAGCGGCCCCTCGATAGTTGTGGGCGTAGCAGATGTTGCAGCCGATGCACTCGCGGATGTCCTCGATGCGATCGGCGCGGATCTTGGCGGGCAGAAACGGGTCCGCAATCGATGGGCGCGCAGCGCCGATGAAGTCGAGTACGCCGCTGCGGACCTGGCGCAACATGGTGTCGGGTGAGGTGAAGCGGCCGACACTCACCACGGGTTTGCCGGTTAGGCTCCTGATGTAAGCGACTTTTGCTTCGAGCGCCGCTTCACTGACTAGTCGCGAGCTTGCCATTTCCTCGCCGTAGTAGTCGGCGACGACCACGTCCCACAGATCCGCCAGCCCGCCGACCATGCCGAGTACGTCCCGGGCCTCCTGCGCATTGAGGTGTCCCTCGCCGTGGCCATCGGCGGAAAACCGTGCTGCGACGGCGCAGGTGTCGCCGACCGCCGAGCGAGTCTCCTCCAGTAGCTCGCGCAGCAGCCGTGCTCGATTCTCCAGCGAGCCGCCGTACTCGTCCGTCCGATCATTGAGCGAGCGCGACAGGAATTCCGATATCAGATAGCCGTGAGTGGGGTAGACGTAAATGACATCGAAACCGGCGGCACGGGCGCGCTTGACCGCATCGAGGTGCCAGCGGCGAAATTGCCGGATGTCGCGCCGGTCCATGCGCATCGATTGAATCGGCTCACTGCGGCTCGGCATCGAGCGCACGCCGATACTCGGCACGCGGCTGGCGAGGTTCGAGACGAAGCTCCCCCCGTGCCACAACTCAATGCCGGCGAGGGCGCCGTGGGCATGGACCGCATCGGCCAGTGCAGCGAGGTTGCGCACATCCTCATCGTCCCACAGCGCCGCCGACGGATAGGGCTGGTCGTCGGAGCTCGGATGAATGGAGCAGTACTCCGTGCAGACCACCGCCCAGCCGCCTTCGGCTTTCATGCCGCGCATCGCCGCCAGGGTGCGCGGTAGCGCCGCGCCCATCCCCGTGCAGTGGGGTACCTGATAGAAACGGTTGCGAGCGGTGAGCGGCCCGATGCGCACCGGCTCGAACAGCGCTCGATAGCGGGATTCGGTATTCACGTGTACTCCGGTGTCTGCCGCGCCCAGGATGACATTGATCGCCAGCGCGGCACCGGGCAGTATACGCGCCAAACTATATGAGGATATAATTCTCCTGACCAAGACCTATATCAATATATAAACGGCCGGTCCGCGCGTGCCGTTTCAGCGTGGTGGATAGTCCGTATGCCCAATGACAGCCGCCCAGCGCGTCGCGCACGAAGACCTGCCGCCCCGGTGCCTGGGCCAAAGGTGCCCACTGACCGGGGACTGCACTTTGGTGCTACCGCACCCTACGAACCGGTGCCGCGAGATTGCGCCGGCCAGCTGGTGGAGGGCGCACTGACGCTCATGCGCGATTGCGGCATCGCTTTCGATCCGGATACCCCCGAACTGGATTTGTTTCGTGCGGCTGGTTGCGAGACCGCCAGCGACGGTACCGTGCGCTTCCCCTCGCAGTTGGTGCGCGACGCGCTCGCCTCGACGGCAAAAAGCGTCAAGCTTTGGGATCGAACCGCGAGCCGCTACATCGAGCTCGACGACCGGCACACCTGGTTCATGCCCGGCATGACTTGCATCAAGATCTTCGACTCCGAAAGCGGCGAGCCGCGCCCGAGCGACGGGGAGGATCTGGCACAAGTAACCCGGGTCGCCGACGCACTACCCAACATGGATGCGGTCTGTGTTGCAGTGAAGAATGTGGCGCGGTCCGACATTCACGGCGAAGTCGAGGAATTCGCCATCATGGCGGCCAACACCACCAAGCCGCTCGAATACTTGTGCGAGCATGCCGAGTCGCTTGATCCGGTGCTCGAGATGGCGGCGGCGATTCGCGGTGGCGCCGCGGCACTATTCGACAAGCCGTACTTTCTGCAGATCATTACGCCACTGCCGCTCAATTACCCGCGTTCGCACGTCGCGCAGCTCGTGAAATGCGTGCGCGCGGGCGTTCCGGTGAGCGTCGGTACGTTGCCGATCGGCGGCGCCTCCACGCCGATCACGACTGCCGGCTGCATCGTGAACAGCCTGGCGACCGATTTCGCCGGCATGGTACTCGCCCAGTTGGTGCGCCGCGGATCGTTCTGCATCGGCAGCTCCGATGTCTCGTTCATGGAGCCGGCGACAGGGGGAATCGGGAATCTTGCCCAGGCGTCCCTGGCGGACATGCTCATGTGCCAGGTGCGCAGACACTTGGGCCTGCCGTCGTTCACCGGCATCGGCGGCCAGGGTGCCGCTCGTCGCTTCAATCAGGATGCGGTGGCCGAACTCTGTCTCGGCATGATGCAGGCCTTCTACAGCCGGCCAGCGACGCTCGATTACCTCGGCTCGCTCGATCAGGGCCTGACATTCTCGCTGCATGCGCTGTGTCTGTGCGACGATCTGGCCGCTTTGCTGCGCACGTTGTGGCAGGGACTGACCATTGACGCCGACTCAATCGGCCTCGACATTGCCCGCGAGGTCGGCGCGCGCGGCAATTATCTCGGCCACCCGCACACAGCGGCGCATTGCCGAGAGCATCTGTGGGAAAGCCGCTACTTCGGCGCGCGCCTGCCGGTGAGCACCGGCTCGCTGATCGATGAGGAGTTGCTGGCGAGAATCGATGCGGATGTGCGCACCCTGTGTGCACATCGGCCACCGCCGCTCGACAGCGAGCTGGAGGCCCGATTGCGTACTATCCGCGAGGCATTCGCGGCGTCCTATCGGCCGCCGACGTGAGTGACTCGGTGGGCGGCCGTGGGTCGAGCAGGGTGCACTCAGGTCGCAGTTCGGGCGCCGTCGGCGGCGCTTCCGAGCGCAGCGGCGCAGGTGAGCAGATCGAGCCAGGTCCGGTGACCGACCGATCCGTGGGGGTTGAAGATCTCCCGTACCGAGTACAGATCTGCATTGGCTCCGTTCCGATCACCAGCCCGGTGCCGAACTCGACAGGCGCTTGGTATGTGGCGTGCGCGAGCATGGCCAGTACGTTCAATCGGAGCGAAACCTGCGGATTGGAACGTGCGCGAACCGGCAAGGATCGCGCGAGGTCTGGGCGGCGGGGGTTCGCGGACCGCTCACGTTCATGGCGGTACAAGGACGCCGGTCGAACGCATTATTTATATTATGACTTCAATATTATAAAATGCCGCCACCGGTCGCAAGTTGCCGGCGGGAGGTATTAAAGTGGCGGTCGAGAGCATGAGACGTGTAAAAACGCTGGGTCTGCTGGGCACCGGAGTGATCGGCGGCGGTTGGGCCGCGCGCGCGCTGCACTTCGGCATCGATGTGATCGCGGCCGATGTCAATCCGCGGATGGAAGAGTGGATTCGCGGCGCGGTCGCCAACGCCGAGGGCGCGCTGGCGCGCCTGACCAGCGCGCCGTTGCCGCCGAAGGGCAAGTTGTCCTTCACCACAGATGCCACCGACATGGCGCGCCGCGTGGACTTCATCCAGGAGAATATTCCCGAGCAACTGGAACTGAAGCAGAAGATGCTCGCCGACGTCAGCCAGCACGCGCCGGCGGACGTGCTGATCGCCTCGAGTACTTCTGGCCTGATGCCCTCTGATCTGCAGCGCGACATGCGCTTTCCAGAGCGCTTGCTGGTCGCCCATCCATTCAATCCGGTGTATCTGCTGCCGCTCGTCGAGCTGGTCGGCGGCAAAGCGACGGCGCCCGAGGCGCTGACGGCGGCTGCGACCTTCTTCCGCTACATCGGCATGCATCCGCTGCAGGTGCGCCGCGAAGTGCCGGGTCATCTGACCGACCGGCTGCAGGAGGCGCTGTGGCGCGAAATTCTGCACATGGTCAACGATGGAGTAGCCAGCACCGGGGAACTCGATGAGTCGATCATCTATGGTCCGGGACTGCGCTGGGCCGCCATGGGTACGAACCTGATCTATCATCTCGCCGGGGGTGAGACGGGCATGCGCCATATGCTGCGCCAGTTCGGCCCCTGCCTCAAATGGCCGTGGACCCGGCTTGAGGCTCCGGAACTCACCGAGGAACTCATCGACCGGATGGTCGAGGGCACGCAAGCGCAGGCCGCGGGCCGCTCGATCCGTGAACTCGAGCGACTGCGTGATGACTACCTAGTGGCTATCCAGCAGGTGCTCAAGCAGTTCGACATCGGTGCCGGCTCGACGCTGCGCGCGCTAGAGGAGCGCCTGTATGCCGATAGCGCCACCTCACTGCGCGCGACGCCGGCGGCGGAACAACCGCTGCAGACGCTGCAGGGGGAAGTGCGGGCCGAATGGGTCGATCGCAGCGGGCGGCTGAGCGAATCGCGTTGTCTGCAGGTGTTCGCGGATGCCTCGGACGCTCTGTTCCGGGCGAACGGTGCAGCCGGTGGCGAGCGCGAGTTCATCGCTCTGCAAAGCCAGCTGGCGCATCACGCGCGCGCCGGCGCGCTCGAGCCGATTGCGGTGAGCACGCAGGTGCTGGCGATCGAGGACAACCGCATCCGTCTGTTCCACTGGCTCAAGCGCCGCACCGATGGGCGTCTGATTGCCACAGCGCAGCAGCTCTACCAGTATGCAGATGCGTCCTCGGGGACGCCGGCGCCCCTCGAAGAAGGCGCGCGCAAGGCCCTGCAGGCCGTCCGAACCGCCCACGCGCGCCTGCCTGTTCCCGAGCAGCCCCAAAGTCCTGTAGCCTTGGGCGGTAGCTGATCGTCCGGAGTGCTGGAGTGGAATGCCCAAGATAGTCGACCATGCTCAGCGTCGCGACGAAATCGCGGTGGTGGCTTGCCGGGTGGTCGCTCGGTATGGCTTCGAGCAGGCAACTATCGTGCGGATCGCGCGCGAGGCGGGCTACACCACCGGCATGGTGGCGCATTACTTCGACACCAAGCAGGACATCATCATTGCGGCGTTGCGGCTGATTCTGCGACGCATTGAACACCGGCTCACCCGTTCGCCGGACGGGGGCGGGGAGCCGGACTTGCTGGCACTGCTCACCGAGGCACTGCCCATCGACGCTGCGCGCTTCACCGAGTGCGCCTTCTGGACCGCCTTCTGGGGCCAGGTCGCCGCCGACAAGCGCCTCAAACGCATCAACAGCCTGATGCATCGTGCCTACATGCGGCTGTTCGAGCGCTGTCTGGCGCGCGGCTGGCCGCAGTGGGCCGGTTGGTCCGCCGAGACGCGCCAACGCGTACTGCGTTCAGTAGTGACCTTCATCAATGGTTTGACCGCCAGCACCGTCGCCAGCCCTGGTGACTGGCCCGCCACGCGCCAGATCGAGCAGCTGCGGTTGCATCTGGAAATGCTGGAAGCTTGGGCCGATAGAAGCGCGCTGTCCCCGAATTCCCCAAAAAGGCGCCCCAGGTCGGACAATTCGTAGCGACCGCGCAGAGGGGGCGATTCAAAGCCCAGCATCTGGAACAAAAGGCCGCATGTGGTGCCGAGGATCAGCGGTGGTGACTGGCATCAGCCCCCTTTCCCGAGCACGCCGCGGCGCATCAAAACGCGAAGCCGCGGATCGCCCCGCTGCGGGCGCGTCAACTCAAGCAGTGTGACTACAGCACTTGCACCTGGCCGGCCGAACAGCCTCAGCCGATGGGGAGATTCCGGCGCGCCCACGGTGCGTGTCAACGTAGTTGTCGCCCGATTCACGCGGCGGACTTCGAGTCATGAAGGTTTCCGGTCGCCGCCGTGATCACTGCGTCGCGCTCGGGATTGAGCGTGACGACGGTGATTGGAGTCCAG
>JAKBCE010000084.1 GCA_021808195.1 Pseudomonadota bacterium
AATGTCCGCGGTGCGCAGCAGCTGCTCGATGGCGTGAAAGCCGCGCTCGCGGGGCACTCGCGCGCCGCCTGAGCGGTTCCGGCCGGCGGATCCGCATGGCGGGGCCGGGAGCTTTTCCGCTACAATTAGCCGATTGACGCACCGCGCAGGGATGCGGTGCGCGTTGCAGCCGAGCGTAGTGTCCGACCCGACATCCTCCAGACCGATTCAGCAGCCTCTCCTGCCGGACGAGCCGGCCGAGACCGGCAGCGAAGCGGCGCAGGGCGCCTCGCCACCCCCGCCCCCCACGGCAGCGACGCCCGAGCCGCTGGTGCCGCTCGATGCCCCCGCGGTGCATCTGTCGATGGGCGCGATGGCGCGCCAGCTCGAGCGGCTGCTCAGCAGCCGCTCGCGGCGGCTGTTCCTGCAGGTCGGGTTGCCCTGGGGCGCGGCGCTGCTCGTCGGTTTGCTCTCGGTGCTGTACGCGCGCTGGAGCACCGATGCCTACAACGTCTTCCGCGGCTGGATCGACGGGCGAGAGTGGCTCGCGTTCCTCCTGACGCCGGGACTGACGGTGGCGGCCGTGTACTGCACACGACGCTGGTTCTACGGCGCCGAGGGCAGCGGCATCCCCCAGGTCATCGCGGCCCTGCATGCGCCGCGTGACGATGACGACTCGCTGATGAGGCGCCTGTTCGGACTGCGCATCATCTTCGGTAAGCTCGGGGTATCGCTGCTGGGGTTCCTGGGCGGGATGTCGATCGGTCGCGAGGGCCCGACGGTGCACATCGGCGCGGCCGTCATGGCCGAGACCCGCCGGTTCTATCCGCGCCGCAGCGTCAACCTCGAGCGCCGGCTGCTGCTCGCCGGCGCCGCCGCGGGACTGTCCGGCGCGTTCAACACGCCGCTCGCCGGCGTGATCTTCGCCATCGAGGAGCTGGCGCGCGACTTCGAGACGCGCACCAACGGCACGATGATCACCGCGGTGGTGTTTGCCGGCCTCACCTCCCTCGCCCTCGCCGGCAACTACCTGTACTTCGGCCAGCTCAACGTCACCACGCCGGTCGGCCTGTCGTTCATCCTGCCGGTGGTGCTGGCGGCGGTGCTGTGCGGAATTCTGGGCGCCACATTCAATTATGCGCTGCTGCACTGGCAGCAGTGGATGCCGCAGCGCATCCGCACGTTCCGACTGGGCCGCCCGCTGTGGTTCGCCTTTGCCTGCGGCCTGGTGGTCGCGGCCGTCGGTGTCGCCACCCACGGGCAGACCTGGGGCAGCGGCTACGACCAGGCGCGCGAGCTGCTGCACGGCACCGCCCCGCTCAGCCAGGCGTTTGCCGTGACCAAGTGGGTGAGCCTGGTGGTCAGCTACTTCGCCGGGATGCCGGGCGGACTGTTCTCCCCGTCGCTCGCGATCGGCGCGGGCATCGCGCAGTGGGTGCATGCGGCGTTCGCCTGGACCTCGATGGCCTCGGTCATCGCGCTGTGCATGACCGGCTATCTCGCCGCCGTCACCCAGTCGCCCATCACCTCGTTCGTGATCGTGATGGAGATGACCAACGGCAGCGCCATGGTCATTCCGATGATGGCCGTGGCGCTGATCGCGGCGCGGATCTCGGGGCTGTTCACCCCACCGCTCTACGAGGCGCTCGCCGAGAGCCGCTACTTCCACTACCAGCCGCCCCCCGAGAGCGCTCCGGGCCGGGCAAGCGCCCAGACGGCCGCCGAAGGTCCTCAGCCCTCCGCGTCCTGAGGATCGCGGGCCTCACGAGCCGATCGCGCGGTACGCCGGGGCGCGCGCGGGTTGCGGCCGCCCCCATCAGACCGGGAATTGGCGACGCACCCGCTCGCTGCGGCACGCGATCAGTCCGAGTACGCCCGCGAACAGCAACATCAGCGTGGAAGGCTCCGGTATGCCGACTGCGCTCAGCTGCGGCGAAGAGAGGTCGTCGATCGCGAGATTCTCACCGCAGGCCGCGTCGCACTGGGAGTAGAACGTCACGCACCTGATCCCGGCCCCGTTCAGCGTCCACTGCGTACGCGCACTGTCAGTGAAGTCACCACTCATCGGCTGCCTGACGCTATCGAGCAGGGTGTTGCCAGCGCCGTAAGCGCTCGCCGACCGCTATGCCACCAGCAGTCCGCTAGCGCCATTGCTGCGCCGTGTCGCTGCAGCGCGTCCGCCCTGTGGGGTGTGCTGGCACTCGATCGCCCGCGGCGCTAGCTCCGTCGCGATTGCATCAAGTGCCATCTGCGGCGGGGATGCGGATCGCGATCACCGCGGGATCGCCCCGAGGGAGCGCGAGCACTCCGTCAGCTCCGGACCGGTGGATCGGTCAGCGTGCGCGCACCCTGGGTGCGTGCGGACTTACCGTTGATGACCCCGCTGCAGCCTCTAGCCAACTGGGCGCTGCGCCGGGATATGCTCGGACCCCGGCAGCCGCGTGCGCGGCGGTGGGGCGTTGCCAGTCAGCGACGAGTCGTCCACAATTGAAGTCGAATCGAAGATTGCTAAGGCGCGGATCGCCGCATGACCGCAAAACACGACTGAGCATGACACGAACACGATCGCAGTTTTCGGTCGCGCAGGAGCGGATTTCCTCGAACTCAACCGCCGAGTCGATCGGGACGTCCACATGCGACACGCCATTCATCATCGGCGTGTCGGGGCACCGGGATCTTGATCCGCAAGATACGCCGCGACTGCGTGCAGCCGTCAGTGAGTTCCTGCAGCAGATCCGCGCCCTCCTGCCCGATACCGAACTGCGGGTGATGACCGGCATGGCCGAAGGCGCCGATCTGCTCATCGCGCGAACGGCGCTCGATCTGGGTGTGAGCGTCGATGCCGTGTTGCCGCTGCCGCTGCAGCACTATGCGACCGATTTCGATGCCGAGGCCTTCCGCGAGCTCGAAAGCTTACTCGCCCGGCCGAATGTCCGCCGCACTGAGCTGTCGTTGACAGCTGAACCGTTCGCCGGACGCACCATCGAGGAGGCCGGGCGCCGCGAGGCGCATTATCTGAATCTCACCCGGACGCTGATCCGAACGTGCCATCTGCTGCTTGTCGTGTGGGATGGCGAGCCGTCGGTCGCCCCAGGGGGCACCGCCGACACGCTGCTGCGATACCTCGGGCTGCGGTCGGACGACCGGCCGCAGGACCGTCCGATCCTGTTCAACGCCGCGCCGGTCGAGCAGGACCCGGACTCCCGGCTCGCATACTGGATCCCGACGCCGCGCCGCGGCGACTCCCCTGGCGAAAATCCGGACAAGCCGTGTTATCTGTCGGGTCTCGGCGATGACGTGCTGCAGCGCTGGGCCTCGATGCCGAGGCCGCTGCACGAGCAACTCGTCGAACTCAACACTTACAACCGCGAATATCGCCGCTTCGCCGTCCGCCCGGCTCTGTGCGCCGCTGCGGACTCATTGATGCGTTCGCTGCCAGCTCATGCGCCGCTGCCGAGCGCGGCACGCCCGTGGCTCGAGTGCATCGATGCGCAGTACGGCAAGGCCGACGCGCTGGCGCTGCACTTTCAGGCGCGCTCCGATCGCCTCTTCGTGTTCTTCACGGTGACGACCTTCCTCATGGGCTTCGCCTATCTCGCGTACGACAAGTTCGTCGCAAACCGCGTGCTGCTGTTTGTCTACCTCCTCGTCCTGCTGTCGGGCTTCGGGCTGTACCTGCTCCTCAATGGGCGCCATTGGTTCGGCAAGCATCTGATGTATCGAGCGCTCGCGGAGACGCTGCGGGCGAAGTTCTATCTGGCCGTGGCCGGAGCAGACGCTCTCGTCGATGCCGAAGAGCTCATTTCCCTCTCGGGCATCAACCGCTTCCACGGCTTCGGCTGGATCGCAAACGTGCTGACCGGGCTCGGGCGGCCGGTGGACGGCCCCGGGGTGCTCGCACACGACCCTTGTCTTGATGGCGTCGAGGAGGCCTGGATTGAGAGCCAACGCCGGTATTTTGCGAGCAAGGTCGAGCGCCTGGAGCGCAGCGGGCGTCGGACCCGGTGGCTGAAGCGGTTTCTATTCGCAATCATCCTGCTGGTGATCGCAAGTCTCGTCCTGCTCGGCCAGTCCGCGGATCACGTTCACCCGATTCTCGGCATTCCTTTGGCGAAGACGCTGACCTTCGTGTTGGGGCTGCCTGCGCTGGTGCTTGGAGTCTGGGAGCTGCACCAAAATAAGATGGCCACGCGCGAGCTGCTGTGGCAGTACCGTCATCAGCTCGAGCACTTCTCGCGCGCCGGCACGAAGCTTGCGCAGACCGCGAGCGCGGCGCGCCGCCGCCAAGTTCTTGCCAGGCTGGGCAAGGACTCGCTGATGGAGAGTTACCTGTGGACCATCCATCGCTACCATCGCGAGCACGAGCCGGGGAGAGCCTGAGGACTCTGCGCAGGGGCGCTGTTCGCGGTCGGTCAGGGCATGGGCTTCATCGCGACGAGGTGGCGTGGATATGGGTGCGGTGGGTTGAGCGCACACGGCGCGCCCGCGACGACCGCGGCAGGTGGTTTACGGGCTGTTGCGTGAGCGCCGAGCGGTGCTTGGGGGGGGCGCCGCGACGAATTTGCGGCACGGCCGAGTGCGCTGCCGGAGCGACGGCTGTCCGCTCTGCGCGGCGAGAGGCAGACAATAGCGCATGCTCGGGATCGCCCGGGTGCTCGGCCCCTCGGGCGGTCCGCACCGATCGACTGGCGACCCAGTGCCGCATGCGGCGCGCGTCGCGCAACCCCTGCAGCGCGGGCGGAAGTTGCTCAAGGAGCGTCGCGGCTCGCGCGCGCAGGCGCTCGCGCTCGGGTGGATCACAGAGTGACTGGGCGTAAAGTGCGCCGGCGAGCTCGTAAGGCACCCAGACGTCGCCGTGATTGCGCCGCAGGAGACCCTCCTCGAAGCTCACCACTGGGCCGATGACCTGCGCGGCCTGCTGGCGATGGCGCTCGCCCTGCCGGGCAAGCGCCATCGCCAGCAGAGTCGAGATCCGCGCCTGGTCGCGCTCGCTCGCCAGGACGGAGGACGAGAAGGGCGTGACGATCTTGGCCTGATTGAGTGCCAGGCGCGCTGCGGCTGCCGCGGCGGCAAAGTCGCCGAGCTGGTACTCGGCATGGCCATCGATTCGCGCGAAGGCGTAGAGCAGATAGGCGCGCGCGAGCGCGCCGGCGTTATGAACCTTGGTACTCGTCAAGCGCTGAATCGCCTGCTGCGCGATGTGGCGCGCGGCCGCGAAGTGCGCGCGTTCGTAGGCCACCTCGGCGGCCGCGACCTGCGCGTCGAGCGCAAGACCAAACCAGCCGCCGTCGGCAGACGGTGCGCGCGCGGGGCGGGTCGCGGAGAGGCGCGCGGCGGCGGCGGCCGTGCGCAGGGCACCGGACAGGTCGCCGGCGACGGCCTGCCAGTGGGCGGTGCGGGCGGCCACGTAGCGGACCTGCACCACGAAGCCGCCGCTCAGGTTCTTCGAGACCCGCGCCCACGCGTCGAGCGCTTGCTGGCACCAGCCGAGTGCCTGGTGCAACTGCCCACGCGCCCAGAGCGGCACGCACACATCCGTGATCGCCAGTCCGAGGTTATTGCGCATATCGACGTTCTTCGGATCGAGTCGCAGAATGGCCCGTGCCGACTGCAGCTCCGCCCGCCCGAATTGCTCACTCGCGTGCGGATCAAGCTCGTCTGCGGCGGCCTGGGCGAGCGTGCTCTCGGTGATCTCCTTGGCGTTCAGGGTCATCCGGTACCAGGGCCGCTGCGCAAGCACGCCGTTGGTCACGGCCAGGACGCTCTTGCCGACGCGCAGCGCTTCCTGATTGCGGTTGAGGTTGACCAGCGCATTCACCCGCCACGCGCCCGCGAAGGCGTAATCAGCGCTGAGCTGCAGGTCCCTCAGGTTCTGGGCTCCCAGGACGGCGGCAATCTGCATCGCCTTGCGCGTCGCCTGCTCGGCGCCCTGATAGTCGACGCCAAAGTTCTGCTCCGCCCAGCCCAACCCGGTGAGCGCCTCGAGGTACGCCTGGCGGGCCGGAACCGAAGCACCCGGTCGCATGGCCAGGGGGCGAAGCAGCGCAACGGCCTGGTGGCATGCGGCCAGGCCTGGGGTGGGATCGCTCACCGTGACGATCAGGCAGCTCGCCGTGTCGGCGCGCCCGAGCGCGATCTCGGTCGCCACCGAGGGGGGTGCCTCATGACGCAACTGCGACAGCAGGCTCCTGGCCTCGCGCAGATTGCGAATGCCGGTGGCGTAATCGCCGAGCTCGCGCAGCGTCTCCGCATGCTCGATCAGGGCCAGGGCGCCGTAGCGGAGCGTCTCGGCGCTGCGCAGCTCCGCAGGGAGGGAGTGAAAGTAGTCGATCTGCCGCTGCGTGAACTCAGCAATGAGCTTCAGCTGCCCGAAGCTCTCGAGCTGGCGCTCGAAATCATCGGCCAGATAACCGAGCAGGTGCTCGGCATGATTGCGCGCCTGCTCGGCGAGCGCCCGATTCTGCTGCGCCAGGCGCTCGGCGCGCTGCGCCCGCTCGGCGCTCACATAGGCGTAGCCGGCCGCTGAGAGCGCGAGCACCGCGAGCAGGATGCAGCCGAGGGCGACGGTCCGCGCTCGCCGCAGGGCGTGGCGCGCGGCGCGCTCGCGCGCCCGCTGCTCCTCGAGCACGCGCTCGGCGGTCTCGCGCGCCTCGCGTTCCTGGCGTTGGTCGCGGCTCGCCTTGACGACACCACAGAGCACATCGTGGGTGAGCTCCACGCGGCGCACATCGAGCCGCTCCTCGATGCGCAGCAGGCGGCGGTTGACCAGGGTCGAGAGCGCCTCCGGGGCGGCGCCGGCCGCCTGGAAGCGTTTCAGCAACCGTTCCTCGGCGACGTTCTCGCGAAAACCCGAGTCCGTGAGCAGATCATCCTCGATCACCCGCCGCACACCGGCCGGCTGGTCGGCAAGCGAGCGCTCGTAAAAGTTGACCAGGATGCTCTCGTGCGAGCCGGCGAGCAGATCAAGGGAGATCTCGTCCCGGCCCTGTGCCAGGCGCGCATCGTTCAGCTCGCGGCAGATCAGCGACAGCAGCGAGGGCTCGACGGACGAGTCGGCGCGCCCCGAGCCGCCGGCCACGAAGCGAACAATGGCCGCCGCGCTCGTCTCGGAGACCAGTTGACCGCCGGGACGGCGCACCGCCTCGAGCGCCTGCACGCTCGTCATCGGGGTCAGTCGCACGCGGTTCTGCAGCAGGCTCGGCATCGCCTGCCGCAGGCTCTCGAGCGCAGCGAGATAGTCCTCGCGCAGCGCGATCAGGACCCGGTAGTCACTGCGCGCGAAGTCGAAGCGCTCCGCGGCGCTGTCGTCCTCATCGAGCCGTGCCTCGAACGCCGTCGGCGGGCGATTCTCCACCAGGTCCGCGAGTTCCTCGATGAAGTTTGCCGCCCGCGCCCGACCGAACTCATCACTTTGCGCGAGGGTGAACAGCTCCTCGAACTGATCAAAGATGAGCAGCGGCAGGAGCGGGGCTCCCGCGGCATCGCGCAGCACGTCGTCGCGGTGATGCAGGAACTCCCAGAGCGACTCCCCGGCGGCGGCGATTCCCGCCTGCGTCCACTCGCCCGAGACGCTCGCAGCGCGGCGGATAGCCGCCTTGATCTGCTCGGCGGGCTCGGGGCTGTCGCGGCCGTAGGCGATGCGCACGTACACCGGACAGTAGCCGTGGCGGCGCAGCCTCGGCAGCAGGCCCGCGCGCAGGATCGAAGTCTTGCCGAGTCCGGACTTGCCGAACAGCACCGTGAGGAGTTTGCGCTGGACGCGGCGGGCGAGTTCGGCTACTTCCTCGTCGCGCCCGAAGAAGTATTCGCGCGTCTCCTCGGTAAAGGAGGCGAGTCCGAGGTAGGGGTTGTCCGCATCGACGAGCGCCTGCGGTTCGCAAGCAGCCGTCGAGTGCGCAGACTCGGGGGCGTCACTCACCCGCGGCCTGCCCGCATGAGTTCCGCTAACCGGCGGGCGAAATCGGGGGTGACCTCGCCGCTCTCGAGCTGCGCGAAGTGCAGCGCCCGGAACCGCTCGGGAACGAGCGCGGTGACGGGGTTGGTGCTGTCGACGGTCACCGGCAGGATGAACAGCGCGCCATCGGCCATATTGCGCGTGCGATCGAGCGCATAGCTCCACTCCCGACGGAAATAAGCCTCCAGGCGACGCTCGGTGTTCTGCGAGATCACCGCGATGAAGTAGGAGCAACGAGCGATGTTGCGCTGCACCTTGAGGTCGTAGTCATCGCCACTTTCCAGACGCTCGAGGTCGAACCAAGTGGTGACGCCGGCGGCCTCGAGTCCCGTCTTGATCCGCTTCACCGCCGGCAGGTCTTCGCGCGCGTAGCTGATGAATACCGCGTTGTCGGGCATCTCGCGCGCCGGAGGCAGGAAGCGGGTGGGATCCGCACTGGCGCCCACGGGCTTGCGTCGCGCCTGCCAGCGCTCGTGGAGCTCGGCGACGAAGCGCTCCGCGCCGCTATAGATGCGCGTATGAACACTCACCTGCTGCAGAAAGCTCACCAGCCGCGGCTCCTCGCCGAGCAGGTCATCGGCCAGCACCTCGCCGACATCGCGCGGGGCGGAGAGCCGCTGACGTTTGGCCATGCGCAGAAACAGCCGGGCGACCCAGTTGCTGAGCGAACCGCCGATGACCAGCAGATGGCTGTGCTCTAGCTCGTAGAAGAGCCGCTCGGGTGCCAAATGCTCATTCTGCAGCGCGCACATGTACTCGAGCAGATCCTCTTCCGACACGACGTAGGTTGGAGACGCCGAGATCTTGCCGAACAGGTGATACACGATGGGCCGGGTGAGCCGCTCACGCTCGGCCGGCAAGTCCGTCACCCGATTGGGCGAGTAGGAGATCGACTCGGTTGACTGCGCTCCCTCGAAGCGGGCGAGGTTGATCGCCGTTTCAAGCAGGGAATCGAACGTGGTGGAGACGAACAAGTCGAAGTCAGTAATGGCCGCCAGCTGACGCAGCGCAGGGGGCGGCTCTATCTCGAGGTCCTTCAATACCCCGCGCAGTCGAACGTAGGCCTCCTCGCGCCGACCGCGGTTGGTGAGGAATCGGCATACGACGTCGTTCAGCGTGTAGTGCTCGGGGAGCTCGTGCGAGTCAACATTGAGGCGCGTCGCCAAACGCTCGGCGAGCACATCGTAAAGTAACTGTGTCCGATCGCCACTCGTGACTTTGAGCAGCTCCGGGCCAACGATCGGGATAACCCGCCGCTCCTCGATGAAGCTTAGGAGATCGTCCCAGGCATTCTCATCCCATGTCGCCTCGGGCGGCACGGGGGCTGCGGCGTTTGTCATCTGCGGCGGTGTAGCCTTGCCGTTCTGCGCGGCATGCTACGCCGGGGCTCACGCCCGAGTCCAACCGGTGCATGTGGGTGTCCAACGGATATGGACGGCCCGGCATCGCTGGGAACAGTCCCCGAAATTGTCGAGATTGTTTACAACCGCGAGGAACACGGAGGGTCAGACTTTCCGTAACTAATTGAAGTGCTTCGTTTAACTTAAAATGGCATAAGAATTGCTTAAGTCTGACTTATATCACAATAAATCGGATCGTGACCGCTTAGGGAGACTCGGCATGCTGACACGAATCCCCAGACTTGCGCTGATCGCCGCTTCGGCCTGTCTGCTCTGCGGCGGCACGGCGCTCGCCAGCCCGATCGAGATGTTCCTGTCGAGCGGCAATCAGAGCACCCCGCTGCTCATCGGAAACGACGGTACGCCATCCTCGGTGTCCTATGTCGGGACGCTCAACGGCTGGACCATTGAGCAGGGCACGGGCGGAACGAGCTATGCGCCCAATCAGGTCGGTCTGAATCTCGGGGATTACGTGGTGACTTGCGCCGGGGCGGGCTGCTCGAATTCCTCGCTGACAGTCGCCATCAGCGCCACCGGTTACAACGTGCCGATCAGCCTGAACCAATTTCAACTCGGGTTGAGCGGCGATGTGTCGGGAGGCACGATCAGCACCTCGGCCTATTACGACACCGCCAATCAGTATTTCTGTAACGGTGACACTGACGATCTGGATCACGATCAGGGCCAGGGCGACGAACATCACCACCATCAGAATCATGACCACCACGAGGACGGTGGCAACGTCGGCAATCAGTGCGGCGCCAGCAATCTCATCGGCTCTCTCACGCTCAGCGGATCGAGCAACGGCATCACCGTCAATGGGGGACCCGACCCCATCCGGTCTTACTCGCTCACCGTTGTCGACACATTCTCATTTTCCGGCGCGCTTGACCCGAGCTTTCACGTGAATTCCGTGCTTACCAAGGTTCCAGAGCCCGGTTCGCTCGCGCTGTTCGGTGCCGGGCTGCTCGGCATTGTGGCGCTCGCCCGTCGACGTCGTACGCGACATCACTGAAGCTCACGGGTCGCGCCGGGACCTCCATCGCCGGATGAATTGCCTCACGGGCGCATGCGCGTCGCTGCGCCGAAGCGTCGCGCCGCCGCGGTGTTGAGAAATGGAAGATCCCGGTGCCGGCGATCGCGTACCTTGGCGCTGCAAACGACACCGCCGCGCACCGGGAGGCGCGCAACTCGCTGAGTTCGATCGGCGTTGACCTCCGGGCTGCGATTCACTCCAACGTGCCGCGCCTCGGATTCACTGCGCCATGCGGGCCT
>JAKBCE010000085.1 GCA_021808195.1 Pseudomonadota bacterium
GTCGTCCGTGAGATCGCCGCGCAGATGGCGCGCGCCGCGCCGGCGATGGCCGGCACCTCGCCGCACAGCGAGGTCGCCATGCTCCAGTCCTACGACAGCCGCTGGGCGATCGACTTCCAGCGCCAGACTCGCCGCTACCACCAGCTTGGCGTACTACTCGATTATTATCGTCCGCTCGAGAATTTGACACATGCGGTCGACATCGTTTCAGCCCGCGCACCGCTTACCCATTACAAGATCGTGTTTGCTCCGAGCCTGAATGTCATCTCAAAGCCGCTCGCGCAGCACCTGCGCTCCTACGTGCACCGCGGCGGCGTGCTCGTGCTCGGACCACGCAGCGGCATGAAAGATTCGTATGACCGGCTTAACGTCGAGCGCCAACCAGGCCCCCTGGTGCCGATGCTCGGCGGCCGGGTACAGCAGTACTACGCTCTTGATAGGCCTGTTAAGGTGAGCGGTGCGCTCGGCAGCGGTACGGGTCGGATATGGGCCGAGGCATTGTCGCTGAATTCTGCGGCGACGCGCGTGCTGCTGCGTTACGGCGCCGGCAACGCCTGGCTCACTCGTCGGGCCGCGGCGCTTGAGCACCGCTACGGCCACGGCGCGATCATTTACCTCGGCACGATCCTTAACCGGCATCTGATGCATGCGTTCGTCGCGCAGCAGCTCGTGAGCGCCGGTGTGCGCTCGCCCTTTGGGGTGCTGCCGACGGGGGTCGAGCTGATGCGGCGCGTTGGCGATGGCCGCGAAATCGTGATCGTCATCAATCACGCCTCGACCGCCCGCAAGGTTCAGCTCCCGTATGCCATGCACGACGTGATGCACACGGGTCACGTCGTTCGTCAGCTCGACCTTCGTCCACAGGGCGTAGCAGTGCTGGAACGCTCGCGAACCTCATGAACATACTCCCCGCCTCTGCACTGAACGAGTCCACCATGCCCCATCGCAGCACATTCCCGCGGCCGCGTTCCCCGAGCGTGCGTCTTCCCCTGGCGAGCCTTTCATTACTCGCTGCATGGTGCGCAGGCAACGCCCTCGCGCCGGCCCAGGGCGCGAGCGCCCCGACGGTGGCCGCGCAAGTGCGCAGCGTGCACACTTTTCCGCCGCTGTGGGACGAGCCGAAGAACTACGAGAAGCTGCTGCACCAGCAAATGCGCAAAGTCGCCACGACCGTGCGGCGCGGTCCGTTCAAGGCGAATTGGCAGTCACTCGAGGCGTACCACGCCCCGCGCTGGTTTCGGAATGCGAAATTCGGAATTTTTGTCCATTGGGGTGTTTTTTCGGTACCGGCGTTCCAAAGCGAGTGGTATTCACGAAACATGTACGTGAAAGGCTCGATAGCTTATGAGTACCAGCGAGCGGTGTACGGTCCGCTTTCGAAGTTTGGTTACAAGAATTTTATTGTTCGTTTCACAATGGCACAGTTCAATCCTACGGCTTGGGCCGCTCTGTTCAAGCAGGCAGGTGCGCGCTACGTTGTACCCGTCGCAGAGCACTGCGACGGATTCGCCGAATACAACTCTAAGTTCACTTTGTGGGATGCAGTGCGCATGGGGCCGAAGCAGGACCTGGTGGGCGAGCTCGAGAGGGCAGTGCGCGCCGACGGAATGCGCTTTGGCGTCTCCTCGCACCGGGCCGAGCACTGGTGGTGGTACCACCCGGGCACGAAGTACGATTCCGACGTCAATGATCCGCGCTACGCCGGGCTGTACGGTCCCGCCGAGCCGATGCACCTGCCCGGCGATCATTCGCAGGGGGAGCCGAACCCCAACCAACTGCAGGATTGGTTGCCGCCGTCCAAGGCGTTCCTTCAGGATTGGCTGGCGCGCAGCACCGAGCTGGTCGATGAGTATCACCCGGACTTCCTGTACTTCGATTGGTGGATCAATCAGCCGGCGTTCGCACCCTATCTGCAGCGCATGGCCGCGTATTACTACGACGTGGCCGCCGCCCGGCATCAGGGAGTCGTGCTGACGTACAAGCTGCAGGCGTTCGCCGCGGGCACGGCGGTCCTGGACATCGAGCGCGGCAAGCTCGATACGCTCAGGCTGCGGCCGTGGGAGAGCGATACCTCGGTGAGCCTGGATTCCTGGGGCTACGTGCGCGACGACAAATACCGCTCGGCCCGTTCGCTGCTCACCGACCTCATCGACATCGTGAGCAAGAACGGTGACATGCTGCTGAACATCGGGCCGCGCGCCAATGGGACGATTCCCGGCAAGGTACGGCACATCCTGCTGCAGATGGGCGCTTGGCTGAAGGTCAACGGCCAGGCGATCTACGGTACCCGGCCGTGGGTGCTCTACGGTGAGGGCCCGACTCAGGCACCGAGCGGTCGCGACAACGGTCAGCGGTACACGGCGGAGGATTTTCGCTTCACGCAGAAGCAAGGGATATTGTATGCGCTCGGCATGGCTCGGCCGCGAGACGGAAAGGCGCTGATCGAGACGCTCTATCGGGCGACCCCGTATCTGTCGGGCCCGATCACCCGCGTCGTGCTGCTCGGGGATCCGCAGCCGATCACGTGGCGGCAGACGCACCAGGGTCTGAGCGTCACCCTGCCCCCGACCCGCAGCGCGATGCCGTATGTCTTGAAGATTCTCACCGGTCCGACCGCCGCGCGGTCCGGACACGCGGAGGTGCCTCGTGCTGCTCGAGGGTAAGCGAGTTCTGATCACCGGCGCCTCGCGTGGCATTGGCCGTGCCACCGCCGTCGAGTGCGCGCGTCAGGGTGCGGACGTGGCGCTCAACTGGTTCAAGGACCGGTCCGGAATCGAGGCGACACTGGCCGAGCTCGAACCGTTCGGCCGCCGGACCCTCGCGGTCGAAGGCGACGTCGCGCTGGCGGAGTCTGCCGATCAATTCGTCGCGCGTGCCGCCGCTGCCCTCGGCGGCGTCGATGTGTTCGTGAGCAACGCCGGTATCTGCCCGTTTCATGCGTTTCTCGATACCCCGCCCGAAGTCTTCGAACGCACGATGGCGGTCAATCTGCACGGTGCCTATTACATGACCCAGGCTGCCGCACGGCAGATGAAGCGGCAGGGCTCGGGTGGCGCGCTGATCGCGATCAGCTCGATCAGCGCCCTCGTCGGCGGCGGAATGCAGGCGCATTACACCCCGACCAAGGCCGGCGTGCACTCGCTGATGCAATCGTGCGCGGTCGCGCTCGGACCTTATGGGATTCGCTGCAATTCGGTCATGCCAGGCACCATTGCGACGGACATCAACCGGGAGGATCTGGCCGATCCGGCCAAACGAGCCTACATGGAGGGGCGCATTCCGCTCGGACGACTCGGCGAGCCGCGCGATGTCGCCGGGTGTGTGGTGTTTCTCGCGTCCGATCTCGCCCGCTACGTCACGGGCGCCGCGGTCCTGGTCGACGGCGGTCTGTTCGTGAACCTGCAATAACGCGCGCAAGCAGAATGCGCGACGCCGGCCATCCTGGCTCGGCGCCGCGCGGGGGGCTGGACAATCCGCTCAGCGCGTCCAGGGCCGCGAGCGCGCCACGGTGATGGCGCGATCGTCGTGCGGCCACTTGCCGCTGACGCAGCAATAAAATTGATACAGCGTGTCGTCGGCATAAATCACCGACGGCTTGTGCGCGAAGTCCTCGTCGATCGAGCCCGGCGGGCCGACGTCGACCATGATTTCCGGCACTTTCGTCAGATGGTACGGATCCCGGCCGAGCGCGAGCAGATCACGGGCATGGCCGTCGTTGGCAAACCCGTAGTAGTACACGCCCCACCATGGCCCCCAACGCACCACGCAGGGGTCACTGGCAAACCGCGCATCCCAGGACTTCGGCCCACCGTGACGGAGGATCGGGTTGCCCGGATATCGGGTCCAGGTCTTCAGATCCGGCGATGTCGCGATGCCGATCTGCTCGTGCCAGTCGCGCGCATGGTTGGACTTTGCGTTGTAGAAAAGGTAGTAGAGCCCGTCATTGCGAACCAGGTACGCCTTATAGAGGCCGCCGGCCTCCCAGGGCAACGACGGATCGGGCGTGAGGATCGGATCGGTGATGTCCCAGTGCAGCAGGTCCTTGCTGTAGGCCAGACCGATGACCCCCGGCCCCTGTTCGTACCCCGGGTGAGGACACGCGAACCACGTGGCCACGTACTGGCCGGCGACCTTGATCAACGAGCCGCGTGAGTGCAGTCCGTCCTCGCGCAGGATCGACATCATCGCGATGTTGTAGCGCGTCACCGGATTCTTCGGGTCGCGGTGCAGAATCTGCCCCACGCGCGTCCAGTGTTCCAGGTCATGGGATTCGGCGAGACCGGTCTGATAGCCGATGCCGTCGAAGCCGATGTACGTCATGCAGTAGCGACCCTCGTGCTCGAACACGAAGGGGCAATCGACGAGCAACCGGTCGAAACTTCCGGGCACGCCCGAGCGGGTGAGAATGCGCTGCTCGAGCTTGTACGGCGTACGAAACGGCGCGATGTCCGGCAGGCGTGCGGCCGGTTTCCCGACCGCACGCCGCACCGACAATCCCGCGCCCGCCGCCACCATCCCGGTGAGCAGAGCTCGTCTGCGATGATCGACCATGGCGCGCGGGTCTCCTTAGAGCTTCAGGTTCACCCCGACCATGACCTCGCGGTCATCCACCGTCGCGCCCTGCGGCAGTGTCGGGGTTCCGTAGTAGGTCACGATCTTCGTGCGCAGCAGGTTCGAGCCCTGGGCATACACCGACAGATGACGGTTGATCTGATACTCGAGCGAGGCGTCGAGCCAGCCATAGCTTGCGGTGTAGATCGGGTTCGCCGCGAGCTGCGCGTTCGAGCCGTTGTACAGCGAGGTGTAGAAGTCGCTGCGCCAGTTGTAGGCGATGCGGAACGACACCGGACCCTTCTCGTAGATGCCGATCAGGTTGTAGCTGTTCTTTGAGAGCCCCGGCAGCGTCGTCGTCTGGCCGGCGACCGCAGTCGGTGCCGCGGCGTCGATGTACGTGTAGTTCGCCGCGATGCCGAGGCCGCTCAGCCAGCCCGGCAGGTCGCGGAAGAACTGCTGGTAACCGAGCTCCAGCCCCTTCAGCGAGGCGTTGCCGCCGTCAACTGCGCCGGTCAGGTTGTACGTGACCCCGTTGATGGCGAATGCGTCCTGCTGCGTCTCGGAAAGCCAGAAGTTCTGCAGACGCTTGTAGAAAACGTCGGCGGTGACCGCCGAGCCGTGGGCGAAATAGTACTCGAGTGAGGTGTCGAACTGCGTAGCCGTCGTGGGCTTGAGGTTCGGATTGCCGCCGCTCGCCGCACCCTGCGCCGGCAGCAGGCTGATCGACGGGCGGATCTGGCTGAAATCCGGGTACGCGATCGCCTTGGACGCCGCGAAGCGCCACTGCAGGTCATGGGTCAGCTTGAACAGCAGGTTCAGGCTCGGCAGCGCGTCGGTCTCACCGTGCGAGAAGTTCGCCGGGGTGTAGACGCCTGCGTTGCCGATTTCACCAGTCATGAAGTCCTCGTGCCGCACGACGCGCACCCCGACGTTGCCGCTCATTGGGACACCGACATGCGCCTCGAAGTTCAACTGGACGAACCCGGCATAGGTGCGTTCATCGACGTTGTAGTCCGCGGTGCCGTTGTCCGTGGGCATCGGCGCGCCAAAGGCGCTATACACGCTCGGCGCTTCGAAGTGCAGCTTACTCGGGTCGAATACCGTGTAGTCCGGAATGACGGGCGCGGAGGAGACGGCCGAGAGGAACGGGCTGAGCGGGACGTTTGCGAACCACTGAGAGTTCGCCTGGATCTGCGCGCTGTCGATGGCCGCAAAGGTGGACCACTGATTGAACTGGTCCTTGCGATCGGCGTACCGCACGCCGCTTTCCACGGAACTGAGGAATCCGTGCGCAAACGCGTAGCTCACGTTCAGCGTGCCGGCGGTCTCACTCCCGCGGAAATGCTGCTCGGTGTCGTAGAGATAGCTGTGGTAGTTGCTGGAGGTGCTGTCGTTGAAGTTCGCGAGGTTGGTCAGATCGAAACCCGGTACGAGCGAGGTCGTGATCCCGGAGGTCGAGACGCTCTGCGAGATGGTCGGCACGGTCGTGCCGATGTCGACGGCCGGGTTGTTCAGCCGTTCGGTCGCTTTGTCGTAGCTGATGTCGCCCGTGACGGTCCACGGAATCGGCGTCCATTTCAGGTGCAGATTGTACTGGCGGTTGACGTCCTCGACGGTCCGCCACGCACCCACGGTGCTCGCCAGCCCATTGTTGAACGTGACGGCGCTTGCGTCGCTGGTGCCCGGGAAGAGCGAGACCGAGCCCGGCTGAATGGTGCCGCCGCCCTGCTGCGAGTAGAACGTGTACTGATTCTGCGCCCAGGTGAAATCTTCGCTCGTGGCCTCGGCGTACGCCTGGAAGTCCTGGGTCGGTTGCCACTGCAGCACGGCATCGACGCCGACGCGGTGGCGATTGCCGACGAACATCGTGTTGTACACACCGTTGGTGTATTCGACGGTCTTGCCGGGAACGGCGGTCTTGCTGAGGGCGATCGAATTGTTCGTCGCGCCGTCTTCGCGGTAGGCCCGGTCGTGATAGGAGAAATCGAGCAGGGCGCCGATTTTGCCGATGCCGGTGTGCCAGATATCACTCGCCAGCATGTTGAAGTTTGGCTTGGCCGTGCCGATCATGTCGCCGTACGTCTCCCCGGCGCTGAAGTCGAGCTGGTGGCCCGCAAAATCGAACGGCCGATGCGTACGCAGGTCGACCGTGCCGGCGAGGCCCCCGGCGATCAGGCTCGCCGTGGGGTCCTTATAGACGTCGATCCCGGCGAGCAGCGAGGATGGAATGTCCTCGAGGTTTAGCACGCGGCTGCCGGTGGCGCTGAACACTTCGCGGCCATTCAAGGTGGTCTCGGCGTAGGGGAGACCGCGAATTTCATAGCCGCTGTTGACGACTGAGCCGCCGATGTTAACCGTGCCGCCGCCTTCGCCGAGCTGGCGGCTGACCTGGATACCGGGGATGCGCTGCAGGGCATCGATGGCGGTGACGTCGGGGAGCTTGCCGATCTGGGACGCGACGATGGCATCTTCGATGGTGTTCGAGAAGCGTTTGATGTTCAGCGCGCTCTCCATGCTGGCGCGAATGCCGGTCACGACGACTTCCTGCAGGACCGCCGGCGCCGCGGCTTTCTTTTGTTCGTGGGCGCTGCCCGCGGTCGAGTCGGCGGCCGGTGCGGCCTGGGGGCCGGGCCCGGCGGATTTGGCCCAGGCGGGCACGGCGCCGGCCAATGCCAGGGCGACGGCTCCGGACACGAGCCTTGACGTGAGCTTCATGATCGATCCCCCTCGAGTCAGTTGATGCAATTGTGCAAACGCCTTTGACCGCGATACTCGGCGGTTCCGCCCGCAGCGTTGTTTACAGGCGGATGATATCTTCGTATATGAATATAAATACCATTGGCGCACCGACCGGCGCAAGGGGAATCTCATAATATGAAACGCAAGATCATATTCTTGGACGACGTCTGTTGGACGCGCGCCACATGACCTCGCGCCGCGCAGTGCTGCGAGCACTGGCGCTGGGCACGCCGACGGGGTTCGTCGGCGTGCGTGGCGCTTGCGCTGCCGAGCAGAGCGGGCCGTGCGACGTCAGCCCGTCGGACCTGCAGGTCGAGTGGCGCAGCGACCCTCGGGGAGTCGACGCATCCCGTCCCCGGTTCAGCTGGACGCTCGCTCCCCGCCTGGCGCAACTGCGGGTGCTGGGCCAGAGCGCCTGCCAGGTGATCGTGGCCCGCTCGCCTGGCGCGATCCGCGCCGGGCGAGGCGAGATCTGGGACAGCGGGCGGCTGCGCACGACCGCCCTGCGGGTCGCGCCGCAGGACGATCTGCCCCTGACATCACAGAGTCTCTACTGGTGGGCGGTGCGCGTGTGGGACCAGCGGGGCCGCCCCAGTGAGTTCTCGCCGCCGGCGCCCTTCAGTACCGGCATCCTGCATGCCTCGGACTGGCGTGCGCAATGGATTTCGGACGGGCCCGATGGGCCGGAGAGTCCCCTGCCCCCACCGGCGATCAATCGCAGCCCAGCGTCACGGCCGCGGCCAATGCCGCTGCTGCGCCGCCCGTTTCAGGTGCGCAAGCCGCTGCGGTGCGCGTTGGTGTCGGTATGCGGGCTCGGCCAATATGCCCTGCACGTCAACGGGACGCCGGCGAGCGCCAGTGTGCTCAACCCCGGCTGGACCGATTACCGCAAGACGGTGCTCTACGACACGTTCGACATTACCGCGCACCTGCGTCCCGGTACGAATGTGCTCGGCGTCCTGCTCGGCAACGGATTCTTCAACGTTCAGAAGTACCCGGGTCGGTATACCAAGTTCGTCGGCAGCTTCGGCCGCCCGAAGCTGATCGCACAGCTGCGTTTGCTCTATGCGGACGGCAGCGAGGACTGGGTGGTCAGTGACGCCTCGTGGGCGACGCACCCCGGTCCAATCGTGCTCTCCTCGGTCTACGGCGGCGAGGACTTCGATGCGCGTCGGGCGCTGCCGGGCTGGGACCGTCCCGAGTTCGCCGCGACAGACTGGCAACGCGCCACGCGGGTGCGGGGGCCAGGGGGTCGGCTGCGCGCCCAGAACGTCCCGGCAGTGAGGTCGGCGCGCACGCTCAAGGCCGTGGCCGTCACGCAGCCGAAGCCCGGGGTGTTCGTCTACGATCTCGGGGAGAATTTCGCCGGCTGGCCGGTCATCAGCGTACGCGGCCCGGCCGGCAGCAGCGTGCGCCTGCTGCCGGGCGAGCTGCTGCGGGATGACGGCTGCGTCACGCAGCGCAGTGCGGCGGCAACCCCCGCAGATGCGGTCTGGTTCTCCTACACCCTGGCCGGGACGGGCCTCGAGCGGTGGCGGCCCCAGTTCAGTTATTACGGCTTCCGGTATGTGCAGGTCGAGTTTGCTGCGCCGCGCGGCATGCTGCGCACCTCAGTGCCCGAGCTGCTCTCGCTCGAGGGTGAGTTCCTGCACGATGCGCTGGCGCGCATCGGCACGCTCCAGATCGGCCAGCCGATGCTGCGGCGGATCCACCAGCTGATCGTCCAGGCGCTGCTCAGCAACAGCTTCAGCGTGCTCACCGACTGCCCACAGCGCGAGAAGCTGGGCTGGCTGGAGCAGACCTACCTCAATGCCGACACCGTGTTCTACAACGAACAGGCGGTGACGGTGTACGAGAAGATGCTGCACGACATGATGGACAGCCAGCGCGCCTCGGGACTGGTGCCGAGCATTGCCCCGGAGTACGTCGCATTCATCGATGCCGACGGGCGAAATTCCGCGTTTCGCGACTCCCCGGAGTGGGGCTCGGCAATCGTGCTCTCGCCGTGGGCCGCATACTGCTACACCGGCGATAGGCGCATCCTGGCCACGGGCTACCCCGCGATGTGCCGCTATGCATCGTATCTGGCCACGCGGGCCCAGGGAGATCTGCTCGATTACGGTCTCGGGGACTGGTTCGACTGGGGCCCGAAACCGCCGGGCGAATCGCAGCTGACCAGCAAGCGCTTGACGGCCTCAGCCACGTACTGCCGGCTGCTCGCAACGCTCGCGGCCATCGCCCGTGTCCTCGGCCACCCTGCCGATGCCACCCGCTTCGCGCGTCGCGCCGTAACGGTACGGCGCGCGCTGAACCGTGCGCTGTTCGATCCGTCCCGGAATGCCTACGGACGCGACAGTCAGACGGCGAATGCGATGCCGCTCGCGATCGGCCTGGTGCCGGCCAAGCATCGCCGCGCGGTGCTGGCGAACCTGGTGGCCGACATCCGGGCACACGGCAATCACGTGACGGCCGGAGACATCGGCTACCTGTATGTCATTCTGTCGTTGATGCAGGGCGGGCGTGCCGATGTCCTGTTCGACATTCTCACGCAGACCACCGCACCGAGCTACGGGTATCAGCTGGCTCGCGGTGCGACTGCGCTGACCGAAACCTGGAACGCGAATCCCGACAACTCGCAGAACCACTTCATGCTCGGCCAGGCGGAGGCGTGGCTGTACGGCGGACTGGCCGGACTGCGCATCGATCTGCACCGCGCGGCCCACGAGCGCATCCGCATCGAGCCGCAGCCGGTCAGAGGAGTCCGGTATGCGGCGGTGCGCTACCAAGCGGTGTTCGGGGAGGTCAGCGTCCGCTGGGTCAAGAACGTCGGCGAAACCCGTCTACGGCTGCGCGTGTCCGTTCCGGCCGGCATGCTGGCGACGGTCGCCGTCCCGTGTCCCGAACCGGATCGGGTCCGCGAAGGCCGGCGAGCGTTGGGTGCGGCGTACGGGGTCCTCCACGCACGGCGCAGCGATGGGCGCACACTGATCACGCTGGGATCGGGCCACTACGTGTTCGATGTGCCGCTCGGATGAGACGCGGCGTCACTCACAGATGGAGATTAGGATCCAGACTTGACCCAGCGCTTAGCTGTTCCTGAAAGCATGCATAGGGCCGCGGTCCCGGAGG
>JAKBCE010000086.1 GCA_021808195.1 Pseudomonadota bacterium
TCTTCACGCACTTCGTGCCCGGGATCGCGCTGAATGTCGCCTTCGTCGTGCACTCGGAAGAAGCGCTGCTCGCGACCGGGTTCATCTTCATCTTTCACTTCTTCCACAACCATTTCCGCCCGGAGAAGTTCCCGATCGACGTCTCGATTCTCACCGGCAGAGTTCCGCTCGAGCGCTTCAAGGAGGAACGTCCGTTGCAGTACGAAGCCCTGGTGCGCGAGGGCAGACTCGAGGCGGCGATCGTCCCGCCCCCCTCAAAAGGGCTGACGGTGATCTCGGTGATCTTCGGTCTGGCAGTGGTGATCACCGGCGTGGCGCTGATCGCGCTCGTGATCTTCGCCGGGTAAATGCAACACTCCGATGTGCACGGCGGCCGTCAAACGGGGAGAGGCCGGGAGATCCCGGCGCTCTCCTCCTGCCGTCTCATTTATTGGCTTCTTGCGCCCAATAGGCCGCGACGTCCGCCATTTGCGCCTCGGTCAGGGTCAGTTTGCGCGGGTGCATGACCTTTCCGGCCACCACCTGATGAATCAGCGCATCGATCTGCGCGGCGCTCTTGCCCTTCCAGCTCGCCGGATCGTGGCACGAACTGCAGACCTGCGCGACGATCTTTCCGCCCGCAGCCGCATCCGCTGCCCGCACCGCCGCGGACGCGCTGAGCGCGGCCGCAATGGCAATCACGACCATGGTATGTCTGAGCATGCTCAATCCCTCCGCCTCAATGACTGGCGCTATCTGACTCCGTTGGAGTCATGGCGCGAATACGTAGTACTGCCTAGCGCGCACCGCCCCGCGGCTTGCGGGGACCTCCGGGGCCGCGCGGTCCGATCGACGACATCCATCAGCTCATACTCCGATGCAGGGAGCCGGCCCCCATGAATCACCCGATGACCACACGGCCGCCCGAACCGACCGTCGCGACCCTCTCCGGTAGTTCACTGTCGGCGCGTCTGCGGCGATTGTTCCTCGCGACGCGGCCCGCCTTCGCACCCGCGTCGCTCGCCCCGGTGCTCCTCGGCAGCGCCTGGGGTGGCCGCGTCGCCGGTCGCTTCCTCTGGCTACCGGCACTGCTGGCCCTGCTCGCCACGCTGCTGGTGCATTTCGGGGCCAACGTGCTGAACGATGTGGCCGATGAGCTTTCGGGCGCCGATCGCGGCAACGACGAGCGGATCTTCCCGTACACCGGCGGCTCCCGGTTCATTCAGAACGGGCTGCTGAGCGTCCAGGAGATGACGGCCTGGGGCGCCACGCTGCTCGCCGGTGCCGTGATCCTCGGCATCGTGCTCGCGGATCTGCGCGGCGCCGGCGTGATCGCCTTCGGGCTGGTGGGCGTGACGCTCGCCATCGCCTACTCCCTGCCACTCGCCCAGCTGGCGGCGCGCGGCCTGGGCGAGACGGCCATCGCCGTCGCCTTCGGCATCCTGCCCGTCACGGGTGCCGCCTGGCTGCAGAGCGGCCGGTTTGATGCGCAGAGCCTGCTGATCTCCATCCCCGTCGGGCTGTGGGGCGCGGCCATTCTCCTGATGAACGAGGTGCCCGACCGCGCCGCCGATGCGCGCGCGGGCAAGGCAACGCTGGTGGTGCGTTGGGGCGTCGCAGCCACCCGACGGCTGTACCTCGCACTGCAGTGGGGCGCGTGCGCAGCATTCGTGCTCGCCGCTGCACTGCGCTGGGTTCCGCTCTGGTCGGGGCTGTTCGCGCTCGCACTGATCCCGGCGGGATGGCGCGCCGCGGGCGCGATCCGCGAGGACGCCACGCGTCCCGAACTCACCCGTGGCATTCAGACGACGCTCGGCATTCATCTGGCCGGCTCGGCACTGCTCCTGACGAGTGTCCTGTGCTCGCTGCTGCTGCGCTGAGCGGCCCGCGCAACACTCGACTCACAGCCGGTAGATGAACGAGACCGCGACACTGTCGAGCGTGTAGCGGTAGGGCTGCTCGCCGAGGGCGAGCAGCAGCGGAATCGTCGTCGGATCGACCCCCTCGAGCGCCCAGTCGCTCGAGCCGAACTGGTCCCGGCGATACTGTGCGCGCAGCGTCAGCGCGGCCGACCAGCGGTAGTCCAGATCAGCCTTGGCGGTATCGAGCGTGCTCGAGGCCTGAGGAAAGGCCTGCGGTCCCCCGCTCGAATTCAATCCGGTATCGCTGCGCGCGCGCGCATGGACGTAATCGGCCTTCATTCGCCAGCGCCGGCTCACGGTCCACGTCCCGCCCGCACCGGCGCTCCAGAAATACTCCCCTTCGCGCGCCTGCCACGGGATCGTCGCCGGCAGTTGCAGGGCGTACTGGGAAGCCTGCAGGTGCTCGTAGCTGCCGTTCAGGTACACACTCGTGGCCTTGAGCGGCGTCCAGGTCAGCGTCGTGGAGAGCTCACGCTGTCGCCCGTCGCTCAAACCGAATTGTGAGCGCCGGTATGCCTCGGTAGCCGCCGAACCGTCAATCGCCCACGCGAGGGTTGCCGCGATCGCCCAGGTCGCACGCAGTTGCAGGAACTCACTGTCGCGCGGGGCATAATCGTAGGCCAGCAGCAGCGGATTCTCCCCAACGGGAAGCGCGGCAGCGTTGAACGCAGAGGCATCGCGCCGCGCGCTGCCGCCCTTGAGACTCACGCTGACGGCCGCCAGCGGCACAAGGGTCACCTGCCCCCAGCCGCGCTGCTCGCTCGATGAGCTCAGCACCTGACCGGGAGAGAAGTGAGTATGGACGTAGGTTCCGCCAATGCCCACGCGCAACCAGCGCCACAGGTGGTAATCGGCCCTGCCGGAGAGCCGCGTGCGATCCCGCCCGAACCGCGGCGTCAGATACGTGCCGCCGGGCAGCGTGTCGGTCACGACGTACGGAATCAAAAGCACTGCCGTGTGATCGTCGTGTCCGTCGTAGAGGGCCCGCCCGCGCAGTTCGAGCCGCTCCGCCGGCTGCAGCGCCACGGTCAGCGCATCGTGAGTCAGATCGAGATCCCCGGGGAGCGAGCCCGGCAGCGACAGCGGCAACGAGGCCAGAGTGCTGCCAGAGACAAATGAGCCCTCCTGCGCAAGCCGACCGGCGGAGGCGAGATACGTGAGCACACCGGACCACACCGGCAGAATCACCTGGCCGGACACCGCCAGCTGCTGCAAGTCGTTGTTCGGTGCGCCCGAAAGCAGTCCCGTGGTCGCGCCGGGCACGATGGGCAGATAGGGGTTCTGGAATGCCAGCGCGTCGATCCCGTCGTGGTACCACGACCCGTCGTAGACCAGGCGCACGCTCAGGCGCCGAGCGCTCCAGAGTGCGCCGGCATGGACATTGTCGGTCCGATCGTCGACCGGCTCGGGCAGCTGCAGCGCCTCGGTGAGGAAGCTCGCGCCGGTGGCTGCCATTCCGGTGCGCTGCGCATGGCTGAATTTAGCGAAAAGTGTCCACTGCGCGCCGAGGAAGACCTGGCCGCTCAAGGCCACCGTGCGGCGGTTCGTGCCGATGTGCACCGGCGCGAGGCTCGAGCCCACCGCGCTCATCCCGGCCGTTGAATTTGCAGTCACCCAATCGGCGGGTAGAACAAGGCGGTCCGGGGCGGCCTGCCGATACGGCGTGAGCGTCCCATCGTATTGACGGAACGGCTGCCCCTGATAGGTCAGGCGCAATTGGAACATACCCTCTTCGCCGGCCGTGACCCGCAGTCGCCTCGAATCCAGCCCCAACCGCTCGAGCGAATAACTGCCGTATGCGCCCCCCGCCGTTCGCCAGCGGCCGCTGCCATCCGCCTCCAGGTACGCACCGTTGTGGTCGATGCCACTGTAACGTCCGGCGCCCGCATTGGCGCCATTTGCATAGAGAACCCCGCCTTGCACCTTCGTCTTCTCGCCGCGGTAAAAAACGCAACGTGAGCAGGTCCACGCGGAGGTATCAGGGCGAGGCGGCGCCGCCTGTGCCACCCGCCCGGCCAGCACGGTACCCACGGCGACGGCCACCAGCGCAGCGCAGCGCGTGCTCCGCTCGATCCGACATGCCCCTGCCCGTGACTCGTTGCGGCCGTGCATGAGGACTCCTATCGCATCAGCGCACGCCCCGACGGGCTGTTCGAACCATGAATGCGCGAATGGCAGTTGACGCACCCTCCGACCAGCAGGTAAGGATTCGGCATGCCGTTCGGCAGCCCCTGCGGCCCGTACGGGACCGAGGGGTGGCCGGCTGCATCGTGACACTGCTGGCAGAGGATCGGCGGCTGCTCACTCAACAGCGCGGACACCACCGAACCGTGCGGCACGTGACAGTCCGCGCAATTGTCACTGACCGGCTGATGTTCCCAGAGAAACGGACCGCGCATCTGGGCATGGCAGCGCGTACAGGTCTCATTCACCGTGTTCCTCACCAGCATCGCCGGTGCGCTCGAGCCGTGTGGATCGTGACACGAAGAACAGGTCATGGTCCCTTCCGGCACTGGATGATGGTAGGGCTTGAGAAATTGCGTCCGCACGGCCAGATGACATTTTCCGCACACCGCCGCCTGTGTCGCCTGCACGCGCACCGGGTCGCTCGCCCCATGGATGCGATGACAGGCGACGCAGCTCACCCCATTGGCCGCATGCGCGCTGCCCGCCCAGTTGCGCCCGACTGCCGCGCGGTGACAGCTCAGACACATCGCGTTCTGCCGTGCCACCGGCGTCGGGGAATGCGGCCCGAACACCACAATCCCGGCCGGCTTCATGCCCATCGCACGCACGTGCGCAGCCCCGGGTCCGTGGCACGCCTCGCATTGCAGACCGCCGGGACCGAACGGCCCCCGAGGGTCATTCGGACGTGCATGGGCCGTACGAAAGATCGCCTGAACGCTCGCATTCATCGCGTGACAGGCGAGACAGGTGTCCGCGCCCTTGGCGCTGTAACCCAATGCCGCCGGGCTTTCCAGCACCGTTGCGGCACCTGCCGGCCTTGCGCTCTGCAGGCCCGCCGCAGCCGCCCACGACGCCGTCAACGCGAACACCAGAGCGACCCGCGCCACCCCGCGACACAGCCGAATCGCGCCCACGGGACACCTCTGGGCGTTCATTCCGGGAAGTCCGCCAAATCGTGCACCACCTTGATGTCCGCCACGCCGCCCGACCCATGACACAGCGCGCAGGTCTCCGTGCTTCCCGACACCAGCGCGCCGGTGGCGGTCTTGGTGGCCGCAAAATTGCCGCCATTCTGAATCATGTGCTGCTGTGCCAGCGTGCTCGTATGGCAGCTCGCACACACCGCAGCATTCGGCGAAATGACGACGTCGTCCGCGAGTGTGGTTCGATCATTCGACACCACCGTGGTCCCTTCCACCACGGCGTCATTCACCGGGTAATACGAAGAATTGACGTGACAGGCGTTGCAATCCTGAAGATTTCCCGGATAGGCGACCTGGAAGGTCGTCGGCGTGGCGCCGAAACTGCAGATCGTCACCCCGCTCGGATAGCGCAGCGTATTGCTCGCATTGAGGGCCGCCGAAGCATGAATCTCGTGGATCAGCACCTTGAAGTCGATCGGCTGCTCCGGATTGGCGCCGGCAAGGCCGACCGGTCCGCACGCCCCGCTCACGGCCACGTGCTGACCGATATCCGTCGCGTTGGCATTGTGGCACGCCGCACACAACTCGATGTTGTCGCTACGGTTTTCCCCATGCACCGTCAGGTTGTGATGGCAGGCATCGCACTTGGTGATGGACACGATCTGAGTCGGCGCCACCGCCGCCGAATCGGTGATCGGGAAATCTGCGCTCACCCCCGCCACGCCAAGCTGCACATTACTGGTGCCGCTGCCAGAGATATTCGCCAGCGAGACTACGGCCCGACCTTCAACTGCCACCTGTCCCGATCCGACTGCCGTGCTCGGAATCGGAATCGGTGAATTCGCCGTGAACGTGCCGTCGCCGTTGGCCGTGACGCCGCTTTGAAAATTGATCGAGACCGGCTGATTCGGAGTTCCGGTGTTCGCCGTCACCCCGCCGCTGCCGACATTGTTGAACGCCGTCGTCGGCCAGGCCAAGTCGACTGCGAGCCGCGACCCAGGCAGCTGAAACGGGCTGCTGGCGCTCAGAATGTCGTACGGCGCATCGTTCTGGGTCGGATCGAGGACCTCGAGTGTGACGCTCGGCGTCTGCCCCGGCGCGGTATTGGTCACACTCACGATCTTGTATTGGAATTTCTGCGCCGCCGCATCGACGGGCGTCGTATGGGCCGCCACGACCTGGAGTGCCCCATTGTCGATCGTGCTGGTCGGACCGTGGCACGTCACGCAGTCCGCATCGGTCACGATCAGGTCGCCAGGCCCGTGATTCTGCCCCGTGGCAAAATTCACGTTGTCGTGACACGCACCGCAGGAGGCCGCGCTGATCGCCGTCTGATAGTTCCCGGATTGAGGCGCGTTCGGATCGTTGGGCGTATGACACGTGGCGCAAAATCGCGTCCCAGACCCCGATACCGCGGAGTTATTACCACTGAGATCACTCTGCGGATACGCAACGCTACTGAAGTCGCTTACCGCACCACGGTAGCCGTAGATGTAATAATGAGTCCCGGCGAGAACCGACGGCAATGCCTCTCCCATGTGGATCTTGTGGATCAACACGGTGAAATCGAGCGTATTTCCACTCGACGGATCCACCGAGCTCGGATTGTGGCAGATGACGCAATACTGCACGTTGGTGCGTGCTCCGCCATGAAACGCAAGCTGCTGATGACAGGCGACGCAGGCAGCACCGTCGACTGCGTCATCCGCATCGAATCCGCTAGTCGCGCCCGTCGAGGGAATGAACGTGTAGACCGGGCTATTGGCCGGCGCGAGGCCGCGAATCTCCAGTCCGACCCGATGGACCAACGTCGGGACGTAAGTCACCACCGGATCACTCGCGATGTCCGTCTTGAATGTGTATTGATACGTCCCGTTGCCGTTGTCGACGAGTGTTCCGCTCGCACCACCTTCCGTCACGGCCTGCGGCTCGGGCAGCGTACCGACCACCGGAGTCGTGGCGCTCACCGAAGATGCCGCTGGGCGCACCATGGCGTACAGGTAGGATTGCCACTGCGGCTGCAGCAGGGGCGCCGGCGCGGATAGCCCCGGGAATGCCGCAAGTTGCGTGCCCGCAGGGACCAGCTTGGCTATCGCGAAGCTGACGTCCGCTGGCGGCAATCCGCTGAGCGGCACGCCGTTCTGATCCGTCAGCGTGAAACTGACTTCGGGACGCCCGGAATTCGGAATCTGTACCGAGGTGATCGTCGCTTTGATCTGAGTAGCGGTCGTGACCGAGACGGCACTCACAGCACCGGTGCCCGGGACGCCAGCCGGTCCGACACTGCCCGTCGGACCCGCAGGGCCGGGCGCGCCGGTCGTCCCGCCACAGGCCGCCAGACTGAGTAGCGCGGCAAGCAGCGCCCCTCGAAGGGTCTTGCAGCCCGCGCTGGCCATCACTCGCGTAGTCCTAATCACCTGGCCTCCTCGCACGCCTCAGAATGCCGCGTGCCGTGTCCCGGCTCGAACCGTTCGGATGCTAGCGATGCTCGCGACGCGTCCGCTGTACGGAATTTCCGCAACGACCCGTACCGTGGCAGACGCCATACTCACACGCCCTGTGTTCACCGGAGACGCGAGATGACACCGATCCGCCCGTGGTGCGAGCGACTGTTCAGCACGATCGATGCGAAGGACAGTCGCGGATTTGCCGAATATCTGACGGCGGACGCTCTGTTTCGCTTCGGCAATGCACCGTCCGTCACCGGCACCGTGCAAATCGTACGCACGCTCGATCAGTTCTATGCGGGGATTGCGGCGCTCAAGCATCAACTGAGCGACGTCTGGAGCCTCCCCGAACATCGGATCTGCCGAGGAACGGTGCGTTACACCCGCCTCGATGGCGCCGAGGTCTCTGCTCCGTTCTGCAATGTGTTCACGATGGATCACGAGAGAGTCTCCCGGTACGAGATCTATCTGGATCCCACGGGACTCTTTGCGCTTCGTTGAGGCCGGGGGGCGCGGCAACGGGTTCAGCGCGGATGTGCCGACGCATTGTCGCTCTGAGTTCGTTCACAGCGGTGAAGAACTCGGCCATCATGAGCATCCAGTAGTACATCCCGCGCTCGGTCAATTGCAGCGTATCGCCCTCTGCACGGATCGCCCCCACGAGGCGCAATGCCGCAAGCTCCGGGGCCAGCGCACGACGCACTCGCGTCCCGTGCTTCTTCTCGAGCGCGGCCCACGGCATCGACAGGCCGAACAGGCCGACGAGCAGGTCGTAATGCAGACGCTGCCGGGACGTCAGCGCCCGGCACGCGGTAATCGCGGAACGTCCTGAACCGACCCGCTCCCGATAAGCATTCAGCGAGAACGTCGTCGCATACAGCGTGCCGCCGAGATAACTGAAGGCGCCACTGCCCGCGCCGACGTATTCACCTGAATCGATGATGTATTCGTCCAGTGCCGCCGACGGGTGCTTCGCGCTCTGCTGAGTGAAACACCACGCGGAAGACGGCTGATACTGGGGCTGCAACCCCTCGCGTATCGCACGGTAGTACTCCCGGCGCCGCGCCGGTTCGACCTCGCCCATTGCCTTGCGCATGCGGCGGCGCGTTTCATCGGCATTCATGAGCGGATAGTAGGAAACCTGATCGACGCCGAGGTCACGCACCGTCGCCAGGTCGTGCTGCAGTGAAGCGATACTCTGGTGGGGAAAATTGAACATGAGGTCCACGTTCAACGTCCTGAAGCGGCCGCGTGCGCCCTCCAGGCGCCGCGCGATTTCAGCCGCCGTTCCGTACGGTTGCAAGCGCCCCATTTCCTGCAGCAGTACATCGTCGAAGCTCTGGACCCCGACCGAGAGCCGGTCGACCCCGCAGCACTGCAGCTGCGCCATCGTCTCTGGGGTCAAGTGGTTCGGATTGGTTTCGACGGACAGGCGCCGGATGGGCCAGAGCGATCGGACCAGCCGCAGGGTGGCGTCCAATTCCGCGGGCGCCACGGTCGGCGTCCCGCCGCCCACATAGACTTCGTTGAACTCGAAACCACGCCTGTGATAGTGACGAATCTCCTCGCGCAGCGCCTGGAAATACAGTTCGGCCTTGGGCGCCCGATACGCGACGCGGTGGAAAGAGCAGAAGGGACAGAGCGACTCGCAAAACGGCACGTGCAGGTACAGCGTGCACGGCTGCGACGGCGGGTTCAGCGGCGCCGTCGGCTCGCGAAATTCGCCCTGCATTCCCGCCGCGTAGGCGCGCCGGACGAGCGCCAGTGCAGCGGACTCCAGCCCGTTGGCAAAAGCATTCCAATCACGCATCGCCCCTCCTGGTCAGCTCGACTCGGGTCAACAGCAATTCCGCGCCACTCAGCAGCTCGACGCGCCATTCGCCGCAGTTCGCGCACAGCAGGCGGGTACTGGGAACCTCCGATTCCCGGGTGCAGTTCAGGCAACGGACCCGAACCGCCGCGCGCTCGATCACGAGGTGCGCCTGCGCGGCATTCGTCCCGGCGCTCGCCAACGGAAAGGCGCTTTCGAGGAGATCAGGCTCAATGCCCGACAGTGGCCCGACGCGCACCGTCACCCCGACCACTCTGTCCGCCTGGTGCGCACGCGCCACCGCCTGGACCTCCCGAAGCAATCCCTGGCAGACCGCGAGTTCGTGCATGGGTACGAATCCTGTGCGCTTCAGATCACTTTGACCTGCAGCAGCTCCTCACCGCCCCGCGCGCTCAGGTGAACCGCACAGGCGATGCAGGGATCGAAGCTGTGAATGGTGCGCAGAATCTCAAGCGGCTGATCGATGACGGCCAGCGACTGTCCCCTGAGCGACGCTTCGTACGGACCCTCCCGGCCCGCGGAATCCCGGGGACCGGCATTCCAGGTGCTCGGCACCACCGCCTGGTAGTTGCTGATCAGACCGTCATCGATCACAACCCAGTGGGCGAGTGCACCGCGGGGCGCCTCGGTGAAACCGACGCCGCGAGCATGGGACGGCCACGATCGCGGATCCCAGCGCTGCGCGTTGAAGGTGCGCACATCGCCGGTATTGATATTCTTCATGAGGGTCTGATACCAGCCTGTCATGGCATCGGCGATGATTTTTGCCTCGAGCGTACGCGCCGCGGTACGGCCCAGGGTCGAATACATTGCGGCGAGCGGCACATTCAGCTGGGCCAGAGA
>JAKBCE010000087.1 GCA_021808195.1 Pseudomonadota bacterium
CGCACGCTGCATCATCCATTCGCGCTGCTGAATCCGGACGAGACGACGATCGCGACACTCGACCGTGGACTGGACACCCGCTTCACTACGCTCGAGGCGAACGCGCCACGGGCCGCAGGAGCCGTGACCGCATGGTTCGCCGCACACGGGTCGCGCAGTCGCGTGCTGGTGCTGCTGCCGGGCCATGCCCCAGGACCTTTCACCCCGCTGCTGCGAACGCTCGGCGTGTGGCATCGCCCCGGCGATGGCCTCGCGCAGCAACTGCAAGCGGCGGATGCCGCCGTGATCGTGCACCGGTATGATCTGCCGCATGGCCGGCGCTATGCACTGCTTGCGCCGCCCGGCAGGACAAGCACGGCATCGGCCGCGCCAGCTCAAGGTGGCATCAATGACTGACGCGTCGCGAACCCGAACACGCCCGACCGCCCCTTTACGGGCGCCGCATCGTCTGGCGAGTCTGTTGGGCGCGGCCCGACGGCACGGGCCGCTGCGTACGGCGGTGGTGCATCCGGTCGATGCGGCATCGCTCCGGGGCGCCATTGCGGCCGAGCGTGCCGGTCTGATCACCCCGGTGCTGATCGGACCGGAAAGACGCATCCGCGCGGCAGCCCGCGCTGCGCACATCAATTTGGCCGGCCGTGTGATCCGCGCCACCGAACACAGCCACGCGGCGGCCGCCGAGGCGGTCCAGATGGCGCGGCGCCTCGAAGTCGACGCGATCATGAAGGGCGCGCTGCACACTGACGAACTGATGCACTGTGTCATCGATCCCGACAGCGGATTGCGCACCGAGCGGCGGATCAGCCACGTCTTCGCGATCGACACGCCGCACTACCCGCGTCTGCTGTTCATCACCGACGCTGCGGTCAACATCTATCCGTCACTCGAGGACAAGCGCGATATCGTCCAGAACGCAATTGATCTGGCTCGAACCCTCGGCGTGCGAACGCCCCGGGTCGCGATCCTCTCGGCCGTTGAACTGGTGACAGCGAAGATCAGATCCACGCTCGATGCCGCGGCTTTGTGCAAAATGGCTGACCGCGGCCAGATCACCGGCGGGACGCTCGACGGTCCGCTGGCGTTCGACAACGCGGTATCCCGGGCGGCGGCAGCGACTAAAGCCATTACTTCGAGCGTCGCCGGGCGCGCCGACATTATCGTCGTGCCGGATCTGGAAGCCGGCAACATGCTGGCCAAGCAGCTGGAATATCTGGCTGGCGCGCAGCTCGCGGGCATCGTACTCGGTGCGCGCGTTCCGATCATGTTGACCAGCCGCGCGGACGACACGCGTACGCGCCTCGCCTCATGCGCGATCGCCGTGCTGCTCAGGGCACACAGCGAAGTAGCGCGGCGGACCGCGCGCGCCGATCAGGCGGGGTGAGCGACGGGTCGACTACCCGGACTCGATTGCCGGTCGCAGACACTCTCCTGCATAGCACTCGGATGGGTGCCGCAGGCGCAGCGCTATCGCTGCCGCCCGATCCGCTGGGACCCCGTTACGGTGAGGACACTGGTATAGGCATAATGCGCATTGCCGATTGCGGGCCCAAGCGCTACTTTCAGCGCCGTCCAGCGACCGCGCCGGGTTGCGGCGTGCCGCGGAACCCAGGGCGGCAGCGCGGCCAAGGCGGTCACGTGCACATCAGTTTTTTATTGTGTCACAACCTCGTATCGCACCGGGTTGCCCGATGTCACGACCAAGAGTCATGATGCAATGGAGTTCGGTATGAGCACTCAACAGGCCCCGGATCTCGCCATCATCTTGATCACCGGTCTGGAAAACCCGAAGCGCCTGCCGTCGGCGTTCTTCCTCGCCTCCACGGCAGCAGCGATGGAACAGAGCGTGGTCCTGTATTTCACCGGACCTGCAACCGAGCTCCTCAAGAAAGGTGTGGCGGAACGGATTTATCCGCTGCCGGGCGGCAAAAGCATCGCTGAGTTCATGCAACTTGCGCAGGAGAACGGCGTCCAGATGGTCGGCTGCTCTCAATCGCTCGACCTGCTCGGGATGACCGCAGCTGATCTTCGTCAAACGATGCCATTGATGACTCCGAGCGCGGCGCTGCCTATCCTGAGCCAAGCCGGCAAGGTGCTTACTTGGTGACGGACTGCGCTGGCGGTGCCAGGGGGCACGGTCGAGCGCGGAGCCACCCCCGAACCCCTGCGTCCCCGCGGCGGGTGCTCCGTACCCGAAGTCGGAATCGCCCGCGACGCCAGCCCGGCCGGCGACATCAGCTATCCATCGACCCCGGGCACGGATACCGGCGCGCGTGTTCGCGCTCCAACCGTTGCGGTGTAGACCATGACATAGCCGAGCAGACCAACGAGCAAGCTCAATCCGCAGACAAACAACATCGCCGCTGCCCCGCCTGCCTGATATACGTGACCGGCCATGGCAGGCCCGGCGATTGATCCTGCACCGAGCGCGATGGCCGGCATGGCGCCTGCGCGACTGCTCAAATTCAGCGGCGCGATCACCCCGGTCGCATAGGTCAGGACAAAGGTCGCAAGCCCGATGAAGATCACTGTGCCGATGGTAAACCCAAGATCATCGGGCCGCATCGCGAGCATGCCGAGACCGAACAGCATGGCCCCGGTCGCCGCGGCCATGCCGCCCCTGCGGGCACCAACCTCGGCAAATCTTCCCGCCGCCAGTGCAACGAGACTCGAGACTGCGGTAGCGACCGCAAGCGCTCCGCCGCAGAATGCAGGTGAGATGCCAGCGCCAATTCCCACCTTATCCAAGAAGGACCACCCCCCGGTGATACCCAGGTAATACGCGAACATCGCCGCCAAACCGATTCCGGCCGCCCGCCGGTCTGCCGGCGCCACCCCATCGCTGTTCGGCGTACCGAACTCATGCCGGCGAGCAACCAAACGGCCCGGCAGCGCCGTCACTGCAAGGGCCGCAGCGGCATTGACCCACAGCACCGATAGTAATGGACCGACCCGGCCGGCCCTCATCCCGCCCAAGAGTGGTATGGCGTAGAGCAGCGCGATGCCCGGGAGACTGCCGAGTCCCCACTGGCAACCGAACGCGCGGTTGGGGTCATCGGCCTGTGCGAGCAATGCGATCATCAGCGTGTAAACGCCGCCAAAGCCGATTCCGGCAATCAGGAATGTCGCCAATATGGACGCATAGTTCTGCCACAGCGCAACAGCCGTCAGTGCGGCGAGGCCCAACGCGGCAAACCACCCGCTCTGGCGGCGCAACGAGTTGGCGCGCATCCAAAACACGGACGTGACGGCGATCAGGGTCGCACCGACACTGTAAGCACTGGCGATGTTGCCCAGTTGTCCGTCGGTGAATCCGTGCACTGTGGCCAAGCTCGCGAGCAGAACGGGCATCGCTGTCCGAACGGTGAAATGGGTGCTGCTGAGCGCGCTACCCGCGAGTTCTGTGCGCCGAAACGTGCCTGTCTCCGACATCGGTCGCCCCATTTCAGCTGCGCAGACCCGCGCTTAAGTCATCGTGCCTGAAACCGGACTTTGACCCGGGTTGCGGACACATGGACGCGGCGAAACGCGGCGATTGCCGCATAGCGGCCCGTTGTCGAAGCTGCCGCGACCGCGCCAGACCGAAGCGGTCCGTTACCATGCGCGACACTTGGAGGGGTTTTACCGGCATAGCCCATCGCGCGATGTATCAGGCAGAAAGCCAGCGCCCCCGTTGTCATCGAAACGGCTTCTGGGCCAGCACTTCCGCCACTCGAGGCGCGCCGGCAGGCAGCAGGATAGCATGGGGCAATCCGCCCAATTCTCGGACCTGACCCGCCGGCCCCGGGCAGCCGGGTGCGCCCCAGGGGCCGTCGACCAGCGGTCCTGCCGCAGGCGCCGCGAGCCGGTCGGGCTCAAACCTCTTGGACGGCCAAGCGTACGGCGTCGAATGACAGCGGCAGCACGGTGCCATGGCAAACCGGTTGCGCAATGCCTCACGGCGTAGCCCCCCGGGGCAGCAGGTGGCGCTCCCCACGGTCATCGACGCCGGCGTCGTTACGCGGTTCAGCCGGTGTCTCGTTGGCTTGTGAGGGAGGTCCGTGGCACCCGAGGACGAACAAGCGCCCCCAGGAACATACCGCTGCTGGGCAATGTCGGCCGCACCGGCCAGCTGCCGGGCCGCATCCGTCGGGCCACCTGCAAAGACATGCTCGATGGCGAACTCGCCGGCAATCGCGTGGGTGTCACGGCGACGACCGTGCTGTAGCGCGCCGACATCGCTCGGAGCCGGACCGGCGCGCACGCGGCAACTGCGCAGCGATGAATTGCGATCCCTTGGGTGCGCGCGTTGCGCACACTCGGCTTTCTTGATCCGGACCGGATGGGGATAGCGGCCCCCTCGCGCGCTGCGCGGTCGCGTACTGCCCGGGGGCAATGGATCAAGCAGCCGCCGGGGCACCAGGATTCCACGACCTCATCCCTTGGGTGCCCTCGGTGGGATGTTGATCCAACATTCATCTCACCGCCCTGCGCAAGCGCCGTTGCGGTGCGCGCTCACCAATAGGGTCGCCAAGATTCCGCTCACGATTGGCGCCGTTCGGTTCGCCTCGAACCGGCCCGTCTACCCGTCGAGCTTTTTTTGCTCACGAGGGATGCCAATCGTCGTCGCTGGAGCGACGACGCCGGTGCCGGACAGCGTGCGGACATGCGGCTGTGCCGGAATCGCACGACCGGCGCGCTGGTCGATAGGTAATTCCGACGATCGACGAGGGTGGCGGGACGGCACAGGATATCGTCTACTGGCGGGAAGCGATGCTATGAACCAAGCCGACGCAGGTAGTGGATCCGGCCGACTGACTCTGACACTCGACATCAACGGCGTTTGCCGTGAGATCGAGGTCGAGCCCCGCACCACGCTCGCGCAGGCCGTCCGAAGCCTGCCCGGGCTCACCGGCACGAAAATTGCTTGTGACCGCGGGGCCTGCGGTGCGTGCACGGTGTGGCTCGACGGCGCACCGGTCTATGCCTGTATGCTGCTCGCGGTCACAGTCGGCCGCCGCGCTGTGACGACGATCGAAGGCCTCGCGGCAGCCGGACAGCTGCACCGCGTACAACACGCCTTCATCGATCAGGATGCCGTACAGTGCGGCTTCTGCACGCCCGGCATGATCATGAGTTGCGCTGCCCTGCTGCGCGATCGACCCGACTTCCGTGACGTCGACGTCCGCGAGGCTATCAGCGGCAACCTCTGCCGCTGCGGTACTTACCCGCACGTCCTCGCCGCGATGCGTTCGCTGATGAAGGAGCCGGCGCCATGAGGGCCTCGGACGATCCAATCACGCGCACCGAACAGTTCCCCTACGGGATCCTCGGCGTCAACCTCACCCACGTTGCGCGGCAAATCCCGGCGGACGAACCACCGCCGCTCGCGCCAAATGCCGATCTTGCGGCAATCGGGCGATCCACCGCACGTCTGGACGCGAGGGATAAAGTCACGGGGGCGAGCCGGTTCACTGTTGACATCACTTTGCCCGGCATGCTCCACGGGCGCATCCTGCGCTCGAACCTGCCCCACGCGCAAATACGCTCGATCGACGTGTCGTCCGCGCTGTGCCATCCTGCGGTACGCGCGATCGAACTGTTGGAGGGGCCGCACGGCTCGCACATGCCGATCGCCCGCTATGTCGGGCAACCGCTCGCTGCCGTCGCTGCCGAAACCCCGGACGCGGCGCAGGAGGCACTGCAGCGAATCGTAGTCGACTATGAACCGCGTCCGTTCGTGGTCAGCCTCGCGGCGGCGCGCGACCCGCTGGCGATACCGGTCTACGACGCCGAGTCTGCGCCCTGCGGCAGCCCCTCCGGCTATCCCGCACCGGCGGGCTTACCGCTGCACGGCAATGTCCGTGGGCCGGCGATTGTCAGCCGCGGTGACGTCGCGCTCGGCTTTGCTGATGCTGAAATCGAGCTCGAATCCGAATATACCACTCAGGTCCAGACCCATTGCTGCCCGGAACCGCATGCGATCGTTGCCGATTGGCAAGCGGACGGACTCACTGTGTACCTCTCAACCCAGTACACGAGCGGCGTTCGCCACGAATTGGCCGAGGCTTTCGGCCTGCCGCTCACCAGAGTCCGCGTGATCGCCACGACCGTGGGCAGCGGTTTCGGCTCGAAATCGACGCTCGGCGTCTACGGCCGCCTCGCGGTGAGTCTGTCGCGCCGAGCGCGGGCACCGGTGCGCATCGTGCTCGATCGAGAGGAGGAGCAAATCGATGCCGGCAATCGACCCTCCACCTGGCAGCACCTGCGCCTTGGGGCGCGTCGCGATGGTCGGCTGACGGCCATCGCGCTGACCAGCTATGGCAGCGCCGGCGTCGCCCTCGGCGCCGGAGTCTGGAGCGTCGCCGAGCGGCTCTACAGCTGTGTCCATTACCACGGCGAGCAGTACGACGTATTCACGAATGCGGGTGCTGGATGCGCGATGCGTGGACCCGGTGCCGTGCCGGGCGCCTGGGCAATGGAACAGGCCGTCGATGAACTCGCCGGACAGCTCGGCATCGATCCGCTTGAGCTGCGCGACCGGATCGACCCCAGTCCGGTGCGTCGCGAGGAACGGCGCATCGGGGCGCAACGTATCGGTTGGTCCGGGCGCCGGCCGCCAGCGGCGGATCCGGGGCCGATCAAGCGCGGAATCGGCTTTGCGCAATCCCTGTGGATGGCCAATGTGCACCTGAACGCATCCTGCGAGGTTCGGATCCATCGTGACGGCTCGGTCGAGGTGCTCTCGGGCGTGCAGGATATTGGCACCGGAACGGGCACGGTGATGGCTCAGGTCGTCGCCGAGGTCTTTGGGATTCTCCCCCAGGAGGTCACGGTGCGGATCGGCGATACCCGATTCCCCGCTGGCCCGCCGTCCTACGGCAGTCGGACGACCGCCTCGATCACGCCTCCTGCACGCACCGCCGCCTGGCGCGTGCTGCAGCTGTTATTTCAAGAAGCCGCACCGCTGCTCGAGACCGATCAGGCCGAACTGATCGCGCAGGGCGGCCGGATACGGGTACGTGGCGCGCCGTCGCGCAGTCTCGCTCTGGCGGAGGTCGCTGCACGCTCGCGCACCGATTTCCTGAGTGCCATCGCCTCACGCACCGACGATTATGCCGGTTTTGACAAGCGCCTGGGCGATGCAGCCATCGCACGGCAGTACCTGGGCGGCGTGCAATTCGCCACGGTTGCAGTGGATACCGAGAGCGGCAGCGTGCGGGTTGAGCGCGTCGTGGCGGTGCAGGATTGCGGCCGCCCGTTGAATCCTCGCCTCATCGAGAGCCAGGTGCAAGGCGGCGTGCTGATGGGACTGTCCTTCGCGTTGTTCGAGGAACGCCTGCTCGACCGCCACACCGGCCATATGGTCAACGCGAATCTCGAGCAATACAAGCTCGCGGGCGCCTGCGAAACGCCCGACATCGAGGTGATCGTGCTGGAAAACTACCAGGCACACAGCGCGACTGACGCCTACGGAATCGCCGAACCAGCGAACATCGCGACCGCCCCCGCGATCGCCAATGCGCTCTACAACGCGATCGGCATACGCCTGCGCGCCCTGCCGCTCACGCCTGCCGCCGTGCTCGCCGCGCTGGGCAAGGTACCGCCGGGGATCGCCACGCGATGAAGCCGTTCGCATGGCACCAGGCGCGATCCTCCGCGGAGGCGGCATCGTCCGCATCGGCAACCTGCGCCGAGACGATGACACGGATGGATGACGTGCCCCACGGCGCGCTCGTCATGGCCGGCGGCATCGACCTGCTCGATCTGATGAAGGCAGAAGTGCTCGCGCCGGCGCAGCTGATCAGCGTGGGCGACCTCGCGGACCTGCAGTCGATCGCCGAGATCCAGGGCGGCGCGCGAGTAGGCGCGGCGATCACGCTCGCCGCCCTCGCCGCCCATCCGCTGATTCGCCCGCGCTACCCAGCACTCGCGGCCGCCGCGGCCGGTTCCGCCAGCGCGCAGATCCGCAACGTCGCGACGCTCGGCGGCAACCTCTTGCAACGGCCGCGCTGCTGGTATTTTCGATCGCGGCAGCAACGCTGCCTGCGCCGCGGCGGCGTACACTGCTTCGCGCACGACGGTGAGAATCGCTACCACGCGATCTTCGACAACCAGCGCTGCGCGATCGTGCACCCCTCGTCACTGGCGGCCGTTCTGGTCGCTCTCGGCGCCGCCGTCGAACTGATCGATGCCGCGGGCGGCACTCGCCGCCTGCCGCTCGAGTCGTTTCTGACACCGCCGGTAGACGACGTCACCCGAGAAAATGCTCTGCAATCCAAAGAAGTCCTCGTCGCCGTGCACCTTCCGGCGATCTGCGAAGGCTTGCGCATGGCCTATTCGAGGCGCGGCGAGAAGGACTCGTTCGACTGGCCACTCGCCGAAGTCGCGGTCGTGCTCGAGCTGGAGACCGACGGATGCTGCCACCGTGCAGCAATAATCCTCGGCGCGGCGGCCCCCGCGCCGCATCGCTCTGTCGCCGCCGAACGGTGCCTCATCGGTGCGGTGATCGACGATCAACACGCGCGCGCCGCCGCGTCTGCCGCGATCGCGCGGGCAACACCACTCTGCGACAACGCCTACAAGCTACCCCTGTTCGCGGCTCTTGTGCACCGCACGATCGTGGCCGCCGCTCGCGGCTGACACGCGACGCGGCCTGTTTAAGATGGGGAGGAAGCGCCCGAATATGCCCCCTCCCCGATCCGTACCGCTCAGGCCGAGAGAACGTCAGCCGCCAGATCCCAGAGCCGCCCTTCCATCGACCCCAAATCTCCTGCCGTATCCGATAGTGGTTTACCTCGACGCCTCCAACTGATATCCATGAGTTAATCCGAGCAGGGAGACGCCGCGATGAATATCGCGATAATTGCGCGATGGAGCCTGCTGATCGGCCTGATCGGCCTGATCGGCCTGATCGGCAGCGCAGCGTTCGTCACCGTCCGTGCAACTACCACAACCGATGTCTACGCGCCGCTGCGACTGTACGAGGGCGCCTGGCAAGTCACGCAGACCACGCCCGCCCCCAAGAAGCCCGATCAGCTAATCAACGACTGCGCGAAAATCGGACGCTCCTTCGCCTGCCAGCAGGCCGTAAACGGCAAGCCCGGCCCGCTGGTAGTGTTCATTCCAGACTTCCCGCCCGGCCACTATCACACTCAGATCGTGCTGCCCGGCGGCGCCGCGCTCGGACCGCCCGGCACTCTTACCAGCGCCGGCGAGCACTGGACCTATCTCGGCACACCCGATGCCAAGGGCGTGCGCTACCGTACAATCAACGTCTTCAGCGGTCGCGACCGCATCCATTTCGTAACCGCGCGTTCCCCTGACGGCAAGACCTGGACGGTGACGATGGCGGGGAATGAGATGCGTGAGCAGTGATGACCACGATGCGAAAACATCGACATGCTGCAGACCGGCGTCGAAAGACCGCTCCCGGCTCAGGGGACTAAACCGCTCGCGCGGTAGGGGCGGCTTCGATCGGGGGAAGTGCCGGATGTTAGCTTTTTGGCTTTGTTCCGTAAGTTGAGGAGGGAGGCAGCGTGTCCCGATTTGAAAGCGAGACATCCGACCGCGTGCCCTTTTGGCTCAGGCGCATACAGTTATTTTCCCCTGTTCAATGTTACGGTAGTTGCGGCAGTTCACCTGGGTTCACCCGACCACCGGGCCTGGCCCCTCATCCGCCTGTAGCTGGCAGATTCCGGAATCGTCCTCGCGGATCGATGCCGCCGCTCGCGCAGGGGTACGTTGTCGGGGCGCTTTAGACGGCTCCTTGCGGATGCCCGCCATAGCCCGTAGGCCACTGATGACTGAACATCAGGTCGGCTCCACCTCCGTTCGGGGCAGGCGGGCCGACGATCATCGTCGTGGCTTTGCGCCACTAAAGAAAGCACCTCCTTAGCAACTCTCGTCGCACCTCAATCTCATTGACGCGTTCCGCCGTCCATGAGAAGCTTCGATAGTTCGAAGATGGGCCGGCTTGCTTGAAGAGGCATTAGCCGTTGAGACGTTCGGTCCCTCAAGGTGGTAGGCGCCGAAGCCGG
>JAKBCE010000088.1 GCA_021808195.1 Pseudomonadota bacterium
AACACCTGCACCACCCGCGGCACGAAAACCGCCTCGCCCGCCTTTAAGATGGTCACGACCCCGACCAATACCCAACACCGCGCGCTGCAGCTGCTGCAGCAAATCAACGTGTAGCCACTCAGCTCACAGCCTGCAATGCGTCAACTACCTGAGCAGCAACGGATTTTCTCGCGCGCCGAGGGATAACTCCAGCCTAGTCCTGACCGCAGCCGGTGTTCTCGGAATCGCGACAGCGCTGATTCTCAGGCTATCGGGCGCTCTGCCTCAGTTCCCCTTCTGGGGCGTGCTCGGCTTCTCTGTCGGAGTTTTATTGCTGCTGACTGCCTATCACATTCTGAACGGCGTGCTCGCGTACTGACGCGCGGTCGCCAAACGGAATAGGTCTCCAATGGCACTCGAAGCCACGAAATAGCGCTCAGCGCGCCGCTCTCGTCGCCCCGCAGTTTTAGTGTTCTGCCTGATTAACAGCCGCGCAGATTTTGCCCGAGCACTTGAAGGGGACTTCCAACGGAGAGCCCTCGCCATCCAAGCACCACAGCGGAGCATCGCCGAAGGACCCTATCGTCCGCTCCCTGCGATCATTCATTTGGTCGCCGCATTTCGAGGGGCACAGGTTGACGATCAGGGCGCCATACGAACGCTGTTCGCTGCTCACCTCCGATGGGAGCTTGTTGTCCGTCAGAGCACATGCGTCGAGATGCTCTGGGCGGAGCTCATCGGCAAGCGCACCACCGCGACAGCCCCATGGTAACTCTCGCGGTTTAAGAGCCGCAGGCTGCCGCCGTGCGCCTCGATGACTTGGCGCGCCAGGAGCAGCCCGATGCCGCTGCCGCCCGGCTTGGTGGTGAAGAACGGGACGAATAGATTCTCGGTGCTCGCGATTCCTGAGCCGTCGTCTTCCACTTCGATTTTCAGCGACTGGCCGCTGACGGACCAGCGGATACGAACGGCACCTCCGGTTTCGATCGAGGCGTCTGCCGCGTTTCGCACCAGATTGATCAGGGCCTGCTCGAATTGTGCCCGGTCAAGGAGTACCGTCTCTGGCCCGTTGGACTCGACGGCGACTGCGACTCGCCCCTCGAGCGTCGCCACGTGCCGGACCAGCTCGGCGAGTTCGACCCGATCCGTGGTTGGCGGTGGCAGCCGCGCAAGCTCGGCATAGCGGCGAATGAAGTTGCCGAGCGTTCGACTGCGGCGCTCGATCAGCTCTAATCCTTCGCCGAGCGTTGGGTCGCCGATCTGGTCACGCTCTCTAAGCAGACTCGCGGTCGCTTGGATCGAGCCGAGCGAGTTGTTGATCTCGTGACCGAGCACCTGGATGAGTCGGCGCCACGCGTGCCGCTCCTGCTCGCGCAACGCGTGGCTCACGTCGGTGACGACCAGCAATCGGTGGGGTCTTCCGAGGCGGCGGAACACCACGCGGCGCACCTCCCATGGACCCTCGCCGCCTCGAAAATCGCGCCGATCGATGAATGGAACAGGACGCTGCAGCCACGGCATAAGGCCGAGCTGCGGTGCCGCTCGTCCAACGAGTTCGGACGCCGTCTCGCCGAGTAATGCCTCGGCGGCGGGATTGAGCTCGACCAGCCGATCCTGATCATTGACGACCAGCACGCCGAATTCGAGACTTGCGAGCAATTGCGACAGCAGCGCATCGGTTTCCCTGCCGTGACGCTGCTCGGTGCCGAGGTGCGCCGCCAGCGCATTGAACTCCCGGGCGACGTCGCCGGCCGGCCCCCCTCCGGCACGAAGCCTGAGTCCGTAATCCTCCGCGCGCAGGCCTTGCAGGAGGCTGGTGAGCCGCCGCAGAACTTGGTCGCGGCTGCGCAATGCCGCCGCGAGGCCCCCGGCGAGGCAGAGGATCGCTGCTCCGCACGCCGCCCAGAGTGCCGCCCCTCGGAGCCGGATCCCCGCGACGGGCAGCAAGGTCAGAGCCAGCACCGGCAGTACCGCCACCGCGGCGAGAGCCACATCGCGCCCGCGCCCCGAGTCGCCGTGCCTCATTCGCGCAGCTTCTCCAGTCGCCGGTATAGCGCGCTGCGGCTCAATCCGAGCTTCACCGCCGCAGCGGTTACGTCGCCGTCGCAGCTCTCGAGTGCGCGCCGCACTACGTAGCGCTCCGCTTGCTCCAGGGTCAGATTTTCCACGCCCTCCGTGCTCTGTCCGCTCGAGAGACGCAGGTCCGAAACGTCGATCTGCTCCCCCTTGGCGAGCAGCGCCGCTCTCTGCATGACGTGTGAGAGCTCCCGCACGTTCCCGGGCCAGTCGTAGCCTTCAAGCGCCCGGACCGCGCTGACGCTGAGCGAGCACGCGTGTCCCGCGGGATGCGCAAAGCGCGCGAGAAAGGCCCGGGCGAGCAGCGGGACATCTTCGCGTCGTGCACGCAGCGGCGGCAGCTCGATTTCCACCGCATTGAGGCGGAAGAACAGGTCCTCGCGGAAGCGCCCGTCCTCGATCAGTTTGCGAATATCCGCATTCGTCGCCGCCACGATTCGGGCGTCCGTCGGCCGCGACGCAGTGTCGCCGACACGCTCATAGAGGCCCTCTTCCAGCACATGCAGAAATCTCGCCTGTTGAGCGGGCGTGATATTGGCAATCTCATCGAGGAACAGCGTTCCGCCGCGCGCCCGCTCGATGCGTCCCGCACGATCCGTGCGGGCATCGGTAAATGCACCTTTGACGTGACCGAACAGCTCGCTCTCGAAGAGCGTCTCGGCCAATCCGCCGAGGTTGACGCTGACGAATGGTCCCTCGCGTCGCGGCGAGTGACGGTGGATCCAGCGTGCGATCAGCCCCTTGCCGGTACCGCTTTCGCCGGTGAGCAGAACGGGCACCTCGGATGCCGCGACGCGCTCAGCCACATCCAGCACTTCGCGCATGGCACTCGAACGGAATAGAGGTTCATCATCCTCGAGATCATCTGATTGACCTGCGTCCTCGAGACTGCGCACCCGGCTCCGCGCGTCCGCCAGCGCCAGGTGGGTGCTCACGAGGGAGCGGACCCGTGCGTTCTCCCAGGGCTTCTCCAGAAAATCCTGAGCGCCGAGCCGCATGGCCTCCACCGCAAGCTGGACCGTGGCCCAGCCAGTGAGCACGATTACCGGCAATCCGCCGTCCATCGCCTTGATCTGCCGCAGCAGCGCCAGGCCTTCGGTGCCTGAGGTGGTATCGCGCTGGTAATTCATGTCGAGGAGTACCAGATCGGGGCGCAGCTGCCGCAATGAGCTCAGCGTCTCCGCCGGACTGGCGGCCGTTGCGACTTGGCATCCGTCGTCGCGCAGCAGCAGCGAGAGCGCCTGACGCACGTCGGCGTTATCGTCCACAATCAGAATCACTGGCTTCGCCATGCCCCGATTATGCCTGCACCGGCTACCGGTCCCGAAATGCATCCGTGGGCGGGATCTGGCTGGCACGCCAGGCTGGCAGCCATCCCGCGAGCAGAGTGATCACGCCGAGGACTGCCACGACCAGCACCAGCGACAGCGGATCGGCCGCACGGACACCGTAGAATGACGCAGCGAACCCGTGTCCGAGCACGACGACGCCACAGACCCCGAGCACGCAGCCGAGCAGCAGCAGCACCCCAGATTCACGTAGTACCAGCCGTCGCATGCGCGCTCGGTCGGCCCCGAGAGCGGCACGCAAGCCGAATTCCGGCTTCCGCTGGCCGACCAGATAGCTCTGCACCGAGTAAAGCCCCACCGCGGCGACCGACAGTGCGCCGAGCGCAAACATGAGCACCAGCGCTGTGACGGCCCGTCGCGGGGCGAGCCGTCTCGAGAGCCGCTGGCGCATGCTCCGCACGCCATAAATCGGGATGCCGGGCAGAACTGAGCCCAGCGCCTTGCTCACCATCGGGAGCAATACCGCGGCAGACAGTGGCGTGCGGAATGCCACGTACCAGCTCGGAGAAGCCCACGACCACATCGTCTTACGCACCTTCAGAACCTGATCGCGGTTGATGTAAGCCACCCCTTGTGGTCTATCCGATCCGAGATGCGCCTGCCGGGTATCGGCGACGACGCCGATGACTCGAAACATCAGGTTGGGCTGGGAATCATTCGGATTGTCGAAATTGAAGCGTCGTCCCACGACGTCAGTGGTTCCGAACAGCTCGCGCGCGGCTCTGGCATCGATCAGCGCATCGCCGGTCTTCGAGGCGCCATCGCTCGAGCGAAACAGCCGTCCGGAGAGGAGTGGGATCGCGAACGTGCGGAAATAACCCCGATCCGTGACGATGGGAAAGACGTTCGGGTTGTGCCTGCCGTCATACGGATTTGGGTAGACCATATTACCCGTGGAGGCGCCATCGAACGGTACGTCGCTCGCGATGGTGACTGCCTGGACGCCAGGCACCCGCGCCAGGGCCTCCCGTACACTCCCGAGCTGTGCACGCAGAACAGATTTCCACGTCGGTGTTTCGCTCGGTGGCAGATGGATTTGGAAGGTGACGACGTGCCTCGGCTGAAATCCCAGGCGGACCGCATCGAGATTGAGCAGACTGTGTACCAGTAGCATCCCGACGCCGCTCAACGTGAAGGCGAGCGCGAGTTGAGTGACCATCAGCGCTGCGCGTATTCGATGCTCACCGCGCGCGCCGGTACTGCGCGCATCGGAGTCCCGCAGACCCTGCGACAGATCCTGGTGGCGTACGAAGTGTAGTCCTGCGACCGAGAACACCAGCGCCGACAAAACGGCAAGCCCCAGGCCGATCGCGCCAGCGGTGGCCCAACCGCGCACCGGAAAGGACATCGCAGCATCCGCAAAGCCCATGCGCAGCAGGGCCCGCAGCAACACCTCGCCCAGGATGCTACCCGCGACGCTTCCCAGCAGAGACAGTACCAGACTCTCGAAAAACAGCTGGCAAAACAGAAACCACGTGTCGGCGCCGAGGACACGGCGCACGATCAGTTCGCCCCGGCGTGCGAGGGCCCGCGCGATGAAGAGATTCGCCAGATTGAACCACACCAGCAGCAACAGCAGTCCGGTCGCCAGCTGCGCCAGCACCAGACGCTCACCCAGACTTCCGAGCAGAGCCGCACGCAGGGGTTTGACCGCGATACGCAGTCCCTGAGACTTGATCTGAGGGATTGCAGTCGGATCCGGAAAGTGCGCGATCTCGCGATCGAGTGCTGCCTGCGCTTGCGCCGCTAGCAGCGCTGGAGTCACTCCGCGCGCGAGCCGCGCGATCATGGTGTCGTTCCAGGCGGTCAGATTGTCGGTCTCATAGTCGAACGGACCGATCGTCTTGGGCAGCCAAAGGTCCGTGTTCGCATCCGGAAACTCAAACGCACGGGGCATGACACCGATCACCGTATAGGCGCGTCCACTGAGGCTGATCGTTCGCCCGAGCACCCCTGGGTTGCGATCGAAGAGCTGCGACCAGATCCGCTCACTGAGCAGCACCTGGGGTGTCGCTCCCGGCTGGTTCGCCTTGGGGCCGAACACTCGGCCGAGCATCGGTCGCACCTGCAATGTCGTAAACACGGACGCTGAGAGCGCAGCGCCCCGGACATGGGCGACCCTCGCGCCCGAGGTGAGGTTCAGGCTCTTGATCTTGGCCATACCGGCGTCGCGCATGCCGGTCGTGCCGGAACAGAGGTCGAAGTACGTTCGGTAGGACATACCGAGGTTGCCCGGTATCGCTCGGGCAGCGAAAGAAACGCTCACCAGGCGGTCCGCGTGCGAATACGGCAGGGGTGCCAGAATGTAGCCGTAGAGCAGATTCAAGGTCGCGGTGTTCGCGCCGATGCCGAGCGCCAGGATCAGAATCACCGCCAATGCGAAGCCGGGCTTGCGAAAGGGGTGCTGGAGTCTCTTTCCGAGTTGATCAATGAATTCCATGACGAGCACCTCTAAGCGTGCTGACGCTGGGCGATCATGTCGAGCTCACGTGTGGCTCGCGCTTGAATCCACGAGGTCGGTATCACCGCAGCTCGCGCGATGCGCGCCGGCAGCAGAGGGGTGCCGCAAGAGAAGACGCTCACCCGACGGAGTTCGACCGCTTGGCGGCTGCATAGGTTGGCACACGAGCGAGGCCGGCAAGAGAACTTACGAGTCACGGCACAGATCCGTGGTCCGGCTGGAGCGATTCGATTTGCGCGAACTCGGTCACTCCGATCTGTCGAATCACGGACGTCCGATGGCGCAGCCGGTGGAAGGCTTGCGAAAGTTGCAAGCGATCGAGTGCTCTCAAAATCTCCAACGGACACCTCCCGAGGATTGACCGATGCAGGCATCGACCTCGCGTAATCTGAATTCAGAGCGTGGACGGATGCTCCGATTGCGCCGCATGCGCGCGCCGCCGACCGTGCTGCTCGGCGACGATCTGCCCATCGAACAGGCGTACCAGACGCCTGGCGTGAGCGGCATAGCGGGCGTCGTGCGTCACCATGACCAGCGTGGCGCCGCGCGAGTTGAGCTCCGCCAGCAACTCCATGACTTTCTCACCATTGGCGGAATCCAGGTTTCCCGTCGGTTCGTCCGCCAGCAGGATTGCCGGATCTCCGACCAGCGCTCGAGCGATTGCGACGCGCTGTTGCTGACCGCCGGACAACTGCGTCGGATAGTGGCGCATGCGGTGCACCATGCCGATGCTCTCGAGCGCGGCGGAGACTCTGTCGCGTCGCGCGGCGCGACTCAGTCCTCCCCGATAGATCAGCGGCAGCTCGACGTTCTCGTAGACGGTGAGATCACCGATGAGATTGAAAGACTGGAACACGAAGCCGATGTTTCGATTGCGAAAGTGCGCGCGCTGGCGAGCGTCGAGGTTTGCGACCGGGGTGCCGGCCAGCTCATATGTGCCGGACGTTGGTACATCGAGAAGGCCGAGAATGGACATGAGTGTCGTTTTGCCGCAGCCCGACGGACCCATGATGGCCACGTACTCGCCGACCTCCACGCGAAGAGTGACGCCAGTGAGCGCATGAGTCTCGACTTCGTCGGTCAGATAGACCTTGGTGAGGTCAACGACATTGATTACCGGACTGGCAGTCATGACACCATTTCTCCTTCGGGACTCAATGCGAGCTGCTCATTTGAGGGTAATCCGTCGGTCACCGGTGAAGCCGCTGGTGTCGGAAACGATCACGTGCGTTCCCGGTCGCAGGCCGCCGGCGATCTGAATGTACCGATCTGACGCGGCGCCGAATCGAACACGAACGGGTATGGCGGCCCGCCCGTCATCGACAAGCCGAAACAGCGTCATGATGCTGTCCGGATTGGCGTATGCAGGACGCTGGACGTAGACAGCTTTGGAAATGTTGGCAATATGAATCCGTCCCGTGACGGCGAGATTCGGGCGAGCGTCGGTCGGGACCTTGCCTCTCGGCATGACGTCGACCTCTACGCTGCCGTTGCGTACCGACGGTGACACGCGGGACACGCGCCCCTCCACATCCTGAGTTACATCGGTGGCCAGCTGCAGACTGACGGGCTGCCCGACGGCGATTTCTTCGGCCTCGCTTGCCGGCACCTGCAGCGTCGCCTTGAGGGACTTAAGGCTGGCGACACGCGCGATGCCGTCACCGACCCTCAAAGTTTGGCCGGCGTGCAACGTAACGTTCTGGACCACGCCTTCGATGCCCGCGGTGACCGATAGCGCGGCAACCTGCTCACGGGTATTCTCGAGCACTGCGCGTCGGGCCGCGACCTCTGCGCTCGCTGCGCGATTCTGCGCTGCGACGCTCCGACGGAACGCGGCGATCCTGTCCTTCGCGAGCGTGGCGAGCTGCGCATATTCCTGGGCCTGCACGCGGATGGCGGTGTATTCGAGCATCGAAATGATGTGGGTGCGGATCAATGGTCGCTCGGCACGCTCTTTCACGGCCAGTGTCGTGGCATCTGCCTGCGCGGCAGCGAGGTCGCCCCGCAGAGTCAACAGTTGGCTGGTCAGCTGCGCTCGGAGCGAGGCGCGCTGTGCTTCGGCGTTTGCGAGCTTCGCTCTCGCTTGCGCGAGTGCGGACTCAATCGCGGGATTGGATAGGACCGCCAGCACCGTATCAGGCTTGACGTCGTCTCCCGCCTGGACGCGCACCTCTTCCACCACTCCGGGCGTGGCGGCCGTGATCCAGCGCTCCTGAATGGGACGGAACACACCGGCTGCACTCACGACGATGGGCAGAGACCCATCCTTGACCGTCGCAATCCAGACGTCCGAGCGCCGCACGGTGGCCCCACCGCTCGGCCGTGCGAACGCCCAGACCGCCAGAGTAATGAGCGCTGCCGCTGCGGCGCCCACTGCGGCTAGGCGCTTGTAACGTTTGCGGCGCGTGACGGTAGGGTCAATCGCAATATCGGGCATCGTGGGCTACAGGATCTGAGCGCGTCACCAGTACAAGCAGCTTCCATGCCAGCGTCGTCAATGGTGTAAGTGGCCGATAGTGCTTGAATTTCCAGTCATCGCCTGCAATCCGTCGAACTGCGGCCCGTCGCGCAATTGAAAATCGGAAGGGGTGAATTCCCAGAAGTGGGAATCTCAAGGAACGGATTCTTTGCACGCCATCCCGGGACCACGGATCTAGTGTAAGGGGAAAGGTCGGTTCGAGTGGCTACCGGGAAGATTACTGAGTGGATGCCATCGCTCTACCCCACCGCTGCCGCCGCGGCCTGCGATGCGGAGCCGGTGTTCGTGATGTTGCTCTCTGAAAAGGGGCGGTCGCGATAACCGCTGCCAAACTGGCTGAGTGGCGGCTGTAGGCAACGGCTCGTAGCGCTGCCATCGCTGCAATGGGGTAGGCTAGCTTTTCCTTGCCGTTACAGTGGCGACTGAGCTCCCCACCTGTCGGGTAACGGATTCGAGCCCGTCGATTGCGTGCTTATGAATGGTGTATGGGGATTGCGTGGGCCGATAATCGCTCTGGGTCATTCGCACGCCGAAGCGATGCTCCTTCCGGTGAAGCGGATGTTCAAGTTGTTGAAAAGCTGTGTCCGTCACACTGCCTTGTGATCGGATTCATCCAGACGGCCCTGTAGGTATACGAGCGTCCGCGCGACGTAGACCTTCGCCATCCGCGAGCTGAGCCGCATTGCGTGTCCGACCTCCTCGAACGGCAAGCCTTGCATGATGCGAAGAGTGAACGCCTCGTATTGCTTCGGCGGCAATTTGGGGACGGTCTGACTGAGAATAGCCCATTGCTCTCGTGCGGCGGCTACCACCTCCGCGGACGGCGCGGAGCTGTCTTGCTGAGCGGATAGCACCTTGGCAATACGATTCCAGCGCTGACGAGATCGTCCGTAATCGGTCGTGATGTTCAGCGCGCTACGCCACAGATAGCGATCGAGGTTGCGGATTTCTTCTGTGCGGTCGACAGCGAGGATTCGCACGTAGGCGTCCTGGATGATGTCTTCCGCCTCTTGCCGGGACCCAACCCGTCGGGAAAGAAAGCGCAGGAGCGGTTCATGCTGGAGACTGGCGACGCGCGATAGTGGATCCAACAGGCGCGTGTGGCGTCTGGAGTGGAGCGGATCATCTGCGCACGCCGGTAGACGGCCAGTCTCATCGGAGGGGTGCGTTTTGGTTGCGCCCCGTTGTCCCGGGGTCTCGTTGAGGAGTCGCATCATGGTGTGCTCCGAATTGCCATCATCGGGTCGGGCAGCGCAGGGTCGACCCGGCGAGGCAAGACGCACGGTCCAGACCGCCATATGCGGCGCGTAGAAGACCGAGGGCGTGACGAAGCGCGACCTCTTCATCGCCGGAACCAGCAGACTCTTTGGCCGCAAGCGATCGGTGTACGACGCCTACTAGAGAGATCGCGTCCGAGAGCTCCCCCAAAAGCCCTAACCCGACTTCGCGTGCGCCGTGAAAACGTGCGCTCTCTCAGTGGGAGATAGACCCACCCGGCAACTGCCTCTCCAGCCGGTAGTAATCGGAGTGGTCGTGGAGGTAACGAAGCGATCAGAGCCT
>JAKBCE010000011.1 GCA_021808195.1 Pseudomonadota bacterium
TGTGCCTGTACAACCCTTTTATGGACATCTAGACCAACGTAACGCATAACAGCCTCGCAGTATGTTGGCTCCGAACCATTGAGAGCGTCTGACCCTTTGAGTTCGCGAAAACGCAGCGCCAGAGCGCAGCGCCAGAGCGCGAAGTCCACGTGGGAAACCATCGGCAATTATCTATCCGTGCTCGAGGCACATCCGGACGGGCCGCAGGGCAGACAGATATCCGCGCGAGCTCGAAGCTCATACGTACTGACGTCCGTTCCCTGCGATAGACGGGTCCCACGTAAGCCACGCCGATCGCACCCAAGTCCGAGAAGCCATCAGCGTAACGCCGCATCGGCATCATGTCAGGTATCCGTCGGTACATCCGCGTCTGGTGGCTGAGGCCGTCTCCGGCGACACTCTGCGCCGTGTGCTGACGCGGGAGTGTGCCGATGGCGAGGAACCGACTTTCACCCTCACGGCGCCGGGAAGACATCCGGGCCTGGTGGGCCTAACACCTGGCTGCCCAGCGTAAATCAGGCCAGACCCAGGTCGCCTACTGCCGAGCGCAGGGGTTGGATCCGAAGTACTTTACCCTCTGGAAGGGCAAACTGCAGCCGACCGCGGTAGCGAGTGAGCCTCGCAGGGTCCCGGTGGTGGTTGCTCCCACTGCGCAACCGCCGGCATCCTAGATGCCGGAGACGGCGAACGTTGTCTCACCGGGGGACATCCTCTTTCCGGGCGGATACTGGGCCGGCGTGCGGCTTCGCAACCCATCCTTGTTCGAGGCCACCGAGCGTCGCAATCCGCTCGGCCGCCTGGGCACGGCGGAGGAGGTGGCGCGAGTGGTCGCCTTCATCTCCAGCCCCGCTGCCAGCTTCGTCACCGGCTCCAACTGGTCCGTCGATGGCGGCTCGGTGAGCCACGTGCAGATCTGAGCCCGGTGGGGCTTGCGAAACCCCATGTCCGCCTTCGATCGCGCGCGCCACAAGGATTCCGATCAGGGGGTCCGAGTCGCGGACCCGGCTGGCGGATGCCACTGGGGGGCGCGCCCTCCCGATGGCGATCCGCTGCGCGCCCGCTGCGACCACGCGTCGCGGGTCGCGACGGCTGACCGGCGGAATCGCCGTCGCTACGGGAAGGAGAACTGCGAACGAAGGAGGGCTGTTGCGAGAAGCACGCCTGACTGACCCTTAGCCGCACGCTTCCGGCGCGAGTGGGATGTTGGGCATCATCTCCTCGGTGTCGGGTTTCTTTACAGCTGTCGGCATCGGGAAAATGCAATTCTCCGATTTGCTTTGGCTGGGCGGCATGGTATTTTTTTGCTGACGATGACCGCGCTGTCCTGCCGCACGAGGTGAGACGAAATGATGTCCGAGAGGTTCATGAGGGCGCTTTCCAAGCGGCGCCTGTTGGTCGCCGGGCTGATGCTCGGTGCCGGAGCACTGTTTTCGACGCCAGGCATGGCGAACCCCCTCATCTCGGGTGGCTATGCGTTCACGAACTTCGACCTTCCGGGCGGCGGGATGACCAACGTCAATGGGATAGCCAACACCGGAGCGGTGGTCGGGTTCGCGACCACCAATCAGCTGCAATTCACCAATTCGGTCCGCACTCCGGGCGGAATCACATCGACGCTGAACCTCGGCGCTTCCGACATGGCGCTGGGAATAAACAGCGCGGGTGACGTGGTGGGTCTCAATCAGGCGAGCGGCACTGCCTTCTTCCTTCCCGTCGGCGGAGCGGAGCAGACGATCAGCGTTCCGTACATGGCGACGGGCGCGTTCGGCATCAACGATCATGGAAACATCGTTGGACAGTACAGCTCCGGCGCCGCGACTCCCGGTTTCTTCATCCAGAATGCCGCCGGCAACGGGTTGATCACCATCAATGCGCCGTCGGGCGCCAATGTCGTCAATCCTCAGGGTGTCAATGACAACGGCCTGGCGGTGGGATTCTACCTGGGTACCGACGGACAGGATCACGGCTTCACGGCCAACCTCGCTCAGGCGAGTGGCGGAGCGATCACGGGCAGCGCGGTCGCTGATCCGGTGATTCCAAACATACCGGGCGAGCCGGGGGCAACATTCGTTTTCTCGCAGATCCTGGGCGTCAACGATGGCAACATCGCGGTCGGCTACTATGGCGACTCCACCACCAGTCAGCATGGCTTCCTGTTGAACCTCCTCACCGGTGTCTACACCTTCCTGGACAACCCGTCCATGCAGTTCTCGAACGGCGTGGAGACTACCCAGATCACCGGGATCAACAATCTGGGTGATATCACCGGCTTCTACAGCGATGCCTCGGGCAATTTCCACGGCTTCACGGCCTGCCCGCTCCTCGGCAACGGCTCGTCATGTACGGTGGGCTCCGTGCCGGAGCCAGGATCTCTGGCGCTCGCATGCATAGGTCTGGTCATGCTCGGCTTTGGACTGCACGCCCGCTCCAGGGCGCAGCGTGCGAGCTCTGCGAGCTAACCACGCCGCCCCGCGGTTAATCCAGGAGGCTATTCTGCGGAGAGAGGTTTCCGCGCTCCGGAGCTTGTCGCCCGATTCGCGCCGAGCGCATTCAATAGCACCAGTTCGCGCGTGCGTGCCTCCTGCAGCTGCGTCTCGCTGGAGCGTGCACGGGCCTCGCTTTCCCGGGCGCGTAGCGACCACCAGTGCACCGAGCAGATCTCCACGGAGCATCAGCGGATAGGCATCGCCGTCGGAGCCCACGGCGCTGCGAATCCCATGAAATGCGAGCTCCGCATTGCGGGCGTGCAGCCCGATGAATGCTGTCAGCGCTGCGATATGAGTTTCCGGCTTGCTGCGGTTCAGGAACAGATCCGGAGTTTCGCCCGATCAATCCAGCCCCGCCATCGCCGGGAGCCGATCCGATGGTTGTCTGCGTGGCAGATACCAGCTACCCGGCTCGCTAATGAAAGACCGATGTGGGGTTGGGTGGAAGCGGCCATTGGTGGCCAAAAGCACTCGAAATGCAGGGCATTCTCGACGGCGATGAACGCCTCTTGGTTCCCCTGAACGCTATTCGGCGTTCTGCACCTGCTCGCGCATCTGCTCGATCAGCACCTTCATGTCCACCGCGCAGCGGGTGGTTTCGAGGTCCTGGGACTTCGAGGAGAGCGTGTTTGCTTCGCGGTTCAGCTCCTGCATGAGGAAATCCAAACGCCGCCCGGCCGGTTCATGACCCGCCAGCACCCGGCGCACTTCGGTGATATGGCCGCTCAGCCGCTCGAGCTCCTCGTCCACATCGAGCCGCTGCAACAGCAGTGCGACTTCCTGCTCGAGCCGATCCGGCTCGGCGCCCGCGGCCAGTTCTTTGATCCGCTCCCGCATTTTCCCCGTCAGCCTCGCCTGAATCTCGGGCAGTCTCCCCTGGACCTGGCGGACCAGAGCCTCGAGCGCCGTGCAGCGCTGTTCGAGAATTTCGCGCAGCTTCTGCCCTTCGCGCGCACGCGCCGCGCACAGATCCGTGACCGCCGCATCGAAGACCTCGCGGGCCGCGGTGAGCAGCTCCTCGCCCGCCACGCTCTGGTCTTTAAGGATGCCCGGCCAGCGCAGCACTTCGAGCAGATTGACCGTGCCGGCCGGATAGGCGCGGTGCAGCTCGCCGATGCGTGCGGTGAGGCGCTCCAGGGCGAGCGCGTCCACCTCCAGGCTGGCCGCGGCCTGCGTGGGCCGGTAGCTGATCGTGCAGTCGAGCTTGCCGCGGCGCACGTCCTGCGTCAGGCGCTGGCGCAGCTCGCCCTCGGCCGCGCGCAACTCCTCGGGCAGGCGGAAGCCGGCTTCGAGAAAGCGGTGATTGACGCTGCGCAGCTCGCACACGAGGCTGCCCCAGGAGCCTGAGCTTTCGCGGCGTGCGAAGCCTGTCATGCTGGAAATCAAGTGGAAACGCTACGCTCCGTGTGTCGTGGAATGATATAAAGCGGGCCCCGCACTTTAACAGATATACAGGTCTCATTTGCGGATCGACTACGCCGACGTCAGCCTGCAGGGTGGACGTGGGGAGAATCAGGATCGAGTCACGGTCGCGGTGGGCGAGCATGCCGCGCTGCTGATTGTCGCGGACGGCATGGGTGGCTATGCCGATGGCGGACGTGCTGCCGAAGTCGCCCGGCAGACCGTTCTCGAGGCATTCCGGCAGGTCGCGCAGCCGGTGTTCGACCCGCTCGGCTTCCTACACCTGACGCTCGGCCGGGCGCATGAGGCGGTGGTCAAACTCGGTGCGCAGGCGGCCCTCGACCGGCGCCCCCGCGCCACTTGCGCGCTGTGCCTGGTACAGCAGGGGGCCTCCTGGTGGGCCCACATCGGCGACAGCCGCATCTACCACGTGCGTGGCGGAAAACTCATCGGTCGCAGCCGCGACCACAGCCATGTCGAGGGGCTGCTGCGCGAGGGGCTGATTACGGCCGAGCAGGCGCAGGCGCACCCGATGCGCAACTACGTCGAGTGCTGTCTCGGCGGCGGCCCGATTCTGCCGGACATGGCGCTGACGCGCCGCCGTCCGCTCGAGGCCGGCGATGCGCTGCTGGTGTGCACCGATGGGCTCTGGGGACCGCTGAAAGATGAGGAACTCGCCGCCGAATTCGCTGCGCCGGCGACGCCGCTGCGCGATACGCTGCTCGAGCTGGCCCGACGGGCGGTGCGCCGTGCGGGCACCGGCAGCGATAACACCTCGGCTGCCGCGCTGCGGTGGCTCGGCGAGAAGTAGGAGCGAGTGGACAGAGTTATGACCCGACTGAGCGGACGCGCCGCGGACCAGATGCGGCCTGTGACATTCACCCACCGCTTCGCCAAGCACGCCGAAGGCGCGGTGCTGGTGGCGTTTGGCGACACCCAGGTGCTGTGCACCGCCAGCGTCGAGGAGTCCGTGCCGGCCTTTCTGCGCGGCAAGGGACAGGGCTGGATCACTGCCGAGTACGGCATGCTGCCCCGCGCGACCCACACGCGCTCGCCGCGCGAAGCGGCTCGCGGCAAGCAGAGCGGTCGGACGCTGGAGATTCAGCGCCTGATCGGCCGTTCGCTGCGGGCGGTGGTCGACTTGAAAGCGCTCGGGGAGCGCACGATCACCATCGATTGCGATGTCCTGCAGGCCGACGGTGGAACGCGGACGGCCGCCATCGCGGGCGGCTATGTCGCTTTGGCGCAAGCCTGCCGCAGACTCGAGCGCCGCCGGCTGATTTCCCGCTCGCCGCTGCACGGTCAGGTGGCGGCCGTCTCGGTCGGAATCGTCGGCGGTGTCACGGTGCTCGATCTGGAGTATTCCGAGGACTCGCAGGCCGAGGTCGACATGAACGTCGTCATGAATGACGGCGGAGCATTCATCGAGGTGCAAGGCACGGCCGAGGGGCACGCCTTTCGCCGGCACGAGCTCGACGCGATGCTCGCGCTCGCCGCGAGCGGCATCGAGCGGCTGTTCCCGCTGCAGCGGCAGGCCCTCGACGCATGAAAATCGTGCTGGCGAGTGGCAACCCCGGCAAGCTGCGCGAGCTGGCCGAGCTGCTCGCGCCCCTGGGCGTGGCGGTGCTGCCGCAAGCGGCATTCGGCATCGATACGCCGCCGGAAACCGGCACCACCTTTCGCGACAATGCGCTGCTCAAGGCGCGCCACGTGGCCGCCCTCACCGGCTTGCCGGCACTCGCCGACGATTCCGGTATCGAAGTCGATGCCCTGCACGGGCGCCCGGGGGTGTACTCGGCGCGCTATGCCGGCGAAGGGGCGAGCGATGCGGCCAACCTGCACAAGCTGCTCGCCGAGCTCGAAGGGCTGCCGGCGGCCGCGCGGGGCGCCCGGTATCAATGTGTCATCGCCCTGGTGCGCCGACCCGAGGACCCGGATCCGCTCCTTGCCACCGGCACCTGGGAGGGGCAAATCATCAGTGCGCCGCGCGGTAGCGGCGGGTTCGGCTACGACCCGGTATTCCTGCCGCGGGGCTCGGCACGCACCGCCGCGGAACTCGATCCGACGGAAAAGAACGCCGTGAGCCATCGCGGGCAGGCCCTGCGTGCCCTGAAGACACGGATCGGCGAGCTGCTCGCAGAGGCTACCGAGACCGCTGCTGCGGGCGGCCGTCTGTTCGTGCTCGCCGCGCCCTCGGGCGCCGGTAAGACCTCACTGGTGCGTGCGCTGCTCGAGCGTAAGCCGCAGCTGAGCCTGTCCATCTCCCACACCACCCGGCCGCGCCGCCCAACCGAGCTCGATGGCCGCGAGTACTACTTCGTCACCGTCGAGCAGTTCGAGCAGATGGTCGCGCAGCGACGCTTCCTCGAGCACGCGCAGGTGTTCGGCAACTATTACGGCACCGCGCGCGAGCCGGTCGAGCGGCAGCTCGCGGCGGGCCGGGATATGGTGCTCGAGATCGACTGGCAGGGGGCTCGCCAGGTACGGGCCGCCCTGCCGCAGTGCCAGACCATCTTCGTGCTCCCGCCCTCGCGCGAGGCGCTCGAGCAGCGCCTACGTGGCCGAGGCACAGACTCCGCTGAAGTGATCGCGCGACGCCTGCGCGAGGCGGTCGGTGACATGGCGCACTGGGATGAGTTCGACGACGTCGTGATCAATGACGATTTCGAGCGGGCGGTCGAGGATCTGGTGCACATTGTGGAGGGCCACGAGCGCGCCTGGGCGGCTTCCCGGCCGCAGCTCGCCGCCCTGCTGGCGCGGCTGCTGGCCTGAACGGCCGGCCTTGCCGTATAGTAAGGGTCTCTTGCGCGCCTGCCGCGCCCGTCATTCCACTTCAGCATTCAAGAACCGCCATGGCCCGTATCACCGTCGAAGATTGCCTGCAAAACGTCGATAACCTCTTCCAGTTGGTGATTCTGGCGGCGCAGCGCGCCCGGCGGCTCGCCAACGGCGCCGAGCCGACCGTCGCGCTCGAGAACGACAAGCCGACCGTGGTTGCACTGCGCGAGATCGCCGCGGGCAACGTCACGATCGAGATGCTGCGCGAGCCGGAGCCGCCGCCGGCCGAGCCCGCCGCCCCGGAAGTGTCCGAGCTCGATATGCAGTCGGCGTTCCGCGCGCCGCAGTTCGGGCTCGGCGACTAACCGCCGGAGAGCGGAAGCCCGCCGTGATATGGATTACGCCTCGTCCCTGCTCGGGCTGCTTCCCGGTGGACGGCGTACTCCCGGGCTGAAAGAACTGCTCGCGACCGTCGGCAGCTACCTGCCGCCGGAACAGGTCGAGCGGGTGCGTGCCGCCGCGGAATTCGGCGCGTCGGCGCACGAGGGCCAGAAGCGGCTCTCCGGTGAGCCGTACATCGCCCACCCGGTCGCCACCGCGGCCATTCTCGCCGACCTGCGCCTCGATGCCGATACGCTGATCGCGGCGATCCTGCACGACGTCATCGAAGACACCCCCACGCCGAAAGATCAGCTCGCCGCGCGCTTCGGCGCGGATGTTGCCGAGCTGGTCGATGGGGTGACCAAGCTCGATGCGATCCAGTTCAAGAATCGCGAGGAAGCGCAGGCCGAATCATTCCGTAAGATGCTGCTCGCGATGGTGCGCGATCTGCGCGTCATCCTGGTCAAGCTCGCCGACCGCACGCACAACATGCGGACCATTCAGGCGATGCCGCCGCACCGGCGTCGAGCGATTGCCCGCGAGACGCTCGACATCTATGCGCCGATCGCCGAGCGGTGCGGTCTGTACAACCTCAAGCTGGAACTCGAGGAGCTGGGGTTTCGCGCTCTGTATCCGCGCCGCTACCGCGTGTTGGAGCACGCGTTGCGCAAGGCGCGCGGCAATCAGAAGGAGTTTTTGCACAAGATCGAGCAGCAGCTCTCGGCGGCGCTGCTCAAGCACGGTATCCAGGCACGCGTGGAAATGCGCGAGAAGCACATCTACAGCATCTACAAGAAAATGCTGCGCAAGCGAGCATCGCTTGCGGAAATCGTTGATGTCTATGGCCTGCGCATCATCGTCGATGAGCTCGACACCTGTTACCGGTCGATCGGCGTGGTGCACTCGGTGTTCAAGCCCATGCCCGGCCGGTTCAAGGATTACATCGCCATTCCGCGGGTGAACGGCTATCAGTCCTTGCATACCACGCTGTTCGGTCCGAACGCGGTGCCGATCGAAGTGCAGATCCGCACCGAAGATATGCATCGGGTCGCCGAGTCGGGCATTGCCGCGCACTGGAAGTACAAATCGGGTGACGATGCCGGCTCGATGGAGCAGGCACGTGCCCGAGAGTGGCTCTCCGGCCTCGTCGAGCTGCAGGAGGACGGCAGCTCGGAGGAATTCCTCGAGAGCGTCAAGGTCGATCTGTACCCCGACAAAGTGTATGTCTTCACCCCGAAGGGCAAGATCCTGCGGCTGCCGAGCGGCGCCACCGTGGTCGATTTTGCCTACGCGGTGCACACCGACGTGGGCAACCGGTGCGTCGCCGCCAAAGTAGACCGACGGCTGACCCCGTTGCGCACCGTGCTGCGCAACGGGCAGACCGTCGAGATCATCACCGCCAAAGGCGCGGTTCCGAATCCGGCCTGGGTGGGCTTCGTGGTCACCGCCAAGGCGCGCAGCGCCATCCGGCATTACCTGAAGAGTCTGCGCCGCAGCGAAGCGATCGCCCTCGGCCAGCGGCTGCTTGCCCAGGCTCTGGCGGAATTCAACCTGGCCCTCGAGAGAATCCCCGCCGAGACGCGCGCGGTGATGCTCGGGGAGCTCGGCATGAAGGACATGGACGAGCTGTACGAGCGGATCGGGCTCGGGGAGCGCTTGGCGCCCTTGGTGGCACGCCGGCTGCTGCCGGCCGGCGAGCCGGAGCAGGGCGCGACCCTGCCCTCACCCCTGGCGATAGCGGGCACCGAGGGTCTGTTGGTGACCTATGCGCGCTGCTGTTTTCCACTGCCCAATGATCCAGTGTTCGCGTTTCTCTCGGCCGGCCGTGGCGTAGTGATTCACCGCGACCGGTGCGTGAACGTCGAGGATTACCGCAAACATCCCGAGAAGTGGCTGCCGGTGAGTTGGCAGACCGCTCCCGAGCGGCTGTTCAGCTGCGAGATCCGCGTCGATGTCGTCAATCGCACGGGCGTGCTTGCCGGGGTGGCAGCCGCCATCGCCAGTGCCGATACCAACATTCATCACGTCTCGATCGAAGAGCAGGAAGGCGATGCGTCGATTCTGACCTTCGAGCTGAAGGTGCACGATCGCCAGCACCTGGCGCGGGTAATGCGTGTGATCCGGCGTCTGCCCGACGTTACGCACGTGAGCCGCACCATCGCCGCGCACGCGCGCGGTGGCCGTGCCGACAGTGACGAGCTCGATGAATCAGATTCCAACTCCCACATTGCATGAGGAAGCACATGAGTCGCACCATCATCCACACCGACAAGGCGCCACCGGCGATCGGCACGTACTCCCAGGGCGTGCGCGCCGGGGATACGGTCTATCTGTCCGGGCAGATCCCGCTCGATCCTGCCACCAAGGAATTGGTGAGCGGTGGCATCGAGGCGGAGATCCGGCGCGTGTTCGAGAACCTCGCGGCGGTTGCCGAGGCGGCCGGAGCAACTTTGGCGCAAGCGGTCAAAGTCAATATCTATCTGACCGACCTCGCCAATTTCGCCAAGGTCAACGAAATCATGGCGCAATATTTCCCGCAGCCGTATCCGGCACGAGCCGCAGTTGGCGTAGCGCAGCTGCCGCGAGGGGCGCGAGTCGAGGCGGAGTGCATCCTGTACCTTGGCTGAAGCAGCGCGCAAAAGCGGCGCGAATGAACAGCGTCCGGTGACAGCACTGCGCGGCGTCGGGGCCGCGCTCGCCGATCGCTTGCGCCACCTCGGTGTCACGCAAGTGCAGGACCTGCTGTTCGTTCTGCCGGTGCGCTACGACGATCGGACCGAGCTGAAGCGGATTGGATCGCTGTTTCCCGGGATGCGCGCCCTGGTTGAGGGCGAAGTGCAACTCACGGAGGTGGTATTCCGCCGTCGCCGTCAGCTATTGACCCGCCTGTCGGATGGCTCGGGATTCCTGACACTGCGCTTCTTTCACTTCTCGAGCGCGCAGCAGCAGGGGCTCGCGCGCGGTGCCCGCCTGCGCTGCTTCGGGGAAGTGCGCCGCGGCCCGCAGGGTCTTGAGATGGTGCATCCCGAATACCGGCACGTCACCGCGGGGGTGGATGCGGTGGAGGAGACCCTAACCCCGCTCTATCCGCTCACCGAAGGCGTCACGCAGGGACGACTGCGCATGCTGATCGCTCAGGCGCTCGCTGAACTCGACAACGCGGGAGTGCACGACTGGGTACCCCGGGAGGTGCTCGCCGATCTGGCGCTACCGTCGTTGCGCGAGGCGCTGCGTTACGTGCACCGTCCCCCGCGCGATGCGCGCCTGGAGGATCTTTCCGCCGGGCGGCATCCGGCGCAGCGTCGACTGGCATTCGAGGAACTGCTGGCCCACCAAGCCAACCTGAGCCTGTTGAAGCGCGCGACCCGTACCGATCCGGCGTGGGCGCTCGAGGATGCCGCCGGGCATTCTGCGCGATTGCTCGCCGCGCTGCCCTTTCAACTCACCGCAGCGCAGGCGCGGGCGCTCGGGGAGGTCGAGGCGGACTTGCGCGCCGAGCGGCCCATGGTGCGCCTGGTACAGGGAGATGTGGGCTGCGGCAAGACCATCGTGGCGGCGCTCGCGGCCGCGCGCGCTGCCGGCAGCGGGCTGCAGGCGGCGTTGATGGCCCCGACCGAACTGCTCGCCGAGCAGCACGCGCGCAATTTTCGCGCCTGGCTGCAGCCGCTCGGGCTGCCGGTGGCGCTGTTGAGCGGTGCGCAGCCGGCGCGCGCCCGCCGTAGTGCGCTCGCCGCGGTGGCCGGCGGGGAGGTGCAGGTCGTGGTCGGGACACACGCGCTGTTCCAGGAGGGCATCGAGTTCGCCAATCTGGCGTTGGTGATCGTGGACGAGCAACATCGCTTTGGCGTGCAGCAGCGCTTGCGTCTGCAGGAGAAGGGGCGATCGCGGGGGCGCTTCCCACATCAGCTGATCATGACGGCCACGCCCATCCCCCGTACCCTCGCGATGACCGCTTATGCCGACCTCGACGTGTCAGTGATCGATGAACTGCCGCCCGGGCGCACTCCGGTGCAGACCGTGGTCATCTCCGAGCAGCGCCGTGACGAGGTGGTGGCGCGGGTGTCGCAGGCATGTCGTGCGGGCCGACAGGTGTACTGGGTCTGTCCGCTGATCGAGGAGTCCGAGGAACTGCGTGCACAAGCCGCGGAAGAGACCGCCGCGCAACTCGCCGAGGCGCTGCCCGAAATTCGCGTCGGTCTGGTGCACGGCCGGCTCAACTCGGCGAAAAAGGACGCGGCAATGCTCGCGTTCCAATCGGGTCGCATCCAGCTGTTGGTGGCCACGACCGTCATCGAGGTGGGCGTCGATGTGCCGAACGCGACACTCATGGTGATCGAAAATGCCGAGCGCATGGGTCTTGCGCAGTTGCATCAGCTGCGCGGACGCGTCGGCCGGGGTGCGGCCGCGAGCAACTGCGTGCTGCTTTACCGGGCACCGCTGTCCTTGCTTGCGCGGCGCCGCCTTGAGGTGATGCGCCAGACCAACGACGGATTCGAGATCGCCCGCCGCGACCTGGAGTTGCGCGGGCCCGGCGAGCTGCTCGGCACGCGCCAGACGGGCCTGGCGCAGATGCGAGTTGCTGATCTGATGCGTGATGCGGACCTGCTGCCGCGCGTGCAGGCCGCCGCGGAGGTGCTGTTGAGCGCATATCCGGATAATATCGCCGCGCTGTCGGCCCGCTGGATCGCCGGGGGCGAGCAATATGGCAGGGTGGGGTAGGGGCGATGTCAGCGACGATGGGTCGTACAGGTCCGCAGCGTAGCGCCGGCGAGGCGCCGCTGCTGCACCGCGTGGCGCGGCGAGTCGAGGAGTATGGGCGGCTGGCGCGGTTCGATCGGCCGATCGGCACTTGGCTGTTGCTGTGGCCGACGCTGTGGGCACTGTGGATCGCCGGCCGCGGCCGGCCCGATCCGACCGTGCTCGTCGTCTTCGTGCTCGGTGTCGTCGTGATGCGTGCCGCCGGCTGCATCATCAACGATTTTGCCGATCGCAACATCGATCCGCACGTCAGACGCACCCGGGACCGGCCGCTGGCCGCGCGCCGGGTGTCGCCCGTGGAAGCGCTGGTGCTGTTCGCGGTGCTGATGCTGCTCGCGCTCTGGCTCGTGACGCGGCTCAATCGCCTCACGATCGAACTGGCCATCATCGGTGCGCTGCTCACCGCATCCTATCCGTTCGTGAAGCGCTTCTTTCCGCTGCCGCAGCTGTATCTGGGACTGTCATTCGGCGGCTGGAGCATCCCGATGGCGTTTGCCGCAGAGCGCAATGCGCTGCCGCGCGTGGCCTGGGTGCTGTACATCGCGGCGGTGCTCTGGGCGGTGGTGTACGACACTCTGTACGCCATGGTCGATCGGGACGATGACCGCAAGATCGGTATTCAATCGAGTGCACTGTTGTTCGCCGACCTCGATCGAGTGTTGATCGGCGTGCTGCAGGCGATGGTGCTCGTTGCGCTTGTCCTCGCCGGGCGCAATCTGCATCTCGGTGATTGGTACGGTGCGGCGCTGCTCGCCGCGGCGCTGCTGTTCGCCTATCAGCAGTGGCTGGTGCGCCGGCGCGAGCCGGCAGCCTGCCTGCGCGCATTTCTCAACAACAACTACGTCGGCATGGTGGTTTTCATCGGCGTGGCCCTGCATTTCGTGTACGCGCGCTGAGGTTCGGTGCAACCTTTTGCCCGCGGCGGTGTTATCGGTATGGACGGACGCACTCGGCGCGCCCGCTGACTCCACCGAGAAGGGGAATGTGATGAACGCGAATATCGATCCGAACTCCACCGCCGACCCGCACATGGTGTACTGCCGGGCCTGCGGTCGGCAGATTCACGTCAGCGCCGCGAACTGTCCGGGCTGTGGGGCGCGGCAGATCGCTGCCGGGGAGTCCGAGCGGCTGCTGCTGCCGGCGTTCCTGTTGTGCATGTTCTTCGGCTACCTCGGCGCCCACCGCTTCTATGCGGGCAAGATTGGTACCGGGATCCTGATGCTGCTGACCGTGGGCGGGCTCGGCATCTGGGTGCTGGTCGATCTGATTCTGCTGCTCAGCGGCTCGTTCACCGATATTGACGGCAAGCGGATGAAGCGCTGGCTGTAACGGGCGCTTACGGGGGAGGCACGCGGATCGTGCGGTATGCAGCCGTGTGGGAATTCAGTACAGTGTTTGGCCCACACGCACACCAGGGGCGTGCCGGCCAGCGGCCGGAGCGGAATTGAACTCGCAGAAGAACCAAGCCTTCGTGCATCGCCTCGGCTTCGCACTCGCCGGGCTGCTGCACGCGCTGCGTACCGAGCGCAGTCTGCGCACGCAGGCCGTAGTCTTCGCGCTGGTGGTGGCGGCGCTCGGGGTGCTGCGCCCCGGGGCATTGTGGTGGGCGGCAGTGATGCTCTCGAGCGCCGGGGTGCTGGCGGCAGAGCTGTTCAATACCGCCCTGGAGGCCCTGGTCGATCATCTGCATCCCGCGCAGCATCCGCGCATCCGCATCGCCAAGGACTGCGCGGCTGCCGCCGTGCTGATCGCGAGTCTGGGGGCCGCCGCGGTCGGCGTTGCGCTGGCTGCGCATCTGCTGTGGCGTTGAGGGCGCGGGCTGGCGAAAAAACGCTCAAATGTCGACTGTGCAGCGGCAATTGCGTTGACAATCGCCGGGCCTGCCCCGAACATGGCCGGCGCGGAACGTCCTCCGCAAACGCCCCGACATGCTCATGAGCGCATTGAATTCCACGCTTTCCGGCGCCATTCGCCACGATTGGACACGGGCGCAGGTGCAGGCGCTGTTCGACTTGCCGTTGCTCGATCTGCTGCAGCACGCTCAGCGCGTGCACCGTGAGCACCATGAGCCGAATACGGTGCAGCTGAGCACACTGCTGTCGATCAAGACCGGCGCCTGTCCCGAGGATTGCGCCTACTGTCCGCAGAGCGTGCGCTACGAGACGGGGCTTGAACCGGAGGCGCTGCTGGAGATTGCCGCGGTGCGCGAGCGCGCCGAGCGAGCCAAGGCCGCCGGTGCGACCCGCTTCTGCATGGGTGCAGCCTACCGCTCGCCGAAGACCCGGGAGCTGAAGGTCATCGCCGCAATGATCCAAGAGGTGCACGCGCTTGGCTTGGAGACGTGCGCGACGCTGGGCATGCTGACGCCCGAGCAGGCCCGGGAGCTGAAGGCGGCGGGCCTCGATTACTACAACCACAATCTCGACACCTCGCCGGAATTCTACGGCGAGATCATCACCACCCGAACCTATCAGGACCGGCTCGACACACTCGAGGCGGTGCGCGCGGCGAATCTTAAGGTGTGCTGCGGCGGCATCCTCGGCATGGGCGAATCGCCGGCCGATCGTGCCTCGCTGCTGCTCACGCTCGCCAATCTTGCCGAACACCCCGAGAGCGTGCCGATCAACCAGCTCGTGCAGGTCGAGGGAACGCCCCTCGCCGGCAGCGCACCGGTTGACCCGTTCGATTTCGTTCGCGCCATCGCCGTGGCGCGCCTGTTGATGCCGCGCTCGCACGTGCGCCTGTCGGCCGGCCGCGAGACCATGAGCGATGAGCTGCAGGCGCTGTGTTTCATGGCCGGTGCGAATTCCATCTTCTACGGGGAGAAGCTGCTCACCACCGGCAATCCCGACGTCGAGCGTGATCGTCGCTTGTTCGCGCGGCTCGGTCTGAGGGCAGAGGCACGCGCCGCGCAGGCCGACACACCGGCACCGAGCGCGGCGGGCTCCGGGTGCGCCTGCGCGCACGCAGGACAGCATGCAGAGACAGCCGCTTGAACCGCTGCTCGCGCGGCTCGAACGCGCGCAGCTGCGCCGTCGTCGGCGCACCATAGAGGGCTACGCCGCGGCGGGCAGTCATGCCGAGCCGCTCATCGCTGGCCGCCGCCTGGTGGACTTCAGCAGCAACGATTACCTCGGACTCGCCGGCCATCCCGGGCCGGCGGCTGCGATGGCGGACTGCGCGGCCCGATGCGGTGCGGGCAGCGGCGCCTCGCATCTGATCAGCGGACACGGCGCGGAACACCAGGCGCTGGAGGAGGCGCTCGCGGTATTCACCGGGCGGGAGCGTGCGTTGCTCTTTTCCACCGGCTATATGGCCAATCTCGGCGTCATGAGCGCATTGGCGCAGCGCGGTGAAATGGTGCTCCTCGATCGTCTGAGCCATGCCTCGCTCATCGACGGGGCGCTGCTGTCCGGTGCCCAGTTCAAACGGTACGCGCACGCCGATGCCGCACGCGCGAGTGCACTGCTTGCCGCCAGTCTGCGCCCGACCTCGGTGCTTGCCACCGATGGAGTGTTCAGCATGGACGGCGACATCGCGCCGCTCGCAGAACTTGCGAGCGCGGCACGAGCCCATGACGCCTGGCTGGTCGTGGATGACGCGCACGGCATCGGCGTCCTCGGCGCCACGGGCCGCGGTGCATTGGAGCTGGCGGGCCTGTCGGCCCAGGATGCGCCGGTGCTGATCGGCACGCTGGGCAAGGCGTTCGGCTCCTTCGGGGCGTTTGTTGCGGGCAGCGCCGAGCTGATCGAACTGCTGGTACAGAAGGCTCGCTCCTACGTGTACACGACGGCGCTGCCGCAGCCGGTAGCCGCGGCCACACGCGCCGCGCTGGCCCTCTCTGAGCGCGAATCGTGGCGTCGCGAGCGGGTGCTCGCACTGACGGGGCGGTTCCGTGCGGCGGCCCGCGCTCTCGCGGTGCCACTCACCGAATCCGCGACCCCGATCCAGCCCATTCCGCTCGGTAGCGCCCAGGCCGCGGTGCAGGCCCAGCGAGCTTTGAGCGATGCGGGCTTCTGGGTGGTGGCGATTCGTGCGCCCACTGTGCCTGCTGGGCAGGAACGGCTGCGCGTAACGCTGTCGGCGGCGCATAGCGAGAGTCAGGTCGATGCGCTGGTCGAGGCGCTCGGTCGTATCTGTCGCGAGACAGTCGCTCCTGGTGCCGTAGACGACGCAGTGCGCACATGAGCGAGCTGTATGTGGAAGTCGGCGGCAGCGGCGCGCCGTTGGTGCTGCTGCACGGCTGGGGTCTGAACGTGCGTGTGTGGGACAGTCTCAGCGCGCTTCTTGCCGAGCGCTTCCGTCTGCTCAGGGTGGATCTGCCGGGTCATGGTCGCAGCCCCTGGTCCGACGATTGCGCTGCCCTGCGCGGCCAGGTGCAGTGCCTCGGCGCGGCCGTCGCCGCTGCGATCGGCGCAGTGCCCTACGCGCTGCTCGGTTGGTCGCTGGGCGGCGAGCTTGCCTTGGCGTGGGCGGCCCACCCTCCCGAGGGGCTGGCCCCGCCGGCGCGTCTGGCGCTGATTGCCGCCTCGCCCCGATTCACCGCCGCCGCAGATTGGCCCGCGGGCGCGCCCGAGACACGGCTGCTGCGGCTCGCCGCCGGTCTGCGGCGGGATTACCGGCGCACCGTGAGTGAGTTTCTCGAGCTGCAGGTGCGCGGCAGCGCCGCCGGTGAGGCCGTGCTCGAACAGTTGCGCACGGCGTTGTTCGCACACGGCGATGCACAGCCCGAGGCGCTGACGGCGGGCCTGGAACTGCTGCGCACCACGGATCTGCGCGCGTCGCTCGGCGCGATCGCCGTACCGACGCTCGTGATCGCAGGGCAGTACGACCGGGTGTTGCTGCCGGCGGCCTCCCAGGCGCTCGCCGCGGCGATGCCGCATGCCCGGTTCGCCGAAATCCGCCGCGCGACCCATGCCCCGTTTCTCTCTCATACAGCGCAGGTCGCCGACCTGCTCGCGGAGTTCCTGGCATCGCCATGAGCAATTCAGATCCGTTCGCGCTCCGGCGCGCCGATGTGCGTGGGACTTTCGATCGTGCGGGGGCGAGTTACGAGTCTGCAGCGCTGCTGCAGGCAAACGTCGGGCAGGAGCTGCTCGAGCGCCTCGAGCCGTTCGAGTTCGCGCCCGCGGCGGTGTTGGATCTCGGCGCTGGCACCGGGCGGCTGAGCGCGCAGCTGAAACGGCGTTATCGGCATGCACAGATCATTGCGCTCGATCTGGCGCCGGGGATGCTGCGTCAGGCCGAGCGCCATCAGGGTTGGTGGCGCCGCTTCGCGCGCGTCTGCGCCGATGCGGCCGCTTTGCCGCTGCACGCAGCCAGCATCGATGTGCTGTTCAGTAACCTGATGCTGCAGTGGTGTGAGCCTCTGGATCCGGTGCTGGCGGAGGCGCGCCGCGTGTTGAAGCCACAGGGCTTTTTCGCCTTCAGCACCTTCGGTCCCGACACCCTGCACGAGCTGCGCAGCGCATGGGGCGAGGACGACGGGACCCACGTCAATCGCTTTCTCGACATGCATGATGTGGGCGAGGCGTTGCTGCGGGCGGGATTCGCCGAGCCGGTGCTGGATGTCGAGCGTGTCACGCTGACCTACGCAGACGCATTCGGACTGATGCACGACCTGCAGGCGATCGGTGCGCACAACGTCACGGCCGGGCGCCCGCGCGCCTTGACCGGCAAGGGGCGACTGCGACGGATGCTCGAGCGCTACGAGGCGTATCGGCGCGAGGGCAAGCTGCCGGCGACCTACGAGGTGATCTACGGGGCCGCCTGGGCGAGTCGGGATCGGCCCGGGCATCTGCAGACCCACGGCCCGGGCGCTGCGGACGGCGAAGTGCGCATCTCGCTCAGCCAGATCCGCCGGAGGAGGCCATCGTGAGCACGCGAGGGTATTTCGTGACGGGCACCGATACGGGTGTCGGCAAGACCGTCTTTTCCGCGGCGCTCACCCGCGCGTTGGCCCGGCGCGGACTGCGAGTGACCGTGATGAAGCCGGTCGCTTCCGGCGCGCTGCATACGCCTCAGGGGCTGCGCAGCGAAGATGCGTTGCGGCTGCTGGCCGAAGCGAACGTGAGTGCGCCATACGAGCGGGTCAATCCGTATTGCTTCGACCCGCCGATCTCTCCACACATCGCCGCTCAGGAGTCCGGTACGCGGATCGAGTTGCAGAAGATCAAAACCTGCTACGCGCTCCTCGGCGCACAGGCCGACTACGTGATCGTCGAGGGGGCGGGTGGCTGGCTTGCGCCGCTCAGCGCCGATGAGTGCATGGCGGATCTGGCCCGGGCGCTCGCGTTGCCGGTCATCCTGGTGGTCGGGATGCGCCTGGGCTGCCTCAATCATGCGCTCCTGTCACACGAGTCTATCCTGGCGCGAGGCGCCAATTTCGCCGGATGGGTGGCGAACGGCATCGATCCGGTCATGGACCGGGCGGCCGAGAATCATGCCACCCTATGCGCGCGTCTCGGTGAGCCGCTCGCCGGGATTGCCCCGCTCGGCGCCGACGGCGCGCTGCCGGATCTCGCCGCCACGGCAAGCCGTCTTGCCGGCTGCCCTTGAATAGCCTCTCGGCTCGCAATACTATGATCTTTGTCAATATGGGACGCCCTCGCGGCGGAGCGCTTCGGTCTCGCAGACAAAGCGCATGCGTCACGGGGGTTATGGACAGAGCCGGAGGGAGATTGCCGGGACGGCCGCAGGGGCCGGATCCATCAGAGCAACTTTGCAGGCCAGTTCCCCGCACGACATGCCTTCATTGCGCATCGTCCTTTGCCCGAACTGCTCGCTCTCGCTGCGAGGCGCTCTGGTTTTCTTCGCCAGTCTTGCGGCGCTCACCCTCGGCATCGCCGCAGCATTCACAGCATTCGGTCTGTGGCCGATTCTGCTGATTGCCCTCGCCGAGCTCCTCGCCCTCGCCCTGGCGCTCAACGACAGCCTCCAGCGGCGTTTCCAGGCCGAAATTCTTACGATCACCGAATCCGACGTCAGCATCGAGCTGCGTGACCGCTACGCCTGCCGGCACGTCGTGTTCCAGCGCCACTGGGCGCAGATCCGATTGATCCATCCCGCCTCGCGGTTGCATCCGACCCGGCTCACCATTGAGTCGCACGGGCGTGCCTGCGAACTCGGCGGGTTCCTCACGGAGGAGGAGCGGCGCGGCCTCGCCTTGCGCCTGCGGCGACTGGTGGGACGGGTCAATGAATCCCCGCCTTTGGCATTGGGCCACGGGTGAGCGGCGGACACGGTTTCGGTTAGCGTTGCGCGCGTCAGCCGCATGGTGCGGCGAGCGCGGACGGGGGCAAAACAACGATGAAGCGCGCAAGACTCGGCAGACTGCTCGGTACCCTGGCGCTCACCTTTGCCGGTGGCTCCATGCCCGCCTGGGGCAAGTCCGGCTGGGACGAACTGAACATGATGCGTGGGGTGACGAACGTCAGCACCCGCATCTACGCCCTGCACATGATGGCCTTCTGGGTGTGTGTGTGCATCGCGGCCGTGGTGTTCGGGGTGATGATCTGGTCGCTCATCTTTCACCGCAAATCCCGCGGTGCGGTGCCGGATGTCAGTCTGACGCACAGCACCAAAGTCGAGGTTGTGTGGACCGCGGTACCGGTGCTGATCCTCATTGGCATGGCCGTGCCGGCGGCCCGCCTGCTGGTCAGGATCAACAACAACACGGATTCACAGCTCAGCATTCGCGTCACCGGCTTCCAGTGGGGGTGGCGCTATCAGTATGTCGGCTCGAATGTGAGCATCATCTCCAAGCTTTCCGAGAGCAGCACTGCCGCCTCGATGATGCATTCGGGCATCAGCCCGACCAGCGTGCCGCATTACCTGCTCAGCGTCGACCATCCGTTCGTCGTGCCGGTTGGCGAGAAGGTCCGCCTGCTCATCACCTCTATCGACGTGATTCACTCCTGGTGGGTGCCCGACCTCGGCGTAAAGAAGGACGCCATTCCCGGCTACATCAACCAGGCGTCGTTCATCATCGCACCGAACAAACCCGGTACCTACCGCGGCCAGTGCACGGAGCTCTGCGGCCGCGGTCATGCATACATGCCGATCGTGGTGCACGCCGTCACGCCGGCGGCTTTCGAGGCCTGGCTGAAACAACAGTCCGCTCTCGAGAGCGAAGCCGCAGCGCATGCGCCGGCGGCGGCTGCGGCCAGCAGCTGAGCCCGAGCGAGGATCTGCGCGTTTTCATTGCCTAGAGCCGACATATACACCAGCCTTCCTGAGCGAGGTTGTCCCATGGCCGAATCGCACGCCACCGCCGTACACGCCGAACACGACCACAAGCCGCATGGCTGGCGGCGCTGGGTGTTCGCCACGAACCACAAAGACATCGGTACGATGTACCTGATTCTCGCCGGGTTCATGTTCTTCATCGGCGGCACCGCGGCGATGGCCATCCGCGCGCAGCTGTTCAAGTCGGGCATGAAATTGTTCGACCCGGCGATGTTCAATTCCCTCACGACCATGCACGGGCTGATCATGATCTTCGGCGCGATCATGCCGTCCTGGGTCGGGCTCGCCAACTGGATGATCCCGCTGCAGGTCGGAGCGCCCGACATGGCCCTGCCACGGCTTAACAATCTCAGCTTCTGGATCCTGCCGTTCGCCTTCAGTCTGCTCATCGGCTCGTTCTTCGTGCCGGGCGGGGCGCCGGCCGGCGGCTGGACCATGTATCCCCCGTTGATGCAGCAGTTCGGCGCCTCCTTCCCGATGTTGATATTCGCCATCCACCTCATGGGCATCTCCTCCATCCTGGGTGCGATCAATGTCATCGTGACCATCATGAACCTGCGCGCCCCCGGCATGAGCCTGTTGCGCATGCCGCTGTTCGTGTGGACTTGGCTGATCACCGCGTACTTGCTGATCGCGGTGATGCCCGTGCTCGCCGGCGCGGTGACCATGCAGCTGACCGATCATTTCTTCGGCACGAGCTTCTTCAACGCCGCCGGCGGCGGCGATCCGGTGCTGTTCCTGCACGTGTTCTGGTTCTTCGGGCACCCGGAGGTCTACATTTTGATCCTGCCGGCCTTCGGCGTGATCTCGGAGATCATTCCGACCTTCTCGCGCAAGCCGCTGTTCGGCTACGAGGCGATGGTGTATGCAACCGCCTCGATTGCCTTTCTGTCCTTCATCGTCTGGGGCCACCACATGTTCACCGTGGGGCTGCCGGTCGCTGCGCAGCTGTTCTTCATGCTCTCGACGATGCTGATCGCAGTGCCCACCGGCGTGAAGGTGTTCAACTGGGTCGCCACCATGTGGCGCGGCTCGCTGTCGTTCGAACCGCCGATGCTGTTCGCGGTGGCGTTCCTGTTCCTGTTCAGCATCGGTGGGTTCTCCGGGCTGATGTTGGCGCTGGTGCCGGCCGACTATCAGTACCACGGTACCTACTTCGTGGTGGCGCACTTTCACTACGTGCTCGTGCCCGGGGCGGTGTTTGCCATCATGGCCGCGGTGTACTATTGGTTGCCGAAGTGGAGCGGCCGCATGTATGACATGCGGCTGGCGAAGTGGCACTTCTGGCTGTCGGTCATTTTCGTGAACGTGCTGTTCTTCCCGATGCACTTCCTCGGGCTCGCTGGCATGCCGCGGCGCATACCGGATTACGCGCCGCAATTTACCGACTGGAACATGGTCGCCTCCATCGGCGGGTTCATCTTCGGCGCCTCGCAGCTGCTGTTCCCATACATCATCTGGAAGTGTGTCCGCTCCGGCAAACCCGTGGAGGCCAACTCGCCTTGGGAAGGCGCGCATGGTCTCGAGTGGGAGCTGCCCTCGCCGGCGCCGTACCACTCCTGGCAGACACCTCCCTCAGCCGCGGTGCTCGCCCATGGCGCCGAGCACTGAGGGCGGTCCGGTGCAGCAGGAGACTTCTGCCGCGGGCGGTGATGCCCGCGGACTGACCGCCGCCCAGCGACGCAAGGTGCGATTGACTACCTGGGTGCTGTCGCTGATCGCGCTGGCGTTTTACGCCGGCTTCATCATTCTGACGGTGATGCGGGCACACCGATGAGCGCCCGGCACGTTGCAGACAGGAAAGGGCCGCTATGACAGACGCGCACGCCGACGCCAGTAAGTACTACGTCCCCCATGGCAGCCCCTGGCCCATCGTCGCAGCGGTGGCGCTGTTCTCGCTCATGTTGGGTGCCGTGCTGTATCTCGACGGTGTGGCATCCGCGTGGGTGCTGCTGCCGGGGCCGTTGCTGATCGCGTTCATGTTCGCCGGTTGGTTCTCCACCGTGATCGGCGAGAACCAGCACGGCGTCTATCATTTCCGCGAGGACCGCTCCTTCCGCATGAGCATGATGTGGTTCATCTTTTCCGAGGTGATGTTCTTCGCGGCGTTCTTCGGTGCGCTGTTCTATACGCGGATGTTCGCCATCCCTTGGCTCGGCGGCGAAGGCGCCAAGGCCATGACCAACTTTCTGTTGTGGCCGCACTACGAGGCGACCTGGCCGACCAACGGGCCGGGGCACGTCGGCGGGGAGCACTTCGGGGTGATGAATCCGATGGGCATCCCGGCGCTGAACACGCTCATTCTGCTCACCAGCGGTCTGACCGTCACCATCGCGCACCATGCGCTGCGCGCCGGTCGACGGCGCATGCTCACGGTGTTTCTCGCGCTGACGTTCATCCTCGGTTTCACCTTCGTGGCCATGCAGATCCACGAGTACGGTGAGGCCTACACGCACCTCAATCTGCGTCTGACGACCGGGATATACGGTTCGACGTTCTTCATGCTCACGGGCTTTCACGGCCTGCACGTGACCATCGGCGCGATCATGCTGCTGGTGATCTGGATTCGCGTGCTGCGCGGACACTTCACGCCCGAGCGCCATTTCGCCTTCGAGGCCGTTGCCTGGTACTGGCACTTCGTCGACGTGGTGTGGCTCTGTCTCTACGTGTTCGTCTATTGGTTGTGATGCGACAGCGGGGCGCCGTGTTGGCGCTCCCGGGTACGGCGCGACGTGCGAGCGCCGCTCAGTGCGGCACGGCGGCGTGGGGCGTAATGATTCCCGCGTACCACGCGACCATGAGCAGTGCAAACAGCGCGAGCGACAAGCTGATCCGGATCGTCAGCGCCCGGGCCATCTTGCCGGAGTCCGCTTGCGTGCCACGCGCCAGGTGAAACAGGGCCGAGCCCAGGCTGGCGATGATGGCGCCCAGTGACACAATGACCAGCAGCCGAAACAGCGGTGGCATGGATCCATTGTACAGATTACGGACCGCACGGCGAGTGTCATGAGGCGCCTCTCGTCGGGCCGACCCCGCAAGTTTGCGCCCTCGCCGGCGCTCACGGTGGCCCTGATGCTGATCGCGGCCGTGTTTATCTGGCTGGGGCGGTGGCAGTGGCGCCTGGGCGAGGCGCGAGCTGCGCAATACGCGCGATTCAGGCAGGGCGCCGCCCGGGTCCTGTCGTTGGGGGAGGCTCCCCTGGCCTCGGTGCCGGAATACCAGCGCGTGCGCGTCAGAGGCACCTACGACGGCGCGCATCAATTTCTGCTCGACAACAGCATCCAGAACGGGATCGATGGCTATCAGGTGCTGACACCGCTGCTGCGTCCCGGCGGAGTGGCCCTGCTGGTCGATCGGGGCTGGGTCCCCTTCTCCGGCAACCGCTCCGAACTGCCCCAGGTCGCATTGTCAGGCGGTGCCGCAGTGACGCTCACCGGGCGGGTCGGCCGGCTGCCGGTCGCCGGGCTCGCCTTCGGGCGGGCGCCGCCCGTGCCGGGGCCGAGCTGGCCCAAGGTGACCAGCTTTCCCCGGATGGCCGAGTTGAGCGCGGTGCTCGGCCGCCCGCTGCAGCGGCGAATCCTGCTGCTCGATCCGACCGCGCCCGACGGCTATGTCCGGGACTGGCAGCTGCCGGGCATGCCAGCGATGGAAAACTGGGGGTATGCGGTGCAATGGTGGGCGCTCGCCGCCGCGGCGGGCGTGATCTGGCTGGTCCTGAGTCTGCGCCGCCGCTCCGGCTGAACCCCGCCGTGGGGCCCCCGTGCTTGCGCGCCCAGCGGCACCAAGCGCGCGGGGATGCGGTACCATAACCGTCACATCCCGAGGAGCGATTTCTTGGTTCCCGCATCCGTCGAGCGCTGGATCCGCGGTCTGTCGCTGGCCGCCGTGCTGCTCACCCTCCTGGTCATCGTACTGGGAGCTTATACGCGCCTGACCAATTCGGGCATCAGTTGCCCGGACTGGCCGGAGTGCTACGGTCATCTGACCCCCGCTGGCGCGGCCGACAGTCCGAATGCCCAGGCGCGCTTTCCCGGCCGCCCGCTCGATGTGGACGACGCCTGGCACGAGATGATCCACCGGTATGCCGCCGGCACGCTCGGCGTGATCATCACGTTGATCGCAGCGCTCGCGATCGCCTCGCGCGGCCGCATTGTCGGCAGTGTTTACGCCATCATCCTGTTCGGCACCGTCTTGGCCCAGGCGGTGCTCGGCATGCTCACCGTCACTTGGCTGCTGAAGCCGCCGATCGTGACGTTGCATCTGCTCTTCGGCATGACGACGCTCGCGCTCGTGTGGTGGATGTGGCTCGCGCTTCAGCCCCGCGCCGCGGGGGCGGAGCGCGCACCGCCCCCGCCGGCACTCGCGGCGCTGAAGCTCGCGTACCGGATGGCGCTGCTCGGACTCGCAGTGCTGGTCGTACAGTTCTTTCTTGGCGCATGGACCAGTGCCAACTACGCGCAGTACGCCTGCCCCGATTTCCCGACCTGTCAGGGTCAGTGGTGGCCATCGCACATGGATTTCCACGACGCGTTCGTGCTGTGGCGCGGGCTGTGGGTCAACTTCCAGGGCGGTATTCTGCCGAACGCGGCGCGTGTCGCGATTCATTTCACGCACCGGCTCGGCGCGCTGGCGGTGACGCTCGTGCTCGGCGGGACCTGCACGTATGTCATCAGCCGACGCTCGCTCTCGCCGGCGCGGCCCTATGCCTATGCCGTACTGGCAGCGCTCGCGCTCCAGCTAGCCATTGGCATCACCATGGTGCTCGAGAGCTTTCCGCTCGGCATCACCACGGCGCACACCGGTGGTGCGGCGCTGTTGCTGATGGCGCTGCTCGCGCTGATCCGCAAGCTGTACAGCATGCGTGCGGCGCAGGCCTGAAGCGGACCGGTCGCGGTGAACAGCCTGTCGCAACTCGCGAGCATCGCCCCGGTCGGTTGGCGGCGTTACCTCGAGCTCACCAAGCCGAGAATCTGTGCGCTCATTACCTTCACGGCGCTGGTCGGAACGCTGCTGGCGAGCCCGGGCTGGCCGCCGCTGCGCGCAGTGCTGTGGGGTACGCTCGGTATTGCGCTCGCCGCAGCGTGCGCCGCGGCGATCAACCATGTGCTCGATCGGCGCATCGATGAGCAGATGTCGCGCACGCGCTCGCGCCCGCTGCCACGCGGCCACCTGACCGAGCGCAGCGCGCTGATGTTCGCCGCCGCGCTCGGGGTGCTCGCGATGACGGTGCTGTCATTTCTGGTCAACCCGCTCACCGCCGTGCTGACGTTCGTCTCACTCATCGGCTATGCGGTGATTTACACCGCCTGGCTGAAGCGTGCCACGTCTCAGAATATCGTCATCGGCGGGGCGGCGGGAGCTGCGCCGCCAGTGCTCGGCTGGGCGGCGGTCACCAACACAGTCGATGCGCACGCGCTGCTGTTGTTTCTCATCATTTTCGTATGGACCCCGCCGCATTTCTGGTCGCTTGCAATCGCGCGCAAGGACGAGTACGCGCGTGCCGGCGTGCCGATGTTGCCGGTCACTCACGGGATTGAATACACGCGGCTGCAGATCCTGTTGTATTCGGTGCTGCTGCTGGTGGTGACGCTGCTGCCGTTCATCACCGGGATGAGCGGCCTGATCTATTTGGCGGCCGCACTGGTTCTGGGCACGCGCTTCCTGTATTACGCCGTGCGGCTGAAGTTCGCTCCCCAGCCGCCACTGCCGATGCAGCTGTTCCGCTACTCCATCAGCTATCTGATGTGGCTATTTGCGGCGCTGCTGATCGATCATTATCTGCCAACCACGCAGCTGCTGGCGCTGACTCACGTGTGAGCAGCAGCTCCCACGAGGACAGGCGTCGGCTGTCGAGCAGCAGTACCCCGGACGCCTCGTAGTGATCGGCGTCCAGCTGCCCGTAATGCTCGGCCCCGTGATAGCCGCTCACCGTGCAGCGGTAGACCGACAGGATGCAGCGCTCCAGCACCGAGAACGTTCCTTGCTGCTTGCCGAGCGTGGCATTGTCCGAGGTCCAGCGCAGACAACCGCCTTTCTTGGCCGCCCGCTCGATCCAGTAGGCATTGCGAAACTCCACCGGCGGCGATCCCAGGACCTTCAGCGAACCGCTGATCAGCCAGCAATCACTCTGGTGTGCCACCTCGGTGCGGCATTCGGCCGGGATCGGCTCGCCGTCCTCGCGCCAGAACGTGCCGGTGCCTGTCCAGACCGCAGGCTCAAGCAGATAGGTGTGCGTCATAGCGAATGAGCGGTGGCCGCGGTCCGGGCCGGTGCGCCGCAGGACTCGCGCACGATCAGGTGCGGGGAGAGAATCCGGTTCTCGGCCGGCCGGCCCTCGATCTGGTGGATCAGGCTCGCCACCAGCGCTTCACCGGCACGCTTGGTGCCCTGGGAAACCGTGGTGAGCGCGGGGCGGGTGATCGCACCCATCGGAATGCCGTCGAAACCGACCACCGCCACGTCTTCCGGCACCCGTCGGCCGGCGCTCGCGAGCGCCCCCATCGCGCCGATTGCGATGAGATCGCTGGCCGCGAACACGGCGTCGAACTCCAACCCGCGCTCGAGCAGCGCGCGCAGCGCCGCGTGGCCTGAGGCCTCGGTCGATACCGCGCTCGTCTGCAACCGTGGATCCGGCTTCAGTCCGGCGGCGAGCAGGGCGTCGCGATAACCGTGGTACCGGTCGGCCATCTCCGGAGCGGACGGCGCGATCTCGCCGAGGAAGGCGATGCGCTGCCGGCCGAGACGCACTAAATGATCGACGGCGAGGCGCCCGCCGGCAACGTTGTCGCATCCGATCGATACGCCCGGATGATCGGGCAGCACGTGCCCCCAGCGCACCAGATGCGCGCCATGGGCGATCAGCGTCTCCAGCCGTTCGCGGTAAGCCAGGTAATCCCCATAGCCGAGCAGAATGATCCCGTCGGCCTTGTGGCTGTCCTCGTAGTCGGCCAGCCAGTCGCGCAGCAGATCCTGGAACGAGACCAGCAGATCGTAGCCCTGCCGGGAGCAGGCGCGGATGATCGAGCCCAGCATCGAATGGAAGAACGGATTGATCGCCGAATCATCCGCGGTGGGATCTTCGAAGAACAGCAGCGCCAGAGTGCCCGTGTGCTTGCGCCGCAGACTCGAAGCATTCTTATCGACGTGGTAGTTGAATTGGCGGGCAACCTCGAGGATCCGTGCGCGGGTCCGCTCTGAGACCATCGGATCGCCGCGCAAGGCACGCGACACCGTCGACTGCGACACGCCGGCGATATGCGCGATGTCGAGGGAGTTGGCCTTGTGGCGCCGGTCACGCGTCTGCGCCCCTGCGGCACGCGGAGAGGCTTCCGCGCGCTCGGCTTCGCTGTTCTGTATCTCGCGCACCTGCTCTGCACGGCTCGATGGCCGTTCCCCCTCAGTCCGCACTGCCCGATCGACCAGGCTAATAGTCTAATTCATGCGACCCTGTTGCCCAAAATCCCTGGTGTTGCGAATTGGCCACAAACGTTACCGCCGGCCGTCGTCCAGCGCTGCGGCCTTACGACAGAGTCGCGAACAGGGCACCATGGCCCGGCAGAACCGCCGCAGCGCCCTCAATCTGCCCGGCCTCCAAACCGTGGCCCATTAAGACCTGCAGGCGCCCCGTGAACGGCAGCTCAACCCGCCGGGGTGCTTCGCCGAGATTGAATAGCGCGAGCACCGTCTCGCCGCCCAGATGCCGCGTGAACGCCAGAACCGGCTCGGCCGTGCGCAGGAACGCAATATCGCCCCAGCGCAGAGCCGGTTGCGTGTGCCGCCAGCGTAGAAAACGGCGCAGACCGTTCAGCGGCGATGCCGGATCGGTGTCCTGACGGGAAACGGCGAGTGACAGGTGCTCCCGCGGCACCGGCAGCCACGGGCGGGCCGCGCTGAAGCCGCCATCCGGGCGGTCCAGCCAGGGCATGGGCGTGCGACAACCGTCGCGCCCCTTGAAGTTCGGCCAGAAGGCGATGCCGAACGGGTCCCGCAAGGACTCATAGGGGACGCCCGCCTCCGGCAGACCGAGTTCCTCGCCCTGGTATACGCATACCGAGCCGCGAAGTGAACAGGCCATCGCACTGAACAGCGTTGCTAAGCGAGGGGAGGCGCTCGTGCCCCCCCAACGCGTGAGTACCCGCGCAACATCGTGGTTGGAAATTGTCCAACAGGGCCAACCGTGCGGCATGCGCTGCTCGAGCGCCTTGACGGTGTCGCGGATATGAGTGGCGCGGTACTCGTCCGTAAGGAGCTCGAATGAATACGCCATGTGCAGACGCGCATCGCCGACGTACTCGGCCATGGTGCCGAGAGAGTCTTCCGAGGAGATCTCGCCCAGAGCCACCACGCCCGGAAATTCATCGAGGACCTGGCGTATCTGCTCCAGGAAGGCGAGATTCTCCGGCTGCGTATTGTTGTACCAGTGGTACTGATAGGCGTACGGATTGTCGGGGCTGAAGCCGCGGCCGGTGCGCTCGGTTTCCGGCTTGGGCGGATTGTCCCGCAGCAGCCGATCGTGAAAGCAGAAATTGATGGCGTCGAGCCGCACGCCGTCGATGCCGCGCTCTAGCCAGAAGCGCAGGCTCTCGAGCATCGCCGCCGGCACGGCCGGATTGTGGAAATTCAGATCCGGCTGCGAATCGAGGAAATTGTGCAGGTAGTACTGTCGGCGCCGCGGCTCCCAGCGCCACGCTGGCCCGCCGAAGATTGATTGCCAATTGTTCGGCGGCGAGCCGTCTGCCCGCGGATCGGCCCACACGTACCAATCGGACTTTGGATTGTCGCGGCTCTCCCGGCTTTCGAGAAACCAAGGGTGTTGCGAGGAGGTGTGACTCAGCACCTGATCGATCATCACCTTCAGCCCGCGGCGGTGCGCTTCCCGCACGAGCCGATCGAAGTCCCCGAGCGTGCCGAACATCGGATCGACCGCACGGAAGTCCGACACGTCGTAGCCAAAATCCGCCATCGGCGATTGGAAGAACGGCGAAACCCAGATGCCATCGACGCCCAGCGCGGCGACGTAATCCAGCCGCTCGATGATGCCCGGCAAATCGCCGATCCCATCGCCGTTGCTGTCCTGGAAGCTGCGCGGATAGATCTGATAGATCACCGCCCCCCGCCACCAGTGCTGCGCGCTCATGCTTTTGTTTTCAGTGTCCATAATCTTACTCTGACACAGCTTCCCGCCGCTTCGCTCCTATCCGCCGTCCCCGCATACGTATGTGCCCGGAATGTCACATACGTATTCATTCCCCGGCGACCCCTTGCGGTAGCGCGAACGTTCCCGACCCAACCATGAATACGTATGTGGTCGCTTGCCTTCACTAGGGGGCTTACCAATCATTCATGGCAGTTCTGTTGCGTCGATGTCCATCGTCACACGTCTGTGCCGGGTCGTCGCCGCAATCGCGGTCCGCAAACGGACCGGCCGTAGCCAAACCATTCTGTTCCCGGGGGGGTCTCGTGATTATCAGTCGCAAGCGCAGTATCCTTGAGATGGCGGTCGCCACCGCCTGCTTCGGCGCCGCCGCCGCCATGCCGGTCACGGCGCTCGCTGCGCCGCAGAGTGCGAGCGTGCACAGTGCCGCGCACAACAAGAAGGTCAAGAAGCAGGTTGCCAATGCGAATCTGCTGCATGAGGTGGTGGTCAACGGATTCCTCAGCAGTATCCAAAACGCTATCGCCATCCAGAAGAACTCCAACTCCATCGTGGAAGCGATCTCCGCCCAGGATATCGGCCGGCTGCCGGGTACGAGCATCGCAGCCTCCCTCCAGCAGCTCCCCGGCGTCAACGTGCAGATGGTCGGTGGGCGACCGCAGGCGGTGAACGTCCACGGTCTCGGTCAGGACTTCAGCACCGCTCTGCTCGATGGAGTCGAGCAAGTGACCACCGCTCAGAACCGCGGCGTACACTTCAACCAATTCCCGCCCGGCTGGTTCAAAGCCATCAAGGTGTACATCAGCCCGGAGGCCGATCTGATCGGCCAGGGTCTGGCGGCCACCTTTGCGCTGCAGACTTGGCGGCCGCTCGCAGAGCCGCACCGCGAGGTCGCACTCAATGCCGACTACCGCTGGGTAACGCCTGCGAATCTGATGCCCGGCCCGGGTGTCAATGACAAGGGCTATGGCGTCAACGGGATGTACATCAACCAGTTCGATGACCGTAAATTCGGCGTTGCCCTGGGATTCGACGTGGACTCTTTGCCATCGAAGCGGCTCCGCGAAGCACCGTGGGGCGCGCCAGGGGGCTATCCGACCAACTCGGCCGGCGTCATTGTGCCCGGCGGCAACAAGATCTACAACTACTCCAGTCTGCGCAAGCGCGACGCCTTCTTTGCCACGTTCCAATATCAGCCGTCCCGCGCGTATAACACGACGCTCGATCTGTCTTACGAGGATTACCACAAGACGAGCGTGCGCAAGGGCATGGAAATCCCGATGCAGTGGGGGCCGGCCACCCTCCTGACCGCCGGACCTGTGGTCAATGGTTTTATGGAAAGCGGCACCTGGAGCACTTATCCGGTTATCCGTAACGGCTACACCCATCACAAGGATCGCATCTTTAACATCCGTTGGGGCAATAGATTCCGCTTCGCGGACAATTGGACTGCCGGCTTCGACGCGAGCTACAACGAGGCCATGCGGAACTACGAGAAGCTGGAGTCCTATTCCGGGTTTGGCTACAACGGGCCGGCGAGCAACGGCGCTATCGCCCCGGTTACCATAAATTTCAGCTACGCCCCCGATGGCATGATGATATTGACGTCGCCGAACAACTTTGCGGCATCGAACGTCGTGCTGACCGACCCGCGCGGCTGGGGCGCCGGCTCGGGCATCGTGCAGCAGGGCTTCATCAATGAGCAGCACAACGAGGAATATCTCGCGAACCTTAAGGCAACCGCCGCGCACTACTTCGAGAACGGTCCGATATCGAGCGTGGAATTCGGCGTGGACTATGCGCATCACCACAAGAACAACAACATTTACCAGTATTTTGTGACCTTGCCGGGCAGCTGCACGACCGCCAGCGGTACGACCCTGATCGGCGCCTGCCAGGCGCCGATTCCGGCGAGTGCAACCGAGGGCGTCTTCGATCCACTCAGCTTCATGGGTCTCGGTCCAGAGATCCTGTACAACCCGAATGCGCTCCTGGCGAGTGGCGTAACCACGCTTTACCCAACGGCGCTTTCGAGCCTCAGCCAGTCGCCCGCGTGGACGATGCACGAGAACGACACTTACGGTTTCGTGCAGTTCAATATCCAGACCAGCCTCGGCCCGGACGTTGGGCTGCGTGGCAACTTCGGCCTGCAAGTCGCCCATACCTCCCAGGGCAGTACCGGTCAGCGCCTCGCGCCGGGCTCGAGCGCTGGCGGTACCGCCAAGATCACTCTGCTGCCGGTAGCCGGTGGAGCCAACTTCACGCGCTACCTGCCAAGTCTGAACCTGGTGTTCTCCTTCCCGCACAACTACGACGCCCGTCTCGGCATCGCACGCACCATGGCTCGGCCGAAGATGAGCGACATGAGCGCCGGGATGTCCATCAATACCAATCCGAGCTACGTAACGAACACCAGCCTCACCAACTCGTTCTTTTCTGGCAGCGGCGGCAATCCGGCGCTGCTGCCCACCATGGCAACGAACTTCAATCTCAGCCTGGAGCACTATTTCAAGGGACTGTCGGGCGGGCTGCAGTGTGTGGGAAGCGGGGCGCATTACTCGGCGCAATGCCGCGGCGGTGGGAGCACGGGCTACGTGCAGTTGTCGGCCTTTTACCTGCGCTTGAGCGATTTCATCAACGAGAGTGCCGCGAGCATTTTCAATTTCACGCCATTTGAGAGCGGCTACCTCACCCCCGCGCAGCAGGCACAACTTGGCACGGTGTACGGGGCCTTCACCATTCCGCAAAACGACGGTGCCGGTAAGGTCTACGGTGCGCAGATCGCCACCAACGTGCCGCTGATCTGGGGCTTCGGGGTGCTGGGCAGTGCAACGCTCAGCAAGAGCGCGATCTACTACTCGGGCAGCACGACGCCGGTCGGGGTCGAGGGGCTCGCCAAATGGGTGCAGAACTACACGCTGTACTACGCGCGCGACGGCTTCCAGGCGAATGTGAATTTCAACTCGCGTACGCATGCTCTGGCGAGCCTGTTCGGCATCAGCGAATCACGATCGGTCACCGAGCAGAGAGCGCAGCACTGGATCAGCGCCCAGGTGAGCTACTCCTTTGCACGCGGCCGGCTCAAGGGACTGACGCTCATTGCCTCGGGTGAGAATCTCGGTAACGAGCCCCTGGTGGACTATGGAAACAACGACCCGCGGCAGATCACCCGCTTCGAGACCTATGGCCGCATCTTCCACGTCGGATTTTCGTACAAACTTGACTGACGGGGCTGCGGCAGAAAGAAGCCCCCGCCGGCGTGAGCCGGCGGGGGCTTCCCCATTTGCGACCGCTCGGCGGCGGCTGTGCACGTCACAGGTTCGAGCATGAGTCCGCGATTTTTCGGCCGGCGTGGTCCATGAATACCCTACCCATCAAGCGCGTAGTGGTCGTCGGTGGAGGCACGGCCGGATGGATGACCGCCGCCGTTCTCGCACGCGCCATGGGCGGGAGCCTCGAGATCCGCGTCGTCGAATCCGATGCGATCGGAATCGTCGGCGTCGGCGAGGCCACCATTCCGCAGATCCGAAACGTCAACACTTTCCTCGGCATTGCCGAGGACGCGATGCTTGCGGCAACCGGTGGTACGTTCAAGCTCGGCATTGAGTTCAATGACTGGAGGCGCGAGGGCCACTCCTACCTGCATGCCTTCGGCGAAGTGGGATTGCCCCTCGGTCCGCTGCCGTTTCAGCACTACTGGCTGCGCAGTCGCGCCGGGACCGATGCGCCGGACCTGTGGGCGTATTCGTTGAACGCACGCGCGGCCAGGAGTCACCGCATGGACCGGCTCGAGACAGTCGGTAACACTCCGGTCTGCGGCATCAAATACGCATTCCACTTCGATGCGTCGCTTTATGGACGCATGCTGCGCACCTACGCCGAGCAGCGCGGTGTGAGACGCTCCGAAGGCAGGATCAACGAGGTGAAGCTGCGCGGCGAGGATGGCTTCATTGAGGCAGTGATGCTCGAGAGTGGCGAACGGATCGAAGGGGATCTGTTCGTGGATTGCTCTGGCTTTCGGGGCCTGCTGATCGAGCAGACGCTGCAGGCAGGCTTCGAGGACTGGCGAAACTGGTTGCCCTGCGATCGGGCGCTGGCTGTCCCGAGCGCGCCAGCCTCTGCGATGCGGCCCTACACCCAGGCGAACGCGCGGCCGGCGGGTTGGCAGTGGCGAATACCGCTTCAGCATCGTACAGGCAACGGGCACGTCTATTGCAGCGAGCATATGAGTGACGACGAGGCCGCAGACATGCTGCTGAGGAGTCTCGACGGGGCAGCCCTCGGCGAGCCGAAGCCAATCCGCTTTGCGGCCGGCATCCGTCGCCAGCTCTGGCTGCGCAATTGCGTGGCCATCGGCCTCTCGGCCGGCTTTCTCGAGCCGCTCGAATCCACCGCGATTCATCTCATCCAGTCGGGCGTGAGCCGTCTGCTGGCGCTCTTCCCCGACCGAGGCTTTGATCCGGCGCTCATCGAGCAATATAACCGCAAGGTTCGACAGGAGTACGAACAAGTCCGCGACTTCCTGGTGCTGCACTACCGGGCGAGCGAGCGACGGGACACGCCATTCTGGCGGCGCTGCGCGGCGCTGCCGGTACCGGAGGGACTGCAGCGCAAACTCGATCTGTTCCGTGCAACGGGGCAGATCTTTCGCGAGGACGAAGAGTTGTTTACCGAGCAGTCCTGGCTGCAGGTCATGGTGGGCCAGGGCATCCTGCCCCGCCGACATCATCCCGCGGCCGATGAGCTGCCGCCGGCACAGCTTGAGGAATTCCTCAGTACCATCCGCAAGGTGATATGCACAGCTGTGGAACGTATGGCGAGCCACGAGCGCTTCATTGCCGAGCATTGCGCCAGCGCACAGCGCTAGCGAATCCAACCGTACGATCAACGCCGATGCGGTTGCTCACCGCGACAGCAACGCATTTGCTCGACAGTGCCGCTCTATGAATTCACGGTGGCTCGGCAACGCCCGCGCCGCCCTTTCCAACACGTCGCGAATCCCGGCCAGATAACCCGCTGCATCGACATCGGTATGCAGATCGACCAGCGCGTGGTGGCGTATGGGCCAGACTTCCTGGCCGATCAGGATCGACAGCCAGTTCGGGTTCTGGAACAGCTCGAGCGGCTCGGCCACGATGCGCCCAGAGTGGCGGAAATGATCGATCTTGTATTGCAAGGTATCCGGAATCGCCATCTCGCGCGTGTACCGCCACAGAGGCTCCTCGCGATGCTGGGCGTGATAGTGAAGGATTAAAAAGTCGCGGATCCGCTCATATTCGGTATAGGTGAGCCGGTTGTACTCGCGCCTGAGCAGCGGGTCGAAATCGCGGTCCGGGAACAGCGCCAGCAGGCGCATGATTGCCGATTGCACCAGATGGATCGCGGTGGATTCGAGCGGCTCGAGAAAGCCGGCCGAGAGGCCGATGGCCACGCAGTTGCGCGACCAGGACTCGCGCCGCGCGCCGCTCGTGAACTTGATCAGACGCGGCTCACCGAGCGGCTCGCCTTCGAGGTTGGCGAGCAGAATAGCCGCTGCCTCCTCCTCGCGCATGTACTGACTGCAATACACATGACCATTGCCGATGCGGTGCTGCAGCGGAATCCGCCACTGCCAGCCCGCCGCGCGCGCACTCGATCGCGTGTATGGAGGGAATTCCTCGCCGGGCGCGCAGCCGACTGCGACCGCGCGGTCACAGGGCAGCCAGCACCGCCAGTCATCGAGTCGGCTCTGCAGAGCCGACTCGATCAGCAAGCCTCGAAAGCCGGAGCAGTCCACGAACAGCTCGCCCTCGATGCGCCGGCCGTCCTTGAGCTGCAGTGAATCGATGAAGCCATCTTCGCCGCGAAGCTGCACATCTACCACCTCGCCCTCGGTGCGCGTCACGCCGCGCTGCTCGGCGTAGCTGCGCAGATGGCGCGCATACAGCCCGGCATCGAAGTGATAGGCGTAATCGAAGCTCGCCAATGCCATCCGCGGGTCCCGCAGCGGGCGCTCGAACTTACCGGCCCGAGCTGCCACCCACGCCATGGCGTAGTCCTGCAACGGAGTCTCGTGGCTGCGCCTGCGCTCGCGCAACCAATATTGATACAACGGAACCTCATCGAAATCGGGCGGAAAGCGGTCGAAAGGATGAAAATAGCGATGATCGGGCCGCGTCCAACCGACGAACTCGATGCCGAGCTTGAACGAGCCGCCCGTGGCCGCCACGAACGCGTTCTCCTCGAGACCGAGTTGCTGGTTGAACAGCTTGATCGGCGGAATGGTCGCCTCGCCGACACCGATGGTTCCAATGGCGTCGGACTCGATCAGTTCGATGGAGCAATTGCCGCGGGTCGCATTGGCGAGTGCGGCGGCCGTCATCCAGCCTGCGGAGCCGCCTCCCAGGATCACGATGCGGCGAATACTTCGTGTTTGCGTGTCGATCATGGCATTGTCACATGGGCGGTGTGCACCATGGTGCCACACTACGGTGCGCTGCCACGTCGCTTGTGCCGTCATGAATACGTATGTGAGCCGTTGCCAAATTCATTGCGTCCGCCGCATTCTGCCGCGGTACCGGGCCGTGCCGCGCAAAGTACGCGCGGTGCCATCATCTCAGACGCATAGACAAAGAGCGCTGCCAACGCTTCAGCGTGGGCGGCCCGCGTTGAGGGGAACGCAACGAACATGCCATTCGGACATCGGTGGGCTGCCATCGCAGCCGCTGGCCTGCTAGCCATCGGAGCCCCTCAGGTGGCGCTCGCGGACGGTGGCGCGGTGAGCTCATTGCCGAAAGGTCTACAGGTCGCTCTGGCCGGTGGCTCGCTCCAGCTGAGTCTGGTGCGCAGCAACGTGCTGGAGGTGCATTTCTTGCCGGACGGGCATGCCTCGCCGCCCGCGTTGGTGATGTCGCCTCATGCGCCGCGGCAGGCTGTCGGTCCGGTGACGGTCCAGCGACATGGCAAGCAATTTGTTCTCGAGAGCCGCTCGATGCGTGTGGTGTTTGATCGCGGTGCGGACACGCTGCGCGTCTTTCGCCCACATTCCCGGGATGCCGTTCTCATCCAGAAGGACCTCGGCGCTCTCGCGCAGCGCACCCTTGCGCTGCATTTCGCGCCGAAGAGCGCGGCGCTGTACGGCGTGCATGGCTTTAATGCATTTCAGCGGGCACGATCGGGACTGCTGCGGCTCGGCCGGCAGCTCGCCACAGCCGGCTACCAAGGCGATGCCGGTGCGCCCCTGGTCTGGAGTACCGCGGGATTCGCCGTGCTGGTGGACAGTCAGAAGACGCTCTTTGATCTTACGCCCGGCACAGTTCGCGTGCAGCGCGAAACCCGACCGGATCTCGCCTACTACCTGATCATCGGCACCCCGCAGCGGATCTTCTCGGCGCTGGCTGTGCTCACCGGGCACGCGCCGCTCTTCCCCAAGTGGTCGTTCGGCTTCATCAACAGTCAATGGGGCATAGACGAGAAGGAACTGCTGCACATCGTGCGCCGGTATCGGGCGATGCACATTCCGATCGACGCATTCTCGCTCGACTTCGACTGGAAGGCGTGGGGCCAGAACGACTACGGCGAGTTCCGCTGGAACACCAAGAAGTTCCCGGATGCCCCAAGCGGCCGGCTCGGCCGAGAGCTCACCGCGCTCGGCATTCATCTGATCGGGATCATGAAGCCGCGCATCCACGTCGACACGGTGGAGGGCCAGTACGCCACCATGCACCACCTGTGGATACCGGGCGAAAAGCCGAGCCTCGATTACTTCTCGCACAAGCCGGTCAAGACGCTGGACTTCGACGATCCGGCAACCCGCAAGTGGTTCTTCAATCCCGCGTTACGCCGCAGCTTTGCGACCGGCATCGTCGGCTGGTGGAACGACGAGGCGGATGAGACCGCAGACGATACACAATTTTTCAACATGGAGCGGTCTCTCTACGACGGGCAGCGCCGGTATTTCAAGCAGCGGGTCTGGTCGCTGAATCGCAATTTCTGGCTCGGCGCGCAGCGTTATGCCTACGGTCTGTGGTCCGGCGACATCAAAAGCGGCTTTGCCAGCATGGCCGCGCAGCGTCAACGCATGCTGAGTGCGATCGACGTCGGGGAGATGTGGTGGGGCATGGATGGCGGCGGCTTTCACCTGCACCCCTCCTCGGAGAATTACGCGCGCTGGATAGAGTTCGACGCGTTTGCGCCTATCTGCCGTGTACACGGCAGTCACTGGCAGCGTCGTCAGCCCTGGATTTACGGTGAAACCGCGCGGCGTGCGGCGACCGCCGCGCTTGATCTGCGCTATCGGCTGTTGCCCTACATTTATTCCAACGCCTGGCACGAGCATGTCACGGGCATCGGTCTGGTCCGCCCGCTGATCTTCTCATGGCCGCACGATCCGCGGGTGCGCAACGACTACCAGGCATGGCTCTTCGGTCGGTGGCTGCTCGTCTCGCCGGTGGTTCACCGTCACCAGCGCGTGAAGCGGCTCTATCTGCCGCCCGGCACGTGGACGAACTTCTATACAGGCAAAGTCTACCGCGGCGGCCGGACCATCACCCTGGCGCTCGACGCCAAGCACTGGCTGGACATTCCGTTGTTCATCCGCCAGGGCGCGATCATTCCGACTCAGCCGCTGATGTACTACGTCGGAGAGCATCCGGTGACCACCCTTACGGTGCACGTCTATCCGGCTGCGCATCCGACCCATTTCGATTACTACGACGACAACGGAGAAACGTACGCGTACGAGCACGGACAGTATTTCCTGCAACGCATCGGCGTGCAGCTCAAGGGGGATGTCGTCACTCTGAGCACCGCCGCGCCGAAAGGCACCTACCAGCCCGCGCTGCGCGACTTCCGATTCGTTGTGCCTAGGGTGCAGGCTCGCAGCGTCAGCGTCGATGGCCGCATACTCAAGCCTGCTGTCACGCAGGCGGAGCTCAGTGGCTGTCCGAACGAATGCTGGGCGCGCGGCAGCCTTCACGGCAGTCCTGCGACGTACATTGAGCTGCCTGCGGGCGGAGCGCATCGGATCCGCATCGAGGAGATTCGTCCGGCGCCGGGGTGAACACATTGAGAGGAGATGCGGATCACAACGGGCCGAACTGAGACGTTCGGACCACGTACGCCATCAACGATGACATTCGAAATCATGCAATTGAGCCGCCGCGAACTGGTCCGCGCCAATCGGTCGCCATCGCGCGCGGATCACCCAAACCGCACTTTGCCGGGTGAGTCCGACAACGACTCGATTCTCACCGGGATGTCGAGCAGGCCTGGCGCGATCGGGCGCAAGCGGTTCCGCGGTGAGCAGGCAGATCTAGGGCTGGCGCCGCTTGAGGGCTGCAGAACTGGCTGCGAAAACCCGAGGGCAACGGCGTCTCGATGGGTGTGGGCCAGTCTGCCGCCCAGGTCTGGCCACCCACGCCGATGGGACGGGGCTCGTGCAGCAGGTGATGAGCCACGAGCGCGACTCGCAGGACTCGCCTGGTTTCCCCGACGGGTGCACTGGGACCGACAGACAGGGGAACTGACCTCGGGCGCAACCGGTCATGCACGGAGGAGGCCGGCTACAACGGCGGCGGTAGACGAGACGTCAAGGTGAGCGCCCCTGGGCGCAACGGGGCGATCGGGTACGGTCGGCTCGCGAGCCCGCTCCCGGGTTGCCGTCGCTCCGGTCCCCCTCCGGCAGCGGCGACCCCGGGGGACGGGCCGTTTGCGCCGTCGCGCGTGCACTGGATTGGGACGGACCGTTTGATTCAGCGACGGCGAGCGAAATGACTCGGCCGAACAATCGCGGAGGTCCGTTGCCGCCTGCCGCGCAGTTGATCTCTATCCTGCTGAGCACGCTGGTGCTGTCGGCCTGTGGTGCAGGTGGACGCGTTGCCGTCGGTGCGAGGAACCGTGGCGCCGGGGATAGCCCGGACCGACCGACGATTGATGCGGCAGAGTTGTTCTCCGATCAGGGAACGCTGTTCGATCGCAACCCGCAGCCGAGCGTGAGCGATCCGGTAGCGGTCACACTGAGGGCCGGGCACGGCAATGTATCGAGCGCAAACATAGAATACTACGACACCGCGGACGGCGCGTTTCACTACGTGCACATGCACGTTGCCGCCACGGACCCGACCGGGAAGTACGACTATTGGGAGGGCAAGATTCCAGCGGGCGCTGCGAAGAAGTATTACCGCTTCGAGGTCGGCAATGGCACGCAGACGCTCTGGTACAACGCCGACGGCGTGAGCCGGACCGAGCCGGCCGCTGGGAATTTTTTCATCATTCCAGGCTTTGACACTCCGGATTGGATGAAAAACGGCGTGATGTACGAAATCTTCGTCGACCGGTTCTTCGACGGGGATCCCGGCAACGACGTCACCAACGGCCAGTACTCGTATGCAGGCTGTGCAACCGAGCGGCATGCCTGGGGAAGGAGCGTCTATGCGATCGTGTCCGGCTGCAACGCGGAAGTCTTCTTCGGCGGCGATCTGACTGGAATCGACCAGAAATTGAGCTACATCAAGCGAACCTTGGGCGCAGACATTGTGTATCTCACGCCGATTTTCCAAGCACCATCGAATCACAAATATGACACGGCGAATTACGATGAGGTGGATCCGGCATTTGGCACCAATGCCGAGCTCGAGACGCTGATTCGTGATGTGCACGGCCGCGTGAACGGACCGCCGGGTTACATCATCCTCGATGGCGTGTTCAATCACACGGGTGACAGCAGTTGCTGGTTCGGACGGGAGACCTACGGGACGTTCAAGTGCTCTGTCATCGGTGCAGATCAGTCGCAGTCGAGTCTCTACTACAGCTGGTATACGTTCCAAGACTGGCCGAGGCATTATTCGAACTTTCTCAGCCTCGTGCCGACCATGCCCAAACTCAATTACGGCGCGAGCGGCTCGCCTGTGCGCAGGCGGATCTACGGCAATGCCACCTCCGTGGTCCAGACCTACCTGCGCACCCCGTACGGCATCGACGGCTGGCGGCTCGATTCGGCACAGTTGCTCGATGCCGATGGCAACAGCGGTTCCGACGCCACCAATCATCAAATCATGCGTGAATTGCGCACCGCGGTGCTGTCGGTGAACCCAAACGCCGAGATCCTCGGGGAGTTCTGGGGCGATCCGACGCCGTGGCTCGACGGCGGTCACGAGTGGGACGGCGCGATGAACTATAACGGGTTCACCGATCCGCTCTCGCAGTGGCTGTGCGGCGTGGATGAGGGGGGCAAGTCGGCGACGCTGGATGTCTCCGAATTCGACGCGGCACTGCGCTCCGCCCGCGCGGATCTGCCGGTGAACGTGCAGGAGACGATGACCAACGAGCTCGGCACGCACGATACCCCGCGCTTCACGACTCGCTGCGGCAACGATCTGGCGAAAACGGAACTCGCAATGGTCTTCCAGTTCACGTATGTCGGTACACCCGCCATCTATTACGGCGATGAATACGGCATGCATGGCGCCAATGACCCGGACGACCGACGCACCTTCGACTGGTCGAGAGCGACGCTGTCGGATCCTCCCGTGGCGCTCGCGCATCGGCTGATCGAGATCCGCAATACCTACCCGGCCTTACGGACCGGCTCATTCATGACGCTGCTCGCAAATGACGCTGATGACGTCTACGCCTATGGGCGCTTCGATGCGAATAACCGGATCGCCGTGGTCCTGAACGCGAGTGCCGCCGCGCATCGCGTCACGGTGCCGGTAGGCGAGCTCAGCATGACCGATGGGTCGACGGTGCGCGCCCTGCTCGCCGGTGGGGTTTACACTGTGGTGCAAGGAGCTGTCACGGTGAACGTCGCAGCCGATTCGGGAGAGATCCTCGAACAATGAACCTGAACCATAATGTGCCGGAACACAACGCGGGCAGCCGGCGCGCGTGGATCGTGCTGGCGGCACTCGGGGTTGCCGTGACAGGATCGGCCGCGGCGGGCAATTGGCACCGCTCGCTCAGCTGGCAGGGCCGCGAGGCGCAGGTCAGCCGGCAACCCGACGGTGCCTATCTGCTGCATGCGCAACAGCGCACCCGCAAAATTCTCCCGCAACGGTTCCGCGCGGATACGGCGAGCACGATGTTCGATGCGCTGTTTGCCATGGCGCAGGCGGATCTGCGCAAGGACTCCGTGCGCGCCATCGAGGACCCGGCCTTCAACCACGGCAAGCCGATTCCCTGCCGCTGTTTCATCGCCGGCAAGGACTGGCCGTTCGCGTGGACGCGTGACCTGTCTTATTCGACCGATCTCGCCTTGTGGCGGTTCGATCCGCGGCGAGCCCGGGCCTCGCTGATGTTCAAGCTCTCACCGGTGCGTGCGACCGGGGTGCGGCCTGGTCTGTATGTCATGCAGGACACCGGGTCGGGCGGCAGTTGGCCGGTCAGCACGGATCGGATCGTCTGGTTCCTCGGCGCCCGGCACCTGCTTGGCGACCGCCGGTTCGGTGCGACTGTCTACCGGGCCGTGCGCGATACCCTGGCTCAGGATCGCCGCTACACGTTCGATCGTCACGTCGGGCTGTATCGTGGCGAGACTTCCTTCCTCGACTGGCGTCAGCAGACTTATCCGCAGTGGACCGCACACAACGTCGTGTTCATCGCGCAGTCATTCTCGCTGTCGACCAACGTGCTGCATTACGATGCACTGCGACTCGCGGCAGCCATGGCACGCCAACACGCTCAGACGGTGCTCGCGCACCACTATGCGGCACAGGCGCAACAGTTAAAGCGCGCCATCAACAAGCGGTTCTGGCGACCCCGAGCCGGACTGTACATGAGTTACATCGGCGGGCGCGTACGGCCGGCCCCGTACGATGCCTATGATCTGCTTGGTCTCGATCTGACAATCATCAGCGGCGTCGCGCCGCCCGCGCGGGCGCGGCGTGTGCTCGAACGCTACCCGGTCTGGCCGGCCGGCAGTCCAGTGATCTGGCCGGAGCGGCGCGATCAGCCGATCTATCACAATCGGGCGATCTGGCCGTTCGTCACCGATTTCACGCTGCGCGCGGCGCGGCGTGTCGAGGACGCCGCGCTGATCGCACGCGAAGTGCGCTCACTGATGCGCGGCGCGGCGCTGGCCGGCTCGAACATGGAAAATTTCTCGCTGCGCGCGCAGTCGACCCATGTGCCCGGCAAGCTCGGCGGTCCCGTGGTGGACTCGCGTCGCCAGCTCTGGTCCGTCGCCGGCTACCTCGACATGGTCATTCGAGGGGTCTTCGGCGTTCGTGACGACGGCATCGTGCATCCTGAAGTGCCGGTCGCGCTGGTGCCGATGCTGTTCGGTGCCCGGCCCAGCATCGAGCTCGATCTCGGAGCACGGCGGATCGTGCTCGAGCGGCCGGCGCACATCGACGGCAACTTGCTCGTAGCCGCAACCGTGCAGCGCGAGGGCCGCGTCACACGGGTGCAACTGGACGGCCGTCGGGTGCCCTCCGCGCCGCTCAGGCTGCATGCCCCGATGTATCTGCCTGCCACGCCGCCGGCACCGGCGGTGATCGCGGACGGGACACGCTGGCGCATACGTTCGGCAGTGCCCGGGGTGCTGTATCTCAATGGCCGGCTCGTCGGACGGATCTCTCGTACGCTGCAGGTCGCTCAGCGCGACGGACTGCAATGTTTCAGTGTCGCTGCGCTCGGGCTCGGCGGACTGCAGTCGCTGCACAGCCGCTCGCGCTGCGTCGGTCCGGTGAGCACGCTCGGGTCCGCCTGGCCATGGTCCTGGAGCGCCCCGCACACCGGAGTCTATCTGGCCTGGGTAGACTACAATAATGATCATGGGTCGATCAGCACCGGAATCACCGCCGCGGTGCGACGCGTGGATATCCGCTGCCGAGGTGCTGCCCCGCAGTCGGGCGTGCTGGTCATGCCGCAGAGTGACGGCGTGCACGCGTCTACGGTGGCCCGCTTTCGCGCCCGCGCCGGTGTACGCTGCGAGTTCGACCTCGCGGGTGGATTCAACATGAGCGATCTGTCGCACTTCGCCTACTACACCGGCGGGCAGGGTGGGGCCACGGGCCCGCTCGACCGCGCGCAGATCTTTGCGCTGCGCATCGCGCCGCTCGCGCAGGAGCACCCACGGTGAGCGGCAAGCCGGAGTTGTCCATCCGGCAGATTCTCAACATGTCGGTCGGCTTTCTCGGCATTCAGTTCGCCTTCGGACTGCAGAACGCCAACGTCAGCCGCATTTTCCAGACCCTTGGGGCGCGTCTGGGTCAGATTCCAACGCTCTGGATCGCCGCGCCCCTCACGGGGCTGTTGGTGCAGCCCGTCATCGGCTACGCCTCCGACCGTACTTGGGGACGGTTCGGACGGCGTCAGCCATACTTCCTGGCCGGCGCAGTCCTCACCACCACCGCACTGCTGCTGATGCCGGACTCGCCCGCGTTGTGGGTCGCCGCACTGATGTTGTGGCTGATGGATGCCTCCGTGAACGTCTCCATGGAGCCGTTCCGGGCGTTCGTTGCGGACCAGCTGCCGACTGGCCAGCGGCCGCTCGGGTTTGCCCTGCAGACCTTGTTCATCGGCGTCGGTGCGGTGCTCTCGTCGGTGCTTCCGTGGGTGTTGGCGCGCTTTGGCGTCGCCAACGTCGCTCCCCCCGGTGACATTCCAGCGACGGTACGCATTTCATTCTATACCGGCGGCGCGGTGCTGATTGGGGCGGTGCTGTGGACTGTTCTGACGACCCGTGAGTATCCGCCTGAGCGTCTGCGCGGGTTCGCGGACGCCCCGGCGCCCGGCCGGATGGATGTGGCGCGTGCTTGGCGGCCGGGCGCCATGCTGCTCGTGCTCGGTGCCCTCAGCATCGGCGTGATCCACCATTTTGCGCTCGCTCCGCAGCTGTACCTGCTCGCCGGCGGGCTCGCCGCCGGCGGCGCGCTCTTCCTGTGGCTCAGTCGCTCGCGCAGCCGCGGCATGCTGCGGCAGGTGATGGCGGATCTGTATGCCATGCCGCAGGCGATGCGACGGCTGGCCTGGGTACAGTTCTTCTCCTGGTTTGCGATGTTCGCGCTGTGGATCTACACCACGCCGGCGGTCACTGCGGTGCAGTTCGGCAGCAGCAATCCGCTCTCCAGGGCCTACAACGCCGGCGCCAACTGGGTCGACGTATTGTTCGGCGCGTACAATGGCTTTGCGGTGCTGGCCGCCTTGATCATTCCACGGATGGCCCGCTGGGCCGGGCTACGTTGGACGCATGTGATTAATCTGGCCCTCGCCGCGGCCGGGCTGGTCTCCTTTGCGTGGGTCCGCGACCCGCATTGGCTGCTGCTGTCCATGCTCGGAGTCGGGTTCGGCTGGGCATCCATTCTCTCTTTGCCCTATACGCTGCTCGCCGACCATCTTCCGGTCGAGAAAATGGGCATCTACATGGGAATCTTCAATTTCTTCATCGTCATTCCGCAGCTGCTGGCCGCGAGCGTGCTCGGGGTGCTGCTGCACGCGTTCTTTCACGGCGACGCCATGATCGGCCTGCTTATCGGTGGGGTCAGCCTGGCGCTGGCCGGACTGTGCACGCTGCGCGTCGCCGAGCCGCGCGCCGGTGCACTCGCCGCGGCTGCGGCGGCGCCTCAGACCTAGCGCACGCGCGGGCGCCCGCCGCGGCCGGAAGCTGGCCGATCGGGTATGCTCACGGGATGCTGATCGAGCGCATCTGGACCGGAAACGCCTACCGCAATTTCCACTATCTGGTGGCCTGCCCCGAAACCGGCGAGGCGCTCGCCATCGACCCGCTCGAGTGGCGGCTGTGCCGGGACCTGGCGCAGCGCAAGGGCTGGCGGATCACGCAGATCCTCAATACTCACGAGCATCGGGACCACACCGGTGGCAATGCCGGGCTGGTCGAGGCGAGCGGTGCCAAGGTGCTCGCGCATGCCGCGGCGGCAGCCCGGATCGGCGGCGTCGACCGCGGTCTCGGCGCGGGGGACGTGATCCGCGTCGGGCGGTTCGAGCTCGAATGCCTGGATACCCCGGGACACACCCTGGCGCACGTGTGCCTGCTCGCGCACGCCGATCAGCCCGCACTCTTCAGCGGCGATACGCTGTTCAATGCTGGCGCGGGCAACTGCCACAACGGCGGGGATCCTGAGCGTCTCTACGAGACCTTCAGCCGGCTGCTTGCGCGCCTGCCGCAGACGACCCGGGTGTTCCCCGGTCACGAGTACCTGATGCGCAATCTTGAATTCACGCTCGATCGGGAACCCGATAATGCGGCCGCCCGAGCGCTGCTGACGGAGGTTCGGGCCGTTGATCCGACCGATGCGCCGGTGAGCACTCTTGCCGATGAGCGGCGAATCAACACCTTTTTTCGCCTCGACAGTGCCTCGCTCATCGAGCGGTTGCGCGCCGGGTACCCCGAGCTGCCGGCCCATCCGGATGCCCGCACGGTCTTCCTGCGGCTGCGCGAGCTGCGTAACCGCTGGTAGTAGAATGCGCCGGCTATGAGTCTCGACCCGATCCTCGAGCGGCTCAACGCGGCCCAGCGCGCCGCGGTGACCGCCCCCCTCGGCCCGGTGCTGGTGCTGGCCGGAGCCGGCAGCGGCAAAACCCGCGTGCTCACGCACCGCATCGCCTGGCTGATCCAGGCCGAGGGAGTCTCGCCGCACTCCATCCTCGCGGTGACCTTCACCAACAAGGCCGCTGGCGAGATGCGCGCGCGCATCGAGTCCTTGCTCGGCATGCCGCCCGGGGTGCTGTGGATCGGTACCTTCCACGGCATCGCCCACCGGCTGCTGCGCCGGCACTGGCACGAGGCCGGACTCATCGAGAGCTTCCAGATCATCGATTCGGAAGATCAGCAACGCCTGATCAAGAAGATCCTCAGAGCGCAGCAGCTCGATGAGACCCGCTGGGTGCCGCGGGAGGTGCAGTGGTTCATCAATTCGAACAAGGACGAGGGGCGCCGCAGCAAGCACTTAAAGGCCGGGGACGACCCGATTCGCGCCCAGATGATCCGGCTGTACGCGCTCTACGAGGATGCGTGTGCCCGCACTGGCGTGGTCGACTTTGCCGAGTTGCTGCTGCGAGCATTCGAGCTGTGGCGCGACCAGCCCGCGCTGCTCGCGCACTACCGCCAGCGGTTCCGTCACATCCTGGTTGATGAGTTCCAGGACACCAACACCATCCAGTATGCATGGTTGAAGCTGATCGCCGGAGAGGGCGGCTGTCCGTTCGTGGTCGGCGATGACGATCAGTGCCTCGCGGCTGGCACAATGATCACGATGGCCGATGGTTCTCAGAAAGCTATCGAAAGGATTGAGGTCGGCGAAAAAATAATGTCGGGCTACGGCAGTGGCGATTTCAGGCCGGCTGTGGTGACACGAAAATTTTCCGCTCGGCGCACAGGCGCAATGATTCGCTTGCGCATGCGTTCAGGACGAATCATCTGCAGCACTCCTGAACACACCCATCTTGCCGGATACGTCTTGGGTGAGACGCCGCAAGCGCATTTTCTGTACCTCATGCACAAGGAGGGCGTCGGATACCGGCTCGGTACCTCACAGGTTTATACAAACGGGCAAGTCAAGCCCATGGTCGGCTTTAAGCAGCGGGCGCTCACAGAACATGCAGACGCTGCCTGGGTAATTCGCACTCATTCCAATGAGAATGACGCACGCCTCGATGAGACGCTCACATCACTAAAGTACGGGCTGCCCACGCTGCCGTTCGTTCCGCGCAAGGGAAAGGCGCGCAACGGGCTGGTTCACGATCCGGAATACATTGCGCGAGTTTTTCGATCCGTCGATTCCGTTTCCGCTGCGGCGAAACTTCTCGCCGATGTTGGATTAGATCTGGAACGCCCTCATCATGCGCCTCGCAGCCGAAACTCATGTCGGCGAAACCTTGTGATTACATTGTGCGGTGATCGTCGTGGAGCAAATCCGATGCACTGCATAAGCATCGTAGGAACGAGCGAGGCGGATAAGGCCGTACTGAAGGAGAATGGATTCAGCGTCAGAGCGGCGAAGAGCGGGTCGAAGAGTTGGCGGTTCGAGACGGTACGAAGTGATTTCGGCGACCTGATGGAAATTGCACGGCGCATTCGCGATGCACTTGGTGCGCGTTACATTCTACAGGCGAGAATTCTAAATCGCTCGCTTCCGTTTACTCGTGCTGCGGCTATTCGGCCTGGAATGGCCATGGCGACTCATCATTCTGGATTCGATATTGTGGATCAAGTTGAATACCAGGAGTCAAATACTGACGTCTTTGATCTGAACGTCGATCGTACACACAATTACATTGCGAACGGCGTTGTTACGCACAACTCTGTGTACGGCTGGCGCGGCGCACGGGTGGAGAATCTGCAGCAATTCGGTCGTGATTTTCCCGCCGTCAAATTGTACCGGCTTGAGCAGAATTACCGCTCCACCGGCGCCATCCTGTCCGCGGCCAATGGGCTGATCGCCAACAATTCCGGTCGCCTGGGCAAGACGCTCTGGACGAGCGGTGAGCAGGGCGAGCCGATCCGGATCTATGCTGCGTTCAACGAACGCGACGAGGCTGAGTTCGTCTGTCAGCGCATTCGCGACCACGTGGCGCACGGTGGTCTGCATCGTGACGTCGCAATTCTTTACCGCTCGAATGCCCAGTCGCGTGTGTTCGAAGAGACGTTCCTCGCTGCGCGCGTACCGTACCGCGTGTACGGAGGCTTGCGCTTCTTCGAGCGTGCCGAAATCAAGGACGCTCTGGCGTATATGCGGCTCATCGTCAACCGTCGAGATGACGCCTCCTTCGAGCGTGTCGTCAACCTGCCGACGCGCGGTATCGGCGCGAAGAGTCTCGACACGGTCCGCGCCGCGGCCCGCGAGGCAGGCTGTCCGCTCTGGGAGGCTGCGCATGCCTGTCTCGGCGATGCGCTCGGACCGAAGGCCTCCGGTGCGCTGCGCGGCTTTCTCGAGCTCATCGAGCGGCTGGCCGAAGAGGTGAAGGGCCTCGCGCTGCACGAGCAGGTCGACCGCATGCTTGCCGTCACGGGACTGATCGAATTTCAGCGCCGCGACAAGGCCGATCGCGGCGAGGCCCGTGTCGAGAACCTCGAGGAACTGGTGAGTGCCGCGCGCGGCTTCAACACCGAGGGGCTCGACACCGAGCTGCCGCCGCTCGAGGCCTTCCTCGCACACGTGACGCTTGAGTCGGGCGAGGGGCAGGCGGACGCGTGGGAGGACTGCGTACAGATGATGACGCTGCATACAGCCAAGGGACTTGAGTTTCCGATCGTGTTCCTGAGCGGGATGGAGGACGGCCTCTTTCCCCACCAGCGCTCGATCAGCGATCTCGACGGGCTGGAGGAGGAGCGCCGTCTCTGCTACGTCGGCATGACGCGAGCGATGAAGCAACTGTACCTGACCTACGCCGAGCAACGTCGTCTGCACGGCATCGACAGCTTCAGTCAGCCGTCGCGCTTCATCAAGGAGACCCCCGAGGAGCTGATCGAGGAAATCCGCCCGCGCCTGCAGATAAGCCGGCCCGTGGCGGCGGGACGCTTCGCGCGGGAGCCGTCGTATCCAAGCACTCCTGTGCGCCGTCCGGTCTACGCGCCACGCAACGAGCCACCGCCTGCCCCCGGCATGCGTCTCGGCGCTCGTGTTCGGCACGGCAAATTCGGCGAGGGCGTGATTCTCAATCTCGAGGGCAACGGCGCGCAGGCTCGCGTGCAGGTCAACTTTGAGCAGCACGGCGCGAAGTGGCTGGTCATGCAGTACGCCAATCTGGAACCCCTATGAAGATACTGATCCTCGGCGCCGGTCAGGTGGGCCGCACGGTGGCCCGTCATTTCTCGCGCGAAGAAGCCAATGACGTGACCGTGGTGGACAATGACGAGGACGTGCTGCGCGAGTTGCAGGACCGTCTCGACGTGCACACGGTCGCGGGCAACGCCGCTTTCCCGAGCGTGCTGGAAGCGGCGGGCGCCGCCGAGGCCGACATCCTGGTGGCGCTGACGAACAGCGACGAAGTCAATATGATCGCCTGTGCGGTCGCCTACCGGTTATTCCGTACGCCGACCAAGATCGCGCGCATCCGCTCGGCTGAATACACCTCACGCCCCCAGCTGTTCAGTGAGATGGCAATTCCGGTCGATGTGTTCATCAGCCCCGAGCAGCTCGTCACCGAATACCTCGAGCAGCTGATTCACCAGCCCGGTGCCATGCAGGTCCTTGAGTTTGCCGCCGGCAAAGTGCGTCTCGCCGGTGCTCGCGCCGAGCCGGGCGGCGCGCTCGTCGGCCACGCACTGCGCGAGTTGCCGGAGCACCTGGGCCGCGTCGAGACGCGTGTGGTGGCGATCTACCGCGGCGGGCGGACTATACCGCCGGAGGGGGATACGGTCATCGAGGCAGGCGATGAGGTATTTTTTCTCGCCGCACGCGAGGATGTCCGCCGCGTGATCGACGAGTTGCGTCGCGAAGACGCGCGGGTGCGCCGCATCCTCATCGCCGGTGGCGGCAACATCGGTCTGCGGCTGGCCCGCTCGCTCGAGCGCAGCGCGCAGATCAAGCTGATCGAGCACGATCCACGCCGCGCGCAGCTGGTTTCCGAGCAGCTCGAAAATACCATCGTACTCGCCGGCGACGCGGCCGATGAGGAGTTGCTCATCGAGGAGAATATCGACAGCGCGGATGTTTTTGCCGCCATCACCAACTCCGAGGAGGCGAACATACTCTCGGCCATGCTTGCCAAGCGGCTGGGCGCGCGCAAGGTAATGGCGTTGGTGAACAAGCCTTCATACGCCGACCTGATCGAAAGCGGCAGTATCGATGTCGCCGTCGCTCCGCAGACCATCACGATCGGATCGCTTCTCGCTCATGTGCGCCGCGGTGACGTCGTACGCGTGCACTCGTTGCGCCGCGGAGCGGCCGAGGCGATCGAGGCGGTGGTGCGCGGCGAGGAGCACAGCTCGCGCGTCGTCGGCCGCACGGTCGAGCAGATCGCGCTTCCCGAGGGTGCCTCGATCGGTGCGATCGTGCGCGGCGAGCAGGTCATCATGGCCCATCACGACACGCGCGTGCAGTCGAACGATCACCTGATCCTCTTTCTCGCCGACCGCCGTCACATCGATGCGGTGGAGCGGCTGCTCATGAGGACGGCCCCCTAGGCCAGGCATGATCGGCATCATCTATTTTCTCGGCTTGATCCTGGCCGCCTTCGGTCTGGTGTATCTGCTGCCCATCGGCTGCTCACTCGTCACGGGCGACGGGCTGTGGCCGACCTTCCTGGTATGCGCTGCGCTGACCGCTACGATCGGTGCCGGGATGGCCGCACTGACCTTCAAGTACCGGCGGGAGCTCAAGCCGCGCGACGGCTTCATGCTGGTGACGGTCGGCTGGTTGCTGCTCGCCGTTGCGGCCACACTCCCGCTACTGATGGCGATGCCCGGGCTGACTTTCACCCGAGCGTTGTTCGAGACGATGTCGGGTCTCACCACGACTGGTTCGACGGTCTTCACCGGGCTCGACACGCTGGCCCCGTCGCTGAATTTCTGGCGCTGCTCGCTCATCTGGGTGGGGGGTCTCGCGGTGATCGTGGTAGCGATGGGCGTGATGCCGCTGCTCGGCATCGGCGGCATGGACCTGTACAAAGCCGATGCGCCCGGCCCGGTGAAGGATCAGAAGCTCGAGCCGCGCATCACCGAAGCGGCCCGCTCGGTCTGGCTGGTCTATGTGCTGCTCACGGCGGCAGGCATCATCGCGCTGCGGGTCGCCGGCATGAACTGGTTCGATGCGATCTGCCACGCATTTTCTGCCGTCTCGCTGGGTGGATTTTCCACCCACGATGCCAGCATTGCCTATTTCAATTCGCCAGCGGTGGAATTCGTGTTGATGCTGCTGATGCTGGCCGCGTCGATGAATTTCACCCGCCACTTCGTTGCCCTGCGTCGCCTGACGCTCAAGCCCTATCGGAATGATCCCGAATTCAAGGCGATGGCGATCATTCTGTCGTTGAGCGTCGTCGGCATCGCACTGCTGCTGCTCAACGACGGGGTGTACGGGAATTTCAATACCGCGCTGCGTTACGCCGCGTTCAACGTCATCTCCATGGCGACGACCACCGGGTGGGTCAACCTCGGACACGGCAGCTTTGAGCATTGGCCGGTGTTTGCCCCGATCTGGATGCTGTTTCTCTCCGGAATCGTCTGCAGCACCGGCACCAGTGGCGGCGGCATCAAGATGTTCCGTACTCTGGTGCTGGCGCGCCAGGCCGAGCGTGAGTTGAAGCTGCTGGTGCACCCGAGCGCCGTCGCGCCCGTTCGAGTCGGTCGCCGGCCGATCTCGGCACGGGTGGCCGATGCGGTGTTGGCGTTCATTTTTTTGTACTTCATGGCCGTGGCGCTGCTGGTGTTTGCCATGCTGCTCAGCGGTATGGGTTTCGATTCGGCCTTTCGTCTGGTCGTGGCCTCGATCAACAATACCGCTTATGGGCTGCCGGGACACGCCGCCTGGAACCTGCATGCGCTGAGCGCACCACAGATCTGGATCTGCACGGTGGCGATGCTGCTCGGCCGTCTCGAGATCTTCAGCGTCATCGTGCTGTTTACCCGCACATTCTGGCGCAAGTAAGTCGGTCTGCGAACGTCGCCCGACGCGCTCAGCGCGCCAGCGAGCGCAGGCCAAGCTCGCGGCTGTAAGTGACATCCATGACGTTGTCGTACCAGCCGGTCACGCGCGGCTTGACCAGGTGCTTGCTGACGTAAAAGTACAGCGGAATGATGGGCTGGTCGTGCAGCATCAACCGTTCCGCCTGCTCGAGCAGCGCGATGCGCCGCGCCGGATCGAGTGTCGCCTCGGCCCGATCGACCAGGCTGTCGTAGGCGGCATTGTCGTAGTGCGGCAGGTTGATGCCGAAGTCGCTCTTGAAGTATTGCGCGAAGGTATACGGATCGTTGTAGTCGCCAATCCAGCTCGAGCGAAAAACCGTGGCTTGACCGCTGCTGATGTCGTGCATCAGTGAGCTGAAGTCCTCGGCTTGCAGCGAAACTCGTATGCCGAGCGTACGGCGCCACATCGAGGCGACGGCGAGCGCCACGTCTTCGTTGACTTCCCCGGTGTTGTACTCGAGTGTGAAGTGCAGGGGGTGCGAGGCGGAGTAGCCGGCGGCGGCGTACAGGCGGCGTGCCGCGGCGATGCGCTTGGCCCGATCGAGCGCGTGCCAAGCGGGTGCTTGTGGCGTGTAGCCGTCCGTTCCAGGGGGCACCCAGCTGTACGCCGGCAACTCGCCGGCCCGCAGCACGAGACGGGTCAGGCGCCCCCGGTCGATGGCCATGGCGAGCGCCCGGCGCAGTCCGGGCTCGCCCTTGAACGGCGCGCGCCGTAGGTTGAAGCCGTAGAAGTACGTGCCGAGTTCGGGCTCGATATGTAGCTGGCCGCCGAGATGGTTGCGGATCCAGCCGATTTCGGTTCGCGGTACGACATCCATGATGTCGAGTTCGCCGGCCCGGTACATCTCGAGCTCGGCGTTCTCATCCGTGGCAATGACGTAGCGGACACCAGCGAGGCGGGTGAGACTGTTGCGCCAGTAGTCCGGATTGCGCGCGAGCTCGATGTACGAGCCGTGCACCCAGCGGGTGAGCACGAATGCGCCGTCGGACGGCATGTGGCCGGGCTGGGCATACGCAGCACCATAGCGAGCGAGCAGCGCAGGGTCGACCGGGCAGGTTGCCGGATGGGCGAGCAGGGCGGGCAGGTAATGCGCCGGGGCGCGCAGATCCACCACGACGGTATACGGTGTAGGCGCGAGCACACCGAGTTCCGTGATCGGACGCTGGCCGGCAATGATGCCGCGCGCGTGGCGGATGACGCTCACAACCGCGGCATAATCGGAGGCCGTGCGCGGATCGACCAGCCGACGCAGCCCAGCGACGAAGTCCGTCGCGAGTACCGGGGCGCCGGTGGACCACCGGGCGTCGTGCCGTAGCGAAAACGTGTACGTCTTGCCATCGGAGCTGACTGTCCAGCCCGTCGCAATGCCGGGCGCGGGTCGTCCGCGCCGGTCAAGCGTCGTCAGCCCCTCGCAGATGTCGCGCAAAACCCGCTGGGCCTCTACGGAGCGGGCCTTTTGCGGATCCAGCGAGTCGGGCTCGAGATCCAGCCCGCGCAGCAGGATGTCTTCGCTGCGGCGCTGTGCCGGTGCAGCGCCCTGGCGGGCGCAGCCGCAGAGTGCGGCGCATGCGAGCAGCAGTGCGGCCCAGCGCTCGACTCGAGTGCTCACAGCAACTCAGTGCGCCGGACGCAGTCGGTGCGAATTGATCTGATCGCGCAGCTGCATGGCGGCGCTGCGTGCCGCTGTCGCAAAATCCTCGCCGCTGGATGCATACAGAATGCCGCGCGAGGAACTGATCAACAGGCCGGTTCCGCCTGCAGTCTGGCCGTTGCGTACTGCCGCGGCGACATCGCCACCCTGTGCGCCCACGCCGGGAACGAGCAATGGCATCTCACCAACAATCCGCCGCACCTCCGCGAGTTCCTGCGGGTAGGTGGCGCCAACCACGAGCAGGCAGTTGCCGCGCGCGTTCCACTGTCCTGCGGCCAACTCGGCCACCACGTGATAGAGCCGCCGAGCGCCACCGTCGACCATCAGATCCTGCAGGTCACGGCCACCGGGATTTGACGTACGGCACAGCACGATCACGCCGCGGTCGGCGTGCTTGAGAAACGGCTCGAGCGAATCGGTGCCGAGATACGGGTTGACCGTCACCGCGTCCGCCCCATACCGTTCGAATGCTTCGATCGCGTAGCGTTCCGCGGTGTTGCCCACATCGCCGCGCTTGGCATCGAGGATCACCGGCACGTCCGGGTAAGTGCTCTGAATGTACTCGATGGTGCGCTGCAGCTGATCCTCGGCCTCGTAGGCCGCGTAGTGCGCGAACTGCGGCTTGTAGGCGCACACCAGGTCCGCAGTCGCGTCGATGATGGCCTTGTTGAACTGGAAGATGGGCGAGGCCTGCGCCGCGATGTGCTCGGGAAAGCGCTCGATCTCCGGATCGAGCCCGACGCATACCAGGGAGTCGCTGCGTGCCCAGCTGCGCTCGAGTCTGGCGATGAACGTGCTCATGCGACGCGAGTCCCGGCCGACAGGGCGCGCTTTTTCAGGTGCACCAGCAGCAGCGTGACCGCCGCCGGCGTGACACCCGGCACCCGTCCGGCCTGCCCGACGGTGGACGGCCGGTATTCGCTGAGGCGCGTGCGCACCTCGTGCGACAGGCCGGCCACCTGCGCATAATCGATGTCTTCGGGCAAACGGGTCTCCTCGTTGCGGCGTTGGCGGTCGATTTCGTCTTGCTGGCGCTCGATGTACCCGGCGTACTTGGCAAGTGCTTCCACCTGGGTGCCCAGCTGCGCCGCCAGCCGCGCGTCGCTGACGCCTGCCGGATTGTCCTCGGCGGGGTCGATGATTTCGAGCAGAGCCTCGTAGCGCACCTCCGGGCGACGCAGCAGCTCCAGCGCCGACACGTCGCGCGCGAGCGGTCCGCCGAGCACTCGCGCGCACCACTGTGGATCGAGTGTCTCGGGATGCAGGCGCACGGCACGCAGCCGAGCCAGCTCGCGCTCGAGTCGCTGCTGCTTGGCCTCGAACAGCCTCCAGCGATCGTCGTCGATCAAGCCCAGGCGCCGGCCGATCGGCGTCAGGCGGGCATCGGCGTTGTCTTCGCGCAGCAGCAGACGGTGTTCGGCGCGGCTGGTGAACATACGGTACGGCTCACGCGTCCCACGGGTGACCAGATCATCGACCAGAACGCCGAGGTAACCGTCACTACGGTGCGGCACCCAGGGCGCATCGCCGCGCACTGCGAGCGCGGCGTTGATGCCGGCGAGCAACCCTTGCGCGGCCGCTTCTTCGTAGCCCGTGGTGCCATTGATCTGCCCGGCGAAATACAGGCCCTCGAGCGGGCGTGTCTCGAGCGACGGTCGCAGGTCGCGCGGATCGAAGAAGTCGTATTCGATCGCGTAACCGGGCCGCGTCAGGTGTGCCTGCTCGAACCCGGGGATGCTGCGCACCAGAGCGACCTGCACGTCAAAGGGCAGGCTGGTCGAGATGCCGTTGGGATAAATCTCGTGTGTGTCGAGCCCCTCGGGCTCGACGAAGATCTGATGCGCACGGCGGTCCGCAAAGCGCACCACCTTGTCCTCGATTGACGGGCAGTAGCGCGGCCCGATCCCCTCGATCGCGCCGGTGAACAGCGGCGAGCGGTCGGTGGCCGCGCGGATGATTTCGTGCGTGTGCTCGGTCGTGTGCGTGATGTGACAGGCGATCTGGCGGGGGTGCTCCTCGGGGCGGCCGAGGAAGGAAAAGACCGGCACAGGCTGGTCGCTCTCCTGTACCGTCATGACGCCGTAATCGAGTGTGCGGCCGTCCAAGCGCGGCGGCGTGCCGGTCTTCAGTCGTCCGACACGCAGCGGCAGCTCGCGCAGGCGCGCGGCCAGACGGTTGGAAGGGGCATCGCCGGCGCGTCCGCCGGCATGATTGTCGAGACCGACGTGAATGCGGCCACCGAGGAACGTGCCGGCCGTCAGCACTACGCGGGGCGCTTCAAACACGATGCCGGTCACTGTGACGACGCCGCGTACCGTTGTGCCCTCCACCAGCAGATCGGCAGCCTCCTGCTGAAATACCGCGAGACCGTGTTCGGCTTCGATGAGCGCGCGGATCGCGCGCTTGTACAGCTGCCGGTCGGCTTGAGCGCGCGTGGCCCGTACTGCCGGCCCTTTGCTGCTATTGAGCGTGCGGAACTGAATGCCGGCTCGATCGGTGGCCTGCGCCATGGCGCCGCCGAGGGCATCGATTTCGCGTACCAGGTGGCCTTTGCCGATGCCGCCGATCGCCGGATTGCAGCTCATCTGTCCAAGCGTCTCGATGTTCTGCGTCAGCAGCAGCGTGCGCGCGCCCATGCGCGCCGCGGCCAGGGCCGCTTCGGTTCCGGCATGCCCGCCGCCGATGACGATGACCTCGAACGGATGGGTGAATCGCATTGCCATAGTGTAGTGCAGCGCCCGGCCCGGCCCAACCGGCACGCCCGGGAACCTTGCATTATGATGCGTGACCGTGAGACGCATTGCCGCACCTGTCCTCGCTCTGGCGCTGCTGGCGGTGAGCACTGCCGGGCGTGCCGCGCCGGTGCGACCCTTGGCGCTCAAGCCCTGCGAGCTGCGCTCGAGCGGTGCGCTGCAGCTGGTGAAGGCCGAGTGCGGCCGGCTGCCGGTGGCGGAGAATCCGGCCGATCCCGATGGGCGGCAGATCAGGCTTGCCGTGGCCGTGGTGCCGGCGGTGCGTACCGTGGCCCGCCCCGATCCGCTGTTCGTGCTGGCCGGCGGGCCCGGCGAGGCTGCGGGAACCTTCTATGCCGGCGTAGCGGGCGCGTTCGCATCGATTCATCGCGACCGCACCATCGTGCTCGTCGATCAGCGCGGCACCGGCGGTTCGAACGCGCTGCAGTGCCCGCGGCATGGCGCAAGTCCGCCGGGCTCCGGGGAGGCGCCGGACCGCGCCGAAATCATCTCGCAGACCGAACAGTGTCTGCAGCGTCTGCGCCGCCATGCACACGTACGCTTCTATACCACTGACCTGGCGGTCGATGATCTCGACCGGGTACGTGCCGCGCTCGGCGACCGGCAGATCGACTTGTACGGTTCCTCTTACGGCACCGTGGTCGCGCAGGAGTACCTGCGGCGTTTCCCCGCGCGGGTGCGCAGCATGATTCTCGACGGGGTGGTGCCGCCGCAGCTGCCCATCGGCGCATTGAGCGCACTCAGCGCACAGCAAGCCATCGAGCGCATTTTTGCCGAGTGCGTCCGTGAGCGCGCGTGCCACGCCCGTTTCGGCGATCCGATGAACGACTACCGCCGCGTCCGCGCTGCGTTGAAGGCGCACCCGGTGGCGCTCACCCTCGCGGATCCGACCCGCGGCACCCCGGCTCACCTGCGCCTGACGACCTACCAGCTCGGGCAAGTCCTGCGGCTTGCCAGCTATACCCCGGCACTCGCCGCGCTGCTACCGCTCGACCTGCATGCCGCGGCCGCCGGGGACTACACACCTCTCGCTGGGCAATTCCTACTGATCGACCGACTCTACAGCGGGGCCGTTGCGCTGGGCATGAACAACACCGTGGTCTGCTCCGAGGATGTGCCGTTCTATCGCGTTACGGCCGCCCAGCGCGCCGCGATGCGACGCACGTTTCTCGGCACTGAGCCGCTGCACGATCTCGAGACCGTCTGTAGCCACTGGCCCAGGGGGCCGGTGGCGTCCGATTTTCATGCGCCCCTGCACTCGAACGTCCCGGTGCTGCTGTTGTCCGGTGGTAACGACCCGATCACTCCGCCGCGCTATGCCGCCGCGGCCGCCCGCGGTTATCCCAACAGCCTGAGCGTAGTGGTGCCGGACTTCGGACACGGGCAGCTGCTCGACCCGTGCATCGACCGGCTGATGGCCCGCTTTCTCGCACGCGCCTCGGTGGTTGGCTTGAACACGCGCTGTGTCTCGGCATTGCGGCCGATGCCGTTCTTTCTCACCCTGAACGGACCGGGAGCGTGAGCGAGGTGGCGCGATGATCGAGGCACGCGGACTCATCAAGCGCTTCGGTGGACTGGCGGCGGTCGATGGTCTTGCTTTGCAGGCCGCCGACGGGCGCATCACCGGGCTGCTTGGACCCAATGGCGCCGGCAAGTCCACCACGTTGCGGATGCTCTACACGGTACTGCGGCCCGATGCGGGTGAGGCCTGGATCGACGGCGTGAGCGTTCTGCAGGACCCGCTCGAGGCGCGGCGACGTATGGGCGTGCTGCCGCACGGCGCGGGACTGTATCCGAACCTGACTGCCCGCGAGAACATCGAGTACTTCGGCACCCTGTACGGCCTTGTCCGCACCGCATGTCGTGCGCGCGCGGCCGAGCTGATCCAGCGGCTCGAGATGGACTCATTCGCCGACCGCCCCGCCCGGGAGTTCTCCCAGGGCCAGCGGGTCAAGACCGCACTGGCGCGCGCGCTCGTGCACCAGCCGCGCAATGTGCTTCTCGATGAGCCGACCAACGGTCTCGACGTGATGGCGGTCCGTACGTTGCGCAGGCTGCTCGGCGAGCTGCGCGCAGAAGGCCACTGCATCGTGTTCTCGAGTCACATCATGCAGGAAGTGGCCGCGCTGTGCGATGAGGTTATCGTCATCGCCGCAGGCAAGGTCATCATCCAGGCGGCACCCGAGGAACTCAAGTCACGCGCAGGAGCACAAACGCTGGAGGAGGCGTTCGTGCGTCTGGTGGATCTCGAACACGCCGGAGTCGAGGCGTGAGGTCGATCTGGCGGGTGTTCCGCAAGGAATTCGGCGAAGCGCTGCGCGATCGGCGTTCGCTGTTTACGACTTTGGTGATTGGCCCGCTGCTCATGCCGATTCTGATCGCCGTCATCCTCTCCCTGGCTATCCGTCACGGCGGGGCCCAGAGCAGCCGACCCTTCGCGCTCGCGGTGGTGCATGCCGAGCGCGCGCCGAATCTCTTGGCGTTTCTGCACCAGTATGGCGTGCGGATTGAACCGGTGAATGGTGGACGGAACGATGCACGTCGCTGGGTTGGGCGCACCCACGGTCCGCTTTTGTACGTGCCTCGGGACTTCGGCGCGAGGCTCGCGGCCGGCAAGCCGGCACCGTTGCGTCTGTATGCCGATGAATCCAGCCGCGCAGTCCAGCGGCGGGTGCAGCGTCTGAGTGCGCTGATCGGGCTCTACGGTGGCACGATCGCGCGCCTGAGGCTGGCTGCGCGCGGTCTCGACCCGCAACTTCTCATGCCGATTGCGTTGCACCCGATCGATGTCTCGACACCGCAAAGCCGGGCGGCTCTCACCCTCGGTATGCTCAGTTATGCAATCCTCTTCACCATGCTGATGAGCGGCCTGTACATCGCGATCGATACCACCGCGGGCGAGCGCGAGCGTGGCTCGCTCGAGCCGCTGCTCACGACGCCGGTCAAGCGGGAGCACCTGGTGTACGGCAAAATGTTGGCCGCGTGTGCCGTCATGTTGATCTCACTGACGCTCACCGTTACGGCATTCGCTATCGCACTGCGCCACATCGGCTTCGACCGTCTCGGCATGAGCATCAATTTCGGGCCCGGCGTTGCCCTCGGCATCGTGTGCGGTTGCCTGCCACTGATCCCGGTTGGGGCGGCCCTGATGACCCTGGTTGCCTCCTATACGCGCAGCTATCGCGAGGCGCAGACCTACGTGGGATTCGTGCTGCTGGTGCCGACGTTGCCGCTGATATTCGCCAATATCATGGGGCTGCGGCCACGCACTGCGCTCATGGCGGTTCCTTCGCTGAGTCAGCATTTCATCATCATGAGCCTGCTGCGTGCGCAGCCCCTGCCGGTGCTCGACGTCACGATCTCCGTGCTCGTGACGCTAGCGCTCGGCGGCGTGTTGATGTTCTTTGCCGGCCGGCTGTATCGACGTGAAAGATTGCTCGTCTGACTGGCGCGCCGGAGGAGCTTCGAGGCGTAGCGGAGAAAGTCGCAATGAAATATCTGATCTGGCTCGCGTTCGGATGGGCTCCGGCGCTGGCACTCGCACGGGTCGTGCCGGTTGCACAACCGCCGGCGACACTGCAGGTGAGCGCCCAGGCGACGGTGTCACGTACACCCAACCGCGTGTACATCGATATCGGCGTGAGAACCGAGGCGCCGCGCCCGGCAGTTGCGGTAGCGGCGAATGCCGCGCGCGTCGCCGCTGTGATCGCTGCGGTGCGCAAGTCCGGCGGAGGCGCCATGCGCCTGACAACCGTCAATTACGACGTTACACCCCAATATCGGTACCAGAACGATGGCAAACCGCCGATCCTGACGGGCTATGCGGTCACCAACTTGTTGCAAGTGCGTCTCGATCAGCTCGCGCGCATCGGTTCGGTGATCGACGCGGCGAGTACGGCGGGGGCGAACGTGCAGCAGAATCTGCGTTTTGCCTTGCGCGACCCGGAAGTGGCCCGCCTGAGCGCCTTGGCGCGGGCGGCGCACCGGGCGCGTCAGGCGGCCAATGCATTGGCCAGCTCGCTGGGACTGCGCGTCGTGCGCATCCTGTCTGTCGCACAGACGGGCGCATCGCTGGTGCCGCCCACCCCGTTGCGGGTTGCGCAGGTGCTGCGGGCGCAACGCATGGCGCCGGTGACGCCCATCGAGTCGGGTGCAATCCGAATAACCGCTGGGGTCAGCTTGACAGTGGCGGTCGCGCCCCGGTAGGCGTAGGCTGAGCCCAGGTACACAGGCGCGGCACGCCCCGCGTGCCCGAGAGGAGGCTGAGATGGTTACCGTACGCCACCTGCTCGCAAGCAAGAAATCGATCCTGTTCACCGTGGCGCCGGATGCGCCGGTGCTCGAGGCCGTGCGCTCCATGGCCGAGCACGGCGTGGGCGCGCTGCTCGTCATGCGCGAGGGTACGCTCACCGGCATCGTCTCGGAGCGGGATTACGCCCGCAAAGTCGTGCTGCACGGGCGTGCCTCGGCCGATACGCCCGTCGCGCAGATCATGAGTTCCCCCGTACTCACGGTCTCACCCGAGGCGAGCGTGCAGCACTGCATGGTGCTCATGACCGAGCGGCGTATCCGCCACCTGCCGGTGGTCGAGAACGGCCGCGTGATCGGCGTCGTGTCAATCGGCGATCTGGTGAAGTCGCTGATCGAGGATCAGCAGCGCACGATTGAGCAACTGGAAAGTTATATCCATGGATAGAGGCGCGGCGCCGAGGTTCGCCGCCGCTGTGCCCGGTCTGCGCGCGAGCGCTCAGGCGCCGAGAAACATCCGGTAGGCCGGGTTGGTCGTCTCGTCGGCGTACTCGTAATGCAGCTCGTTCACATGCTGCAGAAATTCGCCGCGCTCCTCGCCGGGGACCTGTATGCCAGCGAGCACGCGGCCGTAGTCTGTGCCCTGGTTGCGGTAATGGAACAGGCTGATGTTCCAGCGTGAACCGACCGCATCGAGGAATTTCAGCAGCGCGCCCGGCCGCTCGGGAAACTCGAAGCGATAGAGCAGCTCATCGCGGATGCCGCGCGCCCGCCCGCCGATCATGTAGCGCACGTGCAGCTTGGCCATCTCGTTGTCACTCATGTCGGTGACCGTGTAGCCCGCGCCGCGCAGCGCCTGCATCACGCTGTCTTTCTCACCCCGACCGCGGGCGAGGGAAAAACTCACGAACACATGGGCCGCCGCCTCGCTCTCGTAGCGGTAATTGAACTCGGTGATGCTGCGCCGACCAAGGATCTCGCAGAACTGGCGGAAGCTTCCGGGTCGCTCCGGAATCGTGACCGCGAGGAGCGCTTCGCGCTCGCCACCGAGATCGGCCCGTTCGGCAACGTGGCGCAAGCGGTCGAAATTGATGTTGGCACCGCTGGTGATGGCCGCAATGCGCTTGCCATGCCAGTGCTCGCGCGAGGCCATCTTCTTCAGGCCGGCCACGGCGAGTGCTCCGGCCGGCTCGACGATCGAGCGGGTATCCTCGAAGACGTCTTGAATGGCGGCGCAGATCTCATCGTTGTCGAGCAGGATGATTTCATCGACATGCGCGCGGCACAGCTCGAAGGTTTCCTCCCCGACCCGTTTGACGGCGACGCCGTCGGCAAACAGGCCGACGCGTTCAAGCGTGATCCGTCGGCCGGCCTTCAGGGATTCGTACATGCCGGCGGCATCTTCAGGCTCTACGCCGATGATGCGGATCCCCGGATAGAGATATTTGAGATAGACCGACACCCCGGCGATCAGGCCGCCACCGCCGACGGGCACGAATACCGCGTCGAGATTCCCGCCGGTTTGGCGCGCCATCTCCACGGCGATGGTGCCCTGGCCGGCGATGACATCCGGATCGTCGAACGGATGGACGAATACCATGTTGCGGTCGCGGACGAACTGCAGCGCGTGCTCGAACGCCGAATCGTAGTCATCGCCATGCAGCACGACCTCGCCGCCGAGCGCATTGACTGCGTCGATCTTGATCTGGGGCGTGGTGCGGGGCATGACGATCACCGCCTGGATCGCGCGCCGGCGCGCCGCTAATGCCACCCCCTGGGCGTGATTGCCAGCGGAAGCACAGACGACGCCGCGCTGGGCTGCGGAGTCCGACAGCTTGGCGATACGGTTGTAGGCGCCGCGCAGCTTGAAGGAGAAGACTGGCTGCAGATCCTCGCGCTTGAGCAGCACGTGGTTGTCGATCCGCTGCGAGAGGCGCGGCGCGTGTTCCAGCGGGGACTCGATCGCGACATCGTAGACGCGCGCCTTGAGGATCTGCTCGATATAGGGGCTGACCATGAGTCTTCAGTCGGTGAGAAAGTCCTGGATCGCCGCAACCACCGGCGGGGCGGCCACCTGCAGCTGAGCCATGTCGGCGCACAGCGCGCGACGTGCGTGCGTGGGCAGATCAGCGGCTGACAGGCCGAATCCGTGCGGCGCATCGGCGGGGTGCAATACGAGCAGTGGCTGGGAAATCGCGGCCAGCCGCTCCCGCGGCGGCCCGAGGCGTTCGGCTGCGGCACGAGCAGCCGCAACGGCATTGCGCAGCCGATCACCGCTCGCTGCACAGAGCTGCGCGAGCGTTGCATCGGTTCCGAGGTCGGCACGCGCGCCTGCCCAGACCTCGCGCAGAAACGGCTCTGCCCGATCTGCCGACGGTGGTGGCTGGGGCATTTCCGTCGTGGTCACTGCGGCGAGCACCACCCGCCGCACCGCCGCTCGCGTAGCGGCCAGTTCGAGCGCGATCCGGATGCCGAGTCCGCAGCCGAGCACGTCGACCTGTCGCAGGCGCATCGCCTCGAGGAAGTCGCCGATCGCGCCGCTCAGTGCGCTGATCGAGAGCGATTCGGGTGCGTCGGATTCGCCGAACCCGGGCAGGTCGGGCGCAAACACGGAGCGATCGCGACCGAGCGATGCGAGCAGACCGCTGAACAGCCGGCCCGAATGGGCCGTGCCGTGCAGTGCCAGCAGCGGCGTGCCTTCCTCGAAGCCGCCGCCGCCCGGAATGGCGTGATGGACGTGCAGCTGCCCGAAGCGGCACTCGAAGTAGCTGCGGCGGATGCGCACTGTCGGGCTCGCGGCGGGCTCGGAATGAAGCGATTTGCGTTTCAGCATGGTGTGCACGCCATTGTGCCGCAGCCGGCAGTCCGGATTAAGGGATTTGGGGCGCTGGGCCGAATCGGCGGCGGGCCGCGGGCGGCCGGCGCTGCGATGCACTCAGAGCCACCCGATGCGGTGCTCAGCGCCGGCGCGATCGCCGCGGTGCCGCCCGGGCAGCGGCTTGCTTGCGCCGGGGACTCTTCGGGGTGCGCCGTTTGGCGGGCGCTCGCCGCTGGGCGGCAGTTTTGCTCGCCCGCACCGTCCGAGCGGCCGGACGGGCAGCCCGTTTGGCTGCCGGGCGGGCGGGGCGCGGGGTGGCGCGCTTTTTCGCCGTCCGCTTCACCACCCGCTTGGCCGGCTTGCGTCGCACGGGGGTGCGGCGGGTCGTCGGCCGCCGCTTGGCCGGCTTGCGTGCCGCAGCGCGGGGCTTTGCTGCCGGGCCCGTCTGCAGCGGCTCATGCAGCGCGATCACTCCGCCTTGCGGATCGATGATGTGTGCGACCCGGTCCCCGCCCGGCACCACATGCGGTCCGCGCAGGACCCGTCCGCCGTGGGCGCTGACCGCCGCCAGCGTCTCCGACAGATGTGCGACCCGCACGTAGCTCAGCCAATGGGGTGGTTTGGAGGGGTCCTGCAGCACATGCACGCCCCCGATCTGCCGGCCGGCATGCTCGATGATCTGGTACAGCCCGCCTGCACCCATATCGTGGGCGGGTCCCCGGGTCCAGCCGAACAGTTCGGTGTAGAACGCGAGGGCCCCCGGCGGATCGATCGTCGCGAGTTCGTGCCAGGAAAAGCTTCCGTCCGCCGCGGCCGTCACGCCGCTCGGGGCCGCCATGGCAGGGGTGAATACGGCAAACGCCGCGCCCTGCGGATCGGAGAGCACCGCGAAACGGCCGATTCCGGCGATGTCCGTCGGCGCCTTGAGCAGTTTGCCACCCAGGCGCTGCGCGGTCGCGACGATCGCATCCAGGTCGGGCGCGGCGATGTACACCAGCCAATTCGGTGGCGCGCCGGTCTCGAGCGCGGCCTGCGGCTGGGTCATGAAACCGGCTACGCCGACCGCGCCATTCATCCACAGGGTATAGCCCGGCACGGTGGACGCTTCGGTCGTCCACGGCAGCACGCTCGAGTAGAAATCGGCGGCGGTTTGCGCATTTGGCGTCATCAACTCATGCCAAATGAACTTACCGCGCAGGTCGGCTTGACTCATGGCAGTGTCCCCCAGGGTCCGTCGGACGGCCTCGACATCATGCAGGCAGGTCATTACGCGCGCACGTGCGGCACATTCTGCCCTGACCCGCACCGTCCTGCCACGCCCGCATGCACGGCTCAGGGGCCGCCCGGATCGGGCGGGACGTGCGCCGCGGCGAGCGCCACGAACTCGCCTTCGAATCGGCCCACGAGATGCGCCGCGCAGCGCAACTGCGCGCCGAGCGGTATTCGCGAGCGTCCCCGGCGCGCCAACAGGACACTAAAGCGCTCCCAGGCCGATGCATCGACGAGCCGGCATTCCGCTTCGAAATCCCCGGTGATGGGCCGCTCGTATTCCATCTGACTGCGCTGAATCAGCGTGCGGGCACGGATGCCGGCAGTCTCGAGCCGTACGTGCAGCAGGCCCCAGGCGGCGAGCGTGGCGAGCGCCGCGGCACTGCCGCCGAAGACCGTGCCGCTGTGATTGATGTTCGGCGCCAGGGGCGCACTGAGACGCACACACTCCAGGCCCGCCTCGCTCACCCGCACCCCGAGATTTGCGGACAACGGAATCCGTTCGTGCAGGTAACGCTCGAGAGCCGCTGCCGAGGGGATCATCAGCAGCGGCCCGGATCTACCAGTTGCCGGTGTTCGGCATCGAGGTCCACGGCTCGGCCGGCGGCAGCGCCTCGCCGCGCTGCAGCAGCTCGATCGAAATCTGATCCGGAGAGCGCACGAAGGCCATGCGTCCATCCCGTGGCGGGCGATTGATCGTCACGCCATGGTGCTGCAGGCGCTCGCAGGCGGCGTAGATGTCATCGACCGCGTAAGCGAGGTGTCCGAAATTTCGTCCGCCCGAGTAGCTCTCCGGATCCCAGTTGTAAGTCAGCTCGACCTGCGCCGACTCATCGCCCGGGGCGGCGAGAAAGACCAGCGTAAAGCGACCCTGCGGATATTCCTTGCGCGACAGCTCGGTCAGTCCGAGCGCATCGCAGTAAAAGTGCAGCGACGCCTGCAGATCCGTCACGCGCACCATGGTGTGCAGATATTTCATCATCGCTCCTCAGAACATCTCCGACGGACCGAGCGGCGTGATCTCGACCTTCTTGCGCGAGGCAATGAACTCGCCGGTGATCATCTCCTCGTAAGTCTGGCCGGGACCGACCATCGGATATACGCCCGCATCAGGGTCAATCATCACTTCCAGGAACGCCGGTCCCTTGAAGTGCAGGAACTCCTCGATCACGCGCGGCACGTCAGCTTTGCGCTCGAGACGCACGGCGTACGGAAAGCCATCGGCTTCGGCGGCGCGGATGAAGTCCTTCTTGTGCAGCGAGCGGTCGCTTGCCGACAGCCGGCCCTTGAAGAACAGCTTCTGCCACTGCTTGACCATTCCGTCACCGCAGTTGTTGAGCACGACGACCTTGATGGGCAGCTCGTAGGTGGTGACGGTCTCGAGCTCCCCGAGGTTCATGCGGATGCTCGAGTCGCCATCGATGTCCACGACCAACTTGTCGGGCTGGGCGAACTGTGCGCCAATTGCCGCCGGTAGTCCGAAGCCCATCGTGCCCATGCTGCCGGAGGTGAGCCACAGCCGTGGGTGGCGGAAATCGCAGTATTGCGCCGCCCACATCTGATGCTGACCGACACCCGTGGTGATGATCGCCTCGCCGCCGGTGACCCGATTGATCTCCTCGATCACGTAATACGGCTGGATGAGCGCGCTGTCGCGGTCGTAGTTCATCGCGTGGCGGCTCTTCAATTCGCCAAGATGTGCCAGCCAGCTTGCGAACTCGCCTCTGAAGCCCGCACGGCGTCCGTGCGTGGTGAGCGTGTGCAGCGCCTCGGGCAACAGCCCGACATGGCTCCAATGTGTGCGTTTGACCTTGTTGATCTCTGCGCTGTCGATGTCCAGATGCGCGATTCGGCGCGCGCCGCGTGCGAATTTCGCCGGCACGCCGGCAACCCGGTCATCGAAGCGTGCGCCGACGGCAATCAGGAAATCGCAGTCATCGACCGCGTAGTTGGCGAACGCCGCGCCGTGCATGCCGAGCATGCGCATTGCGAGTCGATGGGTCGTGTCGATCGCGCCGATGCCCATCAAGGTTGTGACCATCGGAATGTCGAACGCGGTGGCGAACTCGAGCAGTCTCGCCGAGGCATCGCCGTGGATCACGCCGCCGCCTGCATAGATCAGCGGCCGGCGTGACTCGCCGAGAATTTCGAAGAAGCGCGCGGCATCGCGCGCATCGAGCCGGCGTTCGGTGAGCGCCTGCATCCGGCGGCGATAGCCCGGAATAGGCAAGGTGCCGGCGCCCTGGAACAGACCCTCCCAGTTCTGCACGTCCTTCGGCACGTCGATCACCACGGGTCCGGGTCGGCCGGTTCGGGCCAGCTCAAAAGCCGTGCGCATGGTCGCCTCAAGCCGCTCCGGCTCGGTCACCAGGAAGACGTGCTTGGCCACGGAGCCCATGATTGCGGTCACCGGGGCCTCCTGAAAGGCGTCGGTGCCGATGGCCGCGCGCGATACCTGGCCGCTGATCACCACGATCGGCACCGAGTCGGCCATGCAGTCGCGCACCGGAGTCACGGTGTTCGTGGCCCCCGGGCCGGAAGTGACCAGGCAGACGCCCACCCGGCCGGTGGCCCTCGCGAACCCGGCGGCCATGAAGGCCGCGCCCTGCTCGTTGGCCGGCACGATCAACGGGATCTGCCGGCCACCGGCGCGCTGCTGTTCCTCGTTATAGAGAAATACCGCGTCATAGGTCGGCAGGATGGCGCCGCCGCTGTAGCCGAAAATCGCCTCGACGCCCTCATCCGCCAGGACTTGCATGATCATCCGGGCGCCGGACATCTTCTGGCCGGCGAGCGGGTGAGCACGGGGGGTGGATTCGGGGACGCTCTTGGTCATGGCGGCGCTCTCTTGTGGCGGCGGCAACGTTCCGGAAAGGGGAGATACCCGCAGACTAGCAGGTCGATCTGCCGGCCGGAAGTTGCGCGCTGCGCTTTGTCACGTGACCGCGCACGGTGCCATCCATTATTCTGCGGAGATTCACTGCCCGCTCTACTTCTGGAATGCCATGCGCCACATCATCGCCATCCTGCTGCAAAACGAGGCCGGTGCCCTCAGCCGGGTCGCCGGCATGTTCGCCACCCGAGGCTACAACATCGAGTCGCTGTCGGTGGCCGCCACGCAGGATCCGACTGTCTCGCGCATCACCCTGGTGACCCAGGGATCGGATGCGGTCATGCAGCAGATCGTCAATCAGCTGTACAAGCTGGTCGACGTGGTGAGCGTCGAGGACATGACGAGCGGCGAGCATCTCGAGCGCGAGCTGATCCTCCTGAAGCTCAAGGTCCGTCCCGATCAGGTCGATTCGGTCAGAGGATACGTGGTGCGCACCGGCGGACGCGTGCTCGATCCGGCGCCGGACGGGTTCATTGTCGAGCTGAGCGCGAGCGAAGCGGAGATCGAGACCTTTGCCACCGATCTCGCGCGCAGCGCCGAGCTTCTCGAGGTGGTGCGTAGCGGCGCGCTCGGCATCGAGCGCAACGCTCGTCCGATGCGCGTCGTGCGCGCCTGAGTGAGGGCGGGCCCGCTCGGGCGGACCCGCCGGTCAGTTGCAACTAGAGCGCCGCCTCGTCGGTTTCGCCGGTGCGGATGCGGATCACCCGCTGGATATCGGTGATGAAGATCTTGCCGTCGCCGACCTTGGAGGTCTTGGCGGATTTGAGGATCGCGTCCACCACCGCATCAACCAGGTCCGAACGAACCGCGACCTCGATGCGGGTCTTGGGCACGAAGTCCACCACGTATTCGGCACCGCGATACAGCTCGGTATGACCGCGTTGGCGACCAAAGCCCTTGACCTCCGTCACCGTCATGCCCGAAACCCCGATCTCGGACAATGCGGCACGCACGTCGTCGAGCTTGAACGGTTTGATGATCGCGGTGACCAGTTTCATGTGCGGGCTCTCCGGTGGAACAGTGGCTAGCTTAGCGTGCGGCGCCGCGGGGCGTCCCGCACGGGCGGGCAAAGAACGATACGCTGATTTTGCAGTTTTCGTGCCATGGGGGGAATGGCCCTAATTCGCTGACTGCAGAGGCCTGCGCCGTGGACCACGCCCCCGCTCTGCACCATTTTGGCGCAGCTCCCAGTGGCTCCCGCTCGGTGATGGTGCGCGCGAGGGCTGCGCTTCGGTAAGCTTGCGCAAATGTTCGAACGCATCGTCATCGTCGGGGCCGGTCAGGCTGCCGTGCAGGCCATCGATACGCTTCGGCGGCAGGGCTTCACCGGCCACATCTCGCTGATCGGCGCGGAGCCGCTGCTGCCGTATCAGCGCCCGCCGCTGTCGAAGAAGTTCCTGGCAGGCACGCTGTCGCGCGAACGGCTGCTGCTGCGGCCGGCGGCGTTTTACGAGCAGCACGCCGTGGCGACTCGCCTGGGGCGGCGAGTCGAGGAAATCGAGCGCCGCGAGCAACGCTTGCGGCTGGATGACGGATCGAGCGTCGCGTACGACGCATTGCTGCTGGCAACGGGAAGCCGTGCCCGGCCGCTGGCCATGCCCGGGACGGATCTCGCAGGCGTGTTCAGTCTGCGTACCGTTGCAGACGTCGAGCAGATCCGCCCGGCGCTCACCCCTGGCGCACGCTTGGTCATCCTCGGCGGCGGCTACATCGGGCTCGAGGTGGCCGCCACCGCTCGGGGACTGGGCGTCGAGGTCACCATCCTCGAGCTCGCCCCGCGGATCATCGAGCGAGTCACGTGCTCGGCAGTCGCCGAATTTTATGCCGCCGAACACGTACGCCATGGCGTGCATATCGTCTGTGGCGTACGCGCTCGCGCGATCCTGGCCCAGGCGGGGGAAGCTCGGGTGCGGGCGGTGCTCACCGAGGAGGGGGGCGAGTACGCCGCGGACGCGGTGCTGCTCGGCGTCGGCGCGCTCCCCGAGCAGGAACTTGCCGCAAACGCCGGGCTCGCTTGCGAGAACGGCATCCAGGTCGATGAGTACTGTCGCAGCACCGATCCGGTCATCTACGCTGCCGGGGACTGTGCCAGCCACCCCAGTCGCCATTACGCGCGCCGGCTGCGCCTGGAGTCGGTCGACAACGCGTTCGAGCAGGGCGTCACCGCGGGGCTGAATTTGCTCGGACGTGACGTCGTGCACGACAAGGTGCCCTGGTTCTGGTCGGATCAGTACGACCTGAAGCTGGTCATCGTCGGAATCAACACCGGGTACGACGAAGTCGTGCTGCGCGGCGATCCGGCTGCCCGCGCGTTCAGTGCCTGCTATCTGCGCAGCGGCGAGCTCATTGCCATCGACAGCATCAACACGCCGAAGGATCAGCTGGCGGCGCGCAAACTGATTCCGGCGCGAGCGCGGCCGGATCGCGCTCGGCTCGCTGACCCCTCGATCGCCCTGCAGGCGACGTGCTGAGTTGCACGGCGCTCAGAGTTCCCAATCGCGAAGGGATGCGGCGGCCTGACGGACCGCCCGCTCGCGCTCGATGCGCACGGCTTCGGAACGCGCCAGGGCGGCCGCGCGCACCGCGGGCCGAGCGTTTTCCGGCGAGCCTGCGTCGAACGGTGGCGCCGGCGCATACTCGATGGCCAGCTGCACGGCCTCGGCATAATCCCGGCCCGCGATCTCGGCGAGCACCGTCAGAGCCAGGTCAATGCCGGCGGTGACGCCGCCGCCGGTGATGATGTTGCCGTCCCGCACGACGCGCGCGGCGTCCGGGACTGCCCCAAATGCGACCAGAGCGTCGCGCCACGCCCAGTGACAGGCCGCGCGCCGGCCGGTGAGCAGGCCGGCCGCCCCGAGCAGCAGCGAGCCGGTGCACACCGAAGTCACATACCGTGCCGACCGCGCCAGTCGGCGCAGTTCCCCGAGGTATTGCCGGTCACCGAGCGCCGCGATGCTGCCGAGCCCTCCGGGCACGCAGAGCAGCGCACATGCTACGCTCGTCGTGGCCGGCGGCGAGGGCGCGCACAGGGCGGCACAGTGCCTGCGGACGCGCCAGTTCGTTCTCGCCTGTGCAGCCCGGGCGCAGCGGGTTGCAAGCGTCTGTTCGGGCGCGTACGTCCTGGCCGCCGCCGGGCTGCTCGACGGACGGCGCGCCACGACCCACTGGAATTGTACGGCGCATTTTAAGGAACACTTTCCACGCGTGCGGCTGGAGCCGGACCGTATCTACGTCCGCGATGGCAGAGTCTGGAGCTCCGCGGGCATCACCGCAGGCATCGATCTCGCCCTGGCAATGATCGAGGCGGACCTCGGCGAGACCGTTGCCCGCCGCACGGCGCAGCAGCTGGTCGTGTACCACCGCCGTCCCGGCGGGCAGTCGCAATTCTCGCCTCTGCTTGCGATGGAGCGCGCGGTCGGGCGCTTCACGCCCCTGCTGGAGCATGCGCGGGCGCACCTGCACACGCGGCTTGACGTCGAGTCGCTCGCGGCGTGGAGCTGCATGAGCCCCCGGCACTTCGCGCGGCTGTTCAGCGCGGAAATCGGCCTGTCACCGGCCAAGGCCGTCGAGCGCCTGCGGGTGGATGCGGCGCGGGCGGCGCTCGAGAGCGGCACCTCATCGGTTCAGCAGGTGGCGGTGGTGTGCGGCTTTGGCGATTCCGAGCGGATGCGGCGCAGCTTCCTGCGCGTGCTTGGTACGCCCCCATCCGCGCTCAAGCGCCGCGAGGGACCCCGATAGCGGCAGCGATGGGCAGGGCCACCTTTACGGCGAAGGTGGATATTTGTACAGTCTCGGTATGAGCACTCCCCCGCGACCCGGCGTGTTGAGGCGCGGACACGGCGCGCTGTCGAATCCCCCCGGGCGCTTCGAGGTGCGCAGCACCGAGCCGCTCGACGATGGCTGGTTCCAGGCGCAGGTCCCCGATCACGTGCCGCTTGCAGTGAGGGCGGATCGTGCCCGCAGCGTGATCAGCACCAATGACTCTCCGGACCTCCCCTTCGAGCAGTCGATCAATCCCTACCGGGGCTGCGCGCATGCGTGTGTTTACTGTCTGCGCGGTGACACCCCGATCCTGATGGCCGACGGCACGACCCGCCCCATTGCGCAGCTGACGGTGGGGAGTGAGATCTTTGGAACCGTGCACCGGGGCCGCTCGCGACACTATGCGCGAACCCACGTGCTCGCTCATTGGAGCGTCATCAAGCCAGCCTACCGGGTCGTGCTGGCCGATGGCACCGAGCTGGTCGCCGGCGCGGATCATCGTTTTCTGACCGAGAACGGTTGGCAGTTCGTGACCCCCTCGAGCCCCTGCGCTGCATCGCGCCGCGCGCACCTGACGGTCGGCACCCGGCTGCTCGGCACCGGACAGTTCAGCGCACCGATCGCAAAGGATCGTGATTACCTGCGTGGGTATCGGTGCGCCGTGTTGCATGGGGGCGCCGACCGCAGCCGGCCCACTGTGTCGGCACCGTGGCATGGTGGTGCCGCCGGCGTGCGCGGTGGCCCGTACCACTACGCTCGCGAGTGCCGTCCGCGGACCGTGCCTGTAGCGCGCCCAGCCGATTGGCCGGGCACGCTCTCGAGCGCGTGGTGCGCCGGATTTCTCGCCGGTCTTTGCGATGCCGGCCGCAGCGGCGCGGCGGCGCCGCTGCAGATCGCTCCTCCCAATGCCCTTCTCATCGAATGGGCCGCTCGCTGTCTCGGGATGCTGCATTTTCGCTTCGTGCTCGATAGTGTGCGCTCGGCAGACGCCAGTCCGGTGTCGCGTGTGCGGCTGCTCGGCGGGCTGCGCGAGCGGCTGCGGTTCTTGCACGCCGTGCAGCCGACGCTGAGCGGAGCGCTCGGCATCGAGGGCCGAGTACTGCAGTGTGCCGCGGCCCTGCAGGTCGTGTCGATTGAACCGGTCGGGACGGTGCGTCTCTACGACGTGACCACGGGTAGCGGTGATTTCATCGCCAACGGTGTCGTGAGTCACAACTGTTATGCCCGGCCCAGTCATGCCTATCTGGGCCTGTCCCCGGGGTTGGACTTCGAGACGCACCTGTTCTACAAGCGCGATCCGGGCCGCCTCCTCAAGCGCGAGCTGGCGCGCCCCGGCTACCGCTGTAAGCCGATCACCCTCGGTGCCAACACCGATCCGTATCAGCCGATCGAGCGGCGGCTGCGTGTGACGCGCGAGATTCTCGAGGTGCTCGCGAGCTGCCGGCATCCGGTGACCGTGATCACCAAGGGTGCGCTCATCCTGCGCGATCTCGATCTTCTCGCTGCGCTGGCGCGCGACAATCTCGTCCGCGTCGGCATCAGCATCACCACGCTCGATGAGCCGCTGAAGCGCGCCATGGAGCCGCAGGCGGCATCGCCTGCGGCGCGCCTGCGCACGCTGCGCGAACTGGCCGCGGTGGGGGTTCGCGCCGGGGTGCTGGTGGCGCCGGTGATTCCGGGTCTGACCGATCACGAGCTGGAGCGCATCGTGCAGGCGGCGGCCGAGGCGGGCGCCGGCTGGGCGAGCTATGTGTTGCTGCGGCTGCCCCACGAGGTGGGCCCGCTGTTTCGCGAGTGGCTGCAGGCACACGCTCCGTTGCGCGCAGCGCACGTTCTGTCCTTGATTCGCCAGATGCGTCAGGGACGCGACAACGACCCGCGCTTTGGCCATCGCATGCGTGGGTCCGGTCCGTTCGCCGAGTTGTTGCGCGCCCGATTTCAGGCCGCATGCCGGCGCGCAGGTCTGGATACGGCACGCGGCTCGCCGCTCAGCGTGAGTCTGTTCCGGCCACCGGGTAGCGAGCAACAGCTGTCACTGCCGCTCTGAGGGGTGCCTCACAGCGGCTGGTAGCGAAACCGCGCCACCAGACGGTGCTGATCGCAGGGATAGATGAGCCGGACGTGGGTGATGCGCTGTGCGTCGCGCCAGGTGTTGCGCTCAATGGTCAGGCAGGCCGTATGGGTGCGAATCGCGAGCCAACGCGCAACGGCCGCATCGGCGTTCAGCGCGCCGATCTGATGTTCGGCCTCCGTCCAGGGGATGCGCTGCAGCAGCCAGCGCCCCGGCGAGATGTCCTCGAAGCGCTCGTTGCGCGCCTCCGGGACCGCCTGCAGGTTGATCAAGCGCTCCTCGAGCGCGTGCGGTCGGCCGCCGGCGAGGTGCAACCCGGTGAGTGCGAGCACTGGCGTGGCACACGCCACGCCCAGGGTGTTGGCGTCTGCAGCATTGGCGCGGCGCGTCTGCCGCGCGAGCGACTCGTAGGCGTAACTGACGCCCGCAGCCAGGATTTCGGCCTCGATGTCGTGGATTTCCAGTACCGATTCCTGTGGACGCGGCAGATTGACGGTGGTGCCGGCACGGCGCCGGCGTGTGACCAGGCGCTGATCGGCGAGGTTACCGAGTGCCTTGCTGATCGTCATGCGCGCACAGCCGAAGGTGCGCGCCAACTCATGCTCGGACGGTAGGCGATGACCGGCGGGCCATTCACCGGAGACGATCTTCTGGCGCAACGATGCGTAAATCTCGCGGTAGCGCGGTAGCGCATTCGCCCGGACCGGACTCGATGAGACGCGGTTACTCATGTCATGCATCAGTCAAAAGACGCTTCAGCGTGCGGCAGTATGCCGCATCGATGCGTTCGCGGTCGGTGTGGCGACCGTTCGCGACGACCGTGCGTCCGCCGGCGATCACATCCCGGACCAGCGCGCGACCGGCACTGAACAGCCAGGTGTCGAGCGTGCAGTCGGTGCTGCGCCCGGCGAGATCCGGGTGTGCTGCATGCAGACCGAGGAAATCCGCGCGGTAACCCGCCGCGATGGCGCCCACCGGCAACGCCAGCGCCTGCGCGCCGCCGCGCAGCGCGCCTTGCAGCAAAGCCGCACCCGTCGAGGGCTGATCGGCGCTCGCGAGCACGTTACGTTGGCGACGGGTGAGCCGCTGTGCGTATTCGAGCAACCGCAACTCACCGGCCGCATCGAGCCGAATGTGCGAGTCGGTGCCAATGCCCCAGCATCCGCCGGCCTGCGCGTAGGCAGGCATCGGGAAGACGCCATCGCCGAGATTGGCTTCCGTTTCGGGGCACAGACCGGCGACCGCACCGCTGCGCGCCAGGTCGGAAGTCTCCTGCGGTGTCAGGTGGGTGGCGTGCACGATGCACCAGCGCGCATTCACTTCGGCGTGCCGCAACAGCCATTCGAGCGGACGCAGGCCGGTGAAGGCGAGGCAGTCCTCGACTTCCTTCACCTGCTCGGCGGCATGAATGTGCACCGGTCCGTGCCGATAGTGCTCCAGAAGCTTCCCCAGGTGCTCTGCGGTGACCGCGCGCAGCGAGTGGGGCGCGATGCCGCTGTTGCATCCGCACTGCGGCCGGAGCCGGGCGCGCACGCGCTCGACGATGTGCGCGAACTGATCGAGATCGGTGATGAAACGCTGCTGTCCGGCGGTGGGCGCGGCACCGCCGAACTGACTCGACTCGTAGAACACCGGCAGGAGCGTCAGTCCAATCCCGGTGCGCTCGGCTGCGGCGGCATGCCGCAGCGCGAGCTCGGCGGGATCTTGATAAAGGGTATTCTGCGGGCTGCGGTGCAGGTAGTGAAATTCACCGACGCTGGTGAATCCCGCCTCGAGCATATCCGCGTACGCGTACGCCGCGATCGTTTCCAGGTCATCGGCGTCGATGCGGCCGAGAAATCGGTACATCACCTCGCGCCAGGACCAGAAATCATCCGTGCCGCTCGGTCCGCGCCGCTCGGCGAGCCCCGCCATGGCGCGCTGGAAGGCGTGGCTGTGCAGGTTCGGCATCCCCGGTACGACGAGCTCGAGGTGCGTGTCTCCAGGCGCTGCGCCGGCTGCGCAGATCACCTCCGTGATGAGTCCGTCGCGCACCGTGACGCGCACACGATGACGCCAGCCGGCCGGCAGCCAGGCGGTCGCGAAGAAAAATGTCCGGTTCATATGGCGCTTGGTCCGGTTGCGTACTCGGGGGGGTTCCCGGATATGTCTAGGCATATTACAATTTTGCCTAGTCAAAAAAGAAGGCCCCGGGGCAGTGCAAATCGATCGACTCTGGCGCGAGGCAACCTTGGCGACCCTGTCGCCGCGGCTCACCGGCGTGGGCCTGGTCCACCATGGCGCGCTCGGCGTCGCCAACGGACGCATCGTTTTCGCAGGGCCGATGTCCGAGCTGCCGGCCGGCGCCCGTGCGTGCGAAGAAATCGATCTCGGCGGCCGGCTGGTCACCCCAGGACTGATCGACTGTCATACCCATATCGTCTTCGGCGGCGAGCGCAGCGCGGAATTCGAGATGCGCCTTGCCGGGGCGGACTACCAGAGCATCGCCCGCGCCGGGGGCGGCATCCTCTCCACGGTGCGCGCCACGCGCGCTGCGACGGAGCAGCAGTTGCTAGAGACGGCAAAGGATCGGCTGCGCTGGCTGATGGCCGAGGGTGTCACGAGCGTCGAGATCAAATCCGGCTACGGGCTCGATGTGGACCATGAGCTGCGTCTGTTGCGCGTGGCTCGCACGCTCGGCCGCCAGTTGCCACTCGGGGTCTCGAGCACGTTGCTCGCTGCGCATGCCGTGCCGCCCGAGACCGATCGCGCCGCGTACGTCGCGAGCATTTGCGGGGAGCTGATTGCTCGTGCCGCCGTCGAGGGGCTGGCCGACGCGGTGGATGGCTTCTGCGAAACCATTGCCTTCAGCGCAGCGGAGATCCGCGCGGTGTTTACCGCGGCGCGCGCCCACGGCCTGCCGGTGAAGCTGCATGCCGATCAGCTCTCCGACGGCGGCGGTGCGGCGCTCGCGGCTGAGTTTCAGGCGTTGTCCGCCGATCACCTGGAGTGGACCGGCGAGAGCGGCGTCGCCGCGCTGGCGCAGAGCGGAACAGTGGCGGTGCTGTTGCCGGGGGCGTTTTACTGTCTGCGCGAGCGGCGCGTTCCGCCCGTGGCGGCTTTGCGCCGGTACGGGGTGCGCATGGCGCTCGCCACGGACTGCAACCCCGGTACCTCACCGCTGCTGTCGATGCTCACCACCATGAATCTCGGCGCAATCCAGTTCGGTTTGACGGTCGAGGAAGCTCTCTCTGCGGTCACGCGCGAAGCGGCGCATGCGCTCGGCCGGCAGGCCGAGATCGGCACCCTCGAGCCGGGCAAAGCCGCTGATCTGGCCATCTGGGACGTCGAGCGGCCCGCCGAGCTCGTGTACTGGATCGGCCGCAATCCACTCTATGCCCGTATCTGGAGAGGCCATTGAATTCCATCGTCATCAGACCCGGTCGGGTCACGCTCGCCGAGTGGGCGGCCATCTACCACGGTGCGCGTGCATCACTCGATGAGGACTGCTACGCGCGCATTGCCCGCGGTGCAGAGTCGGTGATGCGTATCGTGGCGCGCGGCGAGCCCGTATACGGCATTAACACAGGGTTCGGTAAGCTGGCCAGCGTGCGGATCGATGCGGCGGACCTCGCCCGACTGCAGCGCAACATCGTGTTGTCGCACTGTGCAGGGGTCGGCGCGCCGATGCCCGCACCCGTCACGCGGCTGATGTTGGCGCTGAAGATTGCCAACGTCGCGCAGGGCGCCTCTGGCGTGCGCCCCGAGACGGTCCGACGGCTGTGCGAGCTGCTCGAGCGGGACCTGCTGCCGGTCGTACCCGCACAGGGTTCCGTGGGCGCATCCGGTGATCTGGCGCCGCTGGCGCACATGAGCGGCGCGTTGATCGGCGTCGGGCAGATCCGCCTGCCGGACGGGGCGTCCCTGCCGGCGGCCGAGGCGCTGCAGCGCGCGGGACTCGAACCGCTGACGCTCGCCCCCAAGGAAGGGCTCGCGCTTCTGAACGGTACGCAGTTCTCCACGGCCAACGCCCTCGCCGCGTTGTTTGACATCGAGGTGGTGTTCCAGTCCGCGCTGGTGACCGGAGCGTTGGCCACCGAGGCGGCCAAGGGCTCCGATACGCCCTTCGATGCGCGCATTCATGCGTTGCGCGGCCATCGCGGGCAGATTGAGACCGCTGCGGCCTTGCGCGCGCTCATGGCCGGCTCGGCCATACGCGATTCGCACCGCGTCGCCGATCCGCGCGTGCAGGATCCGTACTGTTTGCGCTGCCAGCCGCAGGTCATGGGCGCGGCGCTCGACCTGCTGCGCCACACGGCCGGCACCCTCGCGTGCGAAGCGAACGGTGTGTCGGACAACCCGCTGATCTTCCCCGACACCGACGAGGCCCTGTCCGGAGGCAACTTCCATGCGGAGCCCGTGGCGTTCGCCGCCGACGTGCTCGCGCTGGCCCTGTGCGAGATCGGTTCGCTGGCCGAGCGGCGTATCGCCATGCTCGTCGATCCGGCGCTCTCCGGGTTGCCGGCATTCCTGACGCCGAACCCGGGCCTGAACTCCGGCTTGATGATGCCGCAGGTGACTGCTGCGGCCCTGGTTGCCGAGAACAAACAGTGCGCCCACCCGGCGAGTGTGGACTCCATCCCCACCTCGGCCAACCAGGAGGACCATGTCTCGATGGCTGCGCACGCGGCGCGCCGGCTGCATCACATGATCCGCAATGCGGTCGCCATCATCGGCATCGAGTTGCTCACCGCCACGCAGGGCTGCGATTTTCACCGCGACCTGCGCTCGAGCGAGCCGCTCGAGGCCGTGCGCCGTGCCGTGCGCCAGCGCATCGCGACGCTCGGTGAAGATCGATACCTGCACGCCGATCTCGAGGTGGCCGGTGCGCTGGTGCGCGAGCGGGCGCTGCTGCAGGCCGTTGCCGCTGTGCCGCTGCCCGCTTTGGAGCCGACATGAGCGGCTGGCTCGAGATCCAGCGCGGCGAAGCGCCGCTCGTGGTCAGCTTTCCGCATACCGGCACCGAGCTGCCGCCCGACATCGCCCCGCGCCTCGTGTCGCCATGGCTCGCTCGCAAGGATGCCGATTGGTACGTCGATCGCCTTTACGCCATGTCGTTGACGCTCGGGGCGACCACGGTGCGGACTACGATCAGCCGAACCGTCATCGACGTCAATCGCGACCCCTCGGGGGCCTCGCTCTATCCGGGCCAAGCCACCACCGAACTGTGTCCTACGAGCAGCTTCGATGGTGAGCCGCTCTATCGGTCGGGCCTCGGGCCGAGTGAGACGGATATCGCCGAGCGCCGCAGCCGGTACTTCGAGCCCTATCATGCCGCGCTGGCGGCAGAGCTCGACCGCCTGCGCGCCCGACACGGTCGCGTCGTGTTGTATGACGCGCACTCGATCCGCTCGCGCGTGCCGCGGCTGTTCGAGGGCGAACTGCCACACCTGAATCTCGGCACGAATCGCGGCGCCAGCTGCAGCCCGGCGCTGACCGGTGCGATCGAGGCCGCCTGTGAGGATCCGAGCTTCACGCGAGTCACCAACGGACGCTTCGTCGGCGGCTGGACCACGCGCCACTACGGCCGCCCCGAGCGCGGGGTGCACGCGGTACAGATGGAGCTCGCGTGCCGGGGGTATCTCGATGAGCCGGCCGCAGCCGGGCCCGAAAACTGGCCGCCGCCGTTCGAGCTGGCGCGCGCCGCGGCGCTCGGCGCCGTCCTGCAGCGGGCGCTCGGCGCCTGTTTGAATTTTGCCCTTTCCGCAACGGGAGTCCCCTGATGAGCGCAGATCGCAAGACCCGCACCCGCGTGGACACCACGCGAGTCATTCGTGCCCCCACCGGCACGCAACGCACGGCCCGCAGCTGGCTCACCGAGGCGCCGCTGCGCATGCTGATGAATAATCTCGATCCAGCCGTCGCCGAGCGCCCCGCTGAGCTGGTCGTGTACGGCGGCATCGGCCGGGCCGCGCGTGACTGGGAGAGCTACGACACCATCATTGCGACGTTGCGCCGGCTCGAGGTGAACCAGACGCTGCTTATTCAGTCTGGCAAGCCGGTCGGTGTGTTCACCACGCACGAGGACGCCCCGCGTGTGCTCATCGCCAACTCCAATCTCGTCCCGCGCTGGGCCAGCTGGGAGCACTTCAATGAGCTCGATCGCAAGGGGCTGATGATGTTCGGCCAGATGACCGCCGGTTCGTGGATCTACATCGGCAGCCAGGGCATCGTGCAGGGCACCTACGAGACATTCGTCGAGATGGGGCGGCGCCACTATGGCGGATCGCTCGCGGGACGCTGGCTGCTCACCGCCGGGCTCGGTGGCATGGGTGGGGCGCAGCCGCTGGCCGCCGTGATGGCCGGTGCCGCCTGCCTGGCGGTGGAATGCCAGCGCTCGCGCATCGAGATGCGTCTGCGCTCGGGCTATCTCGATCATGCCGCCGACAACCTCGATGAGGCGCTTGCGATCATCCAGCGGGCGTGCGCCGAGCAGCGGGCCGTCTCGGTGGGATTGCTCGGCAATGCCGCTGAGGTGCTGCCGGAGCTGTTCAAGCGAGGCGTGCGGCCCGACCTGCTCACCGACCAGACTTCGGCACATGATCCGCTGAACGGCTATCTGCCCATCGGCTGGAGTGTCGAGCGCTGGCTCGAGATGCGCGAGCGCGATCCGGCGGCCGTGGTGCGTGCTGCCAAGGCCTCGATGGCGGTGCACGTGCGCGCCATGCTGGATTTTCATGCCGCGGGCGTCCCGACGGTCGATTACGGCAACAACATCCGGCAGATGGCCCTCGAGGAGGGCGTGCAGAACGCGTTCGATTTCCCGGGATTCGTGCCGGCCTACATTCGCCCGCTGTTTTGTCGCGGCATCGGACCGTTCCGCTGGGCGGCGCTGTCCGGGGATCCGCAGGACATCTACAAGACCGACGCGAAGGTCAAGGAGTTGTTGCCCGAGGACAAACACCTGCACCACTGGCTCGACATGGCGCGCGAGCGCATTCAGTTCCAGGGGCTGCCGGCGCGCATCTGCTGGGTCGGCCTCGGCGACCGGCACCGTCTGGGACTGGCGTTCAACGAGATGGTCGCGCGCGGGGAACTGAAGGCGCCAGTGGTGATTGGCCGTGATCATCTCGACTCCGGTTCGGTCGCCTCGCCGAACCGCGAGACCGAATCGATGCGCGACGGCTCGGATGCGGTGTCCGACTGGCCGCTGCTCAACGCGCTGCTCAACACCGCCTCGGGCGCCACGTGGGTCTCGCTGCACCACGGCGGCGGCGTCGGCATGGGGTTTTCCCAACATGCCGGGGTCGTCATCGTGTGCGACGGCACCGATGCGGCGGCGCGGCGCATTGCCCGGGTCTTGTGGAACGATCCGGCGAGCGGCGTGATGCGTCATGCCGATGCCGGTTATCCCGAGGCGATCGACTGTGCGCGCGAGAAGGGTCTCGACCTGCCCGCGATCCTCGCCGCCTCGACCTGAATCGAGGCGGATGTTCGTGACATATGCCGACGCGCACGCGACATAAGAACGCGGCGCGCCGGCGAACCGGCTGCGTTATGTACGCAGCGGACTGCGGCAAATACGACCTGAGAATTGCGCCTCATCAGAGTGCTTGACTCGCGCCGCGCCTGCCTCGACACTCTGGGCTGTGATCAAGGGCAAACCCGTCGAAAGACGGGGACGCAAAGCCACCGGTCTTCGGGACGATCCCATGACGGCGGGGCTGCCACGAGCGCGCTCAAGGCGCATCGCTTGCTTCCTCCGCTGACTCAGGGCACATCGCCGGCCGACCGGGGCATTTCGACCGAGCGTCCACGAGATATGACACCAGCGGAAAATTTGGCGCCTCTTGCTGAGACCGGCGCAGCATCATCGGTGGAGCCTGCCGCCGAGGCGGGTCCGTTCGTGATCAATCTGTGCTCCTCGAGCACCCCCATGGCGCTGCCGCGCGCCGACCTGCCGGAGCTGCAGCGCTTCAACTTCTTCGTCAGCCGTCGCTTCGAGGAAGGCCGCGAGCGCTTCCGGCTGCACATGGGATTCTTCGCCACGCAGGCCGAGGCGGAAAACTGGCTGGGACTGGTGCGTGAGGTGTACCCGGGCGCTTGGGCCGGTGAGGCACCCGGCAAGAAGCTGCGCGCCCGCGCCGTCGCGGCCGCCGAGGCTCAGGCCGCACAAGCAGCCGGCCCGCGCTCGGCCGCGCTACCGGTAGAGCCGGCCGCACCGCAGGGCAGTGCCCCGCAAGCCGCCGAGGTGACCCTTGAGTTGGTTGCGGAGCCAGCGGTAGCCCCACCGGTGGCCGAGGTGGCTCGTCCGGTGCCGACGTTGCATCCGCCGGCGGCAGCGCCTGCGCCCGCGGAACCGGGCCGCCGCGGCGGCGCCCGCGAGTCGCTGAAGGGAGCGCCCCCCGCTGCGTCAGCGGACAAGACCGGGGTGTTCAAGAATTCCAACATCCGGGAAGTGTTGGCGGCTCTCGATGAGCCGCAAAGCGCCGCCGGCGCGCCGCGGCCGTTACCGCGGGCGCAGGCGCCACTCAGCGAAGCGCAGGTGCTGCAGTGTCTGGAGGGCCGCATTGCAGACGCACAGAAGCCAGCAGCCTTCGCCGTGCAGCTGAAATGGTCGGTACAGCCCATCGCCATCGAGAAGCTGCCGCCGCTCGCGATCTTCAGTGCCTATACGCTCTACTGCGTCGAGGGCAGTCGCGAAGGCCGCAAGTGGTATGGGTTACGGCTCGGCTTCTTCAATGATCCGATCTCCGCGAAACAGGTCGCCGGCTATGTCCGCTCGGAGTTCGCCTCCGCCGCGGTCGTGCCTGTCGGCGGCGAGGAGCGTCAGCGCGTGAGCGGCGAGACGGGGGTGACCCCGCTGCGTCCGGCACCGAAGACGCAGGCGGCAATCGACCACGAGTTCAAGCTGTTCGACGCCGATGCGCCGGCACAGAGCGCCGCGGTGACGCCGCCCGCCAAAGCGCCGGTGCGCGAGCTGCATCCGGCCGGCGCGGCCAAGCGAGCGGTGTCCGGCGGCAAGGTTCATGCGCGTGAGCGGCGGGCGCCGCAGACTCTGGAGGAGACGCTGGAGATCCTCGGTGCCCACGAACTGACCATCGACAACGGTCACTCCGAGACCGCCGATGTACGTGGCGCTGGTCAGGGACGCAAAGCGGAAAAGAGTACGCCTTTTACACGGCTGCTCGAGCGGCTCGGCGAACGGGTGCGCAAGAACTGACGGTTCCGCGGTGGCGGTGCGCCACCGGCCGAGCGGACGCTGCCTAGCGCTTGCCGAACAGCTTATCGAGCTCGGCGCGCGCTCGCTCGGCCTCTGTCGTGCTCGCCGCGGCATACGCCCCCGGACGAGGCTGGAAGAAGTCGCAGAAATTGGCCCGCTCCTTCTCGCGCACCTCTTCGGCCGTCGGCTCGCGGCAACGGGTCGCCACCGAGGTGTCGTATTCGACGCACAGCCGGCAGACATGCAGTTCGGCGCGGCAGCGTGGACACTCCTCAAGCCGGCGCAGCGGCAGAGTCAACGCCGCAAGCGATGCGCCACACTTCCAGCAGACCAGATCCGAAGCCATGCGCGCACTGTACCTCAGGCGCCTGCAAGCCGCGTGGCGAGAAACTGTGCCAGCGCTTGGCCAGTGTGGGAACGGCGGGCCCGGCGCGCCACGGCCGCCGGGGCGCCCTCGGCGACGATCCGACCGCCGTTCTCGCCGGCCTCCGGCCCCATGTCGAGGATCCAGTCCGCCTCGGCCATGACGTCGAGGTTGTGTTCGACGACCACTGCCGTGTTGCCCGCATCGACCAGCCGGTGCAGCACGTGAATCAACTTCTCGACGTCCGCCATGTGCAGTCCGACGGTCGGCTCATCGAGCACGTAGAGCGTGTGCTTGGCCGCCCGCGCTGCCGAGGGCGTCTTGGGACGTGCCACCGGCTCGCGCACCTTGGCCAGCTCGGTGACGAGCTTGATGCGCTGGGCCTCGCCGCCGGATAGCGTCGGACTCTGTTGGCCGAGCGTGAGGTATCCGAGGCCGACATCCTGCAGCAGTTGCAGGGCGTGATGAATGCGCGAGTGCGCGGCGAAGAACGGAATCGCCGTATCGACATTCATCATTAGCACATCGCCGATACTCTTCTCGCGCCAGAGCACTGAGAGCGTCTCGGAATTGAAGCGGCGTCCTGCGCAGACGTCGCACAGCACTTTCACATCCGGCAGAAAGCTCATCTCGATGGTCTTGACGCCCTGGCCTTCGCAGGCCTCGCAGCGTCCGCCGGCAGTATTGAACGAGAAGCGGCTGGCGGTGTAGCCGCGCAGTCGTGCCTCGCTGGTGGCGGCGAAAATGCGCCGGATATCGTCCCAGAAGCCGATGTATGTCGCGGGGCAGGATCGCGGAGTCTTGCCAATCGGCGTCTGGTCGACCTCGAGCACTCGATCGAGGTGCTCGAGTCCGCGCACCGCCTGGCAGCCGGCGAACTCGCCGGTGGCGCGTTTGCCGCCGGAGCGCTGGGCCCGGCGTGCCGGCACCGCGGCATCGGCGGCACCGAGCAGCCGGCGCAGATTCGTATAGAGCACATCACGCGCTACGGTCGATTTGCCGGAGCCAGATACGCCCGTGACGACCACCAGGCGCCCGAGCGGGATGCGAACATCACCGCGCACATTGTGCAGTGCGATCTTCTCCAGCGTCAGATGCGCGGTCTGCGCGGTCGTGGTGCGGCGCGGCTCGGTAGGGTGTTGCAATGGGTGGCGCAAAAATCGGCCGGTGACCGAGCGCGGATTGCGCATCAGCTCCTTCACGGTTCCGGCCGCGACGATTTCCCCGCCCAGTACCCCGGCGCCTGGTCCGAGGTCGAGCACGTGATCGGCGCGCCGGATGGTGTCCTCGTCGTGCTCTACCACGACCAGGGTATTGTGATGGCTCGAAAGCTCGGCCAGCGAGTCGAGCAGAATGCCGTTGTCGCGCGGATGCAGGCCGATGGTCGGCTCATCGAGTACGTAGCACACGCCCTGTAGATTCGAGCCGAGCTGCGCGGCGAGGCGAATGCGCTGCGCCTCGCCACCGGAGAGCGTGGGCGCAGCGCGATCGAGTTGCAGGTAACCGAGCCCGACCCGGGCGAGAAACGCGAGCCGTGAGCGGATCTCGCTGAGCAGGTCGCGAGCGATCTGTCGCTCGCGCGCAGTGAGCTTCAGGCGTGCGAAGAATTCTGCGGTGCGCTGTACCGGCTCGTGTGTCAGTTCGGCAATGGAGCGTTCGCGGAAGCGCACGTTGAGCGCGACCGGATTGAGCCGCTGTCCCTGGCACGCCGGACAGGGACGGGGTTCGTCGTCGAGCCACTCGTTCCACCAGTGCTCCTCGCCGGTCTGGTCGGCATCGAACCCCGGCATCGCCACGCCGGTGCCATAGCAGCTCTCGCACCAGCCGTGCTTGGAGTTGAACGAGAACAGGCGTGGGTCCGGTTCCGCGAAACTATGTCCGCAGGACGGGCAAGCACGCTTTGTCGAAAACACCGTGACACGCGTCGAGTTGGGTCCGAGTACGTGCACCAGGCCCTTGCCGAAATCGAGCGCACGCCCGAGCGCCTGATGCAGTTCGGTGTCGGTGCGGGCGCCGATTTCGAGTTCGACAACCGGCAGCTCGATAGTGTGCTCCTTGAAGCGCGAGAGCCGCGGCCACTTCGCCGTGGGCAACGCGTTGCCGTCGACCCGCAGCGTCTTGAATCCCTTCTTGTGTGCCCATTTGGCCAGGTCAGTGTAGTAGCCCTTGCGTGCCACGACCAGCGGCGCGAGCAGTCCGATGCGCTTGCCGCGGTACTCGCGCAGCAGCCGCGCGGCGATCGAGGCGGCGCTCTGCGGCTCGATGGCCACGTTGCAGTCCGGGCAGTACTGGGTGGCGAGCTTCACGTACAGTAGCCGCAGGAAATGATAGATCTCGGTCAGCGTGGCGACTGTGCTCTTGCGCCCGCCACGGCTGGTGCGCTGCTCGATCGCTACCGTGGGCGGAATGCCGAAGATCGCATCCACGTCGGGGCGAGCCGCCGGTTGCACGAACTGGCGCGCGTAGGCGTTGAGAGACTCCAGATAGCGCCGCTGACCCTCGTTGAACAGGATGTCGAACGCGAGCGTGGACTTGCCCGATCCCGACACGCCGGTGATCACCGTGAACCGATTGCGCGGGATCCGCGCGTCGATACTCTTGAGGTTGTGCTCGCGCGCGTTGTGAATCACGATCTCATGGCGCGCCGCGGCGGGAGCGGCCGCGTAGCGGGCCGCTGATTCGGCCACCGTCGGCGGCGCGGCGGTCGGGGCGCCGGCGAGTGCCTGCTCGTATTCCACCAGCGCACGCGCGGTGTGCGAACCGTGGTGGCCGCGCACTGCAGCCACCGTTCCGGCACAGACCACCTCGCCCCCGCCTTCCCCGCCCTCCGGGCCGAGATCGATGATCCAATCGCTCGCGCGGATGACGTCGAGGTTGTGCTCGATGACCAGCAACGAATGACCGGCAGCGAGCAGCTTGCGAAAGGCCATCAACAGGCGCGTCACGTCCTGAAAATGCAGTCCCGTCGTCGGCTCGTCGAACAGGAACAGCTTGCCCTTGTGAGTGATGCTCGAGAGCACCGAACCGGCCTGCGCCAGATGACCGGCGAGCTTTAGCCGCTGCGCCTCACCTCCGGAGAGCGTCGGCACCGGCTGACCGAGCGTCACGTATTCCAGGCCGACGTCGGCGAGCGGTGCGAGCCGCGCACACACCTCGCGCGATTCGCGAAAAAATGACAGTGCCTCCGTCACCGTCATGGCAAGCACCTCGGCAATGTTGGCGCGGCGCCCGTCGCTGCCTTCGCGGCGGATCTCGAGCACCTCGTCGCGGTAGCGCCGGCCATTGCAGTCCGGACACCGCAGATACACGTCGGAGAGGAATTGCATCTCCACGTGCTCGAAGCCATTGCCGCTGCAGGTCGGGCAGCGGCCGTTGCCGGAATTGAAGCTGAAGGTGCCAGCCGTGTACTTGCGCTCGAGCGCGGCCGGTTCGGCCGCAAACAGCGCGCGGATGGCGTCGAACGCCCCGACATAGCTCGCCGGATTGGAGCGCGTGGTCCGGCCGATCGGACTCTGGTCGACCATCACGACATCGTCGATGAGTTCGGCGCCGGCGAGTGCGCCGAACGCGCCCGGCGCCTCGGTCGGCTTGCCGTGATACTTCAGCAGCGCTGGGTACAGGACATCCTCGATCAGGGTCGATTTTCCCGAGCCGGACACCCCGGTGATGCACACCAGCCGCTTCAAAGGGATGCGCACGTCGATGTGCTTGAGGTTGTGCTCACAGACCCCGCGCAACTCGAGCCAGCGGTTCGAGCGCGCCTCGGCGATCACTTCGCCGCCGGGCGCGGACTTCGGCTCCGAGGGCTCGGTGCGCTCGCCACCGACGTGCCGGCGGCCGCTCAGGTACTCCCCGGTGAGCGAGTGTGCGCTGCGGCGGATTTCCGCGGGGGTGCCGAAGCAGACGATCTGCCCGCCGCGCTCCCCGGCTCCGGGGCCCAGATCGAGAATGCGGTCCGCCTCCAGCATGATCTGCGGGTCATGTTCCACGACCAGCAACGAGTTGCCGGCATCGCGCAGGCGCTTCATGACCGAAATGACCCGCAGCATGTCGCGCGGATGCAGTCCGATTGACGGTTCGTCCAAGACGAACAGGGTGTTGACCAGCGAGGTGCCGAGCGCCGTCGTCAGGTTGATGCGCTGTACCTCCCCGCCGGAGAGCGTGCGCGACTGGCGGTCGAGCGTGAGATAGCCGAGGCCGACATCGGCGAGGTACCCGAAGCGCGCGCGGATCTGTGCCAGCAGCAGATCGGCCGCCTCATCGAGTGGCTTGGGCAGCTGCAGCTGCGCGAAGAAGGAGCGTGCCCGCTCCACCGGCAGCAGCATGATGTCGTGCAACGACAAACCCGGCAATTGCGCGCCGGTCGCCTCGCTCCACTCGACGCCACGCGGCTGAAAACGCGGCGTCGAGCCGAGTGCCGCATCCGCCGCCGCGCGCTGCCCGACCCGCCAGAGCAGCCCCTGAGTCTTCAGGCGCGCCCCTGCGCAGGCCTCGCAGGGCGTGTAAGCGCGGTACCGTGACAGCAGCACGCGCACGTGCATCTTGTACGAGCGGCTTTCGAGCCAGGCAAAGAACCGCTTCGCGCCGTACCACACACCGCGGCTCCAGTCCCCCTCGCCATCGATCACCCAGTGTCTGTGCGCCGCAGCCAGATCCCGCCAGGGGGTGTCGAGCGGGATGCCCCGCTTGCGGGCGAACTTCTCCAGGTCCTGCTGACACTCGGCGTAGGACTGACTCTGCCAGGGCTTGATCGCTCCGCCGCGCAACGTCTTGCTGTCATCCGGAACGACCAGGCCGTAATCGATGCCGATGACGCGCCCGAAGCCGCGGCAGGTCTCACACGCCCCGAGCGGTGAGTTGAATGAGAACAGGCTCGGGCTCGGCTCCTGGTAGGACAGATCACACTCGGCGCAGTGCAGTCCGCTCGAATAACGCCAGATTGACAGCGTGGTGGGCGGATCGGCCTCATCGACGACGCGGATGCTGAGTTTGCCGCGACCGACGCGCAGTGCCGCCTCGAGCGACTCGACGATCCGGCCGTGCTCGGTGCGCGCGGCGCGAAAGCGGTCCTGGATGACCTCGAGCGTGACCGCCGGCGGCGGCGCCCCTTTGCGTGCGCGCTTGCCTTTGCCGGCGCGCCCCGGCGGCGCCGCGACGGGCGGGGGCTCGATGAAGCGGCTGTAGCCTTGTTTTTCGAGCAGCGCCCGCACCTCCTGCAGGCTGAAGTTCGCCGGCACCTCGACCGGGAAGGTCACGAGCAGACGCGGATCGCCGGCTGCCGCGGCGCGATGCAGCAGATCGCGGTGAATGCTCTGTGCATCGTCGCGGCGCACTGGCTGGCCGCAGCGTTGACAATACAGAGTCGCGGTGCGGGCGAAGAGCAGCTTCAGGTGGTCGTTGAGCTCGGTCATCGTGCCGACCGTGGAGCGCGAGGTGCGCACCGGGTTGGTCTGGTCGATGGCGATGGCGGGGGGGATGCCGCCAATGGCGTCCACCTGCGGCTTGTCCATCCGATCGAGGAACTGGCGCGCGTACGGGGAGAATGTCTCAACATAACGGCGCTGGCCCTCGGCGTAGAGCGTGTCGAACACCAGCGAGGATTTGCCCGAACCTGACACGCCCGTCACCACGACCAGCTCGTTGAGCGGGATGTCGAGGTCGAGGTTCTTCAGGTTGTTTTGGCGCGCGCCGCGTATGCGGATGACGTCTCGGGGGGCGTCGGTCATTCCTTCACCTTACGAGGGATCCACTGTGGGGAGATGTCCGCGCGCGGTCGGCGCGCGGCGCAACTATTCTACCGGAAATCCTGCGGAGCACGCGCCATCCGCGCGCGCGTGGGCCAGTCGCCACCGTACAGTACCTGCGATTGTCCGCTGCTGGATGATCAATGCGGCCGGAATGTGGCGAGGCCTGAGATCCCATCGTCAGTCCGAATGGCGTGGGGCACGGCGAGCTTTGCATTTGGTGGCTGTCGGGAGCCGTCAGGTCCGTGTGTGCGCGGCGCACTGCGGAGGCCCCTGCCCCGATCTCGGCGACGGTCCATCGCAGGTATACTGTCTCGATGGGCTGAGAGCCTTCGGCGCGGCGCGCGCACTCTGCGGCCCGGCGCCTGCCGGGCGAAGCGGTTGCACGGTGCAGGCGGGGTATGAGGCTGAGGCCATCTGACAGGTGCGACGTCGCAGTGATCTGTGCTCGATTGATTGCGCATGCCGATTCGCGCTGCACAGCGGTGCATGCGCTGACCGTGCGCGCGCTCGCAGAGCGACCTGCAGTGTTGTGTCTGCAGTTCGCTCTCGACGGTGAGTTGCGCGGCTTGCGTATTGCGGCGATTGGTACTCCCGTGCGTGCCGATGAGCTGTGGCGGCATACGTGCTTCGAGGCGTTCGTGCGGCGCGACGGCGAGCCCGGCTACCTGGAGTTCAACTTCTCCCCCTCGGGGGCCTGGCAGGCATATCAGTTCAGCGACTATCGGCAGGGCCGCCTGTCGGCGGAATTGCCCAGCCCGCCGCAGCTCACCATTGGAGTGCGCGAGTCGGCGGTGCGTATGGATGAGGCGCTCGTGCTCGAGGCGCTCGTTACGTTGCCGGCGCCCTACGCCGATGCGCCGCGAGGCGTGCAGCTGGCGGTGAGCGCCGTAGTGGAGGATGAGGCGGGCAGCCTGTCATACTGGGCGCTGCGGCATGCGGCCGGGCGGGCGGATTTCCATCATCCGGACGCTTTCACGCTGCGACTGCCGTGGAGCTGACTGTCTCAACCCGCTGCCCGTCATCGGTTGTAAACGTTCATGAAATTCGGCATCGACCGCCTACTGTCCGAGCCAGCCCTGCGCAAACCGCTCGCCGGCCGCCGCGTGGCGCTGCTGGCGCACCCGGCTTCGGTGACGCGCGGTCTGGTGCACAGTCTCGATGCTCTGAGCGCGCTCGGGGAGCTGCAGTTGAGCGCTGCCTTCGGCCCGCAGCACGGGCTGCGCGGCGACAAGCAGGACAATATGGTGGAGTCGCCCGATTTCACCGACCCGGTGCATGGCATTCCGGTGTTCAGTCTGTACGGCACCGTGCGCCGGCCGACGGCAGCGATGATGGACACGTTCGACGTTCTGTTGGTCGATCTGCAGGATCTCGGCTGCCGCGTCTATACATTCGTGACGACGCTGCGTTACGTGCTGGAGGCGTGTGCACTGCATCGCAAGAGCCTGTGGGTGCTCGACCGGCCGAACCCGATTGGTCGCCCCGTCGAGGGGCTCGCGCTGCAGCCTGGCGCTGAGAGCTTCGTCGGCGCCGCGCCGATGCCGATGCGTCACGGCATGACACTGGGTGAGCTCGCGCGCTGGTTCGTGCACACCCTGAAGCTCGACGTGGACTGTCAGGTCGTCCCACTCGAGGGTTGGAATCCCCACGCCGGCCCCGGCTTCGGCTGGCCGCTGGGGGAGCGCACCTGGGTCAATCCGAGCCCGAACGCGCCGAATCTGTTCATGGCGCGTTGCTATCCGGGCACGGTGATGCTCGAGGGCACGACGCTTTCCGAGGGGCGCGGCACCACCCGTCCGCTCGAACTGTTCGGCGCACCGGATCTGGACGTCGCAGCATTGCTCGGCGCAATGCGCGCCGCGGCGCCGGGCTGGCTGCGCGGCTGTCAGCCCCGGCCGTGTTGGTTCGAGCCGACTTTTCACAAGCATGCTGGACGGCTTTGCGCCGGGGTGCAGTTGCACGTGGAAGATCCGGCCCATTACGACCAGCGGGCGTTCCGGCCGTGGCGGGTGTTGGCACTGGCGTTCAAGGCGCTGCGCCGGCTGCGACCGGACTATCCGCTGTGGCGGGACTTTCCCTACGAATACGAGCACGAGCGTCTGGCGATCGACGTGATCAACGGTGGAGAGGCGCTGCGTCGCTGGGTGGATGATCCGGCGGCCAGTCCGCAGGATCTCGAGGCGATGGTGGCGGCCGATGAGGCTGGGTGGCAGGGTGAGCGCGCGCCTTTTCTGATATACTGATACTTTTCAACGACTTGTCGGCCCAGCTTTCGACCCGGCTCGCACCGCGAGACGGGCTGGGTGGCCGAATCGGCGCCGGCGCTGCTGCGGGCTGCCGTGCGCAACCGATCCACCACCGGCGCCTGGCGCCCTCACGATATGCACGCCGCACCTGACATTACCCGTTATCGCAAGCATTGGGCCGCCCGCTTCGGGACCGCACCGTTTCTGCCCATGTCGCGCGCTGAGATGGATGCGCTCGGCTGGGACAGCTGCGATGTGATCCTGGTCACCGGGGATGCGTACGTCGACCTGCCGAGCTTCGGCATGGCGATCGTCGGGCGGGTGCTCGAAGGGCAGGGCTTTCGGGTCGGCATCATCGCGCAGCCAGACTGGCAGAGCGCCGAGCCGTTCGCGGTGCTCGGCCGACCCAACCTGTTTTTCGGCATCACCGGCGGCAACATGGACTCAATGGTCAACCGCTACACGGCTGACCGCCGCCTGCGCAGCGACGATGCGTACACCCCGGGCGGGGAGGGCGGCAAGCGACCCGACCGCTCGGTCATCGTGTATGCCCAGCGCGTGCGTGAGGCCTTCAAGGACGTACCGATCGTGATCGGGGGCATCGAGGCGTCGCTGCGCCGGATCGCGCACTTCGATTACTGGTCGGAAAAGGTGCGCCGCTCGGTGTTGCTCGATGCCAAGGCGGATCTGCTCGTCTACGGCAGCGGCGAGCGGCAGGTGTGCGAGATTGCGCACCGGCTGGCCGCCGGTGAGTCGATTCACGCCCTCACCGACGTGCGCGGCACCGCATTCGTGCGCAAGGTGCTCCCCGCCGAGTGGATCGAGATCGACTCCACGGAGCTCGATACCCCCGGGCCGCTTGCCCCGCATCCCGACCCCTATGCAATGCAGCCGCAGCGCCCGGCCGAGGCGGGCGCCGCGATGCACGCCGGCGAGAGTATCGTGCGGCTGGTGCGCAGGGTGAAGGGTGCCGAGCGCGACCGCAGCGTCATCCGCATGCCCTCCTACGAACAGGTCGCAGCCGATCCGGTGTTATATGCGCACGCCTCGCGCATCCTGCATCAGGAGGCCAATCCCGGTAACGCCCGAGCGCTGGTGCAGCGCCACGGCGACATCGATGTCTGGCTGAACCCACCGCCCATCCCGCTGAGCACGGCCGAGTTCGACTGGGTGTACGAACGGCCGTATCAGCGTCGCCCGCATCCGAGCTACGGCGAGGCCAACATTCCGGCGTACAAGATGATCCGCTTCTCGGTGGCCATCCAGCGCGGCTGTTTCGGCGGCTGTTCGTTCTGTTCGATCACCGAGCACGAGGGGCGCATCATTCAGAGCCGATCCGAGCAATCGATCCTGCGCGAAGTCGAGGACATCCGCGACCGTGTGCCGGGCTTCACCGGCGTGATCTCCGATCTCGGCGGTCCCACGGCCAACATGTACCGGCTTGCTTGTCGCAGCCCGCAGATCGAGAGCGCCTGCCGGCGCCCCTCGTGCGTGTATCCGAAGATCTGCTCGAACCTTAACACCGATCACGCGCCGCTTGTGCGCCTGTATCGCAAAGTGCGCGAGATGCCCGGTATCCGCAAGGTGCTGATCGCCTCGGGCGTGCGTTACGACCTGGCGGTGGAATCGCCCGAGTACGTACGCGAGCTCGCACAGCACCACACCGGGGGGTATCTGAAGATCGCCCCGGAGGCGATCTCCGAAGGTCCACTGTCGATGATGATGAAGCCGGGCATCGGCGCTTACTACCGCTTCAAGGAGTTATTCGAGCGCTACTCGCGCGAGGCCGGCAAGGAGCAGTACCTGATCCCGTACTTCATCGCCGCGCACCCCGGCACCCGTGACGAGGACATGCTCGAACTGGCGTTGTGGCTGAAGCGCAATGGCTTTCGCGCCGACCAGGTGCAGGCGTTTCTGCCCTCGCCCATGGCGAGCGCCACCGCCATGTATCACTCGGGCAAGAACCCGCTGCAGCGCGTGCGGCGCACCGGAGGGGAGGTGCGCGTGCCGAAGGGGCTGAAAGTGCGCCGCTTGCACAAGGCGTTTTTGCGCTATCACGATCCGGAGAACTGGCCGCTGTTGCGCGAGGCGCTGCGGCGCATGGGTCGGGCGGACCTCATCGGCAGCGCCAAGGAGCAGTTGGTGCCAGCCTACCAGCCAGCCGGCACGGGTGGAGCGCACGAGGGCCGGCGAGCGCCTCGCGCCGGCGCCCCGCCGGCAAAGCGCGCCGCGCCATTTCGCACCCAACACACCGGTCTGCCGCGCACGCCGCGGCGCTGAGCATAGCGCCGCGCCCGTGCCCCCCGCCCCGAATCCCCTCGATCGTCCGGTCTGGGCCACGCTCAACACGTATCATGCGGCGGTGGCGACCGGCGGCGCGCTGGCGCGGCGATTTCTGCCCCAATACAACGTGTTCGCTTCGCCGTGCGATGAATCGGAGCCGGCGCTCGCAGCGCTCGCAGCGCTGGTCGGGCCCGCCGAGCGGGTCTGTCTCAATCAGGCGCCGCCGGTCAGCGTGCCGCCGGGTCTGATGATCGAGAGCGCTCTGCAGGGCGTGCAGATGCTCGCCACGCGCGCTGCGGGCGAGGTGGGGGGCGTCGAGCCGATTGGGATCCTCACCGAAGCCGACGCCGCGGACATGTTTGCCCTCGCGCAGCTCACCGAGCCTGGCCCGTTCGCGCCGCGCACCCATACGCTCGGTCGCTTCCTCGGTATCCGCATCGAGGGGCGGCTCGCCGCCATGGCCGGGGAGCGGTTCCGCTTTCCCGGCTATACCGAGGTGAGTGCCGTGTGCACGCATCCGGACTTTCGCGGCAGGGGCTTCGCCCGGCGGCTGACCGCCGCAGTCACCGCCGTTATCGAGCAGCGTGGCGAGCGGGCCTTTCTGCACGCCTGGAAGACCAACACTCCGGCCATCACGTTGTATCGTTCGCTCGGCTTCGAGATCCGCACCGAGATGAACGTGCGTGTGCTGCGGCGCGCCGACGGCAGCGCGACCGATGCCGTGCCGCGCCGCGAGCGTCCCTGAGACGGATCAACATGTCCATATACCTCGAGGATGCCGACCTCGAGCGCGTCGCGCGCGAACTGGCTGCACGGACGTTGCCGAGGTCCGATTGGACGCACGCCGCGCATTTCGCTGCCGCCCTGTGGCTGCTGCACGAGCGTGGCTTGCAGACCTGCCTGCGGCAGGTACCGCAAATGATTCGGGCCTACAACGAGGCGAGCGGCGTGCACAACACCGAGTACGGCGGCTATCACGCGACGATCACGATCGCCTCGCTGCGCGCCGGGGAGGCTTGGCTGAGCGCACGGGCGCCTCGGCCGCTGCACGTGACACTCACGGAGTTGCTGACCGGCCCATATGGCCGGAGCGACTGGCCGCTCGCTTTCTGGTTGCCGGCAACGCTGTTCGGCGTCGCGGCCCGTCGCCACTGGGTCGACCCTGACCTCAAGGCGCTGCCGTTCTGAGCGCCGGCCCCGCGGGTCCGACCCGCGCAGACGCGCCGGCGCTACGGGAAAGCCACACTGTCGGGGCGGCGCGGCGCGGCATAAGGTCCCTCGCTCAGGCAGTCTTGCGCAGGTGTGCCCATGCGATCCAAACGCGCGGCCTCGCCGCCGGCGCGATCGGCGCGAGCCAAGCCCACGGCCCGGCCTGGCGCACCACGGCTGCCGCGGCCGCGCGCCACGGCGCGCAACGAGTTGATTCACGCCTTGCGGCGGCGTCAGACTCTGCGGGCGTTCAACGAACGCCGACTCTCGCCCGAGATGCTCTCGGAGCTGCTCTGGGCGGCCTGCGGCGTGAATCGCAAGCGTGGTCCCTTCGGGGGCGTGGGTCGCACGGCTGCCTCCGCCAGCAACGCCCAGGAGGTTGATCTGTACGTGGCGATGGCCGACGGCACGTATCGGTATGACGCCCCACAGCATCGTCTCGAGCTGGTCGTGGCGGGCGACCTGCGCGCGCTGGCGGTGGGCCGCGCACAGTCACGGGCAGATCCCGGCGCCACCGCCCCGGTGCGCCTGCTCTATGTGGCTGACGTCGAGCGCCTGGCATGCACGCGCGGGTTTCAGGAGCCGGGCCTGCGCGATCCGGCGGTGCAGCGCGCCTATTATTACGTCGACACGGGACTGATCGCCGCCAACGTGTATCTATTCGCGGCGGCCGCGGGGCTCGCCGCCTGGTTTCACAACTGCGACCGCGAAGGGCTTGCAGCCGTGCTGCCGCTGCGTGCCACGCAGCGAGTGCTGTTTGCGCAGACGGTGGGTTATCCGCCGCGGCGCTCCCGGCGGGCGCGCCGATGAAGCGCTCGGGATATTTCGTGCTCGTCATGGGTGCCGGCAGCGGGTTCGCGTCGGTCGAGGCATCCGTGAGCGATGGCGCCGTGAGTTTGCGCTGCAGCCGTCCCCCACCGCGGTGGGACCGGCAACTCACGAGCGAACCATCGGCTCACCCGGACTGTGCGGGCGGTGGGGATTTCGCAACGCGGGTGACCGACATCGAGGCGCAGGTTGCGCCGATCGGCTCCGGCTTCAATGCCGATGTCCCGCACGCCACGCGCCACGCGCTCGAGCGCCGCGGCGCGCAATGGAACGATCACCGGTAGAGCAGTCCGGGCGCGGCCGGTTGCCGGCGCGGACCGTGCGAGGATAATGCGCCTATGAGAGCCTCGCTTATTGCGCTGCTCCTGTGGTGTGCCGCGGGGATCCTGGCAGCGCAGGCGGCGCCGCCCGTGAGGGCCGCCGCCGCGGATGCGGCGCGGGTGGCGATCGGACTGCAGCTGCGCGGGGCGATCGGCCCGGCGACCGCGCGCTACATCGAGCGGGGTCTACAGCGCGCGCGTGAGCGGCACGCGCCCTTCGTCATTTTGCGCATCGACACTCCGGGCGGCCTCGAGACCTCGATGCGCGGGATCATCAAGGCAATTCTGGCTGCGCCCATGCCAGTCGTGGGTTACGTGGCGCCTGCGGGGGCGCGGGCCGCTAGCGCCGGCACCTACATACTCTACGCCTGCTCCGTGGCGGCCATGGCGCCGGCCACCAACGTCGGGGCAGCCACGCCGGTGTCCTTAGGGGGGACAGAGCCCGCCCCGCCCGCCGCCCGCCATGGCGCCGCATCCGGACCGCCGATGAGTGCCGAGCAGCGCAAGATCCTGAATGATTCCATCGCCTACATCCGGGCGCTCGCCGAGCTGCGTGGTCGCAACGCCGCGTGGGCCGAGCAGGCGGTGCGCGGTGCGGCCAGCCTGCCGGCCGAGGAGGCGCTGCAGGCGCACGTGATCGATCTGATCGCCCCGGACCTGGCGAGCCTGCTGAGTCAGCTGGATGGCCGCACGATCACGCTGCATGCTCACGCAGTGACGCTCGTCACCGGCGGCGTGACGGTGCGCTGGGTGCGTCCGGGCTGGCGCACGCAGGTGCTCGCGGACCTCACCAATCCGCTGATCGCCTACGGGCTGCTGCTGATCGGCATTTGGGGACTGATCTTCGAGGGCTTCCACCCCGGCGGGGTGCTGCCGGGGGTGGTCGGGGTCGTGGCGCTGCTCGTGGCGTTATTTGCATTCCAGCTGCTGCCCACGGATTTCGCAGGGCTCGCGCTGATCGGTGTCGGCTCGGGGCTGATGGCCGCGGAGTTCTTCTTCCCGACTTATGGCTCGCTCGGTATCGGCGGGCTGATTGCCTTCGTGGTCGGCTCGCTGATTCTGTTCGACTCCGGAGTACCCGGCATGCACATCAGCCGCGCGCTGATCGGGGCCATCGCCTTCGTCGGTGGACTGGTCATTCTCGGGATCGTGTATCTTGGCGGCCGAGCCTTGCGTCGCCCGCCGGCGACCGGGGTGCAGGCCATGGTCGGGGCCATCGTGGTGGCCGATGAGGACATCCAGGACAACGGCCGGGTCCGCTACGGCGGCGAGTTGTGGAATGCCATCGCCGCGCGCCCATTGCAGCGGGGGCAGCGGGCGCGCATCGTGAAAGTCGACGGATTGCAGTTGTGGGTCGAGCCGTTGTAAAGCGCAGTGTCCCGGGGAGAGTCAGATGTCATATTTCCTCATCGTCGTCGTGGTGCTGATCGCGCTGCTCGTGGTCAGCTCGGTGCGCGTATTGAACGAATATGAGCGTGCGGTCATGTTCACGCTCGGACGCTTCACCGGCATTCGCGGTCCGGGCGTCATCATTCTCTGGCCCGTCATCCAGCGCATGAACAAGGTGGACCTGCGGGTCATCGTGCTCAACGTGCCGAAGCAGGACCTCATCACCCGCGACAACGTGTCGGTGAAGGTGAACGCAGTCGTCTATTTCCGCATCGTGGATCCGAGCAAGGCCATCATCCAGGTCGCCAACGTCTGGGAGGCCACCAGCCAGGTCGCACAAACCACGCTGCGCTCGGTGCTCGGTCAGCACGAGATGGATGATCTGCTTGCTCAGCGCAACAAGCTCAACGCCGACATTCAGCAGATCCTTGACGAGAGTACCGAGGCATGGGGGATCAAGGTCGCCAACGTCGAGATCAAAGACGTCGATCTCGACGAAAGCATGGTGCGCGCGATGGCCCGCCAGGCCGAGGCAGAGCGCAACCGGCGGGCCAAGGTCATCAACGCCGAGGGTGAGCGCCAGGCGGCGCAGACGCTGGTCGAGGCCGCCAAGGCGCTCGCTCAACAGTCTAGCGCGCTGCAGCTGCGTTACCTGCAGACCCTGGCCGATATCTCGCACGATCGCTCGCAGCTGATCGTATTCCCGCTGCCGCTCGACCTGCTCGGGCCGCTGCTGAACCGCGGCGGCACGCCGCCGCAAGGCTGAGCGGCGATGACGTACGGTTCATCTTCCGGGCGGATGGCGCTCGTCGCCGGTGCCACGCTGCTGGCGCTCGCTACGGTCGCCGGCGCGATCGGCGCGCATGCGCTGCCGGCGGACTGGTCAGCGCAGCAGGCGCACATCTACACCATCGCCGTGCGCTATCAGTTCTACCAGTCGCTCGGCCTGCTCGCGATGGGCGCGTGGCTGAGCACTCGCGATCCGGACGCGTTGGCAGCTGCGCAGCGGCGCACGCTGCGCCGCTGCCAGCAGGCGACGCACTCTTTGCTCATCGGCATCGTGTTGTTTTCCGGCAGCCTCTATGCGTTGAGTCTGCAGGCGCCGCGCTGGGTGGGCTGGCTCACGCCGGCCGGCGGGGTGCTGATGATCGCCGCCTGGTCGGCGTTTGCCGTGGGCGTCTGGCGCAGCTGAGCGCGGACCATGACGAGCCGATCCGGGCTGCCCATCGATGCGGCGCTGCCGGCGCTGCGAGCGGCCCTCGCCAGCCACCCCTCGGCGGTTCTCATCGCCCCGCCGGGTGCGGGTAAAAGCACGGTCGTGCCGCTCGTGCTGCTGGCGGAGCCCTGGGCCCGGGGCCGACGCATCCTGATGTTGGAGCCGCGGCGACTGGCGGCCCGAGCCGTCGCCGAACGCATGGCGCGTACGCTCGGGGAGCCAGTCGGGCGGACCGTCGGATACCGCATGCGCCGCGATACGCGCGTCTCGAATGAGACGCGCCTCGAGGTGCTCACCGAGGGCGTGTTGACCCGCATGCTGCAGAGCGACCCGGCGCTCGAGGGTGTCGCCGCGGTGCTGTTCGATGAGTTTCACGAACGCAGCCTGCAGGCCGATCTCGCCCTGGCGCTGGCACTCGATGCGCGCGAGGCGCTCGCCAGCGATCTGAAGCTGCTCGTCATGTCCGCGACGCTCGAGGCCGACGGCCTCACCGCCTTGCTCGGCGGCGCGCCGCTCGTTCAGGCCGCCGGTCGGACATTTCCGGTGGCGACGCGTTTTGCCGGCACAGGCGCGCCGCCGCTGCCCGAGGGGGCGCCACGCGGCACGGTGAGTCCGGAGCAGCATCTGAGCCGGCTGGTGCTGCGTGCGCTCGCCGAGACGCACGGCGATGTGCTGGTGTTTCTGCCGGGCGCGCGTGAGATCCGCCGCGTGGCGGCATTGCTCACGGATGCGGGTGCCCCTGCACGCATCCTGCCTCTGTATGGCGAGTTGTCTGCCGAGGCGCAGGATGCGGCCCTGTCCCCCATCGCTGGAGTGCGCCGCGTCGTGCTGTCGACCAACATCGCCGAGACCAGCTTGACGCTCGAAGGGGTGCGCATCGTCGTCGATTCCGGTCTGGTGCGCCGGTCGCGCTTCGATCCGCACACAGGCATGAGCCGTCTCGAGCTCGCGCGTATCTCGCGTGCATCGGCCGAGCAGCGTCAGGGGCGCGCCGGGCGGCTCGAGGCGGGCGTGTGCTACCGGCTCTGGAGCGAGGCGGCGCACCGCACGCTCGCACCGTTCACTCCGCCTGAGATTCTCGAGGCGGACCTGGCGCCGCTCGCGCTGGAACTGGCCCGCTGGGGCGTGCGCGACGCGGCGGCGTTGCACTGGCTCGATCCGCCGCCGCTGGCGTTGCTCGCGAGCGCGCGCGATCTGCTGGCTCGCCTCGGCGCGCTCGATGCCGCCGGGCGCATCACGCCGCACGGTCGGCAGATGGTGCAGCTGCCCGTGCATCCGCGTCTGGCGCACATGCTGCTGCGCGCGCGCGAGCTTGGTGCATTGGTGCTGGCCGCAGATCTGGCTGCCCTGCTTTCGGAGCGTGACATGTTGCGCGGCGCTACGGCTGGCGGGGATGCCGATATCCGCTCGCGGCTGGAGATTCTGCGGGGTGAAAATGCGGCGGGCGAGGCGGGCCGCGCAGCGGTGCACGCGGCGCGTGCCACCGCGCGCACACTGGTCCGCGACCTCGAGCGCGCCGCGGGGTCTTCTCCCGGCTCGGCGCAACCGGTCTCTCCCGGGGCACTGCTGGCGCTCGCTTTCCCGGACCGAATCGGCGCGTTGCGCCCCGGCGGTGCAGGACGCTACACCCTCGCCAATGGCCGTGGGGCACTGTTTGCGCAGGCGCAAAGCCTGTCGCGCCAGGGGCTCATCGTCGCGGTGGACCTCGATGACCGCGAGCGCGATGCACGGATCCTGCTCGCCGCGCCCCTCGAGCGCGAGGCGCTCGAGGCGGTCATGGGCGAGCAGCTGGCGTGGCGGGAGACGGTCGAGTGGAGCCGGCGCGACCAGGCGGTGCTGGCGCGACGCGAGCTGCGACTCGATCAGCTCATTCTCGAGACCCGGCCGCTGGGCGAGCTGCCCGTGGCGCGCGCACTCGAGGCGATGCTGAGCGGCGTCCGTGATCTGGGTATCGATGCGTTGCCCTGGGAGCGCGAAACGCGCGATCTGCAGGCGCGCGTCGCCTTCGTCCGGCGGCTCGGTGCGCCCTACGCCGAGTGGCCCGATCTGGCCGATGCGGCGCTCGCGGGAGCGCTCGAGGAGTGGCTCGCCCCCTGGCTCGAGGGGATGAGCCGCCGCGAGCACCTGGCGCGCGTGCCGCTGGCCGAGGCCTTGCGTGCGCGATTGGGTTGGGCGCGCGCGCGTGAGCTCGATGGGCTTGCGCCTTCCCATCTCACTGTGCCGAGCGGCTCGCAGATCCGCATCGATTACCTCGATGACAGTGCACCGGCCGTTGCCGTGCGCCTGCAGGAGGTCTTTGGCCTCGCTGCGACCCCCAGGCTCGGCGGCGGACGCGTGCCGGTCACCTTCAAACTGCTCTCCCCGGCCCAGCGGCCGGTGCAGGTGACACGGGACCTGGCGAGCTTCTGGCAGCGCGGCTATGCCGAGGTGCGCAAGGATCTGCGTGGGCGCTACCCCAAGCACGACTGGCCGCAGGACCCGCTCACCGCCGAACCCGTGCGGGGCGTGCGGCGGCGGCCCTGAGCCGGTACACTTCACCGCCAACATCCCCCAGCCGTGCACCGCTCAGCCAGGGACACATGACGACACAGAGAGCCGAGGCCGCCGCCGTGCCGGCCATCGACATCCGTTTCGGACAGGTCGGTCTGATCCAGGTGCTTATCTGGACGACCGATCCGGGCGCGATTCTGGATGAGCTGACCGGCCGCGTGGCGACTGCGCCGAAATTCTTTCAGCGTACCGCCGTCGCGCTCGATGTGGGACCACTGGGTCGGGAGCCCACGGTTGAGGAGATGCGCGCCGTGCTCGATGCCGTACGGCGCGCTGGGATGTGCCCGGTGGGGCTGGCAAGCGGTGCAGCCGCGGCGCAGGCGTTGAGCCAGCCGCTCGATCTGCCGCTGCTGCCGCCGTTCCGCGAGTTTCATCCGCCGGCCGAGGCGACTGGGCGCGCGGCGCGCCACATCGAGCCGACGCCGGTGCAAGCCGAGCCGGGCGCTGTGCCGACACTGGTGCACACGCACCCGGTGCGCTCCGGGCAGCGTGCCTATGCACGTGCGGGGGATCTGGTGGTCACCGCCACGGTGGGCGCCGGAGCAGAGGTGATCGCCGACGGTTGCGTGCACGTGTACGGCGCGTTGCGCGGGCGGGCGGTGGCCGGAGCGCGCGGCGATACCGCCGCACGCGTGTTCTGCCAGGAATTTCACGCGGAGCTGGTGTCGATCGCCGGCGTGTTCCGCGTTTTCGAGACGTTGCCGCCGGAGCTTGCGGGCAAACCCGTGCAGGCGTGGCTGGATGGCGACGACTTGCGTTTCGAGCGGCTGGGCGCTTGAGTGCGCGCAGCGCAGCGAACCCTATTCGAGGAGTGACCTTTGACTGAAATCATCGTAGTGACCTCTGGCAAGGGCGGAGTCGGCAAGACCACCACCTCCGCCAGCATGGCCTGCGGACTGGCCCGCCGCGGCAAGCGCGTCGCGGTCATCGACTTTGATATCGGCCTGCGCAACCTCGACCTCATCATGGGGTGCGAGCGGCGCGTGGTGTACGACTTCGTGAACGTGATCAATGGCGACTGCACGCTCAAGCAGGCGCTGATCAAGGACAAGCGTCTCGAGACGCTGCACGTGCTCGCCGCCTCGCAGACTCGCGACAAGGACGCGCTCACCGAGGAGGGTGTGCGCCGGGTGCTCGATGAGCTGATCGCCGAGGAATTCGACTACGTGATCTGCGACTCGCCGGCCGGCATCGAGAAAGGCGCGCACCTGGCGATGTACTTCGCCGACCGCGCCGTGGTCGTAGTCAACCCCGAGGTCTCCTCGGTGCGCGACTCCGACCGCATCCTCGGGCTGCTCGCGAGCAAGACCCAGCGATCGAGCAATGGCAACGGTGGGGTGAAGGAGCATCTGCTGCTCACACGCTACAACCCGCGGCGCGTGGCCAGTGGAGAAATGATGAGCGTCGGGGACGTGAAGGAGATCCTCGGGCTCGACGTGATCGGTGTGATACCGGAGTCTCCCGACGTGCTCGCCGCTTCCAATGCCGGTGTGCCGGTGATCCTCAACGAAGACAGTGATGCGGCGGCGGCCTACGGCGATGCGGTGTCCCGTCTGCTCGGAGAAGAGCTGCCGCTGCGGTTCCTCGAAGAGCCCAAGCGCGGTTTCTTCGCGCGTCTGTTCGGAGGCTGAAATGGGTCTGTTGGCATTGTTCCGCAGCAAGCCCAACTCGGCGAGCATCGCCAAGGAGCGCTTGCGCATCATCGTGGCGCAGGAGCGCGGCGGGCGCGGCGGCCCGGATTATCTGCCCCTGCTGCGGCGCGAGCTGCTGCAGGTGATCCACAAGTACGTCAACGTGGATCCAGAGGCCGTACAGATCAACCTCGAGCGCGAGGCCGGGCACGAAGTGCTGGAATTCAGTGTGGCGCTGCCGGAGAAGCCGGGCGCATCCGGGTAGCGCCGGCCGGCTCGGGCGGATGGTGCTGGCCCCCCGCGTCCGCGGCGTGCGCAGCGCACGCCCGTGCGCCTCTCCCGCACCTCGGGCGCGAGGCGGGAGAGGAACATGAAGCTCTATGACTGCAGGACGGCCCCATCGGCCCGGCGCGAGCGCATCTTCCTGGCCGAGAAGGGCATCGAGCTGCCTCGGGTCGAGGTGCACCTGCGCGGCGGGGAGCATCTCGCGCCCGGCTTTCGCGCGATCAATCCCTACTGCACGGTACCGGTGCTCGAGCTCGATGATGGCACGCGACTGTGTTCGACGGCCGCGATCTGGCGTTACTTCGAGACAACTTGTCCGGAACCGGCACTGCTGGGTCGCAGTGCGCGCGAGCAGTCACGAATCGCCGAATGCAGTGGCATATCGAGAATGAGGGCTTTGCGGCGGTGGCCGAATACTTTCGCAACACGGTGCCCGGCATGACAGATCGGGCGCTGACCGGTCCGCTTGCGTATGCACAGATTCCCGACCTCGCCGAGCGCGGCAGGCGCCGCACCGAGGCCTTTCTGGACTCGCTCGAGACCATGGCGGTGGCCGCCGCCCCCTACCTGTGTGGCGAGCACTTCAGCGTGGCCGACATCGATGCGCTCATCGTCGTCGACTTTGCCGCCCGGCTGCATCTGCAGCGCCCCGCCGAGGCGGCCGCGACCCGCCGCTGGTACACCGAGGTCGCCGCCCGGCCGAGCGCGAGCGCCTGAGGCGAACCGGCCGCGCGCCCCTACGGCGCGCGGCCGCTGCTCAACAGACCCCGCCACCCTGCTCCGCAGGCGCGGCGTGCGCGCGGAACAGGCCGAACAACTCGCGCCCCATCCCGAAGGCATTGCCGGTGAGGTCGGCGCTGGCGCTCTTGCGCTGCTGCCAGTCCGCCTCGTTCACTTCGGCTTCGAGCACGCCGCGGTGGCTGTCGAGCCGAATCATATCGCCGTCGCGCAGCCGACCGATCGGACCGCCACAGACGGCCTCCGGGGTGAGATGGATCGCTGCCGGTATGACGCCCGAGGCGCCCGACATGCGCCCGTCGGTGACCAGTCCTACGCGGTGCCCCTGGCTCTGCAAAGAGGTGAGCGCCGGCGTGAGGCCGTGCAGTTCGGGCATGCCGTTGGCGCGAGGTCCCTGATAACGCACCACCACGACCACGTCGCGGGACAGCTCGCCCTGCTTGAACGCATGCAGCACCGCTTCCTGACTGTGAAATACGCGGGCCGGCGCGTGGACCGAGCGGTGCTCGGGCTTGACGGCCGATACCTTGATCACGGCCCGGCCGAGGTTGCCTCGGAGCAATTTCAGTCCGCCATCGGCGCTGAAGGGGTCCGTGACCCGCCGCAACACCTCGCGGTCGCCGCTGTTGCCCGGGGAGTCCCGCCAGGCGAGTCCCTCGGGCGACAGCCACGGCTCCTGCGTGTAGCGCGTGAGGCCCGCGCCCGCAACGGTCGCGACGTCACCGTGCATCAGCCCGGCGCCGAGCAGCTCGCGCATCAGCAAGCCCATGCCACCGGCGGCATGAAAATGATTCACGTCGGCACTGCCGTTGGGATAGATGCGGGCCAGCAACGGCACCACCGCGGAAAGATCGCTGAAGTCGTCCCAGTCGATCTGGATGCCGGCCGCGCGGGCAATGGCGACCAGGTGCAGGGTGTGATTGGTCGAGCCGCCCGTGGCGAGCAGTCCTACCACCGCGTTGACCATGCTGCGTTCATCGAGCACGTGAGCGAGCGGCAGATGCTCCTCACCGAGCGCGGTGATGCGCGCCGCGCGCCGCGTGGCCGCGGCGGTGAGCGCATCGCGCAACGCTGTGTTGGGCGGCACGAACGCGCTGCCAGGCAGGTGCAGGCCCATCACTTCCATCAGCATCTGGTTGCTGTTGGCGGTGCCGTAGAACGTGCAGGTTCCGGCCGAGTGATAACTGTCGGCCTCCGACTGCAACAGCGCTTCGCGCCCGACCTTGCCCTCGGCAAACAGTTGGCGGATGCGCGCCTTTTCCTTGTTGGGCAGGCCCGAGGGCATCGGGCCAGCCGGCACGAAGATCGTCGGCAGCTGGCCGAAGGCGAGCGCACCGATCAGCAAGCCCGGCACGATTTTGTCGCACACGCCCAGACACAGGGCGGCATCGAACATGCCGTGCGAGAGCGCAATTCCCGTGGCCATCGCGATCACGTCGCGGCTGAACAGCGACAGCTCCATCCCGGGCTGCCCCTGAGTCACCCCGTCGCACATGGCGGGCACGCCGCCGGCGACCTGAGCTGTGGCACGTGCCTCGCGTGCCGCCTGGCGGATCAGCCCCGGGAAGCGCTCGAACGGCTGATGAGCCGAAAGCATGTCGTTGTACGCAGTGATGATCCCGAGGTTCGGCCCGCGCAGTGCCTTCAGGGCTTCCTTGTCCGCGGGGTTCGCGGCCGCGAACCCGTGCGCCAGGTTGGTGCATGACAGGTGTGTTCGCGCCGGACCGCGCGCCTGTGCGCGCATGTGCTCGAGATAAGCCGCGCGCGTCTCACGGCTACGCTCACGGATGCGCTCGGTGACCTCGTGGACACGGGGGTTCAGGGGCGTCGGCGTCTCACTCATGAGCGCGTTAATCCTCCGTGGGGGGGCGGTAGCCTTCGGGCCGTGCTGCGCCGGCTCCGAAGAAGTATTTCTCCATTTCGCTCTCGAGAAACTGTCGCGCCTTAGGCTCGATGGGGCTCAGGCGGTACTCATTGATGAGCATGATCTGATGCTGAACCCAGCGGCCCCACGCCTCGCGCGAGACGTTCTCGAAGATACGCTGGCCGAGCGGACCGGGGTAGGGCGGGCGGTCGAGGCCGGGCGCCTCGCGCTTGAGCATCACACACTGCACCATTCGGGACACGGCATACTCCGTTCTGAACGTTGATTCACTCAAACAGCTGACTCTGGACCGGCGCCGAAGCCAAGCGTTGCAGGAATCGCTGGATCGGGGCCGGAAGGCCGAGCGCACCGGGCGAGCCGGTGGGGTACCACGCGAGCCGCGCCGGATCCGGCGGGCCGTCATACCCGGAACAATGGGCCAGAAGCGGCGTAATGACAAGATCGAAATGCGTGAAGGCATGCTCGATGGCCGCCAGCGGACGGGCGGGATCGGTCGCACCGGACACGCGCTCGAGGTATGCCTGTGCGGCCGCCGCACTACCGAACTCCGGCAGACACCACAGCCCTCCCCAGATGCCCCGCTCGGGGCGGCGCTCGAGCAGCACGGCGCCGTCGGCACGCCGTGCGGCCAGCATGAATACACGACGCAGCGGACGCTCGGGGCGGCGCTTGGGGGCGGGCAGTTCATGCTGGCGACCGGTGCTGCGAGCGGCACACGTCGAGGCGAGCGGACAGCGCTCGCACGCCGGGTTGCGACGCGTGCAGACGGTTGCGCCGAGATCCATGATGGCCTGCGTGTAGACATCGACCTGCTGCGCAGGGGTGCACCTCTCGGAGAGCGTCCAGAGCCGGGTGAGGGTGTCGCGGTGTCCCGGGTCGCCCTCGACCGCGAAATGCCGAGCCAACACCCGGCGCACATTGCCATCGAGGATCGGCCAGCGCTCGCCATACGCCAGCGCCAGGATGGCGCCGGCCGTCGAGCGGCCGACGCCGGGCAGCGCGGCGACGGCGGCGAATTCGCTCGGGAAACGGCCGTCATGATCATCACGGATCCGGACCGCAGCGCGATGTAGATTGCGTGCGCGCGCGTAATAACCCAAGCCCGCCCACAGGCTCAACACCGCATCGAGCGGAGCGTCGGCGAGCGTTTTGACGTCAGGAAAACGCTGCAGGAAGCGCTCGTAATACGGAATGACCGTGCTCACCTGCGTCTGCTGCAGCATGATCTCCGACACCCAGACGCGGTAGGCGCTGCGATTGCACTGCCAGGGCAACTCGTGCCGTCCGCCGCGTCCATGCCATTCGATGAGTGCGCGCGCCAGATGCGCGCCGGTACTCGCGGTGTCGGATTCGGCCGACACACCCGGTCGCCTGCGGCTCACTGCACGCGCAGCCGCACGTCGCTCAGCGCTGTCCCGCGGATCGTCGCGTGGCGCACGGTGAGAGTGCCCCGTGCGTGCAGCGCACGCAGCAGGGCGAGCGGCAATTTCAGGGGCTTGGGGTGCTTGCGCGACGGGGGCAGGTATTGACTGACATTGATCTGATTAGCGTGCAGCGCAAAGCGCCAGCGGGACTGCGTACCGCCGGAGTGCATGGCCCAGCCCGTGAGCGTCGTCTGATCAAGGTGCACCGTGAGGGGCGAGAGGCGCTCGGTGGCGCGGCGCAGCTGCCAGCGGCCCGCGACCGACAGTGCGCCCAGCGCGGCGGGATCTTTCGGCAGGCGGATCTTCAGCCCCCATTGGCGGATCAGTCCGCGCACCGATGGTACGGTGAGCGTCAGGTTGCCGGCGGCGCGCGCATGGACACCGGAATCCGCGAGCTGCAGCGCACCGGCCGCCGCGGCGCTCGCCACCTTCAAGGTCCACCGCGGCGCCGATACGCGCAGCGGGGCGGTCTGTATGCTCAGGCGCCGGGCGCTGAAGTGAACCGGGACGCCTGCTGGCGGCACTTTCGGTGCCTGCAGGAGAAAGCGCGTCCGCACCGAAAATGGCTGGCCAGCCCGCCAGGCGCTGAGGATGAGCTGCCAGCGGCTCAACCGGATCGTGCCTGCGGCCGCGACGTACTCGAGGGTCGCATTCCGCAGGATCAGTCCGCCGAGGGAGGGCGGTGCGGCGGCCGGCGTGGAGGAACTCGACCGGGCGAGCAGCGGCTGCCAGTTGCCCACCCCCGCGGCCGTACGCCACAGATGAATGTCGGCGCCGCGAACGCGGACTGTGCCCAGCTCGATCCGTCGATGCATCAGCAGCGGCAGCAGGCGTACCGGGATACGCGCCGAGCGCCACGCGAGCAGATCCGGTCCGTGCGTGCCGGGCGGGTTGCCGAGGTGCGCCGCGCCGATGTCAATCGCGAGCCACGGGTACCAGCCGAGGCGCAGGGGGCCGAGGATGCGAAACGGTCGACCAGTCTCGCGGCTCACCAGACGCTCGAGCTCGCCCCGGTACGCGTTGGGATTGATCAGCTGCGTGGCGAGGACTGCTGCCAGCACCAGCAGCGCCGCGGTCGCGCCGAGGATGATCAGGCTCCAGCGCAGCGCTTTCATTACAGGATCATGGCGGGCCGTGCGCGCGAGCGAGTCGTCGGATCGACCGGCGTGAACGGGGGCTCGATCGGTTGCGACCAATAGGCATCGGCCGCTGCGCTCCACTGCGGTGAGTCGAGCTTCGGCCACGCATCGGGTGCGAAACCCGGCGCTGCCGCGAAGCGCTTGGCATCCAGCACGAGCGCACCGTCAACGAGGTGTTTGATCGCAATCGCCCAGGGAACGGCGCTCAGGGTGCCGGGTGCACCGCCGGCGATCGTGTGCACCACGATCAGATGCGTGGGCTGGCCGTCGTTGCCGAAGACGATGTCGAGCACCGCCCCCAGCTGCACCCCCGAGCGGGCGCGCACGGGCAGCCCGAGCAGCGTCGAGGCGCGTTGCGCCGTCGCCGGCACCGACGCGGCGGGCGTATTCGGTGCCGCGGGCGCACTCGGTGCGAGGCCCGGCGCGCCGCCGGGCATGAAGTCCGCATTCTGCTGACTGCACGCGCCGAGGGCGACCGCCGACAGCGCGCACAGTGCCGGCACCCATCTCCTGACCATCCGAGCTACTCGTCTTACCATCTGACCAGCGGTGGCAGACTCATGAGGTAGGCCTCCGGGTCCGCGTCGGTCTGAAAGCCGAACCGTGTCCCCCGATCATAGACCAGGTTGAACTCGACGTACCGTCCCCGTTTGTACAGCAGCTTCTCGCGCGCTGCCTCGTCGTAGGGGATGTCCTTGCGGCGCGCCACCAGCCTCGGGTAGATGCCGAGGAACGTCTCGCCCACCGTCTGCACGAAGGTGAAATCCGCCGACGGATCGCCGCCGGCGAGCTCATCGAAAAAAATCCCGCCGACGCCGCGGGGCTCCTGTCGGTGCGGTAGATAGAAGTACCGGTCGCACCACGCCTTGAATGCCTCGTATGCATCCGGCCGGTACGTGTCGCAGGCGCGCCGCAGTGCGGCGTGGAAGTCAGCCGTGTCGTCGTCGAACGGGAACGTCGGCGTCAGATCCGTTCCACCCCCGAACCAGCCCCGGCTGGTGTGCAGGTAGCGCAGATTCAGATGCACAGTGGGCACGTAAGGGTTGCTCATGTGCGCCACGAGCGAGATGCCGCAGGCGAGGAACCGACCGTCCGACTCTGCCGCGCCCGGGATCTGCGTGCGCGCGGGTTCGGAGAAGGTTCCCCAGACATGGCTGACGTTGACGCCGACCTTCTCGAACACCTCGCCACGCATCAGCCGCGATTGCCCACCGCCCTCGAGTCGGTGGCCGCTCGGGCGGCTCCAGGTGCGCCCCTGGAAGCGCGCGGCTGGCTCGAATGCCTCGAATGCCGCACAGATTCGCCCCTGCAGGTCGCGGAAGTACTCCGCCGCCGCATCGGCCAGGGACGTGCTGTTGGTGCTCACGGCTGCGCTCCGCGCCGCGCGGAGCGCTCGTGCACGACATCGACCAGACGCGCCACGGCATCCGGATCGGTCTGCGGCCAGATTCCGTGACCGAGATTGAAGATGTGTCCAGGTTTGCCCCCGGCCTCGTGCAACACTCGCTCGGCTTGCGCGGTGAGCTCCGCCGGCGGCGCGAACAGCGCCGCCGGATCGAGGTTGCCTTGCACGGCCTTGCCCGCGCCGAGCACGCGACGCACGGCCCCGAGCGGTGAGCGCCAGTCGACGCCGATCACGTCGGCCTCGAGCGGTGCGAGTTGCTCGAGCAGCGCACTGCCCTGGTTGAGGTAGTAAATGAGCGGCACGCCGCGCGCGCGCAGTGCCGCCAGCGTGCGTCGCGCTGCGGCCAGCGCGAAGCGCTCGAACTGTGGCGGCGCGAGCAGCCCGCCCCAGGATTCGAACAGCATCAGCGCCTGCGCACCGGCGGCGGCCTGTGCGCCGAGATAAGCCGCCATGGCATCTGCCAGGTGCTCGAGAAGCCGTGTGGCTGCCTCGGGCTGCGCATAGAGGAACGCGCGCGCGGTCTCGAACTCCTTCGAGGGGCGCCCGCAGACCAGGTAGCAGAAGAGCGTGAACGGACCGCCGGCGAAGCCGATCAGCGGCACATTGCGTGGCGCGGCCGCACGGATCAGTCGGATGGTCTCGAGTACGAACGGCACGTCCCGCTCGGGTATCAGCGGCTGCAGCGCCTCGATCGCCGCCTCGGTGCGGATTGGCGCGCGCACCACCGGACCGGGCTCGAAAGTCAGATCGACGCCCATGCCCTGTAGTGGCGTCATGATGTCGCTGAAGAGGATCGCGGCATCGAGCGGGAAGCGCCGCAGCGGTTGCAGCGTCACCTCCGCGGCAAGCTCGGGGGTGCGGGTCAGCGTTTCGAACGAGACCCGGGCGCGCACCTCGCGATACTCCGGCAGATAGCGCCCGGCCTGGCGCATGATCCAGATCGGCGTGTAGGGAACTGGCTCGCCGCGGCAGGCCGCAAGAAACGCGGGCGTGTCGGCACTCATGCGCCGAGCCAGCGCGCCACGTCGGGCGCGTAGTAGGTAATGATCAGATCGGCCCCGGCGCGCTGGATCCCGGTGAGCGTCTCCAGTACCGCCGCGCGCTCATCGATCCAGCCGCGCTCGGCGGCGGCCTTGATCAGGCTGAACTCTCCGCTCACCTGATAGGCCACCACGGGCACGCGCACCATATCGCGCACCTGGCGGATGATGTCCAGGTACGGGCCTGCGGGCTTGACCATGACCAGGTCGGCGCCCTCCTGCACATCGAGCAGCACCTCCCGCAGCGCCTCGCGGCCGTTGGCCGGATCCATCTGATAGCTGCGCCGATCGCCGAACGCGGGAGCCGATTCTGCCGCCTCCCGGAACGGTCCGTAGAACGCCGAGGCGTACTTGGCCGCATACGACACGATCGGCGTCATGGCGAAGCCCTCGCGGTCGAGCAGGCTGCGCATGGCCTGCACGCGACCGTCCATCATGTCGCTTGGCGCGACCGCATCGGCTCCGGCGCGCGCATAGTTGAGTGCAACCTGCGCGAGCGTCTGCACCGAGGAGTCGTTGTCGATGACTCCGCCGGGCAAGACGTGACCACAGTGGCCGTGGTCGGTCGCACCGCACAGGCACACATCGGCCCATACCAGCAGGTGCGGGCAGGCGGCCTTGATCGCCGCGATCGCCTCAGCGGCAAGTCCGTGCGGGTCGAGCGCGGCGCTCGCGCGCTCATCTTTATGCGCCGGCGCGGCGAACAGCAGTACCGCCGGCACGCCGGCCTGCTCGGCCGTGCGCGCCTCCTTGACGGCCTCATCGACCGAGAGCTGCGCGATGCCGGGCATGCTCGAGACCGGGTGGCGCACGCCTTTACCGGGCACGACGAACAGAGGGTAAATGAGCTGGTCGCTCGTGAGGCGTGTCTCGCGCACCATGCGCCGCCATTGATCGGACTGGCGTGTGCGTCGCGCTCGGACGGAGGGGAAATTCATCGGCTGTGCCTCTTGTCAGTACGAAGTGCGGCCTGCCCGTCCCATCCGCGGTTCGGTTCCGCCTGGGTCGGTGCGGTCGAGGGTCCAGGATCGCCTCCTGCGATCGGGCGAAGTCCGGGCGCCGTGGCGTGCTGCAGCGCCAGACAGGCTAGCGCCAGCCCATGCAGCGTGTGCTCAGCGGCGAGCCGCGGTGCAACGGCGCGCGCTTCGAGCTCCCGTGCCGTCGTCGGTCCGATAGCGAGCGCCGGGGCGTTCGCCAGCAGCTGTGCAAAATCCGCCTCGCCGAGGGCGCGCTCCAACTCGATGACCGCCGAGGGGCTGGCGAAGGTCACCGCGCCAAGGGCGCGCCGCGCGATCCAGCCTCGGCATGCCTCGACATCGAGCGCGGCGGCGACCGTGCGGTATGCCACGAAGCGCACCACTTCGGCGCCGAGCCGCGTGAGGCCCTCCGCCAGGGCGGGCAGTGCGCGGGAACTGGCCGGGTGCAGCATGCGCCGGCCGCGCACACCGACCGCGGCCAGGCCGGCCAGCAGGCCCTCGGCACCGTGACCGACGCCGGTCAGGTCGACCCGCCAGCCCCGCTCACGCAGTGCTTCGGCGGTGGCAGGCCCTACCGCGGCGATGCGCGCGCCGCTCGGCGGCGCCAGGACGTCGGTGACCGCTTCGACCGCGTGCACGCTGGTGAACACAATCCAATCAAACGTCCCGATCGTGCGACGCGGCTCGTCCCACTCGCCCGGTTCGGCCGGCGCAATGCCGACCACGGGCCAGTGCAGCACGGGCAGCGCGAGCCGAGTCAGCTCGCCGCTCAATCCGCTTCCGGGTGCTTCCGTGCGGGTGACGACGATGGGGCGCGCCGAATCGCTCACGCGCTCGGCACCTGTTGGGCGGCACGCTGCTCGGCGATCAACCGTGCGGCGCCCTGTGCAATGAGCTGCTCGGCCAATTGCTCGCCGAGCGCTCGCGCCGCCTGTGCTTCGGCCGCACACTCGCCCGCCGCGGCGAGGCTGCTCGTGCCATCGATCGCGCAGACCACCGCCCGCATGGCGATCTGCTGCTCGCGCACCTGTGCGAGCGCGCCAAGCGGAACCTGACAGCCGCCCTCGATGCGGCGCAGGAGCGCTCGTTCTGCCGTGGTGGCAAGACGCGTAGCGGAATGATCGAGTCGGACGAGCCACGTACCGGTTTCGGCGTCCGCTTCGCGGGCGCAGATGCCGATCGCGCCCTGCGAGACGGCTGGCGGGAAATCCAATGGCGAGAGCCGCTCGCAGATGCGTGCTTCGAGTCCGAGACGCTTCAGGCCCGCCGCGGCGAGCACGATGGCATCGTAATCGCCGCGCTCGAGTCGCTCGATGCGGGTGGGAACGTTGCCGCGCAGCTCGAGCAGCTGCAGGTCCGGGCGCACGCGGGCGAGAAACGCGCGCCGGCGCAGACTGCTCGTGCCCACGCGCGCACCACTCGGCAGTGCCGCGAGCGGCTGACCGGTGCGGCTGACGAGCGCATCGTGCGGGTCTTCACGCTCGAGCACCGCTGCGAGCGCGAGCTGCGGCTCGAGTTCCGTCGGCAGGTCCTTCAGGCTGTGAACGGCGAGGTCGATGCGCGCCTCGAGCAGCGCCCGATCGAGCTCCTTGGTGAAAAACGCGCGGCCGCGCACCGCCCACAGCGGCACCTGGGTCTGCAGGTCGCCGGAGGTGACGATGGGCACCAGTTCGACCGCCGGTGCTGCCGGCAGTGCACGGATCAGGGCCTCCACATGTCGCGCCTGCCACAGCGCGAGCGCGGAGGCGCGGGTGCCGATGCGCAGTACTTTCCCGGTCATGATTCCGCCTCGATCAGAAAACGATAGCCGACGCCCCAGACCGTCAGGAAATGGCGCGGGTTGGCCGGGTCGCGCTCGAAGCGCCGCCGCAGCCGCAGGATGAAATTGTCCACGGTGCGTGTCGAGGGGAACACGTCATAGCCCCACACGCGCTCGAGCAGGTCCTCGCGCGAGACGATCTCCCCGGGGTGTTCGGCGAGCACCTTCAGGATCATCGCCTCCTTCTCGGTGAGTTCCTGATTGAGCCCGTTCCACGCGCGGGCGCGAAAGGCGCGGAAGTCCACCTCGTTGTCCCCGAAGCGCAGCACCGAGGTCTCGGCTGCAGCGCTGTGGTACCAGTCCCAGCGCCTGAGGATGGCCCGCACCCGCAGCAGCAGTTCCTTCAGGTGAAACGGCTTCGGCAGGTAGTCGTCACCGCCGGCTTCGAGCCCGCGCACCCGGTCGGCCGGATCTCCGCGTGCCGTCAGAAACAACACCGGAGTGTTGTCGCCGCGTCCGCGCAGCGTGCGGCATACCGTGAACCCATCGAGTTCGGGCAACATCACATCGAGCAGCACCAAGCCGTAAGGACCGCCGGCAAGCGTTTCGAGCGCCGCGCGTCCATTGCCTACCTGATCGACCGTGTAGCCTTCGGCACGCAGATTCTCGACCACGCCGGCGGCGAGGTGCGGATCGTCCTCCACGACCAGGATGCGCCTCTGGTTCTCGGCCGGGACGCTCATGCCGACTCCGCCGGCGCGGCCGGCCAGACCAATACGAAACGCGCGCCTTGGCCGGCGCCGCCGCTCTCGGCGCTCACCCGTCCGCCCATCAACTGCATCATCCGTCGCACGATATACAAGCCGAGTCCGGTGCCGTGATAGCTGCCGCCGCCAGGCTGCAGGCGCGTGAACTTGTCGAAGATGCGTGCCGAGTCGGTCGACCGGAAGCCCACGCCGCTATCGCGCACCGTCAGTTCCACGCTCTCTGCGGTGCGTCTGCCGCTGAACAGTATGCTTCCGCCGCCGACCGGAGATACCGCAGCCAGTGCGTTGTCGAGCAGGTTGCGCAGAATGACATCGAGTGCGAGCGGGTCGGCGAGAACCACCAGCCCGGGTTCGATTTCGACGCGCAGAGTGATATGAGCCTGAGCGGCACGCTCCTCTTCAGAGGCGCTCACGCGGCGTACGGCGCTGGCAAGGTCGACAGGCTCATGGCGCAGCTCGACGTGCCCGCGGTCGAGGCGCGCGCTCTCGAGGATGCGGCTCACCATGCCTTCCATGCGGGCGAGGTCCGCCAGCATCCGCTCAGTGAGTACCCGCGTCTGCTCCGCGGTAGCCGGACGCAGCGCGAGCGTCTCGAGCGAGAGTTGCAGGCTGGCGAGCGGGGTTTTGAACTGGTGCGAGACCATTGCCAGGAAGTTGTCCTGCTCGATCATGACGAGTGCCTCGGCTCGCAGTGCACGCGCAATGACCAGTATGCAGGCCGCGAGCGCAAGCAGGAAGAACGCGCCCTCCCAGGCATACTGCTTGATGCGCAGATGCTCTTCGATCAGCAGGCGCTGCTCGGCCGCCGGGCTCGGTCGGGCGCCGTCCGGCGTCAGCTCAACCGAGGGCAGCAGGGCCTGCACCTGCGCAACCGGCACTCCGGCCGAGAGTAGGGCGCGCGCCGCGGCAGCCTGCTGTCGGTAGGCGCGCTGCAGCTCGGCGACCTTCTCCACCGCGTAGCGGTGCTGGTCGTAGATCCACCAGCCCACCTGCACTGTGCACACGAGCACCAGCACCATCACGGTGATCTGCAGCAGGCGCGGGACTTTGAACGGGCGCACTGTCATGCCGCGGCCGCGAGCGCGTGCGCAAGACCTCGGGCGAGTGTCTGAACGTCCGCTTCCCGGTGCGCGAGCGACAAGAAGCAAGCCTCGTAGGCCGAGGGGGGGAAATAAATTCCCTGTCCGAGCAGCGCATGAAACAGCCGGCCGTAGCGGGCACTTTCCGCCTCCGTGAGCGGTGCCGCTGTGCGTGGCGCGCCGGCGGCATGCAGCGACAGCCAGAACAGCGATCCGCTGCGCACCAGATGTACCGGGAAGGGCGCGCGCGCAATGATGGGTTGCAGCGCTTGCTCGAGCTGTGCACCGAGGCTCTCGAGCCGCTGCCAGCCGTTGTCGCGCAACAGAGCATCGAGCGTCGCGATGCCGCTTGCCATCGCCACGGGATTGCCCGAGAGCGTACCGGCCTGGTAAGCGTCGCCGTCCGGGGCCAGCCGAGACATGATTGGCCGGGGTCCGGCAAATGCGCCCACCGGCAGTCCGCCGCCGATCACCTTGCCGAAAGTGGCGAGGTCGGGCCGGATGCCGAGCCGCTCTGCCGCGCCGCCGCGTGCCAGCCGGAATCCGGAGATGACCTCGTCGAAAATCAACAGTGTGCCGTGTTGGCGGGTGAGGCTGCGCAGGCGCTCGAGGAATTCGCGCCGCTGCAGCAGCAAGCCGTGATTGGCCGGTACCGGCTCGATGATGACCGCGGCGATCTGCGTGCCCTCGCGCGCAAACAGCTGCTCGAGTGCCGTCTCGTCATCAAGCGGCAGCACACGGGTGCAGGCGGTAAAGGGCTCAGGCACGCCGGCCGAGGATGGCCGGCCGAAAGTGGCGAGTCCTGACCCTGCGGCCACCAGCAGGTGATCGGCGTGACCGTGATAACAGCCGGCGAATTTCACGATCAGATCGCGCCCGGTGGATGCGCGTGCCAGCCGGATCGCGCTCATCACCGCCTCGGTGCCCGAGGAGACGAAGCGCACCTGTTCGATCCCGGGATAGCAGGCCACGACCCGTTCGGCGAGCTCGACTTCCGCGGCACAGGGCGCGCCGAAAGTGGTGCCGTGCGCGGCCGCCGCGCTGATCGCGCGTACGACGTCCGGATGAGCGTGGCCGAGGATCAACGGTCCCCACGAGCCAACAAAGTCGAGATACCGCTGGCCGTCGGCGTCGATCAGGTGCTGACCCTCACCGCGCACGATGAACAACGGCGTGCCGCCGACGGCTCGAAAGGCGCGTACGGGCGAGTTGACTCCGCCGGGGATGACCGCGCGGGCGCGGGCATAAAGCTGTTCTGAAATGGGATGACTCATGGGTTGCAAGGTGCGGTCTTTGCGTTCGGTGAAGCGTGGGTCGCGCTGCCGCGACGGTGTCTGTGCGCCTCGCGGAAGAATGCCTCGAGTACGTCCGTGGTGGTGTACGGCGCGGCGGCCCGCAGGCCGGAAATGGGCAAGTGCACCAGGCTGTGCGCGACGCGCTCGGTGAGGCGGCGTACGGCTTCCCGCTCGGCCGGCCCGAGCGTCTGCAGCTGGGCGCCGAGGGCGCGCTCTGCCTCCTCAGCGGCGATGCGCTCGAAGGTCTCGCGCAGCTCCGCCAGACGTGGCCCGATGGCACGGCTGGCCATCTCGGCGCGCAACCGGCTCAACTGCTCATCGATCGCAGCACGTACGGGCGCGAGGCGCAGCAGTTGGTTCAGGCGCTGCTCCTCGACTGCGTGGACCAACTCATCCATGCCAATGCGCTCGATGTGTGCGCGGCGGGCGGCATCCGGGTCGAGATTCGGGGGAACGCCAAAATCGATCGCGAGCGCCGGACGCGGGCTGCGGGCGATCAGCCGCGCGAGCGTCGGTTCGGCGAGAACCGCCGTGCCACCGCCGGCGGCGAGCACCAGACCGGCCACCGCCTCGGGCTGTTCGCGAAAGGAATCGAGCGCCACGGCCCGACCGTTCACCTCGGCCGCGAATGCCTCGGCGGTCGCCAGGGTCCGGTTGACGATGAGCAGTGGTACGCCGGCGGCGGCGAGGGCGAGTCCACAGCGGCGGGTCATCGGAGAGACCCCGAGCAGCGCGACGGGTTCGCGCTGCTCGCCCAGGTGACGCAGCATCTGCTCCACGGCGAGATCCGCTAGCGAAGGCGCACGGATACCAGCGCTCAGCCGCTGTACGCGGCTGGCCATGCCGAGCGCCTCCCCGAGCAGGCGGTTGAGCAGCGGACCGCAGGTTCCGGCCTCGCGGGCGCTCTCCCAGGCGAGGCGCAACTGCACGGCGATTTCCCGCTCACCGGCCTGCGCAGAATCGAGCCCGCAGGCGACCAGCAGCACGTGCTCGATGGCCGACTCGCCGGCCCAGGCGCGCAGCAGCCGCGGCGCATGGCCGGGCGCAGGAGCGCTGCCGCTTAGCTGCTCGAGCACCGGGCCGCGCAGATCCCCGGCCGGCAGGCCATCGCCGGTGGCATAGAGCACCTCGACGCGGTTGCACGTGCCCAGATAGACGAGTTCCGCGGCACCGAGTGCGGTGCGCAGTTCGGGCAGACGCTGCGGGAGTTCGGCGCGGTCGATCGACAGGCGCGCGACCTGGTCCACGCCTGCGTGCCGGTAGGAGAGGCCTACGACGCCAATTTGTTCCATGGCGTTAAGCACACCACGAAACGGCCGTCGAGGTGTCACAAAATGGTCATTGCGGCCCCGGTTCAGCCGGGGTGCCAAGCCGTGGTCTTTAGAGGCGGATCAGTCCACGCTTGTGGGCTACGGCGACCGCCTCCGTGCGGCTGATGGCGTCGAGCTTCGTGAGGATCGACTTCACGTGGGTCTTGGCGGTGCCTTCGGTGATCGACAGGCGTCGGGCAATGTCTTTGTTGCTGCGACCCTGCGCAACGAGCTCGAGCACGTCGAGCTCGCGCTCGGTGAGGCTCGGCTTGGCCATGCGCTGCAGCGCCTTTGCCGCCACCGTCGAGGAGGTGTACGGGCGGTCTTCGCTGACCGCGCGGATCGCGGAGAGAATTTCCGGTCGCGGGGCATCCTTGAGGATGTAGCCTTTGGCGCCGTGCGAGAGGCATTGGAAAATATCCTCATCGCCGTCGTAAGTCGTCATGATCAACAGGCGCGCCTTGGGGTTGATCTCCATCACCCGTTGCACGACGGCGAGCCCGTCGCGCTTGGGCATGCGCAGGTCGAGCACCATGACATCGGGCTGGTGCTGCTCGTAGAGCGTGATCGCGGCATCACCGTCGCCGGCCTCGGCCACCACCTCCATGTCGGGCTGTTGGTTGACCATTGCCGCGAGTCCGTCGCGTACCACAGGGTGATCGTCCGCGAGAATCACCCGGATTTTCTTGTGCATCTCGGCCGCCATCACGTTCTCCGCTTCTGCATGCGCACGCTCACCCGGGTGCCCGATCCTGGACGGCTCTCGATGCGCCATTCCCCGCCGATGTCGGTGGCGCGCTGACGCATACTGGTCAGGCCAAACCCCTGGCGCTCGTGCCGCTCGGGACTTTGCCCCATGCCGAGTCCGTCATCCTCGATGGACATCACCCAGTGCGAGTCATCGTCCGTCATCGTGATGCGTATTGTGCTGGGGCGAGCATGGCGCACGGCGTTGCTCACCGCCTCCTGGGCGATGCGCAGCAGTTCGTGCTCCTGCTCCGGTCTCAATCCGGTGTTGATGTCATCGCCCGTGAACGTACAGGTGACACCGCCCGGTACGGTGGAGCGCTCGGCGAGCTGACGCAGCGCCAGCTCGAGTCCGGTGCGGCGGGTCTGATCGAGCCGCAGCGCCATCACCGAGCGGCGCGCCTCGGCGAGCCCGTCGCGGGCCAGGTCGCGAATGCGCGTCAGCACGATGGCGAGGTTGGAGTTCTTGTTCTTGCACGGCGGGTCTTCCTCGACGGCACCGAGCTGCATCAGGATGCCCGTAAACGCCTGCGCCAGGCCATCGTGGATCTCTTGCCCGATGCGCGCTCGTTCGACGAGCACGGCCGCTTCCTTGGCTTGGTAGGCGAGGCGCGTTAGCTGCACTGCGAGGGTTGCCTGCTGGGCGAGTGCCACGAGCAGCTCACTGTGCGGGACGTCCTCGGCCTTGCGCCTGAAGCGCAGAATCAGAAAGCCGACATTGCGCGAGCCGAACACCAGCGGATAGACCACCTTGCCGACATAGCCCTCGCGTCGGTCGAATGGGAGCATGCCGGGCCAGAATTCCTGATGCTGTTGTGCAATGTCGAGGTACATCGGCTCATGCGGCTGCCCGAAGCGGTTGCCGAACGGCGAGCCGGTCGACACGCTGATCGGGTAGGGAGGCTCTTCGAGCTTGCCCTCGCGCACGTGCGCGGCAATGCGCCACTCCTGCAGGCTGTCCCGTGAGACCACGACCGCGCCCGAGGCGGCATTGAACTGGCGGGTTGCCTCGAGCAGCAGGTGGCCGAGGAACCCGTTCAGATCCGGTTCGCTTGCCAGCCGCTCGAGGTTGCCGCGGATCACCGCATTTGCCTTGGCGAGCTCGGTTGCCCGCTCCTCGGCGGCGCGCTCGCGTTCGCGGCGCATGTCATCGAGCAGCCGTTGGCGGTGCAGCGCAGCACCGATCACGCTCGCGGCCGTCTCGAGCGCGGCGAGCTCCGCCGCCTCAATGGCGCGACGCTGACGGGTATTGTCGAGGCCGATGACCCCAATGAACTCCCCGGCCACCAGGATTGGCACCACCGCTTTGCTCTGTGTGCCGATCCCATCGAAGCGCGGGCTGCTGCCGCAGCCCTCGCCGCCGTCTCCGGGATTGATGCAGACACTTCGGCCGGCGCGCAGCTCACCGGAGACGGAGGAGATTTCCCGCTCATCACAGGCGCGCGCCTCGGCATCGTCGATGTGGGGCGTGACGCCCTCGGCGGTCCACTCGCCGACCACCACCAGCAGCGGCTCCCCTTCCGGTCCGCTGCGAGCGAGCATCACGTTTACCCGATCGACATGTGCCGCTTCGCCGATCAGGCGAAGGACCTCCGGAATCGCCCCGCGCACATCCGGCGCCTCGAGCAGCATCCGGCTCGCCTTGGCCGAAGCTGCGAGAAGCCCTTCCTGCCGGTGCAGTGACTCATTAATGTGGGTCAGCTCCTCGGTGCAGGGAATGATGTCCGCCGCCGACGCCAGGCGGGGCGGCGGCCGGGAATCGGCCACTGTGCTCATATCGATACGTCTCTCGCGTCCCAGTTCAAGCGTTGGTGCCATGCCTGGCAGGTCCGCACTGCCACCGGGCATGGGTCCCGATGGCGCGCACTTCGTGCGCGGGATATCCGTATCGGCGCAATCATGCAGTCTAGCGCGTTGGCACCAGCGGAAAGCGCCAAGTCTCCCGGCTTCCGGGCTTCGGCCTCCCTCGGATGAGAGAGGCCGGGGGCTGATTGGGCTCTCGGATCCGAGCTGCGCGGGTCGAGGGAGCGGGAGGCCCGTCATGAGGAGTAGATCTGGTGTCTGGGCGACACGAAAAGACCGTCGTGCGATGCCCCCTTGTCCGCCTTGACGCCTTCTGCCCCGCCCTGTCTAATACCCGGCCCCTTCTGCGGCGGCCAGGTAGCTCAGTTGGTAGAGCAGCGGACTGAAAATCCGCGTGTCGGTGGTTCAATTCCACCCCTGGCCACCACTAACTCATTGAACATCAACAACATTCTCATCGAGCAATTTTAGGAA